>CAZOEL010000030.1:0-67324 GCA_964578835.1 uncultured Syntrophobacteraceae bacterium | reverse complement strand
ACCGTCAACATCGTTTCTTCCGGTGGAAGCGGGCCCCCTCTCCCTGAGGGAGAGGGAAAAGACTGCTGCCTGAAAATTCAAAGTTGACGGTCCACTAGGAGCTTCTGAACAACGAAGAAGATTACGACAGGATCAGAAAAAGGTCAAACAGGACAATTCCTGCGTAACGGTTCTCTTTCGCGCCGGCCCTCACTTCTGCCTCAGAGGCAAGGCGACGGTAAAAGTCGCCCCGCTGCCAGGGGCGCTCTTGACTGTGATGGCGCCATTGTGTCTGTATGCTATCTTTCGGCAAATGGCGAGTCCTATCCCAAGTCCGGCATATCCGCTCTTCCTTCCATGAAGTCTTTGGAAGGGTCTGAAGATGCGCTCGGCGTACCGCTCCTCGAAACCGATGCCGTTATCCTCAATGATGATGCGGCAGACTTCGCCTTCCACCTCGCCTCGGATTCTCACCACGAGCTTCTCGCGCTCGGACCGGAATTTGAGGGAATTATCAATCAGGTGGTGGAAAAGAATGCGCATCTGCTTGTGATCGGCCTCAATGAGCGGAAGATCTCCAAGCTCAACTACTCCTCCCGACCCAATCACGAGAGGCTCCATTTCCTGCAGGCACTCTCTCGCCACCAGAGTCAGGTCGGTCGGTTCGAACAGGCTTTCTTCTTGTGCAAGCCGTGAGTATGCAAGAAGGCAGCTGATCTGTTCGGACATTCTCTTTACCTCGCCCGTCAGCTTCATGAGGTATGTTTTACCCTGGTTTTCGAGCGAAGATTCACACCTGTCAACTATCATGGTGCTGAAAGTCTGGATCTTCCTCAAAGGCTCCTGAAGGTCGTGAGAGGCAATGAATGCAAACTCCTGGAGCTCTTTATTGAGCCTTTCAAGCCTCGCCGAATTGGCTTTCAGATCCATGTTGGCGCTCGCAAGCTCGGCCGTTCTCTCTGCAACCCTGGCTTCGAGCTCGTCGCGGGCGAGTCGAAGCGCCTCTTCCATTCTCTTGCGCTCGGTGATGTCCTGAAGGACAATATTGATACCGCTCGAGCATCCGCCAGCATCGCGAAGAGGGTGAAAACTGGTCAAGTAGAGGCTATTCATGCCTGTGAGCTCATCAAGAGCCGTAATTTCTAAATTAAGGACCGGCTCTCCCGTCTCAATGCACTGCCTGCAAACCGATTCCATACAATCCGCAACTTCCGGCATGACCTCTCGAATCGTTCTTCCCGGATGATCAAGAGCCGGTCGTTTGCTCAGCGACGCAAGGCGGTCGTTCACATGCTGATATTTGAGGTTCATGTCCAGGACGCATAAGCCTACGGGCGCGGTGCTGTATATCGCTTCCAGCTCCGCGGCCCGTGTTTCAGCCAGATCCCTTGCTTTGCGCAGCTCCTCCTGCAGCTTCTTCTGTTCTGTGAGGTCCACGACAAAAGCGACCACCTGCTCGGATTCACCGGGAAGAAGGCATGCCCCGAGTAGCACCGGAACCCTCGTCCCGTCGCGTCTCAAATACTCCTTTTCAAGGGGTGCGCACACCCCGTTCCGTCTCAGACGATCGAGTCCTTCCTCATCGATGAATTTCCACTCGGGAGGCGTCGCCTGATCCCATCGCACCTCTCCTCGTCTGAGCTCGTCTCTCGTATAGCCGAGAAGCTCGAGATAGTCGTCATTGGCGTCGAGAACACTCCCATCCATATGGCAGTAGGCTATGGGAACGATGTTCGTGTCGAAAAGGCTTCGAAACTTAGCCTCGCTCTGCTTCAAATCCCGAAAGAGGAGATTGCATGGCGTAATGAGTCCCGTTTCGATAATGGCCTTGTAGATCAGATAAAAAGAAATGATTTTCAAAATATGACCGATCAAATTCGACGACCCATAAACGGTGAAATAGGTGGTAAACGCAAGCTCTTGAAAAATAGCTAATAGTATGGATGCGATGAGGAGGATGAGCACTTTGCTGTCAAAAGCTTTTGAATTATAGAGCAAAAAAGCTATGGTGGCGAGAAGAGTCAGGCAGATGGCGTATTCGCTGTAAATCTTGAACGGAGTGAGTCCAACTCCTTCAACGAAGCAATCCGGAAAGATTTTCCAGTAGAAGATGGATAGCAGGAGAAATCCCGTCAGCGCCCCGTAAGCGGTCAGGGTGAGACGTGGGTATATCTTCCTGCGGAGGAAAACCGTAGCCGAAAGAAGCGAAAGAGCTTCAAGATATCGGGCGCCAATCCAGAGTTGGGTGGCCAGATTCGCTCCATATTCCTCAAAGACCCCCATCCCTTTGTAAGCGAGCGTATGGAGAAGATCGACGCCTCCAACATATAGGTAGGCTATGCCAATGAAGAGCAAGTAATGGCTCTGGAGCATTCTTCTAACGTTCCAGGCAACCATGAAGAGGCTGAAGGCAATGACTATGCTGAAAACCTCCGCCAAGCCATGAAAGAGAAGATAGCTATAGAAGCTTGTCGCATAAATGCCGAAGAGTGCTGCAGCCAAAGGAGCTGCGCCGAGGATAAACTGCATGCATTCCCCACACAAGCCAGACGGCGGCCTGTCTCAAGTAAAGCATGGCCGCCGCCGTCTGTTTTGATCCTGTCATTTTACAGGATTATTGATGCCATTCGCGGATGGACGCATAACAACAAGATCTTTGGTTATGACCATCCACGCCTTTTCACCACTGAGTATTGACGCCAGGCGACTCGCCCGCTTCAAGGGAATGAACGAAGCGTAACGCCTCACGATAATCTTCTGAATATGGGAACGATTTCTGTAAGGGCTTTGTCCAGCATCAATCATTAATCGTAATTGAAAACAGGGGCGAAACCCAGCAGAATTTTGCGCCAGGATCATCAAAAACATGCGCATTCTTACTTGCTACTTAGAGAACGCCAGAGTCTGCAAGGATAATTGATCTCGGGAGTCATGGCTGGAGAGATGAGAAAATGCCTTGGTTTTTACCTTGCTTGCGCCCTGCTCTGCATTTATAATCCCTCCGCTTTGACCCGACGCCAGCGCATGATGAATTGTCACACATTAATCAGGAAGGATATGTGGATCAGATCATGACTAAAAGCCGCTTGATGATACTGTTTGCAGCGTTCGCCAGTCTTGTGTTTATTCGCGCTGAAGCCTGGAGCGCCAGAGCCTATGTCTCGGAAGCTCACGAAATTGCGCTCCGCTCAGGTCCCAGCGCTCAAAGCAAAGTCATTGCGTTGCTCCAGCCCAATTCGCCTGTGGAGGTTTTGAAACCGCGCAATGATTGGACTCTGGTCCGCATCGTCACCGCGCAATTCAAGTCCAAAGAAGGGTGGGTGCAGAGTCATTTCTTAGGAACTGATTCGCCGGAGTCGCTCCAATCGAGAAGTCTGGAAAACCAAAACGCTGCTCTCAAAGAACAAATCGCTCTCCTTGGGAAGGAAAAGAACGATCTAATCCAACGCGAAAAGGAGCTAATGGACAAAGCCGCCAAGCTTGAATCAAGTTACGGAGAGTTGAAATCCGGATCGAGCAACTACCTGAAGTTAAAAGAGGAGCTTGACTCTTCGAAGGCAGCCTTGACTTCTCTGCAGGAGACAAACCAGACGCTGCTCAAAGAAAATGAAAATCTTAAAATGTCTCAGAAGATTAAATGGTTCATCCTGGGCGCCGCCGTGTTGTTTTGCGGTTGGCTCATCGGCATGATCTCGGGCAGGCATAAAAGAAAGCAACGTCCTTCCTACAAAATATAGTCTTTAATGCCGGCGCTTTTCTTCATGATCGAGGCGAGCAGCTATTCTCATTTTGAAGTGGAAAAGGCAAGTGTGGCGAGCGCGTCTTTTTTCGCCCAACTCCTTCGTTGCACAGTTTCCTGGCTGGGAGATAGACAATAGGACTTCAAAGGCAATCATCATAGAAATAGGAATTGCTGCAAGACATGGGCTGATGGATTGACAGAAGATCCTCATCTATGTTATGGATGAAGCGTTTTCATGAGGAAGCCCCCGTAGCTCAGGCGGATAGAGCACGAGATTCCTAATCTCGGCGCCACAGGTTCGAGTCCTGTCGGGGGCGCTAAAATTTCAAGGGGTTAGCGAGTGGCATGAAGTGGCGCATTTGAGGTTGTGACAGTTTTGTGACAGTCATCGCTTTTCCTTCCACAGGCGGTCAGTCCATTCAGGAGATTGACCGCCTTCTTTTTGTGCTCTTGAGTAAGGTGGGCATATCTGAGGGTCATGGTCATGGATTTGTGGTCCAGGATCTCTTGAAGGTCTTTAAGGTTCCCGCCGCGCATGATGAAATGACTTGCAAAAGTATGGCGAAGATCGTGAAATTTGAAGTCATCTATGTCAGCCAGCTTGAGTGCTGCCTGAAAAGACGTTCTCACATTTTTCACTCGGTCCGACATGGGTTCAGGTCCCTCCCTTTTCCGCATTGGCTCCGGCCCCTTTAATCTATCCTCTCCCTTAGGGAACATTAAAAACATGCTCGCCACTGAAACCGTTTTGCCTCCGGATCTTTGCAAAAAGCATGTCCAGTTCATCATTTATTGGGATCTGCCGCGCCTCATTCGTTTTAGTCTTTTGAAGGTAAATGAAACCACTCCTCACCTGTGACCATTGGAGGCTCAAGATTTCTTCCTTCCTCATGCCCGTGTTTAGCGCACAGGCTACAATCTGACGGACCTGTTTCGGGCATTCATTGAGAAGTTTTTCAATCTCATCCTCAGTGAGAAAATGAATGCGCCTGTTGTTCTCCTTCACCAACAAGGATTTTCCACGCTCAAAAGAGTTTCGCTCGATTACCTCCCTTTCAACAGCCTTCCTGATGGCTGCGACAAACCGGCCGGAGACCCTGGACCCTGCTCTCCTAAGAGCTGGAAGGTTCGACCGCCAAGTTCTGGTCGACAGGCCCGATGTACTAGGACGGGAGGCTATTCTAAAGATCCACGCCAGAAAAATCAAACTGGCGCCGGATGTAGACCTTGAGGTGATTGCCCGAAAGACCCCCGGGTTTTCGGGAGCAGATCTTGCCAACATTATGAACGAAGGGGCACTGCTCGCCGGGCGAAAGAACAAATCCGCAGTGGAGATGGAGGACCTTGACGAGGCGGTGGACCGGATCATAGCCGGCCTTCAGAAGAGAAACCGGGTGATCAATCCCAAGGAAAAGGAAATCGTTGCCTACCATGAAACAGGGCATGCCCTCGTGGCGGCCTTCACTCCCGGTGCGGATGCGGTCCACAAGATCTCGATCATTCCTCGCGGTATCGGAGCTCTGGGATACACTCAGCAGCTGCCGACGGAAGATCGCTATCTGATGACGAGGCAGGAGCTCCTCGGCAAAATCGATGTTCTTCTCGGCGGCCGCATGGCGGAAGATGTCTCCTTTGGAGAAATCTCGACGGGCGCTCACAATGACCTGCAGAGGGCAACCGATATTGCCCGGGCGATGGTGCTGGAATATGGGATGGGAAAAACCCTTGGCCTCTCCACATATCCCAGACAGAATCGGCCCATGTTCCTCAGCCCCGAGCAGGCTCCACTGATCGGCAAGGAGTACAGCGAAGTGACGGCTGCCAGGCTGGATAAAGAAGTGAAGGAGCTCGTCGGCGAGCGAGCGGCTGCCGTGCGGGAGCTCCTTTCACGCAACGTAGCACTCCTGGAGGAGATTGCACGGGAGCTCCTCCAGCTGGAAGTGATGGAGGCTGCGAGATTCTACGAGATCATCGAAGGGTCCGCTGCCATTCAGGGCACTAGGACCACGGTCGCCCGTTAGAATTGGCTTGAGCAGGTTGGTGCAGCGGGGGCACCCCGGTAGAATGAGCGGAATTGAGCATGTGTTTGAAGAGTTTCTCTGGAAGAGTCGCCTCTCAGTCCTTGTAACGATCTTTGCCAACATCGTCATGTCGATTGGGATGTTTTACGTAGCCACCCTGGACACCTTTCTACAAGGAGAATAGAACATTATGAATATCCTAAAGAACCGCCTTTTTCATGACGCTTCTTACTCTCCTACTGGTTCTTGCAGGACGGACCACGACTTCAACGGGCTCGACGTTTTGTTGAACTGAAGGAAAAGAGACAGGATGCGCGGCATGGAAGATAAGAAATGCGCGGACAGACTGTGTGAAGAAGCCTGGCATGCCCTGGATGAACAGTATGTTCACGGAAAGCTTCAAAGCAGTCTTGAAGGCCTGGATGATGAGGAAGTAGCTCATCAACTTGCCTTTTACGGACCCAATGCGCTGCCCACCAAGAAACCGCCCACCGTTTGGGCTATTCTGCTTCACCAGGTGCTCAACCCGCTGATATTCATCCTCATGGCCGCAGCCGTGGCATCCATTGCCATCGGAGAAGCGAGTGAATCCCTCTTCATTTTCATCGTCATTGTGCTCAACCGCGGCTTGGGGGCTTACCAGGAGTACAATGCCGAAAAGAGTGCGGCAACTCTGCAAAGCCTGTTGTGAAGATCAAGGCAACCGTGCGGCGGGGCGGCCGAGAGGTGGAAATCCCTTCGGAAGAGGTGGCGCCCGGAGACCTTGTGCTTCTGGAATCTGGCAACAAGGCGCCCGCGGACCTTCGCCTTCTTCATGTGAACAATCTCGCGGCGGACGAAAGCTTCTTGACCGGCAGTCCATGGCCGCCGAAAAACGCACCGGGCTCCTGGCCGAAAGCATGGGAGTGAGCGAGCGCCACAACATGGCCTTTGCCGGCGCGACCATCACTTCGGGCCGCGGGACGGGAATCGCGGTGGCCACCGGGAGCGGGACCCAGGTGGGAATGATTGCGGAAACAGTTGCTGAATCGGAAAGCGCCAAGCCTCCCCTGGTATTGCGAATGGAGAAATTCATCAGACATATCAGCCTGCTCGTGGTGCTCATCAGTGCGGGGCTTGCCCTGCTGCTCCATTTCCAGGGTTACGAGCCGGCCGAGATCTTCTTTTTTGTTGTGGCTCTCGCGATTTCGGCGATTCCCGAAGGACTGCCGGTGGCCCTGACCGTGGCGCTTTCCATTGCCACCAAAGGCATGTCGAAGCGCGATGAAGTATTGACACGAGGACAACCTATAGACATATTTCGTGGCTATGGAGCGAGCTCTCATTTTTTCATCTTCGGACAGAGCCGGATCAAGAGGTGTGTACCGGGTCCCGAAGGACCCACTGTATCCACCGTATTGAGAAAGCTGGAGGTTGGCGTTATGCCGGAGCCAAAACTGATTGAGCTGGCCTTGCAGGGTGGAGGCGCCCACGGGGCATACACTTGGGGAGTTCTTGACCGTTTGCTCGAGGATGACCGCGTGAAGATCGAGGGAATCAGCGGCACGAGCGCTGGCGCCATGAACGCAGTTGTCGTTGCTGACGGACTCGATCGCGGTGGTAAGGATGGCGCCCGGGGGGCATTGAACCGCTTCTGGCGCAGAGTAAGCGAAGCCGGACGATACTCGCCCTTTCAGCGAACCCTGTTTGATCGTCTGCTCGGCCGCTGGACACTGGACTATTCTCCGGGTTATCTCTTCTGGGACATGCTCTCGCGGCTGGTGTCGCCCTATGAAGTCAACCCGCTCGGCCTCAATTCGGTCAAGAGTCTCATCGAAAACCTGGTAGACTTCTCCCATGTCCGCCACGCTGAAGGAATCAAGCTCTTCGTGGCTGCGACCAACGTGCGCACGGGCAAACTCAAGATCTTCCGCCGCGAAGAGATGACCGCGGACATGATCATGGCCTCGGCCTGCCTGCCATTTATCTTCCAGGCGGTGGAGATCGACGGAGAGGCATACTGGGATGGAGGCTACATGGGCAACCCGGCTCTGTTCCCTCTGGTGGAGCAATGCGAGGCCCGGGACTTGGTGATCGTTCAGATCAACCCCATCTATCGCGACGAGATTCCCCGCCGGGCTTCGGACATCCTCAACCGTATCAACGAGATTACTTTCAACGCCAGCCTGATAAAAGAAGTGCGCTCCATCTCGCTGCTCAAGAAACTCATCGAAGTAGGCAACCTCGAGGATCAGTTCTACAAGGATGCGCTCTTTCATCGCATCAACGCAGACGTGGAGCTCGAGCCCCTGAGTGTATCGAGCAAGCTCAATACGGAATGGGCTTTTCTGGAGCACCTCCACGACGTGGGCTACCGCACCACGGGGGCATGGCTTGACGAAAACTTCGAGCACATCGGCAACCGCTCCACGCTTGACATCGAATCCGTATATCTTCAGACATGAAGGAGGGATGATTTGACAGGCTTAATCGGTATCATCGTCGCACTGGCGCTTCTCATATATCTTGCCTATCGGGGCGTCAGCGTGCTCATCCTCGCGCCGCTCATGGCCGTTGTGGCGGTGCTGTTCGAGGGCGGCGCGCCTGTTCTGGCGAGCTATACCCAGGTATTCATGAGAGCATCCGGGGGGTTCATCATCCAATATTTCCCGTTGTTCCTGCTGGGAGCCATCTTCGGCAAACTCATGGACGACAGTGGCTCGGCGCAGTCCATTGCCCGCTGGACCATCGCGAGATTCGGTAGAGAGCGCTCCATTCCGGCCGTAGTGCTCTCCTGCGCGGTGCTCACCTACGGAGGAGTGTCGCTGTTCGTAGTGGCCTTCGCCATATACCCCATCGCAGCCTCCCTGTTCCGGGAAAACGGCATTCCCAAGCGGCTGATCCCAGGCGCCATTGCGCTGGGCGCCTTCACCTTCACCATGACCGCCCTGCCGGGGACACCAGCCATTCAGAACGCCATTCCCATGCCCTTTTTCGGGACCACCCCCTTTGCCGCGCCGTTTCTTGGCATCATGACGGCAGCCATTATGTTCAGCCTGGGCATGATGTGGCTCAACCGGCAGTACCGATCGGCCATGATGCGCGAAGAGGGCTACGGAAACCACTCGGATGAGAGCCCCAGGGCGGATCGGATGCTTCGCGAACATGCCGAGGGCGAAGGATTCGACATCGTAGAACTCAATGAAAGGCCTGCGCCTGCAGGTATTCCAGACTTTTGGATTGCTCTGTCTCCCATCGTGCTGGTAATAGCCCTGAACTATCTTTTCAGCATGCTGATAATTCCGGCGATGGACACCACCTATCTGGCTCTGCCGCATTATGGAGAGACGGACGTGAGCGCGGTCAGAGGCATCTGGGCCATCATCGCAGCTCTGGTCATTTCGATCCTGGCGCTGTGTATTCTAAACCGCAAGCGTCTCACCTCGTTTCTGGAGACCATGGACACGGGGGCCAACGGTTCCGTGCTGCCCATCTTCAACACCGCGAGCCTCGTGGGCTTCGGCGCCGTCATTGCATCGCTTGCAGCCTTTGAAATCATCCGAGCGGGAGTGTTGAGAATTGGCGGCTTCAATCCCCTTGTCTCGCTGGCCGTCTCGGTGAATATCCTTGCGGGCATCACGGGCTCGGCCTCAGGAGGCATGAGCATCGCGCTGCAGACCCTGGGACCGAGTTACGTTCAGATGGCAAGCGAGGCCGGCATATCGATGGACCTCATGCACCGGGTCACGACGGTGGCCACTGGTGGCCTCGACAGCCTGCCTCACAACGGCGCCGTCATCACACTGCTATCGATCTGCAGACTCACACACCGCGAATCATACAAAGACATCTTCGTTGTGGCAGTCCTCTCCCCTCTCCTCTCTCTGATCGTCCTGATCGTCCTTGGCATACTTCTCGGGGCGCTCTAGCAACGCCATCACAGGGAAAGGGCTGTCGAGATATTCTCGGAGATCCTCCAGGCGATTGCGCGGGTGAGATATTACAGGCCGAAATCCGCCAGGTCCGCGCAGTTCCGCGTCACCAAAAGACCTCCCAATTAATGGTGCTCCGGGAGGCGGGGGAAGCTCCAAAATGCTTAATTCAACAGTATTGAATTCCTTGTCCTCCCCACCGATGAGAGCAGTCATAATCCAGTGGATGGAGCGGCCATATAGAGGTCTGGGAGAAACTGGGTGAAAGAGACAAAGGTCATGGGGCAGAAGAGGGACGCTAATGCAGGATGAAAAAAGGAAGAAAAAGACGGCGGTCTACTCCCAAAAACAAACTGGATGATTCGGGTTCGGCCACTTCGTGATATGATGTATAAATTGGGTATAGGGTGGGGGCATGGTATGGATAGTAAGGGGATTCCCGAGCATCTCGGGAAATCCGAGGCTTTTGAAGGCCCAATGGCCCAAAGCCTCTCCTCCGATGCAACGCGCCTCCTCCATGGCAAGGGTGGCAAGATCGACCGTCTCCAACTGAGGGTCTTCTTCCGCCACGGCAGAGGCCGGCAGAGAGAGCCTCTCTTTTCTTTTGATCTTCCTTGCAAGCTCCTCGGCCAGGCTCTCTATGGATTCGGCCACGGGCCAAAGACTTCTCTGGCCCGTGAGGATTTGCTCGATGCGGTCTGCAAGCGTCTTCCACTGCTCTCTCGGGATCTCAAGCCTCCCGAGATCAAGGACGATCCTCTGACGTGGCCCCTTGGGAGTACGATGAGCCTCCATGAGCCTGTGGTAGACGTAGACCTTTCCGGTCGCATGCTCTTTTTTAGTGATTTCTCGTATAAACATGCCATGACTTCTACCATAGGGGAAGAGGGTAGTTAAGACAAAATATATGAATTCTGGCACTACAAATCAAAAATCCAGCTATGCAGAACATCTTTTCAATAACTTACGGGCTAAAATCGGCTCAAAAAAGCTGTTTTTGGCCTTCAGCGTGACAAACTTGGGTTAGAATCCCGGAAATGTCAAACTCTGGGAGTCCCCCGGCAAAGCCGCATAACCGCTAACTTGTTGCTCTCAAAGGCTTCTCACAGGCCATTTTGGATGCAAAAACACGCAAAAATGAGGTTTTCGCAGCATTTTTGAATGTGATTTGTGCTCCAAAATGACCTCTGCCCAAACAAGTTAGCGCTTATGCGGCAAAGCCGGGGGTTTACCTTCGATTAATGAACGGACAAAGCTCTGCCGGCTTGTTCGAATTTTGCAGGGCGATAGAGACGCATAAGACGGTAGAGAGGCTGTTCCAGAGGTTATACGCGTTTGCCCCCGTATGATCTCAAGGATTTTTCCTGCGCCGAGAGGAGATGAATATGAAGAGCAAGGTATTCTTTGTGCCTGTCAAGGATGCGGAGGACATCGATGCAGTGAACCGCAAGCTCGGTTTGCTGCTGGAGAAAAGCCGAGTCCTCTCTTTTGTCGAAGCAGGTCGGAAAGCAGTCGTGAAGCTGCATTTCGGCGAGGACGGAACTAACTCATTCGTCAGGCCTGAGCATTTGCGAGTAATATGCGACGAGATCGCTAGAAAGGGCGCCGACCCATTTCTTTCAGACGCCAACACGCTTTATCGCGGGAAACGGCTCAATTCGAAAGATCATCTCGGAGTCGCCATGGCCCATGGTTTTACAAAGGAAACAGTAGGGGTGGATATTTTCATCCCTGATGATGGAAAGAAAGAAGATGTCGGTGATGTGCAAATCGATCAAAGCTTCATAAAGATAGCCAAGGTCGGCCGCTGTTATCTGGATGCGGATGCTTTCGTTGCGGTGACTCATTTCAAAGGGCACGGGATGACGAGTTTCGGCGGCGCCCTGAAGAATATCGGAATGGGCTGTGCTACAAGGGCGGGCAAACTGGCTCAGCACTGCGATGCCATCCCTACTTTTTACGAGGATAAATGCATCGGCTGTGGCGCATGCGAGAAGGTTTGCCCCGCTTGGGCAATCCATATAGAAGACAGCAAGTCGGTATTGAATAAGGAAAAGTGCATCGGGTGCGCAAGTTGTGTAGGAGTTTGCCCGAGTATGGCCCTATTTGTCGATTTTGAAGTGGGCGATGAAATCCAAAAAAAGATGGTTGAGTATGCCTATGCCATTCTAAAAGATAAGAAAGGCAAGGCGTGTTTTCTGAATTTTGCCCTGCGGATAAACAAGGAATGCGATTGTTGGGCTTATGAAAACGAGCGGATCGCGCCGGATGTGGGGGTTTTCGCTTCGACCGATCCCGTGGCCATAGACATGGCGAGTCTTGACCTTGTAAACGACTCCTGCGGAAAAGAGATTTTCAAAGAATTTCATCCCGGTAAAAACCCCATGGTGCAATTGGAATATGCTCAGAGTCTGGGACTCGGCAGTCTTGATTATGAACTGATAAGGGTCTGACGAGGCGTGCGCTTCGTGGTCCTGCAGACCTAAAGGGCCATCGATGTTCAACCTTCAGGTTTTTTTGGGAATAAATCGGTCCGACATCTTCAGAACGTTTATTGCGTTTGAGTGCTTATGATAGTTCCTAATCATTAAATCATAAGAAACTATCTGAAAATTTACTTCGCCGTCCTTCCGGCGGTCTTCAAGCAGGAATCCGGGTTTTGCGCTGGGCTGGATTCTGGTTGGAAACCTCGACAGTCACAAGTTTCTGCAAGGGGAGCATTACCCGTTTCTTAATGCCCTGATCTAGCGCTGGATGGGCGATCAGCGGTAACAATATCCTTACTCTTTTAGTCTGCATGGGAGTAATGATATTCCGTTTTTTCCGTTAACAAACAGGTAATGCTCCCTCCTGCAAGTTAGGAGGGCAATTTGGCTTTCATGCTTTTGGAAAGTAGAATGGTTGTTCAAAGAAAGGAGCTGAAAAGAATAGGAAAATAATAGTCTACTCAACCACCTACATCATAAATTGAGGAGACGCAAATGAATAGATGGAAATCTGACCATTTGACATAAGGTTTGCTCAAGGATCGTGCAAGACTGGAAATAGCCCGTAGGGGCGTCCTAAAGAGCCCTTCGGGTCACAAAGAAGTGGAGACCTATCCCCACCTCTCTTTCTCATCTATGTAAGTAGAGATGACGAAGCGCTTTTGCTCCAAGGCGCTGCGAAGCCTCGCAACAAGTTGACGACAGTCCGTGATGACACAAAGAATGGCCGCCCTCTTGATACATTCAGATCCTTATGTTACTTGCCTATGTCCCCGATGGTCGGGCGACGCGCATCGAATGAAAGAAAATGAGAGGACGCGCTGTGCACGAAATGTCCATTGCGCAAAGCATCTTAGACGCGGTTCTGGAGCAAGGCGAAGCGCATCGATTGCAACGGGTGAAAACGATAAAGCTTCAAATCGGAGCCATGGCCGCCGTTGTGCCGAGCTCCCTGACCTTCTGTTTCGATCTTCTTACTAAGAACACCATCGCATCGGACGCCGTGCTGGAGATTGAAACCGCGCCAGTCGTAGCCCGTTGCCCGGACTGCAATCTACTATTTGAAGTGGAAGACCTGATTTTTTTATGTCCTCAATGCGAAAAGCCCGCCTTCGAAGTTGTAAGTGGCAGGGATCTCCTGCTTATGAGCATAGAGGGTGAAACGGGAGATGAAGATGGCGGAGATAAAGATACCCCTAGTTCAGAACATCCTTCAGGTGAATGAAAGACTGGCTGCGGCGAACCGAAAACTCTTCGACGAGCTAGGTATTTATACGATCAACTTGATGAGCTCACCCGGGGCCGGAAAGACTTCGCTGCTCGAGAAAACCGTAGAAGCCCTTTCGGGCCGACTCCGCATGGCCGTCATCGAAGGCGATCTCCAGACCTGTTACGATGCCGAGCGCATCCGGAAAAAAGGCGTGCAGGCCGTTCAGATCAATACGGACGGCGGTTGCCACCTCGACGGGAATATGATCCAGATAGCGCTTGAATCGATTGATCTGCAGGGTCTCGATCTTCTCGTAATAGAAAATGTCGGGAACCTCGTCTGCCCGGCTGAGTTCAACCTGGGAGAGCACGATAAAATCACCATTCTGAGCGTTGCCGAAGGGGACGACAAACCGCTCAAGTACCCGCTTATGTTTCAGATTTCATCGGTCCTTCTGGTGAACAAAATTGACCTTCTCCCTTACATAGACTGCGATATCGCAAAGATCCGCGAGCGAGCGAGACAGCTCAACGCCTCGCAGAGCCTATTCGAAATTTCCTGCCGCACGGGAGAAGGACTCGATCGATGGTTTTCCTGGCTCGAAAAGAAAGTTGAAGAGCGCAGGCGGCTCTCATCCCGGTAAGTCCTGATTATGATGGAAGCATCAATAAATGTGATGAGTGAGAAGGATGCAAGCACAGATCATCGGCGCATTCGCATTTGCATCCGGGGCATCGTTCAGGGAGTTGGATTCAGACCTTTCATCTATCAACTCGCCCGAGAGCACGCGCTGACCGGCTGGGTCAGAAACCAGTCGGATGGCGTGGAGATCGAAGCGGCGGGCCTGAACGACAGCATCGATCGATTCACCCGAGACATTTCGGCCAAAGCCCCTCCCCTGTCCCGCATTTCCGAGATCGAGATTCACGAGCGATCTTTCCAGCCAATGGAAGGATTCCAAATTCTCGCGAGCAAGGCCGGTCAAGCCCGCTCGACGCTCATCTCACCGGATGTCTGCGTCTGCGATGACTGTCTCCGCGAGCTCTTCGATCGAGACGACCGCCGGTACCGATATCCCTTCATCAATTGCACCAACTGCGGCCCTCGCTACACGATAATAAAGGATATTCCTTACGATCGCGACAAGACCACCATGGCCGGTTTTTTCATGTGTCCCGCATGCCTCGAAGAGTACGGAAATCCTCTGGATAGAAGGTTTCACGCTCAGCCGAACGCCTGTTGGGAGTGCGGGCCTCAGGTTTGGGTGGAAACGGCTTCCGGAGAAAAGATCGCCGAGCGAGACGAGGCCGTCATAGAAGCGATGAACCTCCTTACTCAAGGCGCTATTGTGGCTATCAAGGGGCTGGGCGGTTTTCACCTCTCGGTCGACGCCTTCAAAGAATCCGCCGTCAAAAGGCTCAGAAGCAGAAAGATTCGAGAGGAAAAACCCTTTGCGCTGATGTTTTCAGACGTTGAGGCCGTCAAGCGGTACTGTAGTTTGGGACTCTCCGAAGAGGCTTTGCTCACGAGCTCGCAGCGTCCCATTGTTCTGCTCGATCGACTCCGCCTTTCAGCGTTCCCGGATCTCGCCGCGAGCATTGCGCCTCGCAACAAAAGCCTCGGCGCAATGCTGCCGTACACGCCGCTTCACTTCCTGCTCTTTAACGAAGCCCCCTATCAGGCGCTCGTCATGACCAGCGGAAACCAAAGCGACGAGCCGATCGTCACCGGAAATCGGGAGGCGCGCGAAAGGCTTGCTGGAATCGCCGATTATTTTCTCTTCCATGACCGAGAGATCTACCTGCGTTGCGACGACTCCGTCACCCGCGTGATCGATTCAAAACCACGGATGGTCAGGCGTTCTCGCGGGTTCGCGCCCGTCCCCATCTCCATGCCCGCATCCTCGCCGCCGGTGCTCGGAGTGGGCGCTGAGCTGAAGAACGCCGTTTGCGTAACGCGTCGCGGCGAAGCTTTTTTGAGCCAGCATATCGGCGATCTTGAGAATCTTGAAACTCTCGAGTCGTTCGAGCTTACCATATCTCATCTCGAGCGCATTCTCGAGGTCGAGCCGCGCTGCGTCGTTTGCGACATGCACCCGGATTATCTCAGCACTCAGTGGGCGTTGAACCGTAAGGAAGAACTGCCCGTGCTGCCCGTGCAGCATCATCACGCGCACATTGCCGCGGTCATCGCCGAGCGAAAGATCGGCGGCCCTGTCCTGGGAGTCGCTCTCGACGGGACGGGTTATGGAACAGACGGCGCCATCTGGGGAGGAGAAATCCTTCGGGTGGATGGCCTTGAATTTGAGCGTCTCGGCCATTTCCGATATGCGCCCCTCCCGGGAGGAAGCAAAGCCATAAAGGAGCCATGGCGCATGGCGCTCAGTTATCTTTGGCGCATCGATCCGGAGAATGCCGGACGCATCTTTTCGGAGCTTTTCCCGCAGTGGGAGCAGAAGAATCATCGTCTTGTCATCCAAATGCTGGACCAAAACTTGAACTGCCCCCTCACTTCCTCTTGTGGAAGGCTTTTCGATGCCGTCGCCGCAATGACTGGGCTGCCGGAATCCGGAACAACGGCTTATGAAGGCCAGGCGGCAATAGAGCTTGAACAGGCGCTCGAGCCTGACAGCACATCCTACAGCAGCGATGTGTATAAGGCCGGCGACGCCTGGATTCTCGATCCCTTCCCCATGGTTTCGGAGGCGCTGCGGGATGTGCGCCAGAGAATTCCTCGCGGCGTTGTTTCCGCACGCTTCCATAACGGCGTCATCTCCATGCTCTCTCGGGCAATTGAGAGAATAAGCGACGAAAGCGGCGTCAAACAAATCGTTCTTGGCGGAGGCGTCTTTCAAAACGCGCACCTTTTGGAAAGCCTCCTCTCCCGGCTGAGAAACCTCAATTTTGAAGTGCATGCGCCTGTCCAGATTCCCGCAAACGACGCCTGCATCGCGCTCGGACAGGCGTACCTAGGCGCTCTATGGCTCAACCAAAGCCATAAGGGAGGAGTCCTCCAATGAAATACCTCGATGAATACAGGGATCCCGAGCTTGCCCGCAACATCCTGAACGCCCTGCAGAAGAAGACTTATAGCGGCAAGATTATGAGATTCATGGAGATATGCGGAACTCATACGGTCGCAATCTTCAGGGCGGGCCTGCGAGAGCTTCTACCACCCTGGATTCGGCTCATCAGCGGTCCCGGTTGCCCGGTCTGCGTCACAGCGAATGAAGACATAGACCGAGCTCTATGGCTTGCCCAACAACCTGACGTCATCACGACTTCTTTCGGCGACCTCCTCAGGGTTCCCGGCTCCTCATCCTCGCTTCTCGAAGAGCGAAGCAACGGCGCCGATATCCGAATCGCCTACGCCGCCCTCGATGCTCTCGAGATCGCGCGCCAGAATCCGAAAAGGCATGTGGTGTTCCTTGGCATCGGCTTTGAGACCACCACTCCGACCGTCGCCGCCGCGGTCAAGCAGGCTCGTTTGCAGGGTTTGAAGAATTTTTCCGTCTTTTCCGCTCACAAGCTTTTGCTGCCGGCAATGAGGGCTTTGCTCGATTCAAAAGATCTCGACCTTGACGGATTCATCTGCCCCGGGCACGTCAGCACCGTCATCGGAACAGCCGCTTACGAAGAAGTCACAAAAGGATATCATGTTCCGTGTGTCGTCACCGGCTTCGAACCGCTGGACCTCCTGCAAGGAATCCACATGCTGGTCAAACAGGTGGAGAATGGCGAGGCGATGGTAATGAACCAGTACCGCAGGGCGGTCTCAACAGAGGGGAACTCGGCCGCCATGGCGCTCATGAACGAAGTTTTCGAGCCTGTCGATTCGACATGGCGGGGCTTGGGAATGATTCCCAAAAGCGGGCAAAAGCCTCGTCCGGAGTGGCGGGATTTCGACGCCGCCGAACGCTTTTCGATGCCCGAGATAAAAGTCAAAGAGCACCCGGGCTGCCGGTGCGGAGATGTTCTTCGTGGGGTGATGACTCCTCCGGAATGTCCTCTTTTCAGGAAGGCCTGCTCTCCTGACAATCCCATGGGTCCATGCATGGTGTCGAGTGAAGGAACCTGCGGAGCCTACTATCGCTATCACAGCCAGACATGAAGGATGGAAAGAACGAAAGATGGAGCCAACGACCATTCAACTCGATCAGGGAAGCGGCGGACGCGCCATGCACGAGCTCGTGCAGCAGCTTTTCATCAACGCATTCCGGAACGAATACCTTCTTGAGATGAACGACAGCGCGCTGCTTCACATGAAGGGCGCTCGAATAGCGATGACAACGGACTCTTATATTGTGGACCCGATCGTTTTCCCGGGAGGAGACATCGGGAGTCTATCCATCCACGGCACAGTGAACGACTTGTGCATGCGGGGAGCAACCCCGCTCTACCTCACTGCCGGCTTTATACTCGAGGAAGGGCTTTCGATAGAGCTACTGCGCTATGTTGTCGCCTCCATGGCCGAAGCCGCGAAGGAGGCTAATGTCCTCATTGTAGCCGGGGATACGAAGGTGGCGCCGCGAGGCAAGGCGGATAAGATTTTCATCAACACATCCGGGATCGGGATCGTTCCGGAAGGAATTGAAATAGATGGCCGCAGCGCTTTGCCGGGCGACGTCGTGCTCATCAACGGCTCCATAGGAGACCACGGAATGGCGGTCCTGTGCAAAAGAGAAGGCCTGTCGTTTGAAAATGAGATCAAGAGCGACTCGGCTTCGCTAAACGGCCTTATTTCAAAGATGTTGGAAGCCTCTTCAGACATACACGTTCTTCGCGACCCGACTCGAGGCGGGGTGGCGACAACGCTCAATGAAATCGCGCAGCAATCGGGCGTTGGCATCCGGCTCTTCGAGGAAGCGCTGCCGATTCGGGAGGATGTGTCCGGGGCGTGCGAAATGCTGGGCTTCGATCCGCTCTACGTGGCGAATGAAGGCAAAGTGCTCGCCATCGTACCGGCCGGCGCCGAAGATGACGTGCTTCGCGCCATGCGCAGCCACCCTCTTGGCAAAGAAGCCATTAGAATAGGTGAAATTACTTCGGACAACCCGGGACGCGTTTTTTTGCGCACGCGCATTGGAGGCCATCGACTGGTCGACATGTTGCGCGGCGAACAGCTTCCCAGGATCTGCTGACCGAAGGGAAGAAGTGATGTGGAATATAAAGGAGAGCTTATTTGCCGCCGGCGGGATGACCTGCCGTCTGTGCATGAAGACCTACGAAGGAATAGGCTCTCGCATCGGCATTTGTCCTGATTGCCTTCGCGGTCGTTGGGAAGAAAGCCGAGAGCACATTAAATCGCTTCATGGTTTGTCGCGCAGCTGTTTCGGACTTCCGCCTCTGCCTCCTTTCGAGCTGGAGGGCATTTCCTGCAGGTTGTGCCATCACCAATGCCGCATGAGTGAGGAAGATAAAGGCTACTGCGGCGTCCGTAGTGGAAACGGCTTCAGCTTGAGGCATGACGGCAGGAGGCGCGCCAGAGTTCTTTACTATCACGACCTCATTCCCACCAACTGTGTAGCCGATTGGGTATGCGCGGGAGGAACCGGAGCGGGATACCCCGACTACGCCTACGAAGATGGTCCGGAAGCAGGGTACTACAATCTTGCAGTCTTTTTCGAAGCCTGTAATTTCAACTGCCTGTATTGTCAAAATTGGTCTTTTAAAGGGCCTCAGCACGAGGATCTGAGCCCGGTTTCTCCCGAAAGCCTGAGCAATGCGGTAAACCTGCAGACGAGCTGCGTTTGTTTCTTCGGCGGAGATCCAACGCCGCAGCTCCCCTTTGCGCTTCGCGCTTCACGGATCATGCGCGACAAATATCCCCACCATATCCTGAGATTTTGCTGGGAAACAAACGGAAGCGCTCATCCCGCGTGGCTCAAACGCATGGCGCGGCTTTCCCTCGAATCGGGAGGATGCATCAAGGTTGATCTCAAGGCGTGGAGCCCTCAAATCCACAAAGCTTTGTGCGGATGCGACAATCGGCTGGTTTTGGAAAACTTTGCGCGTCTTGCGGCTTGGACGTCTTATCGTCCCGACCCGCCCCTTCTGGTGGCCAGCACATTGATGGTTCCGGGATATGTGGGAGAAGAAGAGGTCTCGCACATCGCCTCGTTCATCGCCAGGCTCAATCCCGATATTCCTTACACCCTCCTCGCCTTTGCCCCGGAATTTCTCCTAAACGATTTTCCCACCACTTCAAAAGCTCAGGCCCATGCCTGCCTCGAAGCGGCCAAACGAGCGGGGCTGCGCCGCGTGAGGCTCGGAAACCGGCATCTTCTGTGCTCCTGAGCCATCGCGCAGGAGCGCTCAATCGATACGCCATCGCTCGTTCATTATCCGATCAAGAATCCGGAGCAAGCCCGGAGGGGAGAGGTCAACCGAAGCTTTCGTAGTGAAAGCTCGATTCTATTATGGCTTCATGAGCATAGAGCTGATAGATTATTTTCGCCAGTAAAAAGCTCAATACTTAACCCATTCTGTGAGCGGAAAGCAAAGATGAACGAGCAAAGAGAAACGGGGCGCCAAGGATCTCTCGGTTCGTGGTCCATTCACAAGAAACTGATGCTCTTTCTTCTGTGCGCTTTCCTGCCCGCCTTGGCCATGGCCGTTCTCTCGGGTCTCGATAGCCGGCGGGAGAAAATAGCGGAAGCGGAAAGGCATGCTATGCTGCTCGTTCAAAGCATAGCGTCCCATCAAGAGCAAATTGCGATAGCGACCGAGCAAATGCTCAGGACATTGGCGGAGCTGCCTCAGATACAGAAGTTGAAAGCGCGGGATTGCAATGAGCTTTTCGCCAGCTTGCAAAAGAAGGATCCTCAGTACGCGACGATCGCCATGACGACAGCTGACGGCGCATTATTTGCCGCCTCACAACCCTTTGAGGCGGGCAGCATTCAGCTTGGGGATCGCAGGCACATCAAAGAGGCTATCAGGACTCTCGATTTCTCGGTAGGGGAATACATCGTCGGCAGGCTTTCCAAATCACACTCGCTCAATTTCACCTATCCTGTTCTAGATGCGGATAACAATCTGATCGCGATCCTCATTGCGGCTTTCAGGCTCGACGCCTATAAGGCATTCATCGAACAGTCGAATATTTCTAACGACTATGCCGTTTCCATCAGTGATTACAATGGAGTCCGTTTGTTTCGCTGGCCTGAGAATCCCGATAAGGCGCCGGGCTCTCGTCTCGAGGAGCTCACCCTCCAACAACTCAAAGGGGCCTCCGACCAGGGGATTTTTGAGCTCTCTTCCGAAAAGGAAGATCGACGTATTTATGCTTTCAAGCGTTTGAGCCTCAGGAAAAAGGCTCCATCATATCTTTACATAACCGTAGGCATCAACAAGGACAGCATCCTGCGGGAGGCCAATCGTCATATGTTATTCCACTTGTTGGCCCTTGGAATCGCAACGTCAACGATCGCGATGCTGCCTTGGCTCCTGATTAATTTTGCTGTTGTCAGACCAATACGGACTTTGACCTCCGCTGTTGAGCGGTTCGGCAAAGGAGACCTGACCATAAGAACAGGCCTCTCCTATGCCGATGATGAACTTGGCCGATTGTCTCGTTCTTTTGATGAGATGGCGACGCTATTGGAACGTAGAGAAAAAGAGCGCAACAATGCCGAAGAGGAATTGAGCAAGGCGTACGCCCTGCTTGAAGTCCGAATTCAGGAGCGCACATCCGAACTGACAGCTTCCAATGCTGCATTATTGGCCGAAATCGAGGAGAGAACGAAAGTCGAAACCGAAATCCTTGAGCAAAAGGAGCTCCTCGATCGGACCGGTAGACTGGCGAAGGAGCGAGAGACCGTATTGAGCTCCATCTTTCAGGTCATTCCCGATCTTTTCTTCCTTGTTGACGATGAGGGAGTCATACAAGACTACCGGGCGCAGGACTCAGCCGACCTATACCTGCCGCCTGAGGTCTTTCTCGGCAAATACATGGGAGATGTGCTCCCTCCGGATATCGTTTCGCTTTTCATGGAGAATATTCAATCCGCCTTGAGCAGTAAGGAGCTTCTCAGCTTTGAATACGACATGCCGATCTCCGGAGTGGAGCGCCGCTTTGAGTGCCGGCTGAGCCAACTGGGAAATGGTCGGCAATGCATCGCAATCATCCGAGACATTACACAGCAGCATCGAGACAGGCAGGCATTATTGGTTAGTGAAGCGCGCTTCCGCGACTTGATGGAAAACGCTCCTTTCCCCATTGTCATTACTCGTCTGAAAGACGGCGTCCTGCACTACGCCAACCGTCGAGCGGAAATTCTATTGCAGCTCGAAAGAGAGAAATTGATCGGGCGACAAATAACAGAGATTTATCAAGACCCTTCAGATCGCCATGCTTTCTTGGAGATTCTCGAGCGAGATGGAAGCGTCTTCGATCTGGAGCAGAGCTTCCGGAACTTTGAGGGGCAACTGTTTTCAACGCTCGTTTCCGCTTCGGTGGTGGAGTTTGAAAATGAACCAGCTATCATAGCTTCGGTAAATGACATCACCAAGCGCAAGAACGCAGAGCTGGCCCTCGAGCATGAGCGAACGAAACTGCGGGCGCTGATCAACACCATCCCGGATCTTGTGTGGGCCAAAGACCCGGACGGCGTTTACCAGGCCTGCAACCCGATGTTTGAGCGTTTCTTCGGCGCTTCGGAGGCCGAGATTATCGGCAAGACCGACTATGATTTCGTTGAGAAAGGTCTGGCGGATTTTTTTAGACAAAACGATATGAAAGCGGCTGCGAAGGGAGCTCCTACCAGAAACGAAGAGTGCATCCGCTTTGCTGACGGGGGGTATTACGGTCTTTTTGAGACCATCAAAACGCCCATGTACGGCAATTCGGGCCAGCTCATGGGAGTGCTTGGCGTCGCGCGGGACATAACGAAAAGTCGCAAGATCCAGAACGATCTCCTGAAAAGGGTAAGGGAACGGCGTTGTCTTTACGAAATCTTCGAACTGACGGAAGATATCGAATCGCCTCTTTTGGAGTGTCTGCAGCAGGCAGCCGAGCTGGTTGGAACCGGCTGGAGTCATCCGGAAATCGCCGCCGTTCGCATCGAATACGACGATCGATCCTTCAGCACGTCTGGCTTTGTCGAGACGCCCTGGATGCAGAGAGTTGAGGCGACTACTCAGACGGGACAACATTTGTCCCTATCCGTCGCATACCTTGAAGAACCGAAGACAGATGAAGCCGGTGAGCCGTTCCTTGAAGAAGAGCTGACCCTGGCTGAAACGATCGTGCGTCGTCTTGTCGACATTGCCGATCGCCGTCAGGCAGCAAAGTCGCTCAAAGAGCGGGAGCAACTCGTCGCCACCATGTTCGCCCAGACGACCGAAGCCATCATCCTGCTGGATCCTATAACAAGCCGTTTTCTCGACTTCAACGCAGCCGCCCATCAGATACTGGGTTACACCCGCGAGGAATTTTCACATCTTAGCGTGATGGACATCCAGGCGCAGCACACAGTAGAAGAGATCGCCAAGAAGCGCGAGAAGCTCGGCATGCAGACGCAAATCACTTTTGAGACGCGCCATCGACACAAAAACGGAGCTCTGCTGGATGTGATCTTGACGCTCGGCCCGATCAAAATGGGGGGTAAGACGCTGATTTGCTCCGTCTGGAGCGATATCTCCGAGCAGAAAGCCAGGGAGCGGAAGCTGAAAGCCCTCGCCCGTCGCCTTCAAGCGCATAATCAAGTGCTCAGTCAGCTCAACGCATCCGATTCCGCCAACAAAGGCGAATTAGAGGCATTCGCCGGCGAGGCAACCGAGCTCCTGTCTCGCGCACTCGAAATAGAGAGGGTTTCCATCTGGCTCTTTGACGCAGACGGAGGGAGTCTGCGATGCCTGAACCTTTATGAGGCTGCCCTCCAGGCGCATTCTCAAGGGCATATTCTGGAAATAAAGGAAATTTGCGACGAGCTTGAGGCACTCAAGAACGCCCGTTATCTGGATGCTTCCGACGCGCTAACGGACTCTCGGATCTCGAGCTCTCTGGAAGCTTACCTGAAGCCCTTGGGCATCACGTCCATGCTGGACTGCAGCATCATTTCCGGGAATCGCAACCGTGGGATAATCCGTTTTGAGCATGTGAACCATCCTCACCACTGGGAGGCGGACGAAGTCGCTTTCGGCTGCCAGATCGCCGACCAGCTTGGGATGGTCCTGCTCAACAAAGATCGTCTCGAAGCCGTCAAGGCCCTCCATCAAAGCGAAACGTTTCTCAAACAGGCGCAGGCGGTTTCCCACAGTGGGCATTGGCATTGGGATATTCGACGAAATGAGCTGACATGGTCCGATGAGACCTATCGCATATTTGGAGTGCCCATAGGCGCTCGGATCTCACGGGATGACTCTTTCCGCCGCATCCACCCGGAGGATCGGAGCATTGTGCTGGACGCGTGGAATCAGGCGCTCGCAGGGTCGCCCTACCATATCACTCATCGCATTGTCGTCGACGATCAGACGAAATGGATTGAAGCAAGGGCGGAAATTGAGCATGACGCCGACGGCGTACCTGTCGCCGGTATCGGCATCGTACAAGACATCACTCTTCATAAGATGAATGAAGAGCGGCTCCATCGCCTCAACCGGATCTACGCCATGGTCAGCAGCAGCAATGAAGCTATTGTGCGAATCCGCGGCGTTGAAGCTTCCTTCGAGGAAATCTGTCATATCGCCGTTTCTGTTGGAGGCTTTCAGACAGCCTGGATCGGTAAAGCGGATGAAGCGGGCGCTATTAAGCCGGCGGCCCACGCCGGTGAGCAGTGCGACTATGTAAGACTATTGAACATCTCCATACACGACGAGGGTCCCACACCGCAGGCTTTTCGCACCGGACGGCCTCATATTTCCAACGACATCGCCCGCGATCCAACCACTCACCCCTGGCGCGATTCGCTTCTCTCTTTCGGCTACAGATCTTCGGCCGTTTTTCCCATCGTCCTTTCCGGTCGGACGGAGGCCACTTTTAACGTATACTCAGACATCCCCGGTTTTTTTGACGAGCAGGAGATCGAAATTCTCGAACGGCTTACCCAGAACCTGGGCTTCGCCCTCGAATTCGCAGCCGTCGAAGCCACGGCGCAAAAAGAACAGATGTTTCGGCACACCTTCATGGAATCGGTGGCCGGCCTTTTTTATGCGTTCGATTCCAACGGACGCTTATTGCTCTGGAACAAGCACGCCCAGGAGGTGATTCAATGCAGCGAGGCGGAGATATCCATGATGACCGACATCGATTATTTTAAAGGTGACGAAAAAGCGCTCGCCGCCTCAGGAATCCAGCTGGCTTTCATAAATGGAGAATCATCCGGAGAGGCGACGATCATAGCAAAAGATGGAAGCAAAACCCCCTACTTCTTCAACAACAGGCGCGTCGTCATCGATGGCCTTCCCCTGGTCGTAGGCACAGCCGTGGATATTACCGAAAAAGTACGGATTACCCGGGAATTGGAGGAATACCGCCTACACCTGGAGGACCTGGTGGCATCGCGCACCGCCGAGCTCCAGAGCGCCAAAGCGGAAGCCGAAGCCGCCAGCCAAGCCAAGAGCTCTTTTCTCGCCAACATGAGCCATGAAATCCGCACGCCTCTAAATGCGATCATCGGCTTTGCCCATCTGATGAAGCGGGACCAGCTCACAGCCAGGCAGCTCAACCAGCTCGACAAGATGGCCGGCGCGGCTTCGCATCTGCTGCAAATCATCAATGACATCCTCGACCTCTCCAAAATCGAAGCCAGCAGGATGGTTCTCGAAGTCAGAGAATTTGAGCTTTCGAGAGTCATAGATCATGTGTGCTCTATCGTTGCGGACAAAGTCGCCGCCGGGGATCTTGATCTGCTGGTCGATTTGAATGGAGCGCCCTCTATGCTGCGCGGCGACGACCTGCGTCTCGGCCAGGTACTGCTCAATCTAGTCACAAACGCTGTCAAATTTACTGAAAAAGGCGATCTTTCCATCAAGGCGCGCCTTATCGAAGAGCATAGGAGCGTGGTTGTCCTACGAATCGAGGTAAAGGACACGGGCATCGGAATGAGCAAAGAGCAGTTGGGGAATATATTCCATGCCTTCCAACAAGCCGACAATTCTATGACGCGTCGATTTGGCGGAACCGGCCTTGGCCTTGTGATTAGCAAACGAATCATAGAGATGATGGGGGGACGCATTGGAGCAGAGAGCGAAATGGGCCGAGGCTCTCTCTTTTGGGTCGAGGCGCCCTTCAAAAAATCTGCCCCGGCGCCCCGGAGAATCCCCAATATCGAGTCTTTTTGCGGGATGCGGGCGCTCGTCATAGATGACTCACAAGATGCTCGCAAAATCCTTGTCTCCATGCTGAGCGATCTGGGCCTGCGCGTCGATTCGGCGGAGTCCGGCGAGGAGGGATTGGCTGCAACGCTGAGCGCCGACCGCACGGGCGACGCTTACGGCTTGCTGATCATCGACTGGAAAATGCCGGGCTTGAACGGCATCGATACGGCGCGGCGCGTGCAATCCCTCGAACTTGCCACCCCTCCCCGGCACATGATGATAACCGCTTATGGAGACCAGATCCCTCGGGAGAAGGCGGCGCGATCCGGCGTCACAAAGACTTTGCCCAAGCCCGTAACTCCTTCGGTCCTCTACGACGCATTTTCTGAAATGGCGACACCAGACCTGCTCAACAAGGCTCACCCACTGCCTGAAATGCTGGAGGAAGAATTGTCGCGGCGGCGCGGAGCGCACATCCTACTGGTGGAAGACAACCTCATCAATCAGGAAGTAGCCCGTCACCTGCTCGAATCAGCGGAAATGAAAGTCAGCGTTGCCGAGGACGGGCAAACCGCCGTCGAAATGGCCCGCACAACTTTCTACGACATGATTCTCATGGATGTTCAAATGCCGGTGATGGATGGACTTCAGGCGACGCAGTTCATCCGTCGTCTACCCGGCTGGGAATCAATACCCATTCTGGCCATGACGGCCGTTGTTTTCGAAGAGGACAAAGACAAGTGCTTCAAAGCCGGAATGAACGACCATGTTCCTAAACCGGTCAGGCCTCAAAACTTTTATGAAATTCTGGTGAAATGGCTTCCCGTGCGTAGCCCGAATTCCTTTCCGACCATCGAGCCGATTCGGCATGATCCTCCCCTTGCTTCCGAGCTGCGCCAGACGCCCATTCTCAAGGAGATCGACAGCCTCGATGCTTCCTTTGACCGGTCTCAAGTCGATGGGATTCTCGCGCAAATCGAGCCTTTGCTCGCCCTTTATGATACTCTGGTAAACGATGTGATGGACCAATGGAGCGATCTGCTGATTTCGGCTCTGGGCGAAGAGGCGGAGACGCTCAAAAGACAGGTTCAGGAGTTCGAATATGCGGACGCCTTGAATACTCTGCGCGAGATTCGAAAGAGAATATTATGATATTTTCATTGCTTTTCCGTTACAGTAACCATCGTGATGATCCCAGCAGGCGCAAAGGAAGATCATGAGCAATCCCACTTGTTCCGTTTCTGACAAGCCGGAAGCAGCGCGCGCCACGATCCTGATCGTCGACGATCAGCCGGAAAATCTTGAGATTTTGTCGAAAGTGCTGCAGCCCTATTATAGCGTGCGAGCCACTCGCTCGGGTCAGCAGGCGCTTGCCGCAGCCATGGCCGAACCGAAGCCGGAGCTGGTGCTTCTGGACATCATGATGCCCGTAATGGATGGGTACGCCGTGTTGGAGCGGCTCCATGGAAATCCGGCGACATGTGATATTCCAGTTATTTTCGTTACTGCCCTGGGATCGGACAAAGACGAACAGCGCGGCTTTGATATGGGCGCCGTCGATTATATCACCAAGCCCATCCGACCCGCGGTTGTGCTGGCGCGCGTGCGCGCTCACCTGGAGCTCAAACGTTCTAGACATTATCTTACCAGGATGAATGTCCAGCTCGAAGACAGAATTACAGAGCGCACACAAGAGCTGCAACAATCACAAAGCCAGGTCCTGCAGGCGGAAAAGATGGCGGCCATAGGATCCTTGGCGGTCGGCGTGGCTCATGATTTCAACAATCTCTTGACTCCCATCCTTGGCTACGGTGAGCTCCTTCTTCGGGAAGTCGATGCAAGCCATCCGTGGAGATCCTCGGTGGAGCAGATCCATAAAGCCGGACAGCGCGCCAGAGATCTCCTGCGCCAACTCCTCGCGTTCGGAAGCAAGTATTCCCCGGGTCCGAGCATAGTAGATCTCAACCAGGTTGTTTCCGGCTTCCAAAAGCTCCTCAGGCGCACCATCAGGGATGATATCCAGCTGGAGATCAAGCTTGCCCCTTCGCCCCTTTCGCTTCTCGCTGATGTTGGCCAGTTGGAACAGGTAATCATGAACCTTGTGGTGAATGCCCAGGACGCCATGAGATATGCTGGAAAAATCACCATTGAAACCAGTGAAGCTCATCTGGATAGCGTCTCCGGCCCAATGCCGGAGAATCTCGAATCGGGCCGTTTCACCATGCTTTCAGTCACCGATAACGGCATCGGCATGGATAAAGCCACCCTCGAGCGCATCTTCGATCCGTTCTTCACGACAAAGCCGGTGGGCAAAGGCACCGGGCTCGGTCTATCCACCGTTTTAGGCATTGTCAAGCAGCATGGAGGGGGCGTATCGGTCCATAGCAAGCCGGGAGCAGGGACAATCTTCAGACTTTATTTCCCGCAGGTCGAGGAGCTCAAGGCGTCGCAATCGGATACGAGTCCCCAAAGGGATGATCAGCACGGCTCCGAAACGATCATGGTCGTCGAGGACAACGATATGCTCCGAGATATAACCGTACGTGTGCTCAACGTCCTGGGCTACAAAGTCCTTTCTGCGACCTGCGGGAAGGAGTGCTTGGAGGCTCTCGAGGCTCATGGCGGACCGCTCGACCTCCTGCTTACCGACGTCGTAATGCCGGGAATGAACGGGAAGGAAGTGTTCAAGCAGGTACAGCAGCGTTTCCCTTCAATAAAAGTGCTTTTCATGTCCGGCTACACAGATGAGGTGATTTCTCATCACGGCATACTCGATGAGAAAATCGCATTCATCCCGAAGCCTTTCTCTATTCAGGCACTCTCGGCAAAGGTTCGGTCCGTGCTGGACGAGCGATGAAAGAGCAGGACGTCCCCAGAGGCGATTTCTCCTTATCTCTCCAATCGTGAATTCCAAGGCGCAAAACGGGGAAGCAACAGGATGCCGGGAAGCGCTCCGAGCACGCTTACGGCATAAAACATGGCCCATCCCAGAGACAGCGCCATCCAGCCGGTAGGCGCGCCGGCCACGACCCTCGTTATAGCCATGATGCTCGTCAGCATGGCGTATTGAGTCGCGGTGAAGCGCTTGTCGCAAAGGCTCATCATGAAGGCGACAAAGGCGGCCGTTCCCATGCCTCCGCAGATATTTTCGATTCCGATTGCCGCCACCATAACAGAGTAATTCTTGCCGAGCATGGCGAGCCCAGTGAAGGTCAGGTTCGATACGGCCTGGAGAAAGGCAAAGATCCAAAGGGAGCGGTTTATGCCTATCTTCGCTATGATTCCCCCTCCGGCAAGAGTTCCCAGGATTGTGCTTATCAGGCCGAAGGCTTTGTTCACTGCTCCCACATCCGTTCGAGTAAAGCCGATGTCGAGAAGGAATGGAGTAGTCATCGCTCCGGCAACGGCGTCTCCCAATTTATAGAGCATGATGAAGAAAAGCATCTCTACCGCGCCGGAGCGTTTGAAGTACGAAAGCAGAGGGCTCCAGACAGCTTCCTTGAGGCTCCGAGGCGGGACAACACGCTCCGAGGGCTCGGGCGCCATGAAGGTAAACGCGGCGCTTGCAAGCATGAGGGCGGCCATGAGGTTATAGACCATGTTCCAGGAAAGATGGTCAGAAAGGATCATCGCCAGGGCTCCGGAAATGAGCAAAGCAATGCGGTAGCCGATAACAGTCGTAGCGGCTCCGGCTCCAAGCTCGCGTTCTCTCAAGACATCGGCCCGATAAGCGTCGACAACGATGTCCTGGCTTGCGCTGAAAAATGCCAGCATCACGGCCAGCACGGCAATAAGCCATGGCGTGGATGCGGGAGAGCAGAGTCCGAGAAGGAAAATCGACACAGCCAGGAGCGCCTGGGAAATCAATATCCACCCGCGCCTTCTACCTAGCCATGGCGGAGTGAACCTATCCATCAAAGGCGCCCAGAGCACCTTAACCGTATAGGGAATTCCCACCAGGGAAAAAACCCCGATGAGCGTCAGGTCGACTTTTTCGGAAGCCATCCACGCCTGAAGCGTCGATCCGGTCAGGGCAAGAGGAAGTCCCGAGGAAAAGCCCAAGCCGAGAAGGCTTAATACGCGCCTGTTGCCATAAACTTTGAGCCATTCGGTCATTTCGGTCCCGTTTCATATCGCAAGAACTGGAAACCTGGCGGAGCACAACGGAGGTGCAATGTAATCGATTGTAAGGGCCGTTACAAATGAAAAGGCGGCGACGTCGCCGTCCTTAGCCAGGGATCAAGTCGCAAAGCCCGGCCCTGGATTGCATGCAACGTCGTGAAGGCTGAGTCGATGACTGGAGATCATAAGCGAGAGCGCTATGGAAATGTTTTGGGCGGACATTAGGGAAGGCCGATCAGTCGCCGGATGTTGCCGCCAAGGATCGCCTCCCGCTCTCGGTCGCCGATTCGGAGAGACAGCACTTTCTGCAGTTCTGCTTTCATGGCGCCGAAGGGGATATCCGAGCCGAAAATGACCCGCTCAGCCCCAATTTCTTGAACGAACCGCTGGATGGTCTGCGGCTGAGCGAGCGCCGTATCGAAAAACACATGCTCATGCTTTTTGAAAGCGGCGAGAAAATCCAGGGGATTTCCTCCCAAGAGGCCCAAGTGAGGAATAATGAGGTTCAACTTCCCGGACATTTCTGCAAACTCAATAGTAAACCTGAGCTCTTCCTCAATAATCAGAGGCAAGCCGATTGCTTCCGATTTTTCGAAAAATAACGGCAGCGCAGGATCTTCCAAGACTCCGTAGTGCGAAGAGTGATCGGAAACGCCCCTTGTCCAGTGCCATTTCCCCCCGTAGAAGCCCTGGCCTTCCGGAATCGGACGCAAGTCATCGGGAATGTAATAGTAGGGAATGAACTGGGTAATGAGGCTCGCTTCATTCAAGACTTCCTCATTGATGCTCTCATCGGCGAGCGCCTGCGATGGAAAGGGAAAAATCACAATGCGGTCCACTCCGCACTGTTCGGCCTGCCTCAGAAGCTCCCCAGTGCTGACGGATGTCCCCATGGCGACAGAAGGCCCCCAATGAGTATGAGAATCGATAATTTCCATTTGATGTACTCCAACGAGATTTGTATTTTCGACTATTCGAATATACCATAGCCTCAAAGATGATTGCTATCGCTAACGCGAATACAGCTGTATCTCTCATTTATCCTTTGATCCCCTTTGAGCCGACGCGCCTAAAGCGGTTTTTGGCAAGCTGGAAAAGACTTTCCCTACACGGAGGCGTCAAAGTGAGAATTGCTGATAATTTCGCTTCAAACTCAGCGAAAAGCATGAGATAAGAGTCTCAAGAGGCTCTTTGGCGCATAGGAATTGTCTCGTATTTTTTCATAGATTCTCGGGGGGGACCATACTGGGTTGAGGTTTCCACAGAGGGAGACTTAGGTCGATATGGGCAAGATTCTCATCGTGGATGACGATTCATCAATTGGCTCATTGCTCTGCGATATTGTCCGTAAGATGAATCACGATGCAGTCGTTGCTTCTACGATTCTTTCAGGGCTGGCTTACGCTGTAGCGGACAATTTCGATGTTGTGTTTCTCGATGTGGAGTTGCCGGATGGAAGCGGGCTGGACTCATTGCCTTCTTTTGCCTCGGCCCCATCATCCCCTGAGGTGATCATCATGACCGGCTATGGAGGTCCCACGGGCGCGGAAGTCGCCATACGCAGCGGAGCCTGGGATTACCTGCAAAAGCCCCTCTCCAAGAACGATATTGTCCTTTCATTGAAAAGGGTGTTTCAATATCGGGAAAATCTCCACAAACTTGGAATTCCGAATTTGTTGAAGCTTGACGGCGTCGTGGGCTCGAGTCGGACCATGGCCATATGCCTCGATCTCGTAGCCAGAGCGGCGCACAGCGACGCGGATGTGCTCATTACGGGTGAAACCGGCACGGGCAAAGAGCTTCTGGCAAGAGCCATTCACACCAATAGTTCACGAGCAGGCGGCAACCTGGTTGTGGTCGATTGCGCCGCTCTTCCCGAAACGCTCATAGAGAGCGCCCTTTTTGGTCATGAGAAAGGGGCTTTTACGGGCGCTGACAAGTCCAAGATCGGCCTGATCAAACAAGCCAACCGGGGAACGCTCTTTCTCGATGAGGTAGGCGAGCTTCCGCCGGCGACTCAGAAGGCTTTTCTCAGGGTGCTTCAAGAGCGAACTTTCAGGCCCATAGGATCGATTCATGAAGAGATGAGCGACTTCAGAGTCATTGCGGCGACTAACCGCGATCTCAATTCGATGGCGCAGGAGGGGCTATTCAGGATGGATCTGCTCTTCAGGCTCCAGACGATTACCATCGAGCTGCCGCCATTGCGACAGCGGCCGGAGGATATCCCGAAGCTCGTTCTGTTTCATGCGGCCAAGATCTTCGATAGCTACGGCATAAATGAGAAGGATCTCTCTTCAGACTTCATGGATGCGCTCACAAGCTATCATTGGCCGGGAAATGTCAGGGAGCTTGTCAATACCCTCAGAATGGTCATCTCAACCGCCTTGTACGAACCCGTGCTCTTTGCCCGGCATCTGCCCGTCAACATCAGGGCGAGCGTTACAAGGAGGCGGGTTGAGGAAACGCCCGACACTTTGATTTCTGAGACGACTGACAGGACTTCCGAGCTTTCTGCGGATCTTCCCCGGAAGTACAGGGAGTTCCGCGAGTCGGTGCTTATTGAGGCTGAAAAGAGCTACCTTGCCGGGCTCATGGCGTTTACGCAAGGCAGCATGAAGGAAGCCTGCCAACTTTCCGGCCTCAGTCGCACTCAACTCTACAATATGCTCAAAAGGCGCGGCGTCTCCCGCCTCGGCTGGACGTCCCCTCCCGATAGGAAACAATAATTTTCATTCGTTCATTTTTTTTGACAATTGGCAACTATTTCGCTTTTCAGCAATCCTCCCTCCCATCAGTAGCGTCTCGCATACTTCGTATTAGATATTGTTATAACATCATAATTCCTTTTTACCCCATTGTGGCGCCAAGATTGCCTTCTTTCTAAGTCGGCGCGTATTCACAATCAATAATCGTAAAGGTGACAAGGATGCAAGTGCTTGTGTACGGACGGACTCTTAGAGCAGCCGGATTGGATGTGGAGCATGAACTTCAGACCCTCATCCCCGACCGAGAAATGGAAGTCTGCAGTCGGCCGGGCGCTCTTCGATCGAGCCTTCGCAGAGCCGGCGGCCACTTCTCCCTCGCGGTTCTCATTTGTCCGACGAAAAATGAGCTTCTCGAAATCTGTTCCATGGCTCATCTTTTCCTGGACCTGCGGATCGTCCTCTTTGTTCCGGATCTTGAAGAAGAAACTGTGGCTATCGGACATAGACTCTTCCCGCGCTACCTCGCTTCGATGGATGCCGAACCCGAAGAGGTCGTGGGGGTGTTGAGGAATCTTCTCAAAAAGCACGTGCGCTTGCAAGCGTGAGCGCCTTTGGATCTCAAGCGGCATAATTCACGTTTCGACTCAGGGGGGATAACATGGGAAGAATGAGACTTGGAGTAAAAATCTTTGGGGGATTCGGACTTCTTATCTGTATTTCTCTGGTTCTTGGAGGACTCGCTATCTGGAGTATGAATTCCGTCCATACTCAATCGAGTAGCCTTGCAGGCGCCTACATGCCCGAAGTGCGTATCGCTAATGAGGTTGAGAGAAACGCTCTATCAACGATGCTCGAGGTGAGGGGCTATGTATACGCCAATGACAAAGCTTCTCTCGAAAAGGGAAGAAAATTTCTTGAAGAAGTGAAATCCAACCTGAAGAGCGCAGAAGAGTTGGCGAAAAGGTTCGACTTCCTTGAAAAGCTTAAACAGGACGCGGCAAGCGCAAAGGTTGCGGTGGACGAATACGACAGGACGCTTTCAGAAACGCTGACAAGTATGGACGCCATAGCGGCGCAGCGCACTACGCTGGATGAAGTCGCTAAGCAATACATGACGGAGTCTTATCTCTATCTCGAATCCCAGAGCAACGCCATGAAGGAGGAGATCCAGAGCGGCGCCGACGCCCAAGCGCTTTCGAGCCGTTTTACGAAGATAACCCTCATAAATGATGTGATAGACCTTGGCAATGCAACGAGGATGGTCAATTTCAGAGTGCAGGGGCTTCGCGAGCCCGCCCTGCTCCAGGAAGCTTTCAAGAATTTCGATGAGATCGAAAAGAAGCTGGCGGCTATCCGGCCTCTAACGGCTCAGAATGTCAACCTTGCTCAAATCACGAAGATACAGGAAGCAGCCGCGGCGTACGGTAAAGCTCTCAAAGAGCTTCACAGGAACTGGGTTATGATGGAGGAGGTGGGAAAGAAGCGCAAGGCTGCGGGCGATAAGGTTGTGGCAGTCGCGGCAAGCACCGCGAAGGCGGGAATGGACCTGACGTCGACGATCGCCAATGAAGCCTCTTCATCCCTTGCTTTCGCCTCGAAAATTGTGACCATAGGGCTTGGTATCGCACTATTCCTCGGGCTCTTCTGCGCCGCCGCCATCACACTGAGCATCACCAGGCCGATAAAGCGAGTAATCGATGGATTGAGCGAAGGGGCGAGTCAAGTTGCCGCAGCTTCTCGTGAAGTATCGTCGTCCAGTCAGCAACTGGCCGAAGGGGCCTCGGAGCAGGCCGCAGCCATAGAGGAAACATCTTCCTCGCTTGAGGAGATGCATTCCATGACTCAGCAGAATGCGGGCAACGCAGCTCAGGCGGATCAACTCATGGCTCAGGCCGGGCGTATAGTGGGAGACGCAAATGAATCGATGAATCAGCTTACCGCATCCATGGAAGAGATATCTCGATCGAGCCTGGAAACCCAGAAGATTATAAAGACCATCGATGAGATAGCATTCCAGACAAACCTTCTGGCGCTAAACGCTGCAGTGGAAGCAGCGAGAGCCGGAGAGGCCGGGGCGGGGTTCGCCGTCGTCGCGGACGAAGTCAGAAGCCTTGCATTGAGGGCTGCCGAGGCGGCAAAGACAACAGCGGGACTGATCGATGGCACCGGAAAAAGAGTGAATGACGGGGTAAGCCTCGTAGGAAAAACCAGTAGCGAGTTCAGTGAAGTGGCGAAGGTCGTCTCAAAAGCCGCGGAGCTGGTGGGGGAAATCTCCGGAGCGTCTCAGGAGCAGTCTCAGGGAATGAGCCAGATCAACAATGCCGTAAACGAAATGGACAAAGTAGTGCAGCAGAATGCCGCCAACGCTGAAGAGTCCGCTTCAGCTTCAGAAGAGCTTTACGCGCAGGCGGAACAGATGCAGGCTTTCGTTTCAGATCTCGTCGATCTCGTTGGTGGAAATAGCGTGGGTGTGAAGGGTAACGGAACTGGGACAAGGTCGATAGACGAGAGTAGGATGCAGGTTCTTGTAGAGCGTCGCGCTTCGAGCGCAAAGAAGGCTCCAGTGATGGATGGAAAATCCCTGCCCAAGAGTGAAATAACAAGGCAGCTTCCATTTCCAGGGGATGGAAGATCGTACGCTGGAGAATTTGACGACTTTTAAGCTTGAACAACTATCGACGATGAAGATCGCAGGTTTTCTCCATCGGCTTTGGTGAAGTGGATGAGTGAAACAGGCAGTTGCTGCTTTTGCCTTATGGGTGCATAACTTTTGACAATCAATGTAACGCCAGGATCAGTGACGAGCGAACCGCGCAAAAGCTGCCAACGCCTTTCCCGGCAACGGTCTTTCCTCTAGCAAATGATGGAGACCGTTTTTTGGGCCGGCGCCGGCGTATCGCCTGGATGATTTTGGAGTTAGGAGTTGCAAAGGAATAACTCATCGTTCTATGGATTCCGGCTTTCGCCGGAATGACGCCTTAAATGGCCTGGATCGTCATTCCGGCGAAAGCCGGAATCCAGAGATTCTGCCTGGAACAGATGAGTTATTCCTTTCCGGCTCCTTATTGGAGTTTCCGCTTAATGAGATTAATCTCCATCGCCAGGCGCTCCGCCCCTGTCCAGGAAGCATTGCGCGAGGTATCGCTCAACGCCTTTCTCGCCAGGTTAATCTGGATGTGCGTGCTGCCGCTGTTAATACTCGCGGCTTATCTTTCAATTCATCATCTACGCTCGATACATAGTCAGCACAAACAGGATGCATCGGATCGGGCGCACAATGCCGCGGCGTCTATCGATCTCCATATCGAAGCTCAGATTGCGGCTTTGAAGATGCTTTCAGCTTCCCCATCGATGGACGATCCACCCAATGTAGGGAATTTTTATAAAGAATCGCTTGGCTTTCGCGAAAATTTCAGCGGTCATGTCATACTTGCTGACACCTCTATGCAAATGATCTTCAACACGCGCACGCCATTCGGGACTGTCCTCCCCAAACTGCCAAAGCCCCGAGGCCATGCTGCAGCCCCCGAGGCGCTTGCAACGGGAAGACCGGCAGTTGGAGACATGTTCATGGGGCCGATCGCCAAGGAGCCGCTCGTCGCCATTGTGACGCCTGTCATCCGCGACGAGCAGGTGCGCTTCCTCCTGCTGAGCATCATCGAAGCTCGCCACATTATGCATCACCTCGAGCAGATAGCGCTCCCTTCCGGGTGGCGCCTTACGGTGCTGGACGGCAAAGACGAAGTGATGACGCGCCGCTCGTCCTCCGAGACTGAGGCCCTTGCAGAGGATGACGAGAAGGCCATTCGTATTGTGGTCCCGTCCCGTCTTTCTCACTGGTCGGTGGTCCTTGAGGTTTCTCAAAGCGTCTATCGAGGATCGATTATCTCCTCGGCGTCTACGCTTGCCGCAACGCTCCTGGCTATCACTTTGGTCAGTGTCCTTGGGGGAAGCCTTGCCGGCCGTCGACTCGCCCGCTCCGTCGCCGCCCTGGCGCAGGAGGATTCGTCACAAGTATCAGGCCCCGTTATCGCCGAGGTCGCAGCAGTGCGTCGCCTGCTGGACGAAGCGGCGACCGCCAGAGATGCCGCGCAGCAGACCACTCTGGAGAGCGAGAAGCGCTTCCGCCGATTGTTCGATATAGCGCCGGTTCCCTTATGCGTTTTCAATAATGAGGGCTCGATAATGAATTTCAATGCTCGATTCAGACAAACGTTCGGATATGAGCATGAGGATATACCTTCTCTCGCCGAATGGTGGCGGCTCGCTTACCCTGACCCTGATTACCGGCGCTCGGTCGTCGCAGCTTGGGACAAAGTTGTGCGGCTAGCGCTGGAATGTAATTCCGACATCGAGCCTGCCGAATACCGCGTCACATGCAAGAGCGGCAAAGTTCTCACGATGGAAATTTCAGGCGTTGGCCTTGGCGACGACTTCCTTGTTACTTTCTTCGATATAACCGACCGCAAGCAGGCTGAGGTGGCGCTTGCCCATGAGCGAAACAAGTTTCGCAGGTTTCTAGACGCTCTTCCCGTCGGCGTCTATATCGTTGACGATCATTATTCGATTGAATTCGTTAATCCCGTAATGCTTAGCGATTTTGGTCCCGTGGATGGACGTAGATGCTACGAGTATTTCCATGAGCGCAGCGAAGCCTGCCCCTGGTGCAAAAATGCCGAGGTTCTCGCCGGCGAAACGGTAGTCTGGGAATGGTCCTCCGAGAAGACGGGCAAGACCTACGACCTGATCGACACGCCGGTTTACGGAGCGGAAGGTCGGGTTTCCAAGCTCGAAGTCTTCTTCGACATCACGGCGCGCAAGGAGGCGGAAAAGGGACTGCGCCGCTTTGAGCTGTTGGCCGCTCACAGCCGGGACATCATCCTGTTCATGCGGCGCGACGACGGACAAATCCTGGAAGCAAACTCCGCCGCAGTCAATGCGTATGGATACAGCCGTGAGGAGTTGCTGGCGATGACTATTCACAAACTGCGCGCAATCGATGAGCCAGGGCTCACTGCAGAACAGATGGCGGAGGCCGACGAACATGGCATTCTCTTTGAGACCGTCCACCGAAGAAATGACGGGAGCGAGCTCCCCGTAGAGGTCAGCTCGCGGGGGGCGACCATTCATGGCGCCCGCACTCTGATCAGCGTGATTCGCGACATCACCGAACGCAAACGCTCGGAAATGGAGTTACACAAATCTCTCGAAGAAAAGGTGGCTCTTCTCAAGGAAGTCCACCACCGAGTGAAGAACAATCTCCAGATCGTGGTAAGCCTCCTCGGCCTGCAAAGCTACTGCACCGGAAATCCGGAAGCTCTGGAGATATTGAAGGACACCAGGAATCGGGTGCGCACGATGGCGCTCCTTCACGAGACTCTCTACCGTTCCGGAAACCTGGCGCACATCAGCTTTGCCGCCTTTATCGATGACCTGTGCCGGCAGATAGTTGCTTCTTTCGGAAGGTCATCCCAACGGATCAGGGTCGAAACCCGAGTGGAAGCGATTGGCCTTCCCCTTGATCAAGCCGTGCCCTGCGGACTCATCGTTAACGAGCTTGTCTCCAATGCCTTGAAGCATGCCTTCCCGGGAGATCGTTCGGGATCGGTCATGGTCAGACTGGAACGTATCGGTGGGGAAATGCTGCTCCTTAGAGTCTCTGATGATGGAGCGGGAATTCCTCCGCACATCAACCCCGAAAATGCTTCGACTCTGGGATTGCAGCTCGTTTCCGATCTTGCCAACCAGCTGTGCGGAAGCGTCACGTTGGATAAACCGTTTGAGGGTGGAGCGATTTTTAGTGTGGTTTTCCCTTTTCACGAGCATGCGCAAAGAGGTCGCCAGCCATGAAGCCATCCGGCATTCTCATTGTTGAAGATGAAAGGATTGTCTCGAGGGAGATCTTTCTCCGTCTGCAGTCTCTGGGCTATGAACCGACAGGGCGGGCCGCAACCGGCGAACAGGCCCTTGCTATGGCTGAAAAACAGCGTCCCGATCTTGTCCTGATGGATATCCGCCTCCAAGGAGAGATGGATGGAATAGCCGCTGCTTGTGCGCTTCGCGCCAGATTCCATATTCCCGTTGTTTTCCTCACAGCCTATTCCGAAGACGACACTCTCGAGCGCGCAAAGCTCGCAGAGCCCTACGGTTATCTCTTAAAGCCTTTCGACGACCGGGAGCTCAAATCCACTATCGAGATTGCCCTGTACAAGCACAAAGCCGAGGAGGAAATCCGCAGATTGAACCGGCTCTACGACGTCTTGAGCCAGGTGAATCAAACCATTGTGCGCATCGAGTCTCACGAAGAATTGCTGGCCACCGTCTGTCGCCTCGTGGTCGAGCGAGGAAAAATCGATCTGGCGTGGATCGGACGCCTTGACCCCGACTCTTTGCGATTGGAGCCCATGGCGTGGTTTGGAGAAAGGTGTGAGCTGCTGGATGGCGCCGAGCTCTATGCTGATGACAGACCCGAAGGCCATGGGAATCCGGGTAGGGCCATCCTCAGCGGAAAGCCATCTATCTGCAATGAATGCGGTAAATCAAGCAGTTGCCTCTATCCATCGGAGAGATCGCCGTCTCAGTTCGGTTTCGAGTCCTGTGGCTCATTCCCGCTCCTCTTTCAAGGCGAAGCCTGGGGAGCGCTGAACATTTGCGCATCGGAACGGGGATTTTTTCGAGAGCGGGAGATCGAGCTCCTCAAGGAAGTGGCGATGGACATTTCCTTTGCCCTCGACAAGATAGAAGGAAACCGCCAAAGGGAGCGGGCGCAGGAGGCATTGCTGGAAAGTGAGCTGCGATGGCAGTTCGCAATCGAGGGAGCCGGCGACGGCTTGTGGGATTGGAATGTGGAGAGCGGCGAGCTGTTTCTTTCCAAACAATGGAAGACGATGCTGGGGTATGAGGATCATGAGATTGAAAATTCTCTGGATGAATGGAAAAAGCGCATTCACCCCGAAGACAGGGAGCGTGTGCATGCGGATGTGGCAAGCCATCTCGAAGGGGGGGCGCCGGTCTATATCAACGAACATCGCCTTCTTTGCAAGGACGGCTCATACAAGTGGATTTTGGATCGCGGCAAGGTGATAAGCCGCACAATAGATGGAAGCCCTTTGCGCGTCATCGGGATGCATTCGGATATCAGCGAGCGAAAAAAGGCCGAAGAGGCTTTACGCCTATGGGCGGACGCCTTCGAGCACTGCGCCCATGGAATAGCAATCGGAATACCGGCGACGAACCGCATCCGCGCCTGCAATCCTTCGTTTGCAGCCATGCACGGCCGTACGGTTGAAGAAATCTCGAATTCACCCATCCTCGATCTTTATGCTCCTTCCGAACGGAAACGAGTCTTTGATTTCATCATGGAAGCGGATAGGGTGGGAAAGATTCGCTATGAAACCAGCATGGCGCGCAAAGATGGGTCTACTTTCCCGGTTCAGATGGACTTGGTCAGCGTTCGAGACGATCAAGGGAGCCTGCTTTACCGCGTCGCCACGATGCAGGATATCACAGAGCGCAAGCAAGCCGTGGAATGCCTAAGACAAAGCGAAGAGCGCTACCGCTCTTTGCTCGAGACCTCGTCAGACTGGGTCTGGGAAGTCGACGCACACGGACAATATACCTACGCAAGCCCACAGGTCCGGGATATCCTCGGTTACTCTCCAGATGAGATGATCGGACGCTCCCCATTCGACTTCATGCCAGAGGAAGAGGCATTGCGGCTGCGCAAGGTATTTGCCGGTATTGTCGCCGAACGGAAACCCTTCTCTCTTTTAGAGAACGTGAAACTGCGCCGGGACGGCCGACAGGCAGTGCTGGAGAGCAGCGGATCGGCGGTATATGGACCGAACGGGGAGCTCATCGGCTATCGCGGCATGGACCGTGACATCACCGAGCGCAAACGGGCGGCCGAAGAGCAGGAACGATTGGAAGCGCAGCTTCTCCACACCCAGAAGCTCGAAGCCATCGGCGCCTTAGCGGGAGGCATAGCGCACGATTTCAACAACATTCTCTCTCCCATCATCGGTTATACGGAGATGGCTTTGGATGATATCCCGGAGTCCAGCCCGGCAAAGTACGAGCTCAATCAAGTTCTCACCGCAGCCGGTCGTGCGAAGGAGCTTGTTAAGCAGATTCTCTCCTTTAGCCGTCTTGGCGGGCAGAAGCTCATGAAACCGGTAGACATAAGCCTAATTGTGAAGGAAGCTGTAAAGCTCCTAAGGGCTTCTCTTCCAAGCAGCATCGAGATCAAGCAAAACATCCACCAAGCTAAGGCAGTAGCCGATCCTACTCAGATACACCAGGTCGTGGTCAACCTCTTCACCAATGCCGCCCATGCAATGGAAGACAAAGGAACGATCGATATCACTCTTGTGGAAACGACTTTGAGCGCAGAGGACCTCAGCATGCTTTCCATTGCAGATCTCAAACCGGGGAGGTACGTCAGGCTGACTGTCAAGGATACCGGCAGCGGCATGCTCGAGGCTACGAGGCGGAGGATCTTCGAGCCGTACTTCACGACAAAGGAGGTGGGAAAGGGAACTGGTCTAGGCCTTGCTGTTGTCCACGGCATCGTGAAAAAACATGCCGGTGAGATCCGGGTCGAAAGCGAGCTTGGAAAGGGCAGCTCTTTCGAGATAATCATTCCGGCCGCGGAAGAGGAGGCGAAGATCGAGAGCCCGGAATCCACGGTTTTGCCCAAGGGGAATGAACGGATACTCCTGGTCGATGATGAGCCGTTGGTAGGGGAATCGGGAACCCGATTGCTCGGACGACTCGGCTATCGCGTGACAGCTAGAAGCGACTCAATGGAAGCCCTTAGTCTCTTTAGATCAAAGCCGTACGACTTCGATCTCGTTATCACCGACTACACCATGCCCAAAATGTTGGGAACGGATTTGGCCAAGGAGATCATGCAAGTTCGGCCCGACATTGGGGTTATCCTGTGTACCGGCTTTAGTGAAAGGATCAACGAGGAGAGCGCAAAAGAAATGGGCATAAAGGGATTTGCGATGAAGCCTCTTGATAGAAAAGAGCTGGCCCAGCTTGTCAGAAAGGTTCTTGATGCACAGTAATATCGGCTCTGGAAGAGCGAAGAATGCCTTTTGGAAAAGTGATGTCATTTCCCGCCTTCCTCGGGAAATGATGTGGAGAAGAATGTCGTGAGCTCAGAGGACAACACCCCCATCGACTTTCTGGTCGTTGACGACGAAGCGCTCATACACACGCTCGTCATCCGCATGTTTCGCGCATCCGGGCTGAAGAGCTTCCAGTTCGCCTACGGCGCCAATGAGGCGCTCCGGATCATGCGAAGCAGGAAGGTTAAATTTCTCGTTACCGACTGGATCATGCCGGAAATGACCGGGATTGAGCTGATTCGGGTGGTGAGGGAAGATCCCGTGCTATTCGCGACCCCGATTCTCGTGCTCACTGGCGTTTGCACGGCCGAGAGCGTCGTGTGCGCCATCGAAGAAGGGGCGGACGGCTACGTGGTGAAGCCTTTCACTCCAGTCAAGCTGATGAAAACCATTTCATCGATTATTAAGAAGAAGTCTGCCCCCACCCAATCCCAAATAGCCGAGATGACCAAACTGAAGCTTCAAGGATCGTATTCAAAAGCCGTATCATTAGGGAGAGAGATTCTCAAGGAATCGCGGGATCCCAATGTTCTTTTCATGCTCGGGGAGTGCCTGGCAAGAGACAATCAGCTTAAGGACGCAGTGGAGGTGCTCAAAGAATCGGCGCGTGCGGAGAAGTGCGGCAAGTCGAATAATCTGCTGGGTAAAATTTTCATGGAACAGGGGGATCGAGCGCAGGGGATTCAACATCTAAAAGCGGCCTCGGAGCAATGTCATCTCCTCCAAAAACGAAAAGTGGATTTAGCCGAAGCTTATTTCCAATCCGGTCAGGAAAATGAAGGCGAAGCATTAGTACAATCCATCCTCAAATCCAGCCCGACCAATCTCATCCTGGCCGACCTTGGCAAGCTATACCTGGAGCAGGGCGATATCGATCGGGCCGGGGATTTACTCAAAGAGGACGTCGTCCCAACTCCTGAGACGGTTCCAATTTTCAACAACTACGCCATCACGCTGAGGAGGCGCAGCCTGTTCGAACAGAGCGAGGCCATCTACAGAAAATGCATTGATCTCGTCCCGGATTCCTTTGCACTCTACTTCAACGCCGGCATGGTCAGCCAGCAGATGAAGAAGTACGATCAAGCAGAATCGATGTTTGAGCATGCCCTTCGACTGAACCCGTCCTATGAGCCCGCCAAGGTGCTCCTGGATTCTCTGCGGTCGAGAACTTCTCTTTGAGATGAAATGTACATCAATATCCTCAATCGTCTCCTTCGAGAAGATCGGGATAGAGCTTATTGACGCATTCAGGGCAGATGCTATGGCTGAATTGAACGCCTGAATGCGTGTTGAAATACTCTTCGACCTGATTCCAATACCCCCGGTCATTCCGAATCTTCTTGCAATTGGCGCAGATAGGCAGAAAGCTCTTGAGCTTCACTATTTCAGTTATGTCTTCCAGAATGAGCAGCGCCAGGGGCTGGTCTTGATGCGCCAAAGGCGACGAGGTCACAAGAAGATGGACCTCCTCGACGCCAGAGGTCTTGCTCAACTCCAGCTTTTCCTTTCTGCGAAGAACTTTGCCGCCGTTAATGGATTCATGGACAGAGCTCCTGATGATGCAGTCTCTGCACTTCACGGCTCGCCCGCAGCCTTCCACGGACTCTTTCGAGCGAAGACAGTGCAGGAGATCCCCTGTCCGTTTCCCAATGAAGCCCTCCCTATCCCCTTCAAGCAATTGGGAGGCAGCTTGATTACAGCCCACGATTCTTACATCCCCGTCGACGACAAAGAGTGGGGATGGAATTGAGTCTAAAATGATTCCGACCAGATCACCCAATTCTGAAAGTCTGAAGACCAAAGAATTCGTCCTTTCATCCTTTGTTGGAATAAAACCGCATGCCTTTCACGCTCCCTCGCTCCCAAGCTCCAGCGCAGTCTCCTCGCGAGAGAAGCTTTCTCTTACAAGATACCGGGAAGAATAGGAAGCCAAGAATTGCAGTTTGGCGGGTCAGAGCCCTTCAATCGAGAAGAATCTAAAGTTTGCAACACTTCTCATTTACATTCGGGAAAGCCGCGATGAGTTGTTCTCGGATTTCTCTTTGTAGGCGGAGAGGAAATGCGATAATCTCCTTTATGGAAGCTCCCTTTGTGCACAACAAACAGAAACCTATAGATTTCAAGTACTTGTCACTCTAGCGCACGTTCAAAGGCGTGCGTGGCTTCAGCATCCTATCGATAACCCGAGGTCTCCGAGATGAGACGCCTGCTGAGCAATGGTGTAGAGATGAACAAAGATGATGATGACAACATCCTGAGGGAGCAGGTTCGCCTGGCGATGCAACAGGTTCCCACGATGCAAACAAGCTCTTTCCTTATCGCCCTCGTTCTTTCCTATACGGTGCGCGATATCGTCCCTCATACAAGAATCCTTGCGTGGATTCTTATGATGCTTTTAGTTGTCGCTTGTCGGCTCACGCTCTACAATTCTTATCGTAAGGTATGGAAAGAGGCTTTCGATGGGGAGAGATGGAAAAGCTATTGCCTTCTATTCAGCTTCCTGGCGGGAGCGACCTGGGGACTCTCTGCTTTCTTCATTTTACCGCCAGGAAACGAAGAGCTCCTGTTTCTATTCGTTCTCGTCATCGCCATTATTTCGGTAAGCACAACTGTAACTCACGCATCCATCAGACTAGGCCCAATGGCGTTTGCCGGCCCCGCCATGGTCGGCTATGGCGTCCGCTGCATCTTGGAAGGGGGACGTTTTGGGAATGTCCTGGGATTGGTCATCTTCCTCTGCCTCCTTACAATCCTTTGGTTCTCGCTCAAGCACCACGATACAATCTCTTCCGCCCTGGCATTGAGATGTGAAAACCTCAAGCTCCTGAGAGAAGTGCAGGAAGTGAACAACACTTTTCGCGGGGAAATCTCCGACCGCAAGCTTGCAGAAGAAAAGCTCGTCCGGCAAACAACGTTGCTCACGGGACTATTGGATTCCTTCCAGGACATTGTCTTCTTCAAGGACACAGAAGGAGTCTATCTGGGCTGCAATCCCGCCTTCGCCCGGCTCGTTGGAAGAACGCGGGGGGAGATCGTTGGTCAAACAGACTACGATCTTTTTAGCAAAGACCTTGCCGATGCTTTTCGTGAAAACGATTACGCCATGCTGAAACTGGGACAATCGCGTCACAACGAGGAATGGATCGAATATCCCAACGGAGAGAGAGCGCTCCTGGATACTCTCAAAGCGCCTCTTCGCGATGCCAAGGGAGCTTTTATAGGAATTTTAGGCGTAAGCCGCGATGTGACCGAACGTAAGCTGGCGGAGCAGGAGCTTCTCGAAACCAAGGAAAGAGCCGATAGAGTGAATCGAGAGCTTGCAGAGGCTATTGAACGAGCCAACGCCATGATGGCCGAAGCTCAATCCGCTAACGCCGCCAAAAGCGAGTTCCTTGCAAACATGAGCCATGAAATCCGAACGCCAATGAACGGCGTGATCGGCATGACCAGCGTGCTGTTGGATACGGACCTCACTGAAGAGCAACGGGAATACGCGGAGATGATCCAAAGGAGCGGTGAAGCTCTTTTGTTCGTCATCAACGATATTTTAGATTTCTCCAAGATCGAGGCTGGAAAATTGGATCTGGAGGCTATTGATTTCGATCTGCGCTCGACTCTAGACGATTTGATCGACTTAATGGCGATAAAAGCCCATGAAAAAGGTTTAAATATTTCCTGCCTGGCAGACGTCGAGGTTCCTTCCCGCGTTCTGGGAGACCCGGGGCGACTTCGCCAGATTTTGATTAATCTTATCGGCAATGCCGTGAAGTTCACCAATGAAGGGGAAATAGCCGTTCACGCATCGCTCGCCCGTGAAGATGACGCCGGAGCTCTGGTGCGCTTTGCGATAAAAGACACGGGCGCCGGCATCCCTGAAGACAAGCTTGGCGATCTCTTCCATGCATTTACTCAGGTTGACGGCTCTATCACACGAAAATTCGGCGGTACGGGTCTTGGACTCTCCATTTCAAGACAGCTGGTGGAAATGATGAACGGTGAAATAGGGGTTGAAAGCGAGTATGGGAAGGGCTCCACATTCTGGTTTACTGTATGCCTTGGAAAACTGCCTCCGAGTGAGATATCTGAAGCGGCTCCCATCGGAGATCTCACTGGAGCAAAGATTATCGCTATAGACAATAACCCCGCCAACTGCAGAGTCTTTGCCGCCATATTCGAGCATTGGCAGTGTCGTCACGAAGAACTGACGGATCCTAACCTCGCCATGGAAAGACTTCGCGCCGCCGCCGTTGAAAAGGATCCTTTCGAGGTTGCGATTCTAGACGCGCAGATGGGGGAGCTCGACGGAGAAACCTTCGGTGGAATGATCAAGGCGGACCCGTTGATCCAGGAGACGCTTCTTGTGCTGATGACCTCGGCTGGAAAGCGCGGAGACGCAGCGCGCTCTGAAAGGGCCGGCTTTATGGCATATTTGACCAAGCCGATCCGGCAGGCGCAGCTCTATGACTGCTTGAAGGCCGCTCTCGGAAGAGCGAGGAACGCCGATCGCCCCCGCGGCAACATCATTACTTGTCACAGCCTGGCGGAAGCCGGCAAGGAAAAAGCTCGCATTCTTCTTGTTGAAGACAATCTGACCAATCAGAAAGTAGCGCTGGGAATTTTGAAAAAGATAGGATACTACGCCGATATCGCATCCAATGGCGCCCAAGCGCTCAAGGCTCTACAAACGCGCTCATACAGTCTCGTACTGATGGATATCCAGATGCCGGATATGGACGGATACGAAGTCACAAGAGTCATTCGGACTTCGGAATCGACTATTTTGAACCTCGAAACGCCTGTCATTGCAATGACCGCGCACGCCATGAAAGGCGACAAGGAAAAATGCCTTCAGGCCGGCATGAACGACTACATTTCCAAGCCCATCCTCCTGGAAGACCTCTCGGCGGTTATCGATCGCTGGATTCCGCGCAAGGAGGGAGAAACTCCGGAAGCAAAGCTCGAACCAATCGGAGAGTTTGAGAGGTACGGGACTGCGTTTGATAAAAAGGCAGTTTTAAACCTGGTGGATGGAGACGAAGAGATGTTGGCGGAAATCATGGCAACCTTTCTCATGGATGCGCCACGGTTGCTACGCAAGCTCGAGGAGGCTCTTATTGCTGACGACGCCCTCCAGATCAGACTCCATGCGCATTCGATCAAGGGGGCCTCCGGAAATGTTGGAGCTACAGGAATGCAAACTGCAGCCCATTGGCTCGAGAAAGCCGCCATGGAGGGCAACCAGCAACAGTTTCGTTCTTTATACGATGACTTATCTCATGAATTTTCGATATTCAAGAAAGCGCTGAGTAATGACGATAATAAACACTGAAGAAATATCTGAACACGTTAAGCGCTCTTTCCGCACGCGTTTTTTCAGCAGAATGAAATAATCGGGAATCAGAAGTTAGAAGTGAATGTGTTATCGCCAGCTTCAGGTTCTTGACTGCCGCTTTCTTACTATTCAAAAGGATGATGCTATGAAAACATTGATCGTGGAAGATGATTTTACATGCCGAAAAGTGCTCCAATTAATGCTGATGACCTTAGGCGAATGCGACATCGCAGTCAACGGGTCAGAGGCCCTCGAAGCTTTCCGCAATGCTGCCGCAGCGCGGGAGAGATACGATCTCATCTGTCTTGACATCATGATGCCGGAGATGGATGGGCACACCGTTCTAAGGAATATTCGAAAGATAGAGGAAGAAGAAGGCATATTCGGTCGAGATGGCGTCAAGGTCATCATGGTCACCGCCCTGGGTGATTCCAGCAACATTCTCAAAGCCTTCAACGAACAGTGTGAAGCTTATGCAGTAAAACCTATCGAAAAGAGAAAGCTCTTCGAAGTCCTGAAAGACCTCGGGTTGCTGAGCAAATAGCGCCTATATATTTTTTTCCTTAGAAAGGCAAATGCATGAAACGGATTCTAGTCATCGACGACGATGAGCAATTACGCTCCATGCTCAGTCGCATGCTCCAACTGGCGGGCTATGAGGTCGTCGTTGCCGCCGACGGTGAAGAGGGCATCCGTCTTTTCAGGCAAAATCCGGTCGATCTCGTCATCACAGATATCTTCATGCCGGAAAAAGAAGGTCTTGAAACCATCAGGGAGCTTCACAAGGAGTTCCCCGATCTCAAGATCATTGCTATCTCCGGGGGCAGCAACAAGATGGGAGATTTTTCCTCATTGCCTTTCGCAAAAAGATTCGGCGCAACGGAAACGCTTGCAAAACCCTTTCACAAAAACGAGTTATTAATGCTCGTGAAGGATGTTCTAGAGAAGACGGCGTGATGCCCGGTCCTAAGCGGGATGAAAGCTGAAAGCTTTAGACTTCAACGCCCAACAGCACCACATCATCTTGCCATGCGCCCTTTGGAGGCGCCATATGGTTGAGGATTTCCTCAATCGCATTCTCCATGGCTTGGAGCTTCGTTTGTCGACAAATTTCTTTGAGGTCCTCCAAGTTCTTTTCTCTTCCCCAGACGCTCTTTTCCAACCGTTCGAAAAGGCCATCCGAATAAAGAAAGAAGCGATCTCCAGTAGCGACGGATAAAGAAAGCGGCTCCAGTTCGATCTCTTTAAAGACTCCCAGGACATCACCAACCGATTCCAAAAACAGAGCTTCCCCTGCTGATGGGACATAAATTGCCGCTGGGTGGCCTGCATTGACGATGGTCAGTTGCGATGCGATTCGATCCAGACAAACATAGCAGGCGGTGAGATGCTTGCCATCCATGAGGATGGGAGTCAATGCTTCGTTCAAAGCCTCCATGGCTTCAACGGGAGCGCCTGATCTCCTGACGCTTTGCCTTATTAGGACTTTCAGCGCAGCAGTGGTGAAAGAGGCGCCGATATCATGACCGCTCACATCAGCAACGAAATAGTGAACCACGTCCTTATCCGTTTGAAAAACATCGTAGAAGTCCCCTCCCGCTTCCAGAACGGGAACATAGCGAACAGCGAACCGGGCCTGAGGACAATCCTCCGGAGCGGTCAGAATAGCCTGCTGCGCAGCCTGAATTTGCTGCAGCTTCGAAGTCTGTTCATGAAACAGGCTCTGATGGTCAGCCCTCATCTTGATGTGCAGCCCCGTCCTTGCGAGCACTTCCTCTTTGTGAAAAGGCTTTGTTATGTAGTCGACAGCTCCGATGCTCAGTCCCTTGACCTTGCTTTCAATGTCGGTTACGGCGCTAAGGAATATGATGGGGATATCCTTGGTGCGTGGATTTTGCTTCAGGTCGACGCAAGTGTCGAAGCCGCTCTTGCCCGGCATCATGATGTCCAGCAAAATAAGGTCCGGCTGCAAAGATTCAGCAAGCTTCTCCCCTTCTAGACCGCTCAAAGCCGCGATAGTAGAATATCCCGCTTTCTTGAGAGCAAGCTCCAGAACCTTCACGTTGGTCGGAGTGTCGTCAATAATGAGGATAGTCGGGGATGAGCCCGCAAGAAGATTCATTGAGTCAAATTTCCTTTCCGGTTGCTCTTCCGCCTACTTGCCAGGATTAGCCTTTCGATAATACTCTAGAACTTTGCTTCCGACTTCCTTTGGAAGTATGGGCTTTACGAGGTATCCTTGAATACCCTGCTTCAGGCAATCAACCACTGCGTTCTTATCCGAAATGGAGCTGGCCATTATGACAGTAGTCGTTCGGTCTTCCTTCTCCTCCCGGATCGTCTTCAGGAAAGTGTAACCGCTCATCCCCGGGAGTACGATATCCAGGATAATAAGGTCAGGACGCCATTCGTCATAGATTTCCAAAGCTTCATCGCCTGTCGCCACAATGCGTTTTTCGAAGATGCTATCCTCAAGCCCAAAATTGTATATAGCCTGTATCGGTTTCGTATCTTCGACAATGAGCGCCTTGATTCTCTCTCCCATACTATTCCTCCAACCCCAATGAGCTTCACTACTCGCGAGATCTATGCGGTTCAAGGCTAAGTTCGGCAGTATTTCAAGAAAGCGTTAACAATATTCGCATTACTGGAGCTATTTCCTTTTCGGCCGTTCCTTCTCTTTCAAAATAATGCTATTGGAGGTTGGGAAATGCGACTACTGCTGTAAGAATGGATCATGATGATAACGTTGAACGAGCTGGCTGAAAATTGGTCTGTCGATCCGAGCGATCTCGATAAGGTCGCCGAGCGCTTTCCTTTCAAGATGAACAAATACTACTCCGGGCTGATCCGCCACCCCGGGGATCCCTTGTGGCGTCAAGCCGTACCCGACTCCTTGGAGCTATCCGATTCGGGTGGGTGGGAGGATCCGCTTGCGGAAGAAACGCTTTCGCCGGTTCCAAATCTTGTCCATCGTTACTCAAATCGGGTCTTGTGGCTGGTCTCGAGCGAGTGCGCGGTGCACTGCCGTTTCTGCACCCGCAAACGGCGATGGAGCAGCCCCACTCCCATGACTCGAAAGATGTTGAGCGACGCCCTGAGTTACATCCGCGCGCACAAGGAAATCAATGATGTATTGCTGTCCGGCGGCGATCCACTCCTTTTGCCGATGCAGCAACTGCATGACATCCTTCAATCTCTGAGAAGCATCCCCCATGTGGAAATCATTCGCATCGGAACGCGCGTTCCCGGAGTCGCTCCACGCGCAGTCAATTCAAAGCTGGCCCATCTGATTGCTGCGCATCACCCGGTTTATATGAACATTCATTTCAATCATCCCCGGGAGATTACCGAGGAAGTGCGCAACACATGCATTCTGCTAACCGATGCAGGGATCCCTTTGGCCAGTCAAACAGTGCTTTTGCGTGGCGTCAACGATGATCCCAAGGTGCTGGCGGAGCTTTTTGGAAAGCTCCTGCAGATTCGCGTACGGCCATATTATCTGATGCAAATGGACCTCACTCGCGGCACTGCTCACTTCAGGACGCCGATCGGGGAAGGACTCAAAATCATGCATGCCCTCAGAAACAACATCTCAGGGCTTTCCATGCCTCACTTCGTTGTTGATCTTCCCGGCGGACAGGGGAAAATCCCTCTCATCCCCGATTACATAGAAAAAGTCGATGCTGAGGAAATCGTCTTCAAAAACTACCGTGGAATTCAGTGCAGGTATCCTCTTCTGGCAGGAGAGGCCGATGAGCTGTCGGAATTTACAGGTCGTCGCGCATCCGCAGCAACACAGGGTTAGCGCCTTCCAAATCTACAACTTCAGCGGCTTTTCACAATGGCTATAGCGCGGTTCCCACTCCGTGTGGGAACCGCGCTATGACTTGAAAACGGGGGCGCCGTCATTTGCATGAATCTTAATCACCCGCAGGCTTGCATGTTGGCATTCGTATAGCCGGCCAATGCGCACGAGAATTGGTTTGCAAGAGTGGGCATGCTTCTTCCCTTCATGGCGAATATTTCATTCGGGGTGACGCCCTTTCTGTCATAGAACGCCTCATTGGCGTCATGATTCATATAAAGCGAGGCCCCTTCCAAAGCGACACCCGCAAAGGCCCCTCTGCTCCTTGAATAGGAGTAAATCTCAGACCTGAGCATTAGATCGGTACTGGCCGAGGCATAACGCCCAACCGGCCCGGCCGCTACCGATGCGTCAGCGCCAAGAGTGATTTTGCCCCTCGATATTGCGTCAACGCTCGCTTTGCTCTTGAATACAAGGATGGTGTCAGTGGATTGCAGTCCTGCCTGAAGGCCGAAGCTCCCGCCCGCAAGAGAAATAAAAACGGGGCTGCTCCAACTTCCGTCATCTCGGTGTACAACGAGAACGCCCTGGCCGTACCGCACTGCTCCGAGAAAACCCGCCTTGAGCGCGCCAGGTATGACGGCCACGCCATAGGAATTATTCAAAAGCGCCTCGGGAATTCCATCTTCGGGAATCCCCATTACCTCTTTAAGCACGGCGGTAGACGCTTCTAATCTTGCCGCTTCTTCACTAGCCGCCCAAGTCAAAGACGGCGCCATCACCAATACAAAAACAACCATAAACCCAAAAATCGATGCAATCGTCTTTTTCATAATCTGTCACTCCTTCCCTTAAGGATTTATCCATAAGATAAACATCTTGAAGGCAAGGATCATCGTTCCGGGCTTATGATGCCATACGCTAATGGAATAGTTTATGGAGAATGTGGCGGCGCATTACTACGAATGACGAGATTTATTCGCCAACGACTTCCTTTAGCTTCTGCACAGCCTCCTCGAGATCCGGGAACAGATCCAGGGAGAGAGTCAAACCTTTCTTGGATGGATGGTACTCGCCGTCGTCGCCTTTGTAATAGATTCTCAGATCGACATATTGCTTTCCCTTATAAACGGTCAACGATGCTCTGACTTCCTCCAGAGGATTTTTCGGAAACGTATGTACTATTTGAGCCTCTTTCCCCATGTAATTTCCCTCATTTCAAAGGCTAATAAGCAAGACGCGCCACTTCTCACACGCCAACAAACGCGCTCGCCCCGAAAAGCGAGCCTGGACCCACGAATCCATCATTATGAAAAATAAAGAGCTTCAAAACATGATGCAGCCGATTCAACTATCAAATACAAAGAGCATCATCAAGCAAATTATTGAAAGGCGCAACATTGAAAGCCTCAGCAGGACGAACTTAGCGAGGGCTCGTGATCAACCGACTTGGCTTCAAAAATTACAAATCCTTCTACCCTCGCTCAACCCAGAGCATATGAAGCAAAAAAGGCGTAATATGTATTTGAAGGCTGCTTGACGGCAATGTAATCATGCTGCGCTTTCAGCGCACATGGATAATAGATGCCTGAAAGCGCCGCAGCAACCTGGAACAAATGTTCTTTCAATCTTAACTTGAATAACTGAAAATGGCCTGCATTTCCGACCCGCCTTTCACAGTTGATTCCTTTGAGGAAGAGGGTCTTCTTGCCAGGTGACTAGAGAAGATATTATACGCATTTTACCCGTGTACCTGTCGGAGGAATCGATGACGAGCATGTATGGCTTCGAATTGCTGCAAAAGCAACATATCGCCGAATTGAATTCAACAGCAATGTTGTACCGCCACGCAAAAACAGGAGCAGAGCTTCTCTCTCTCTCAAATGACGATGAGAATAAGGTTTTTGCAGTCTCTTTCCGCACTCCTCCGAAAGATTCTACCGGCGTTGCGCATATTCTCGAGCATTCTGTACTGTGTGGATCGAGAAAGTATCCGGTAAAAGAGCCTTTTGTCGAGCTTCTGAAGGGTTCACTCAAGACTTTTCTCAATGCCTTTACCTATCCGGACAAGACGTGCTACCCGGTCGCAAGCCAGAATATTCAAGACTTCTATAATCTCATTGATGTCTATCTGGACGCGGTCTTCTACCCACGCTTGACTCCCTTTGTCTTGCAGCAGGAAGGCTGGCATCTCGAACTGGAAGAACCGGAAAGCCCCCTTATTTACAAAGGGGTGGTATTCAATGAGATGAAAGGCGTTTATTCCTCACCCGACAGCGTATTGGCGGAATACTCGCAACAGTCGATCTTTCCGGACAACACCTACGGCCTCGACTCCGGCGGCAACCCCAAGGAGATTCCATCTCTTTCATACGAGCAATTCAAGGCTTTCCACGAAGCATACTATCATCCGTCCAACGCGCGCTTCTACTTCTATGGCAATGATGACGCCGAGCAGCGTCTTCGCATTCTGGATCTCTATCTCAAAGACTTTGAAGCCCAACAAGTTGATTCCTCCATACCATTACAGCCTTTCTTCGAAAATCCGATACGAATCGTGCGTTCTTTTGCCGCTGGCGGATCAGGAGCTGAAGGCTCCCGAGCATTGGGAATGATCACAATGAACTGGCTTCTGGGGGAGACGGCGGACCCGGACGAGAACATTGCGATGCAGCTCCTTCATTACATTTTATTAGGGATGCCCGGATCTCCTTTGCGCAAGGCTTTAATAGACTCCGGCCTGGGCGAAGACCTCGCCGGCGGAGGACTCGAGGATGATTTGCGGCAGATGTACTTCTCAACGGGCCTAAAAGGCGTAGACCTTGATAACATGGCCCGAGTCGAAGAGCTTGTTTTAAGCACATTCGAAAAGCTTGCAACAGAAGGGATTGACCCACAGACAATAGAAGCGGCGCTCAACACGATAGAGTTTCGACTTCGAGAGAACAACAGCGGCAGCTTCCCACGCGGTCTCCTCTTGATGCTCCGAGCGCTCACCGCATGGCTCCATGACCGAGATCCGCTTGCTTTGCTCTCTTTTGAAGCGCCTCTGGCGCGTGTCAAAGACGCAATCGCCTCAGACGGAGATTACTTTTCAGATATGATCCGTCGTCTCTTTCTCGACAATCGGCACAGATCCGTTCTCATCCTCAAGCCCGATCCAATCTTGGCGGAGAAAGAGCAGGAAGATGAGCGAGCTCGTCTCACCGGCGTCAAGGAAGGCCTTGCAGAGGCCGAATTGAAGGCCGTAATCGCCAATACGTTCGAGCTCCGACATCTTCAGGAGACTCCTGATTCTCCGGAGGCCCTCGCGACAATTCCTTTGCTTAAAGTCACGGATCTCGAGAGAACCAACAAAACGATCCCCTTGGATCTCTCTGAAATGATGGATACAAAGGTGCTCCATCACGATCTTTTCACCAACGGAATCATGTACCTGGACATCGGATTCAATCTGCGCTCCCTGCCCCAGCGCTACCTGCCCTTCATTCCGATTTTCAGCCGCGCCTTGACCGAAATGGGGACAAACCGAGAAGATTATGTGAGCCTTTCCCAGCGCATAAGCAGGAAAACCGGAGGAATCAGCTCCGAAATATTCACCTCCGCTGTTGAGGGAAAGGAAAAGAGCGCCGCATGGCTTTTCCTGCGATCGAAAAGCATGGCCTCTCAGAGCGAGGAGCTAATCAATATACTGCACGACGTCATCCTCTCGGCTCGCTTCGACAATCGGGAGCGTTTCCGACAAATGGCGCTGGAAGAAAAAGCTCGACACGAGAAACGACTCGTCCCCAACGGTCATCAGATCGTCAACATGCGTCTTCGCGCCCATTTTGATGAAGCGGACTGGGCTGCCGAACAGATGAACGGAATCAGCTATCTCATGTTCGTGCGGGATTTGTTGCGACAAGTCGATGAAGAGTGGCCAAGCGTTCTAGCCTCATTGGAGGAAATTCGCTCGATCCTCGTAAACCGGAAAGCTATGGTCGCCAATGTGACTCTCGATGCGTCGACATGGTCTCTGCGGGAGCCTTATTTGGCCGATTTTCTGCAATCGCTTCCCATGAATGGCCTAGAGGAATTTCCGCGATGGAGCCCGCAATGGCCACCTGCTTTTGAAGGCCTCATCATTCCTTCTCAAGTCAACTACGTAGGCAAGGGCCTAAATTTATTCGAATTAGGAATCCCCTTCCACGGATCGAACATCGTAATTTCGGGCTACCTGCGCAACTCGTGGCTATGGGATCGCGTCAGAGTGCAGGGCGGCGCTTACGGAGCCTTCTGCCAGCTTGACCGCCACTCGGGCACTCTCACCTTTGTTTCCTACAGAGACCCCAATCTTCTGAAAACAATCGAAGCTTTCGACAAGGCTGTCGACTTCCTTAGAAATGCGCCTCTCACAGAGGGCGAAATCGCCAAAAGCGTTATCGGAGCAATCGGACACATGGACGCATATCTCCTTCCGGACGCCAAGGGCTACACATCCTTGATTCGCCACTTGATCGGCGACACTGAGGAAAACCGTCAGCAGATACGGGAGGAGGTCCTTTCGACCAGCGCTGAAGATTTCAGAAGATTCGCCGAAGCCCTGGAGCAACTGAGAGAGAACGGAATTGTCAAAGTTCTGGGAGCGCAAGCCATCATCGAGAGCGCTATGAACGATCGTCCCGAATGGTTGAACCTGCTGAATGTGCTGTAAGAATCACTTTTGCATGTCGGAAGGGATCATAAGCTTGTCCGACATGCCCCAGCGGGAGGAAAATAAACACCCTTTTCTACTGCTCCAGCTTTCGCTGGATCGTTTCCATCATTGTTTTTCGATTCTTGTGCTTCTTTTCGTAGTTTTTTATCTTCTCGATTTCGCTCTGTGAAAGGGAGTTGAGCTTCCCTTTTGCCTGAGCGACGGTCAGATTGTCATAGTTGGCGATCGGCAGGCCCCGATCCGGTGATTTTCCCCGTCGGTCCTGCTTCCGAGCCTCTTTGGTTTCACCAAGCTCGGATCGTTGTTTATTGACGATTCGGGCGGCCACTTCCTCTTCACGTCCCTTATACCGTCCGGATTCTTCAAATTCCTCTTTCAGTTCCTTATATTCGCGCTCTCGTTTGGCGCTCGACCCTCGTGGCATATCGAATACTCCTCCTATCGGCAAGGCTCCGCCGGCCTGTTGAATCACCACTTCTGTTTCAACCAAGCTCCCTTTCTATTTCGTCGAACATGTCCTCCAGCTCATACATGAATCGATCTGCGGCTGAAAGATTCCATTCGGCGATATTGGTCTCGATGTTGCGGTAGAGCTCCTTCAGCTTTTCTCTGCGAGCAAGGAGCAGATTTCTCAAGCTCATTCCTTCGGATCTATAGAGAAGCATGTCGAGTTGACCTACTATCTCGTACAATGAGGGACCTTTCGCCGCAAAAGCCGGGTCGGCGAGGCTCAGACGTCGAGCCAGCTTCGGGTAAACGCTTTCGAAATCCTTGGCAAAGTAAGGGCGGACAATAACCGTCAATTGCATGTATTTGCTCATGTGCTAGTCCTTGGCCCAAAAAAGAGCGTTGTGAGACTCTAGAAGACTGAATGATGGCGGATCCTTAACCTGCATCCGTCAATCCGGAGCCGCCAAATAATCTCCGCCATGCCCATAGAATAAGAATAATCACCCTCCTTCGATGCCGCATAGAGCGTTTCGCTTGCGTTTGTCTTTTGGAATCCGTCCGGTAAGCTGGATTTCTGGTGTTGTGCTGAGGCGTGTATTTAGTATACAATGCATTGGAAGCAGGTTGAATGCAAATTGCAGATGGGGGCGTCAATACGATGTGGTCAACCAATTTAATAAGACCGTTTCTGGACGAGCTTTCCGAGGCAGTTGCCGTATGCAACAGGAAAGGAGTGGTCCTCTATCACAATAAAGCTTTCGAATCTGTAGAGAGTCTGATAAGCACGCGCAGCAAAAATAAAGTTCGCTCTGAGTGGCTGAAGCTCATCCGTTCGGTCGACTCAGCCGAACAGACCACTTTGTTGAGGAGCCAGCCCATTCATTTAACGGATCGGCACAGGCTCACGGTGTACTTGATGGAGAACCCGCAGGGGTCTGGAAGGGACTACCTTCTTTTGATCAAGACCCTTGAAGATCCTAATCAGAGCGCTTCAACCACGCAGCATCATGCTGAGATCGGCAACTTCACTGTAGACGGGAAGATATCCCTGGAGAAGCTCTCTCCTGAGTTCAACAAGCTGATTGGAGAAGAGATAAGCTTCAAGCTCGCTTTATTGGCCGCTCAAAGAGCGGCTCACACAGATTTTCCCGTATTGCTGATAGGCGAAAGTGGTACGGGCAAAGAAATACTTGCCCAAACCATTCACAAGACCAGCCAGCGCAGCAAGTATCCTTTCGTAGACATCAATTGCGCAGCCATTCCGGACACTCTTATCGAGAGCGAGCTCTTCGGCTACGACAAAGGAGCCTTCACCGGCGCAAGTCGTGAAGGGCGCCACGGGCTGTTTGATGAAGCGAACGGTGGCAGCATCTTTCTCGATGAAATCGGCGATGCTTCTCTTCAAACCCAATCGAAGCTTCTGAGGGTTCTTCAGGAAGGAGTCTTCAAACGAGTTGGGGGTAGCCGCAACATCCATGTGAATGTCCGCCATATCGCGGCGACAAACAAAGATCTTACCAACCTGATCAAAGAAGGCAAATTCCGCGAAGACCTCTTCTACCGCCTTAACACCTTTACGGTAAAGATTCCGCCATTGAGGGAGCGTCTTGGGGATATCGACCTTTTGGTAAAACATTTTCTGGAAGAGCACCAGGAGACCAGAAAGCAAAAGCTCAGATTGTCCAGAGATTCGCTCTCATTGATGCAATCTTACGATTGGCCCGGAAATGTCCGCGAGTTAAAAGGCGTCATTGACTTTGCAGCCACAATGTCGACAGGTCCATTTATTACCCCTGATTGCCTTCCAAGCTTTTTGCAAACTCAGAGCTCCGCCCCCCATCGCGTGGCGCCGGAGCGGGAAGCGATGCCGGCAGAAGATGAGAGCAATCCGTACGATCTTCCGACAGCCGTCCAAAAAATTGAGAAAGAGCTGATAAAGAAAGCCCTTTTGTCCTCAGTGAACAAGACGGAAGCCATTAAAACTCTTGGCATCAGCAGGCGCACCTTTTACTTGAAGCTGCAACAGTACGGTCTAACTTAAAAAAGAAATGTCGACTCTGAGTTGGATTATCTCAGACTTGCCGGCTTGGGAGCTTTATCGAGACGGGAAGCGGCGCCTGCGCGCAGGAGATGTCCCGGCAGCGCTCTTCCGGCCAACTCCTCCGCCAACGCCACGGAATCGAGGAGGCGGTCCATATCGATGCCCGTCTTCACCCCCATCTCTTCAAAAAGATGAGCCAGGTCTTCGGTCGGAATATTCCAAAACCCCATTCTCATTTCCGGATACCCGAAAGGCGTGTCGCTCAGTCCTCCTATGGCCGTATCGAACACGCGCACTCCCGCTTCATAGGCGGCCAGGCAGTTGACCAGACCCGTCCCCCGGGTGTTGTGGAAATGCACGGCGATTCTGGTCTCGGGATGGGCCCGGAGCAGCCATGAGGCAATCTCCTTAACCTCCTTGGGAGTAGCCATCCCGGTGCTGTCAACAAGCGAGATCTCCCCCGCGCCCATGAAGGCGAGTCTCGAGACGATCTCGTAGAGCTTTCCCGGAGGATGCTTTCCGCTGTACGGGCATCCGAAGGCCGCAAGAATATAGCCTCTTACGCTCTTCCCGCTCTGAGAGGCGGTTGCAAAGACGATGGGAAGAGTCCTGTTGAGCGTATCCTTGATGCTCAATCCCAGGACAGCTTGGTTGAGCTCATCGCTTACCGCCGCCATCGCCAGAATCTCATCGACCTCCGTAAGAACGGCTCTGCGACACCCGACTTCGCTAGGAGCAAGGCCTATATAGGTGACGCCGGGCTTCTTTTCTATGCGTTGCATCAATTCTTCGGCGTTCGAATGTCTCGGGATGAGCTGAGGATGGGTGAAAGAGATGCAGTCAATTTTGGCAAGACCCGCCTGGGCAAGGCTGTTTACGAGCAGTGCGATGTCGGCGCTCGAGCTATTCTCTATGACTATGGGCTGCCCCTCTCTGGGGCCGCAATCCACAATCGTTACCTCAACTTGTTTCTTTTCTTCCAAATTCTTCATTAAGCGCAGCTCTATTCCGCAATTCCGTGGATTACATTATCTTGCCTTTGTTTCAGCAGGAGAGCCAGGGTCGCAATTTGAACGCCGCGTCATTGATGCTTCTGAGGAGAAAGACTATTCAAGATCGGTTGGTCGCCTCGAAAGGACCTTTGCCGGGTTCGGCCTCTGAATGCATTAAGAACCGTTCATCCTTCCTGCTTGACGATTTGAGACGTTTGTTGCGACCCAAATCAATCCAATATATGGCACAAGAAACATTTCGAGAAAAGCCTAAAAGGTAAAAGGTGTATAGAAGGGATACAATTTAATCCTAAGTTTTCAAGGAGAGCCGGCAGAATCACTCACGCATGAAGGACATCGTTAGAAGCTACCTTAGGGCGTTCTGAATTTTTCCCTTATCAGTCCGATGCGCGCCTACCGATCCTCGGTAATGAAAAAGCGCAACGGCCATGAATAATACCAGGCCGGCGGAAAGAAACAACGTGCGATAACCCGCCCATTCACCGATATACCCCAGGGCGATGGAGCCGATGAAGCATCCGGTATCCAAGCCGCCCGTAAACACCCCGGTGATCTTGCCGCGAATTGCGGCGGGCTCTTCTCGCATGGCCAGGGCGACCAGAGAAGGAAAAAGGAAGCCATGCCCCAAGCCCGTCATCGCGCCAGAAAGAACGAGCATGGCATTGCCATTGATGAATATCAACGAAAGGAGCCCTGCGCTCGTAGCAGTCAAGGCGTAAGGAATAATCCTGTCTTCTCCGATCTGGTCGGCAAATCTCCCCCCGATCAACCTTGTGAGGATCGCCGCTGACGAGTACGAAACATAATAAAGAGAAACGACAGCAAAATGATGCTCACTGATAAAAGGCGATACGAAGCCATTCGAGCCCGCCAGTCCAAACCCGAACAAGAATGACAGCATGGCCACTGTAAGAACTCTGCTTTTTCTAAGAACGCCGAAAAAGGTCGCTTGGCGCCAAGATCCGGAAATAACAAATGTTTCCTTGAGAGGAAGATGCGCAAGGAACCCTATTCCAGCCATGGCCGAAGCTGCCCAGAAGGCGCTATCGAAGCCGAACTTCCCGATCAAGGCCTCGGCAATCATCGGACCGACAGCAGTGCCCAACAATCCTGAGATCCCATACATGCCGATCCCTTCATTTCTACGATTTTCGGGCACTATGTCCAAAGCGTAGGTAAAGGAGGCCGTAATGCTTATGGCCATTCCGACGCCGTGGGCGATTCTGATGAGCAGGAGAGGAAAGAAGAACGTCGACAGGCTTCCCTCCAGACCGAGATAAGTCAGAGGGAGCAATGTCATGATAAAAGAGCCTATAGTAAAACTTCTCTTTCGCCCAATGCGGTCGATCATATGGGCTATGGCAGGGCGACACAGGACGGAGGCAAGAACGAAGGCGCCCATGATGATGCCGATATCCGACTGCCTTCCTCCACACTGGGAAATAAAAAGAGGAAAAAGGAAAAAGACGCCAAAGCTGCAGAGGACAGAAAAATTGGCGAAAGCCATTGTAAAAAAAGTGGGACTGTATAGCATATGGTCTTTCCGCTTTGCGTCAAAATGTTACGACTTGCGCCTGCAGCTCCAAAGCTCGCATGATGGCTAATAAGTCTGTTTATTAACATTTGCCTTCAGCCGCATCAATGGGGCGTCTGCCGACAAAAGATTCTTAATTTAGCATTGCGGGAGCCTACGGCGCGAAGAGTTTTAAAAAGACTGACCACATCCTTAAGAGAGGAATCGGAATGCAATCCGGAGACGAATACGAATACATTGCGCCATACTATGACACAATCCTGCGAACACTGCTCAAGCCGGTTCGCACCGCAATCTGCCGCATCGCTCAGAGAGAGCGTTTCGATAACATACTCGATCTTTGCTGTGGAACGGGCGAGCAATGCCTCATGCTGGCGCGCCTGGGGTTTCGCGTGAGCGGAGTCGATCTGTCGCCTGCGATGCTTGAGGTTGCCAGGAGAAAAAGCCCCTCCTCGATCGCCTATTTCGAGGGAAACGCGGCATCGCTTCACTTTGAAGATAATGCGTTTGATTGTGTTATAATTTCGTTTGCGTTGCACGAAAAGGAGCGCAGCACTCGCGGGGCCATTATCCGAGAGGTCGAGCGAGTGCTTGGCGAAGGCGGCAAATTTCTTGTGGCGGACTATTTGTCCCCCCTGAGCTTGAAAGAAAAAATCGGCCATATGGCCATAGACCGTGTTGAACGGCTTGCAGGCGAGCTTCATTATAGATCTTACAGAGAATATATGAACAGCGGGGCTCTACAGGCCCTCATCGGAGATTCTGGCGCGGAAGCGATAACAAGTAGAAGGTTTTTCATGGGAACGACCGGCCTTCTCATGACCCGCTGGCCGAACCGATGAAAAAGACAATCAATCCCAAAAGAGAGGAAGCATATGTCGAAGCTTTTTGAGGAAACCGCTATCAAAGGTCTGACCATCTCCAATAGATTCGTTCGCTCCGCCACCTGGGAAGGCATGGCGAATGAGGATGGCTCCTGCACTCAGCAACTGACCGATTATATGGCGCAACTCGCTCGAGGTGGAGTTGGGCTCATTATTTCGGGGCACGCCTACGTGCATCTCGCAGGACAGGCTGGAGTGCGGCAACTGGGAGTCTATGGAGATGCGCTGCTCGCCGGATTGAGAGAGATGACCAAGGCCGTCCATAAGGCTGGCGGCAAGATCGTTCTTCAACTCGCCCACGCCGGCTGCCATGCCGGCGTCACTTTAACCAAACAGGAAGCTTTGGGTCCATCTGTCATCAGCAACGAAAAGGGGCCGCTCAACAGGGAGATGACCATCGAGCAGATCGAAGAGGTGATTGAAGCTTTCGGTCTGGCGGCCAAACGGGGCTTCGATGCCGGCTTCGACGGGGTCCAGATCCATGCGGCTCATGGCTACCTTTTGAGCGAGTTTCTCTCCCCCTTCTATAATAAAAGGACGGATCAGTACGGGGGAAGCTCCGAAAATCGTGCGAGAATCGTTTTGGAGGTGCTGAAGAAGGTGCGGAGCCAAGTAGGCGAGGGTTTTCCGGTGATGATCAAGATGAACGCGCAGGACTTTGTCGAAGGGGGCTTGACCGATTCCGGAATGCTCGATACTGCCTCCATGCTCGAAAAAGCGGGCATTGACGCGATAGAGCTAAGCGGAGGCACGGTTTTTTCAGGCAATAAGTTCCCCATAAGAAAGGGACTGCTCGAGTCGCCGGACGAGGAAATCTACTATAGGGATGAAGCCAGGAAGTATAAGCAGGACATCAAGGTTCCGTTGATGTTGGTCGGCGGCATTCGATCCTTCGAAGTAGCCGAAAAGGTCATCGACGAAGGTCTTGCCGATTATGTCTCTTTGTGCCGCCCGCTCATTCGCGAACCGGACCTCGTCAATCGATGGAAATCAGGGGATAGGCGCAAGTCAACCTGTCGATCCGACAATCTTTGCTTCATTCCCACCATGAAAGGTGACGGGCTGTATTGTTTGACGGAGAAAAAGCAGCGCGAAAAAGAAGGAGCGTGAGAAAAAGGCGCCAGGACAATAGCGTAACCCACAGAAGCCGGCAATATCTCATGCGTTGCCGGCTGCCTTCATTTCATTCCCGCCGCAGCTCCGCCCGTTTTATTTTTCTTTCGTATGCCGCGTCGATTTTATCGACCAACTCGTCCGTCGGACATGGCTTGAGCAAATACTCGTACCCGCCAAGCCGCATTATTTCAACCGCAACGTCAACCGAAGCGTGCCCGGTAAGAATGATGACTTCCAGATAGGGCTTTAGCTTCTTTATTTCCGCCAGAGCCTCCACGCCATTCATTTCCGGCATTTTGACATCGAGCAGAATCACGTCATAGTTTCCTTCCGCTATCTTCGTCAGCGCCTCTTTAGCGCTCCCCACCGACTCCACTTCAAAGCCTTTGACCGAAAGAAGCTTTGCAAGGGTAATTCGGAATCTCTCTTCATCGTCAACTATGAGTATACTTGGTTTGGAAGACATGCTCATTGCTTTCCTGTTCTATGCTCCACGGGCAGATGGATTATAAAAGTCGTTCCCTTGCCAAGCTCACTGGCGACGAATATGTGGCCTCCAAGCTTCTCGATGATTCTGTGACAGATCGAGAGGCCAAGACCGGTGCCCTTGCCGGGAGGCTTGGTGGTGAAGAAAGGATCGAAAATCTTGTTGATGTTTTCGGGGGAAATCCCCGATCCCGTATCCGTGATTTGAATATCGACGAAGTCGTTTCCCGCCATGAACGTTTTGACAGTGATCGAGCCATCCTTTTCCACGGCGTAGGAAGCATTGTTCAAGATATTCAGCACAACCTGCCTGACAAGCGGACCATCCGTGAAGACGAGCGGCAGATCCTGTTGATAATCCCTTAGCAGGCTCACCTGCTTTTGAACCGTCTCCCGTTCAACAAGCTTCGCCATGTCTTCGACAAGTTTGTTGAGATCAACGCCCTGGATCAAGGGCTCGCTCTTGCGAGCGAAGTCGAGCAATTTATGCGTGATCTCCCTGCACCGCTCAACCTGACGCACAATTTCGCACAGAGAATCCGAGACTTCGGGAGATTGAGAGGCATCCTTCGCAGCATCGCCGCTCAGCAAATGTTTGAGCCATTCGACTTCCTGCCCGATTATGGCCAGGGGGTTGTTTATTTCATGAGCGATGCCGGACGAGAGCTCGCCAATTGAAGCGAGCTTTTGTGATTCAATGAGCTGCCGATCCAACGAGCATCGCTGTTCGTTCCCTCTCGTCACCTCGCTCGCGAGCCGGGAGGTCGAGATGAAACAGATCAGCCCGAGAAGAAGCGTCACAAGGGACGACACCCACCCGCACAGCACCCACAGGGAAGCGGACGAGCAGATCGAAGCAGCTATCACGACAAAGCGATTGAAGCTCAAATGTTTTCACTTCCTCTGCATGATTAGAGGATCTTACTCTCTTTCAACTTCTCTTCGTGAATGGATTTTCTCTCGAAAGCCTGACGAACTTTGTCAAGGAGATCATCCATTTCGGCCGGTTTCATTACATAGTCAAAAGCTCCGTACTGCATGCCCTGCATGCCTGATTCCACAGAGGCGTGTCCTGTCAGCATGATCACCTCCATGAGGGGTCTGCGCTTCTTCATTTCTTTCAACGTCTCGATCCCATCCATTCCCGGCATTCGCACATCAAGGATGACCACGTCGAAATGTTCCTTCTCCAGGAGCTCCAGTGCGTGCTGTCCACTTGCAACTCCCATGGCGTCTATCTTACGTTTCCTCAGACGCTTCACAATTGTTTCGAGAAAATCCGATTCATCATCTACGACCAGAACCCTGAACGCCTCCATAACAATGCCTCTCGCATACTGGTTACACAAAAAAATCGGTGTCCAAAAGACGCCACTCCTCCCTGGAAGCTTCAAGAAAACTTCCTCTTTTCCGCCTGCTAGTTATACCTTCTCCTGATACTCTTCTATCGGCAGATATATCGTAAAGGTCGTGCCCTTTCCTTCTTCGCTCGCCACCATAATCCTTCCGCCCAGCTTTTCGATGATGCTGTAACTGATCGAAAGCCCAAGGCCGGTGCCTGCGCCCAACTCCTTAGTGGTGAAAAAAGGATCGAAGATTCTATTGAGGAGCTCGTTTGGAATTCCCGGCCCATTGTCCGTGATCGTGACCGCCACTTGCTTGTCTTTCGAATCGAGGCGCGTTTTGATCTCGATCTCCCCGTTTTTCTTGATAGCGTCGATGGCGTTGTTGAGTATGTTGAGAAATACCTGCTGCAGTTGGGCCGTATCGCTCATCAGCGTGGGCAAATTACTGAAAAAATCGGTTTTGATTTCGATGCTTCGGTAATGGGCCTCATTTTTCAAGAATTCGAGCGTATCCTCGAGCACCCTGTTGATCTCTACTTTCTCCCTTACCGGCTCCATCCGACGCGCAAACCCGAGCAGTCGATGGGTGACCTTCTTCGCCCGGTCCACATGATAATCGATTTTCCGAACGGCATCCTCGAATTCCCCGTAATTCTCGCTCTCTTTCAAGTCCTCTTCAGAAAGCAGGTCTTTGATCCAGCCAACCTTTTCCTTGATCACCGCCAACGGGTTGTTCACTTCGTGAGCGATCCCCGCCGCAAGCTTACCCAAAGCCGCCATTTTGCTGGATTGCATGAGAGTGGCGTCAAGCATCGCCTTGTCTCGATCCGTGGTTATGAGCTGACTCACCATCGAACGAGTCACGAACACAGCCCCAACGATGATGAGGATAACGCCTCCCACTCCAAGTCCAAACACCAGGATGCGCGCATGCAAAAGCGGCGTCAACTCCTCTCTCGGGTCTTCTTTCACAACAAGCAGCCACTCCTTGTTTTTGAGCCATGTGGCCGCGAACAATCCTGTCTCACCCTCGACGTCCATCTCGTCAATGCGCGTTCCCGCAAACTTCGAGAAGCTCGGATATTGCGCTTTGCCCAGAAGCTTGCCCCCAAACCGAGGAGAAGTCTGCAAATAACCGTGCTTGTTGATGACGAAAGCATCCCCTTTTTGCCCGACTTGCGCCGCCTTGACCATTCCGTCAAATATCTCAGTATGTATGGTGGCGCGAAGAATCCAGGTTTTGTTAGTCTCCCTGCGCATCACGGCGATGATGAAGTGAGGAAAACCTCGAAAGCCGGTAAAGACATCGCTCACGTACACCCCTCGCAGCATGACTTCATGGAACCATTCTTCGTTGCTGTAGTTGAGCCCTTTAAGCTGATACGGCCCAATATACGCGACGTGATTTCCTTCATTATCGATTATTCCCAAATCGATAAATGACTTGGAACGGCTCTGCACGAGGGTGAAAACCCGGTTTAGATATTCTTCGTCCGAGAGTTGGGCAAAGGAATTCACATTAGCGAGCGTAATCAACTGTGAGACGCGCTCATCGAGGAAGAGGTCTATGGCGTCGCGCCTGTTTTCGGTCAGCGTTCTGATGCTTTCCATAGTCTTTGCGGTATAGGAAACGCTGAACTGATGATAAATACTGAACCCCAGAGCCAGCAGCGGAACGAGGGAAAAACACAGGGTCGTTGTGAAAATCTTCCAGAAAAGTTTTCTATATTCCCTTACTTCCATCCGTCACTTCACCTTTATAGGGTCTACGAATATTCAACTATTAGAAGCGGGGCGCGAGATCCAACAGCAAACGCATGCATAAGCTATTGCACACATTAAGAGATTCTAATGAAGCTTTTGAGGTCAGTCAAAGGAAATGTATCACAGGCAAGGAGATTCCGGGCAGGCAAGTTCCGGATCGTTTTCGGGATCGTCTTGAACGAAACCGTTATTCACTCCGAATTCCTTTAAAATTTCAAAGGCCATCTCATACTCTTCATTGGAGGCCTTGCGGTCCAGAGGCGGGGTATGCAAAGCCTTGTGCGCAGGGAAATACTGACTCATGAGGCTGATCCATACTTCAACGCCGATATGCTCGACCAAGAAGCTCACACACTCCCTCGTTCCCGAAAGGCCATCCGGTAGAACCATGTGGCGAACGAGAAGTCCTTTACGGGCGACGCCCTCGCCATCCACACTAAGATGCCCCACCTGACGCCACATCTCCAGGATTGCGGCCCGGTCATGCTCCACATAATCGGATCTCTCGGAACAAAAGCCGGCCGCCTCGGCGCCGCCGTATTTGATGTCGGGAAGGTATATGTCCACGATTCCTTCCAGAAGTCTCAGGGTTTCGAGGGACTCATAGCCGCTCGTGTTATAGACGACAGGAAGATTGAACCCCTGTGGAATCGCCAGGAGCAACGCCTTGACGAAAGCCCCGACTTGATGCGTGGGAGTGACCAAGTTTATGTTTTGAGCCCCCTTTTTCTGGAGCTTGAGCATTCCGGAAGCCAACTCCTCCACAGTCATGTATCTACCGACATCCAACTGGCTTATCGGGTAATTCTGGCAGAAAAGACACTTCAGGGTGCAACCGGTGAAAAAAATGGTCCCCGAGCCTCCCGCACCCGAAAGAGGAGGCTCTTCCCATGGGTGAATGCTCATTGCCGCGACCTTCGGCCTCGCATCCACTCTGCACGCTCCAAGCTCGCCCTCTAAGCGGTTGACCCGACATTTACGAGGACAAAGCGAACACTCGGAAAGCACCTCTTCCAGCGCTCGCGCGCGCTCGGCAAGAACGCCTTGTCTGTAAAGGGCTATGCAGCCGGGCTGTTCGTATGATTCCACGTTTCTTCAGACTTTCTGATTTTCCACCTGTATTCTGCGCTGTCGCCCAGGGTTCTAGATTCTGGATCCCGGATATAGACTGGGTTTGCATAAGCTTGGATGATTTTACTTCGCATCCAGCATCATTCACAGGGTTAACATGTTCTGCGATGATCGAACAATCGTAACGCCGGGTTAGCCTCTATTCCA
>CAZOEL010000029.1:0-69880 GCA_964578835.1 uncultured Syntrophobacteraceae bacterium | reverse complement strand
ATGCCGGAATGACAGAACCCCTCTTCCTGGTAGGTTATTTGTTGTGAGTTGCCTAGAATCCGGATGCGGGAACGGGATGAGAGTGGCGAGATTAAGAGTCGTTTCAGCCTCGGGCTTCTTCGGCGCTTTGAACGGGACGCGCTCAAGATGTCTTGTTAGTCTGGGGCAACATCCTTACTCTGCATCGAAATCAGTATTTTGTGAATCATTAAGCCATGAAGGCTTTGTGAGCTCTGAAGAGCTCAACGAGCTTCGTGGTTTTTTTTTTGATATTTATTGAGATCTTGTGAGATGAGCGCAGTTGGCGTTCAGCGCTTATTCCCACAGGTATGAGGCCGTATAGAATCTGCCTTGGAGGTATCAGTCATGTCAGCGCACACGAAGGTTCATACCCATGAAAAAACCGAACGTAAGCTCCTCGAAGCTCCTGACGCCACCAGCGTCGAGATGGTCGATGTCGGCATGGCCGCACGACGCTTTTTCCGATATTTGGGGTTGACGCTAATTCTCTTCACAATGGGGGCGTGCGCGTCAGTGATTTCCGAAAGGACCAGGAACGAGGCTTCCATCGATCTCACCCTCAGAGAGGTGTCGAGAGCTCCTGACAACTATCAGGGGAAAACGGTCATCTGGAGTGGAAGTATTCTCGAAGCTCAAAACACCAGGGAAGGCACACTGCTCACGATACTCCAGAAGCCCGCTGATTATCAGGGCAAGCCCAAAAAAGTGGACGAATCCGAAGGAAGATTCCTGGCGCTGGCAAGACGGTACCTCGATCCGGCAATCTTCGCTTCGGGCCGTTCCGTCACAGTGGCGGGTGAAATCGAGGGAAAGAGGGTGAAGCCTCTGGGTGAGATAGAATATGTATATCCTTTTCTTTCCGTGAAAGAAATCCACCTCTGGCCTACTGAAACGAGAGAGATGTATGATTATTACTATCCTCCCTATTACTGGTACGGGCCGTCTTGGTGGTGGCGCCACTGGTAGACGAGGAGACCACTCAAGGCGCATGCAATTGGGTTGCGCCTTGGTGGAAAGGGACGATGCGATCAGGCGGAGCAGACCTTTCGGGCGGTCTCTTCAGCCAGGTCCAGGATATCCTTGCGGGCTTCGATTGCTCCCTCTTCACGAATCCCGCACGCTCGGATGAGGTGGCTTTCCTTGAAGCCAAACCATTTGAAGAAGAAGTTGTATCTGGGAAATATGTCCGCAAAGAATTTTTCGTCCGGGTTGGCCTGACAAATCGCAAAAACAAGCTTCTTGCCCGGCGCCAGACGAACCGGGTCCGGAATCGTCGTGTAGTCGGGTTTGAGATAAGAGAACGTTCTGTCAAGGAATGCTTTCAGCTGGCTGCAAACTTCGCCGAAATAGACGGGAGTGGCAAGGAGCCAGACATCAGCCTGTTGCGCAGCATCCAGGACTTCCGCCAGATCGTCTTTCAAAACGCACTTCTCCAAGCTCGTCTTGCAAGCCATGCAAGCCTGGCAGCCACGGAAGTTCAAATCATTCAACCGGAAAGTTCGGACTTCCGCTCCAAGCTCCCGGGCTGTCGCGCAAAAACTCTCTGCGATGGTGGAGCTGTTTGACTTCTTTCTCGGACTTCCAAGCAGGCAAACGATTTTCATAGCTATCCCTCCTGGTATGGTTTTCAGTAGTTCAAACGCGTATCCTTCGGTAAGCCGGATTAAGCCGAAAAAAGAACGTCAATGCAAGCAAAGAAATCGTGCGGGAGAGAAGAGCTGTCTGATCCGATCGTTTTAGCCGCGTTTCCGATTTGTTGACATGGTTGGCATATGTGGGTAGTATGACCGTTGCGTTGGTTGTCGAATTCTTATTGTGTCATGTAGATCTGATGATTCCTGAGCGATTCCCCATAACAAAAGTGTTTTTCCAGCCTCCTTATCGGGGCGTGGTTGTAGTGGATTCTGTTGTAGAACGATTTCTTCGAAATGGTGGAACCGTGGAGGGGCTCATCTCACAGGGTGCGCTGCCTGTTAAGGAATCGAAGTCGACTCGCACGGCTGTACTTGATATTGACTGCGGATTTCCACAGTATGAAAAAGAGTCCGTTTTCTTCAAAGAATACCGCTTGAAAAGCCTCATTCATTCCCTCAAGTCCAACTTTTGCCGGCATCGCGCCGAGGTCGTGTGGGATTTGTCGTGGCGACTCATTGCCTCGGGCATAGACGTTCCTGAGCCGGCCGGCTATTTTCTCAAACAAAATGGACCTTTTTGCCTTGCTGGCTATTCCTTTTCCAAATTGATCCCGGCAAGCCGCCACCTTGCGGCGGCGGCGGAAAAAGCGAAGGAGCAGAACGCCGAACGGGCGCTTGGGGTTCTCATGGATTCCATTGCGTGTCGTGTGGCGAGTCTGCATGAGAGCGGGGTCATACACGGCGATCTCAAGTGGACGAACATCCTGGTGCATGAGTGCGGTTCCCGCTTCTGGCTCGTGGATCTCGATTCCGCCAGATGCCTGAAACGAGCTCCAGGGCCCGCTGCAGTCGCCGAAGATCTTGCGCGCTTCATTTTTGGAGGCATGCAAGCAGGCGTAGACGGAGCGCTGGGTCAGAGATTCCTTGACAAGTATTCCGAACATCGCAATCTGAATCGCAAAATTCTCGATCCCCATGTGGATAGACTGCTAGGCAAATTCATCAAGAGGCATCGGTTTTGACCTGTCTTTCACTTCCGCCTTTTAGATTTTGAAAAGAGGTGACATACGGACGCAACCTTAATTATTAAGCAAGAGAATCAGCTGCTTGCCGAAAATGGCCTGAGGGAGTTCGCTCATTTTATGGACTACCAGGGAGGGACCGTCGTCAGCCGGAAAAGAGGGAGGACGGTCACCCGTCTGGAAATGGGCGGACGCGCTTTCTATCTGAAAAGGAACAAGCTCGATTGGAGGGAATGGCTCAAGCAATTGTCACAGCTTAGAATTCCTGGTCGAAACGCCATTCACGAATGGAGCGCCATTCTTACCGTGCGGAGTCTCAAAATTCCCACGGTTTCTCCTGTCGCTACAGGGGAAAAGCTTTTTCTGGGTAGAGAGCTCGCTTCTTTTATCCTCATTGAAGAGCTTTACGGCGCCAGATCCCTCGAAGAAGTCATTGCAAGCGAGTACAAAGGCGTGAATTCGGGCTTGTCGCTTCACAGGAAACGGCGCCTCATCCACGAAGTGGCGAACATCGCCAAGAAGCTGCATCGAGCCAACGTCTATCATCAAGATTTCTACCTGGGGCATTTTTTTCTCGGAGGCGACGAGACTCTCTATCTCATAGACCTGCAGCGAATCATTTCCAAAAAGAAGCCTTCACGGCGATATATGATAAAAGACCTTGCGCAGCTCAACTATTCGGCGGCTCTCACGGGAACGGTTTCAAAGGCTGATTGCATGCGCTTTTTTCTCGATTATTGCGGCAAGAGGAGGCTGGGGCCGGAAGAAAGGGCGCTGATCGCGGAAATCATGGCGAAGACGAGCCGCATAGCTGCGCATACTGTAAAGCTTCTGGAAAGAAGGCGACGGCGTAAAGAAATCCCATGATCGATCTGTCCGTTATCATCGTGAACTGGAACACCAGGGAGCTCCTAAGGAACTGCCTCATCTCCCTTCGCGAGCATCTCGAGGCGCTCTCCGTCGAGGTGTTTGTCGTGGACAACGGCTCGAACGACGGGAGCATTGAAATGACGCGGACGGAATTTCCCGAGGTAGTCCTCATTGAAAACGGGGAAAACCTCGGGTTTGCAAGAGCCAATAATTTGGCTATGAAACGGGCTGCCGGGCGTTTTTTTCTTCTGCTCAACTCGGATACGATCGTAAGGGCAGGGGCCATCGAAGGGTTGATCGAGACCATGGAGGGCGATTCCTCAATCGGGATTGCAGGACTCCAGCTTTTGAATGAAGACGGCTCTCTGCAGAATTCTATCAGCAATTATCCTTCGCTGCTCTCCGAGTTGAGCAACAAGAGTCTCTTACGGCTGCTGTTTCCTTCCGCATTTCCCGGAAAAGAGCGACTTGCGTCGACGCCTCTTCAAGTTCAGTCGGTCATTGGCGCCTGCATGCTGGTAAGGCGGGAGGCGGCGGAAGAGGTGGGGCTCCTTGACGAAGATTATTTCTTCTTCCTCGAAGAAACCGACTGGTGTCTCCGGATGCATCAAGCCGGATGGAAAGTCGTCCACGACCCGCGCTACGCCATTTATCACCTGCAAGGCAAAAGCGCCGGAAAGGTCAATGTCCGGGCGCGGATAGAATATTGGAGATCCCGGTACGCCTACTTCAGAAAGCACTTCGGAGTCGGCTCGCGGATAGCGTTGGGCGTCGGCCTCATGTTCAGATTGTCGATCAGCTTGCTTTCCTCCCTGCTCGCCAATCTATTTACCGGTTTTCTGCGCCCGAAGATGCGCCGTAAGCTGGCGGTCTACTGGAAAGTGCTGCTCTGGCATCTGGCGGGATGTCCGGACGATGGAGGCCTGAGCCAAGGGCGGCAGGCGCTGCCGGTCAGAAAGAAATGAAAGGCTGAGATTCAATTTGACAAACGCTCTTGCGGATGATGCCAAGAAACTGAGGATTATTTACCCTCACAATCAAAAATTCATGTTGCGCAGGGCCCATGACGCTCTGGTTATGAAGACCTGCCATGCTTTGGCCTCGAGAGGGCATGAAGTCCATCTTCTCATGGGCAGGACCGGAGGCGGAGAAGAGGAGATTCTGCGCTACTACGGGCTCTCTCCCCTCGAGAATCTGCATCTCGTTCAGCTTCCCATCCTTCGCAGCCAAGGCGCTTTCAAGCTGTCTTGGCACGCGGTCTTCAACTTCTTTTGTGGGAGGGCTATCCGAAGAATGCAAAACGAGCGCGCCGTTGATGTCGTCTACTTGACGGAGATCAAGCTCGCTCGTTTTTTGCTCAAGAAAAAGCCTCTTCTTGGGGTCCCCTTTGTCTATGAAATCCACGGACTTTTGGCGCCCGGCTACGAAAGGCCCGATCCCGTCGAGATGGAGGTGTTTTCGGGTTGTGATGCGCTGATCACAACGACTCAAAGTCTTCAGGATGTCATAAAACGCCTCTATTCGCCTGTCTCGCCCATCCACCGCGTGCCGTTGGCCTCCGATTTTCCCGAAAGCGTTCGCAGCTTTGAGCCTCCGAGGCCGGGCGAGCCCTGGAGAATCGGGTACATCGGACAACTTTATCCTTTGCAGGGCGTCGAGCTGATCCTCCAGGCCATGTCTTTGCTTCCCGAATGGAGTTGTCTCGATGTCATCGGAGGCAGGGATGAGCATATAAAAGATTTGAGCAATATCGCCAAAAGCCTTGGGCTCGCGCACCGAGTCACCTTCCATGGATTCCTCCCTCCGGCTGAGGTGTTTTCCAAAGCGGCCGACTTCCATATTCTCGTCGCCCCTTCCCTGGCTCAGAAAAAAATGCCTTACGTCGCCCACACAAAAATCTATGAGTATCTGGCTATGGGGAAACCGGTGGTCGCCTCCGACCTGCCTTCCATCCGAGAAGAGATTGAAGACGGCGTCAACGGGCTTCTTTTTGAGGCGGGCAATGTCGCTTCTCTGGCCGAGTCCGTCCTGAAGGTTCTCAACGATTCTTCATTGGCCGTGAAGATTGCGAGCGCCGGAGGGCGGGGCGTTCGGGAGCTCTCCTGGGAGCATCGCGCTTGCAGGCTCGAGCGATGCTTCGCATCACTTTCGGGAGCGGACCGATGCGAGTAGCCCTTGCCGCCAAACATTCCTCCCCGACGCATGGCGGGGTGGAGCGCTTCTCCACCAATCTCGCCAGGGCCTTATTGGAAGCGGGTCATGATGTTGCGATAATCGCCGCTTCCTGGGATGCCGAAATCGAAGGCGTGAGCTACTACAAAGTTCCGGTTGTGAGAAAGCCTGCCTGGGCGCGGGTGCTCTCCTTTTCGCATGGCTGCAGGAAAATTGCGGAGAAGGAGAACTTCGACATTCTCTACGGCCTTACGCAGATCTTTCCCCAGGATGTTCATCGCATGGGGGGCGGCATCTATCGTTACTGGATGGAGCTGAAGTATCCTTCCCTTCCTTTGAGATGGCTCCAGCGCCTCATTCACCCGGTTCATATCGCTAACTTGTATTTGGAACGGCAGATCTATAAGCCGCAGAATTACATCCGCATCGTTGCGAACTCGAAGCTTTGCAAGAAACAGCTTTCCGATTTTTACGGCGTGAGCCCGGACGATATCCATGTCATCTATAATGGGGTGGACCACGCTGTCTTCAATGCCGAGGCCCGCGGTCGGCATCGTCCGGCGGTGCGCTCTGAGCTTGGCGTTGCCGAATCGCAGAAGACGCTTCTATTCGTATCTTCGAACTGGAAGCGCAAAGGGCTCGATACGATATTCACGGCGATGGCGGAACGTGAAGACTGCGAGCTTATTGTCGTTGGAAGAGGCAAGATCGGCTTGTACAACAAGAAGGCGCAAAAACTCGGAATTTCCTCGAGGGTGCATTTTACCGGGGCCGTTCGCGATGTGGAGCGCTACTATGGGGCGGCCGACGTGTTTGTCCTTCCAACCCAGTACGATCCCGCCGCCAACGTATGCCTCGAGGCGATGGCGTGCGGGCTTCCCGTAATTACGACAAAGAGCAACGGAGCGAGCGAAATAGTCGAAGAAAAAGGCTGCGGAGTCGTTTTGGAGAAATGGGATGATGCGCCTGCGCTTGCGGAAGCCATAGAGAGATGCTTTGCGCCGGATGCAACGGACTCAATGCGGAAAAGAGCGGTTGAAGCCGCCTCCGAGCTGACTCTGGAAAGAAACGCGGCGGAAACTATCAGCGTGTTCGAAGCTGTGCTCTGCGCAAAGCAATCCGCTTCGAGCGATAGATCGTCGGGGATTTCGCTCTGTGGTCCTTTTGGCCATGCGTATGTATCGGCCGTGCGATTATTGCTCGCCCGCGAATTGCCGCCCGGATGGGAATGGGTGAGCAGCTCTGCTTACAGCGTTGTGGCAAAGAGCTGTGCGCCGCGGAAAGTCTATTACAAAGAATTTTTGCCGAGATCCCGCTTCGAGCGGCTTAAGGCCTTCTTCAACGGGAGCCGGCTCCAAAGAGCGAAATCGAATGGCGAGCTGCTCAGGAAGAAGGGCTTTCATTCTCCCGAAATCCTCTGCTGGGGCGCATGCGGCAGGCGCGAGCTCATGTTGACCGAAGGCGCGGATGCAACCGGACTTAGCTATTTCATGGATTCTAATTTCAAGACGCCGCTGACTCGCAACGAGCTTGCCGCCAAACGCGATCTTTTGGCGAAGTTGGGACGGGAAATAGGCCGAATGCACCGTACGGGCATCGTCCATGGAGACTTGCGCCCGAACAACGTGCTTGTCGAAAACAAAAATGACGGTCCCATTTTCCACTTCATTGACAACGAAAGAAACCGGCAGTTTCATGAGGTTCCACTGCGGTTGGTCGAGAAGAACCTCGTTCAAATGAACCTCCTGAATCCGGCTTTCGCGACTCTTCAGGACCGGCTGCGCTTTTTCAGCGCCTATTGCGAATCATATGGGCGTTTTGGCAAGCTCGAAGCAAGAGCCCTTGCGCGCGCGGTCCATCGAAAATCTCTGCAGAGACTCCGAAACAAAGCCAGGAGAAAGGCGGAGGAAGAGTGATCAGCGGATGCCGCTTTTCGGCGTAACGATCTTTACAGCTAAAAGGGAATATATGGCGCGAAACCATGTAGTGATTTCAGGCACTGGGAGAGCCGGCACGACTTTCCTGGTCGAGCTTCTGACCCACCTGGGACTTGATACGGGATATAGCCTTGAAGATTTGACTTTCCAGAAAAACAAGATTGCTCGAGCCGGTCTGGAGCATGACATAAGAAAGGAAGGCAGTCCTTACGTAGTCAAAAACCCTGAATTTTGCGATTATGCAGAAGAAGTGCTGAAGAGAGAAGATATTGTCATCGAGCATGTCTTTGTTCCAATGAGGGATCTGTACGCGGCTGCGGAAAGCAGACGGTTTGTGCAGGAAAGCGCGGCTTCCGAGTGGTCTTTACTAAAAAGAATCAGAATGATGAGAAAGAAGAAGCCGAAGGTGCGCGGAGGGCTGGCCGGAACGAAGAAAAGAGGAGAACAGGAGCTGATTTTGCTGAACCGCATATACGGGCTGCTTCTGGCCTTTTCGAATACAACGGTTCCGGTAACTTTCCTCCATTTCCCGAGGCTTGTTGAGGATGCTTCCTATTTGTTCGAGAAACTGAAGCCGATACTGGGAGACATTGAATTCGACCGGTTTCAAGCGGTTTTTGAGAAGACGGCTCATCCGGAACTGGTCCATAGCTTCAGCAAAAACCGTTGAGCCCGTCAGGACTCAAAATCGGAGTCGTTTGGAACTCGGGATTCCTCGCTTTGTTGAAAATAAAGGTAAAAAGACGGGTCTTCCTGAATGGATTCATAGACCTGATCGATCAACATCCTGTTTTCGTTGGCGACCTTGGCAAGCGGCCTGTGCTTTTCTGGTATGAGCTTTCGAATCAGCCGGGGCGTATTGTTGAAGAGCTTGTAATAAACCGATCTGAATCCGCCGAGCTGTGATTCGTCGTGCCTTGAAAAAGGCGTTCTGAAGCCCGCTCCGTGATGATAGATCAGGTCCTCGTACAGACCAAACCAGATCGGGTGCAGATTCCGACGGTTGCTTCTCAACATGGGATGCCACTCGATATCATTTTCGAGCAAAATCTTGAGCAGATTTCCTCCCACATCGGTGACGGGTGCGCCGGTTTCATTCACCCATGTGTAGCCTTCTTTCCAATCGCCATCGATGTCGTTCCAAAATCCAATGGTTGTGAGGCAGAAGCAAGGATGCGGCTGTATATCTCCCAAGTGTTCTCGACGCTGAATGGCAATGAGAGGATAATCGGCCAGCTTTTCGACTCCGAAGGAGAGAATATCTCCAATCGGAAATGCGTCTCCATCGATGAACATCAGCAGATCATCGGGGTCGTTTGAATGAAGCGTCGCCATGTCGGCCAGTAAATTGAGCTTTATTGGATGCGATTTGATGAGCTCGGATGAGGAATAGAAAAATTTTGACCGATGGTCTTCCTGCAATCCGTTGAGGAAGGCGTACGCCTTGAATGGCGTTTTGATATTTGCATACAGATACCTGAGCTGAATGTCCACCCATCGATCGTCATTCCAGTGAACTGTGAGAATGTGTAACAAGCTTGCCTCCAGAAAATGAGATGCTGAAATCCGCTCACAACATTACTACCCACGGGGCTGGGCGGTCAACCATATCTTCCGGGCCTGTTGCGGCGCTATTTCGCCTGAGGCAGCGACAGGAATTCGGAAGCCAGCACCTCGGTATATCGCGCAGCCGCCTTTTCGTTGAAATGGCCGATGTCGAAGGAGCCCTCCGCATCCCAGAGCTCAGGAAATCTGGACGGGTCGGCGACCTCAATGATGCGCTCTTGCGACAATGCGCTCTTGATGAACAAAAGCTCCTCATATTCCTTTTCCGAACATCTGGGAGGTATGATGAAAATCAGGCGAATTCCTTCTTCTTCCGAGCGCTTCATGAGGGATTCCAAATGACGAAGGTGAATGAGATAATGCTCTTTCGGAGGGAAGGTGGCCTTGGAGAAAGCTCTCGAGGCGGATTCCCTTCTCTTGCTTAATTTGCTCGCATCCTTCTGGAAGTCCACCCTTCTTCTGGTCAGGCGATTGTCCGCTCCCTTGTGCGCTCTTTCCTCCTGCTCCAAAGAGTAGTAGCCGGCCTGCCCCGTTTGCAGGAAACGCGAGTCGTCTTCCTTCAATAGATTTGGAAGGTAATTCACGCCAAATGTGTTCAGCAGGTAGCAAAGTGCGGAGCGTGAGATATTCGAGCACTTCTTATGGAAGGAAGCGCTTTCATGGAGCTGATGCCAGACCACTGTCCGAAACGCTTTGAAGTTGAGCCAATAATAGCTTTGTTTGGCAAACTGATTCACGCCGGCTATTTCGCTGTAAGGATGAATCTCGAGCAGCACGTAGCAAATATTATTCTTGGCGGCTGAGGCGCCCGACTCTTTCAGGAATGCTTCATACAAAAAATAGGTCTCGGGCGGAAGAGCGCCTGGACAGCCAAGATTGAAGCTACGGACTGGTTGGCGCTTGGAGCATATCGAGTCGAAAAGATCGGGCTTGATGTGGCGATAGATCCGGCTGGAGCCCCAAAACAATACGTCATACCCGTTGGCCTTGTTCTCTTTCAGGTAATTTACCTTCAAGTTATAGACATCATTGAAGTTACGTTCGTAAATCGAGTTCAGAAAAGCATTGAGGGCGAAAGCAACTGCGAAAAAAAGTAAAAAATCCCTGATGAAAGGCTTCATGATTATGCTTCTGGTCAAGCCGTTAGAACTGGAAATAGATAAATTGCTGTTCATTGCCCGCTAGAGCGGCAATCGCCACAATAACCGTATAGTAGAATGCCCATCGCAAAGGTCTGGGCCACTTCACGGCCAGGCCTGCAATGGCGTATTGCTCTTCCCTGCCAAGCCATTCAACAGCCAAAAACAAGACGCTGAGCATAAGCGTGGCCGGCGCATGCCCAGGCAGTTCGGGGACGCTCAGTAAGGACGCAGAAAAAAGGCCTGATATATATGCTACAGCATGCTGGATACTTTCGGCGCGGAAAAAAATCCATGCGAAGGTCGTCAATCCAAACGTGGATAGAACCTGAAAGAGTTCCTTCCAGGATGGAAAAAAGCTTCCTTTTGCCACTATCTCAAGATGCTCCCGGTTCTTGTTCAACAAAAGCAGAGGCAAAAAGTAGATGGCGTTCAATGCTCCCCAGGCTAGAAATGTCCAATTGGCGCCGTGCCAGAAGCCGCTCACAAGGAAGATAATGAATGTGTTTCTCACCTTCGTCCATAGTCCGCCTTTGCTTCCGCCCAGCGGAATATACAGATAGTCCCGAAACCATGAAGTGAGCGATATGTGCCATCTTCTCCAGAATTCCGCAATGTCTCTGGAAAAATAGGGGAACGCAAAGTTTCTCAGCAATTCTATTCCGAGAAGTCTGGCGGTTCCAATGGCGATATCGGAGTACCCCGAGAAATCGCAGTAGATCTGAAAGGAGAAAAAAACCGCTCCCAATGCAAGCGTGCTGCCGGAAAAATCCGCGGAATGATCGAATATCCTGTTGGCGTATTCGGCGCAATTGTCGGCGATCACAACCTTCTTGAAAAGCCCCCAGAGGATTTGCCGCAAACCGTCGACAGCTTTTGAATAGTCGAACCGCCTCTCTTTCTGGAGCTGAGGCAGGAGGTGCGTTGCTCTCTCTATGGGACCTGCGACCAGCAGAGGAAAGAAGCTCACGAAGAGCGCATACTCTATGAAATCCCTCGAAGGTTTTATTCTGCCGTTATACACATCGATAACGTACGATAAGCCATGGAAGGTGTAAAAAGATATGCCGACGGGCAGCACCAGTTGGATGGACCATGGATTTGCCTCGAATCCAATAAGACGAAGAAAATCGGAGAAGGAAGCTAGAAAGAAGTTGAAATATTTAAAGACTCCCAGGAGCCCGATGCTGACGAGGATGCTGATCCGAAGCCAGAATTTTCTTCCGCCGGGGTCTTCTGCATCATAGATTCGAAGACCCGCATAAAAGCAAAGAAAAGAGGAAAACAGCAACAAGGCGAGAAACCTGTAATCCCAGCAAGCATAGAAGAAATAGCTGGAGGCGAGAAGGAGGAGATTCTGGAGCTTGAGGTTTCTGTTTGCAGCCGCCCAGTAAAGAACAAAAACCAGCGGTAGAAAAAATCCATACTGAATTGAGTTGAAATCCATCAGTTTGTCGTCTCCTGCAAAAATAAGCAGCAGGAAAGGTGTGCAGCCAAAAGACGTCTTATTGCCGGGCGTCGGTCTCCCTGAAGGGCTCTTTTGGCGAAAAAACGTTCAAGGCCAGTACGGGTCTGGCAGAAATCAATCCAGCAATATCATGGTTTATGGCGCGCCTGCAACGGAGTTCGCATCCTGGGTCCAAGGAATGCAGACATTCGGTCGTCGTAGGACGTGATTTGGAAGGGTTTGGAAAGCGGAGTGGAGAGACATGCCTGCTGCCTTCTGTATCGGATTGCGGCAGCGAACCATGCGTGCTGGAACCGGCATGGATGCAATATGGCTTTTATTTTTTTGTGAGGTGGGTTAAATAGGAAGCTCTCGGCGCAGAAAGCGCAAACAGTCTATCCGCTCTCCGTCCCGGAGCTTTTTAAGCCGTTTCTTTTAGATGTAGGAGCGCACAGTTGAATATATGATTAGCCTTGCTTTCATATGGGAGCTCACCCGACGGGATTTTTCGGACCAGTTTGCGGGCTCGGTTTTAGGCTCCCTGTGGGCTTTGATCAAACCCATGGTCAATCTGGTGATCTACATTGTGATCTTTGGCAAGCTAATGGGGGGGCGGCTCCCGGGCTCATCGGACTTTTATTCATACGCCATCTACGTAACCGTCGGTTTGCTTCCATGGGCTGCTCTGGCCAACTCCATTAACCGATCCTCGAGCATCTTTCTCGATAAGAAGCATCTGATAGCAAAAATCCGGATCTCGCTGCCATCTCTTGTCATTTATGTCATTCTGTCCGAAGCGGTCACGTTTTTGATCTCTATGGCGTGCTTCGTCATATTCCTGTTGTTTTCCGGTTATGAATTCAACCGGAATCTGCTTTTGGCGCCTTTCATATTCTATCTGCAACAGCTGTTTGCGTTCGGGTTTGGGCTCATGGCGGCGACGCTCACCGTTTTTATAAAGGATGTCAAGGAAGTCATCGGAGTTATCCTGCAATTTTGGTTCTGGTTTACGCCGATCATCTACGTCCGCGATATCTTACCGGATTTCGCCAAGAAGATCATGCTCTTCAATCCGGCGTACGTGATCGTTGAATCCTACCAACGCATTTTTGTCTTCAACGATGATCCTGCATACAGGTCCCTCATTATCTTGACTTTCTTGACTCACCTCATGATACTTGCCGCTTATTGGATGTTCCGTGTTCTGGAAAAGGATGTTAGGGATTTCTTATAATGATGACGCTATTTGCATTGGTGGCGGGCCTGGCGCTGTGGACTGCTTTTTGCCTTGCTGCGGCTTATGCTTCCTGGTTGAAGATCTCTGGACATATCAAGGTTTACATGCTGATCTTATATAATCTTATCTTCCTTATGGGGGCTTTCATGCTTTTTCCGCTCCTGAAACGCATCCAATAGGGCGGCGCGCAGTTGATGAACATTTTGGTCAATGCTCTTCCCCTGATGGGACTGCTCACCGGCATGGCGCGTTACTTGCGCTGTCTTTATCGAGAAATGCAGGAGATCGAAACCGCCTCGATAGCCTACTTCAACGGGAGAAAGGCTATTGAGAAGATGCCCGAGCAGGCCGAGCCAGGGTTATGGTCGAGGAGAACAGCGACTCTTTGGTCGTTGCCCGATCCTGCGATTGTCGGCCTGCAAGCGGCAGGGTGGCTGATGTATGAGTGGCGGCTTCGAAACGCCTCGCGTCGCGCTCCCTATGACGTTTATCATGAGACAACGTTTTTCCCTGCGGCCATTAAGGACGTTCCGGTCGTTTACACTCTGCATGATCTTTCCTTGATCAAGTTTCGCGACAAGCATCCGAGGGAGCGCGTTTGGTATTTCGATTTATTCTTCAAACGAAGACTTCCTTACGCTTCCCATATCATCACGGTGTCCGATTTCATCCGTTCAGAGATAATTGAAGAGCTAAAGATCCCTCAGCAGATGATCACCACGGTGCACGAGGCGCCGGACCCTGGGTTTTCGCCCAGGTCCGAGGCTGAGCTCTCTGAGACTTTGCGCCGACATGGCTTGCCGCGCGAGTATATTCTTTTTGTCGGCACGCTGGATCCGCGCAAGAATCTCCCACTTCTCCTCGATGCTCTTTCCATCTGCAAGACTGACGTTCCTCTGGTGCTTGTCGGCTGGCAAGGCTGGGGCGATGAGGAAGTGTGGCGGGGGATCGAAGGCCTCGGCTTGAGCAGGAGGGTTTTTGTCACCGGGTATGTTTCGGAGGATACGTTGGCTTGCCTTTTTAGCGGGGCCGTCGCCTTCGTCTATCCCAGCCTGTATGAAGGCTTTGGCTTGCCGGTGCTGGAGGCGATGGCGTGCGGCTGTCCCGTGATCTGCTCGAATGCAGCCAGTCTGCCGGAGGTTGCGGGGGATGCGGCCCTCCTGATAGACCCGAAGAGCGCTGAAAGCCTTGCGCACAGTCTGGATGAGATCTGCTCTGATTCGGAGCTGCGGGATTCTCTTAGAACGAGAGGATTTGCAAGAGCCGCACAATTTAGTTGGCGTGAGACGGCGCGGCGCACGCTGGAGGTCTTTCAAAAGACTGCCCGTGAATCTCGCTCTCGAGATTGAGAAAGCTCCTATGATTATCGTTAAGGATTTGCGCAAGACGTTCAAAATCTATCGCTCCCCTGTGGATCGCCTCAAGGAGATCTTTACCGGCAGAAAACACTGCCGCGAATATGAGGCGCTGAAGGGCGTGAGCTTTGAAGTTCCACCAGGCGAGACCCTTGGAATTATAGGCCAAAACGGAGCAGGGAAGTCCACGCTCCTCAAAGCGCTCACGGGAATTCTTCTCCCGGATTCCGGCGACATCCATATTGACGGCAGGATCACGGGCCTGCTCGAGCTCGGGACCGGATTCAATCCCGAATTTACCGGCCTTCAGAACATTCACTTGAACGGCGCGCTTCTCGGGATGACCAAAGCGGACCTCCAGAGCCGGCTTGAAGAGATTACAGACTTTGCCGAGCTGGGGGATTTTATTCAGCAGCCTTTGAAGACCTACTCGAGCGGGATGACCATGCGTCTTGCCTTTGCCATCGCAATACACGCTCATCCGCAGGCCTTCGTAGTCGACGAGGCGCTTTCCGTGGGAGACGCTTATTTTCAGCAGAAATGCATGCAGCGCATTCGACAGTTCAAAGAGGGCGGCGGCTCCATTGTTTTCGTCTCCCACGATATGAATGCGGTGAAAGTCCTCTGCGATCAAGCGCTTCTCCTGGAAGAGGGGTTCGTTGTCGAGCAGGGCGCCCCGGATGATGTCGTGAACGCCTACAATTTTCTTCTCGCCAGGCGGTCGAAAGGCGAGCCCGTGGTTCTCCGCAACGAGACGGCTTGTGCGGCTTACGGCAACTTCAAGGTGGAAATCCTTAATGTGGAGCTGCTGAACAGTCAAGGGACCGACTCCGAGGTCTTTGCCGCAGGAGACCATTGTGCAATTGCCATCCACCTCAAAGCATATGAAGATGTGGATGCCGTGACCGTGGGCATTCTTATCCGGGATAAATACGGACAGGACATATTTGGCGCCAACACGTTTCATCTCGGGATACCCCTGGCGATGAGAGCTCAGGAGGCGATTCGGCTCGAGTATCTCATTGAGGAGCTGAATCTTGGAGCAGGTAAATACACTTTGACCGTGGCTGCGCATCGGGAAGGCAGCCATGAACAGGAATGCTATCAGTGGACGGACAGGATAAGGTCCTTTGAAGTGGCTGGGAGCAAGGATTTTCCCTTTATTGGACTCGCGAAGCTGAATCCCAGAGTTCGAATGGAGCCCGCCCAAAGCCAGGGCTCTTGAAGAACACGTTTGGCTGCAATGGACCGGCCTTGATTATTTGGAGAGAATATGCAGGAGCAGAAGGCCTTGGATATAGACGTCGATGCAATCATGCACCGGATACGAATGGAAGTCTCCCGAAGGAAGAACCTGGAGAAAGCTGAGCCCCGGGAGCCATGCCTTACGGCTGCGATCTCGCCCGATGGGATGAAGCTGCAGCATGTAAGGCTTGCGAAGGCGATATCCGAGCCCGCCATCGAACCTAAGGACGTCTACCACGTCAATGAATTCCTGGCTTTTCATGACGCCGCTTTCATCGTAAACGCCTATCGGGGCGTTCTTAAACGGGGGGCGGATGCCTCGGGGCTCGATCATTACCTGAAAGGCTTGAGAGATGGAAGCCTCTCCAAGATCGAAATCCTCGGGAGGCTTCGGTATTCAGAAGAAGGCCGAAGCCGCAAAGTGAGGATCAAAGGGCTGCTTTTGCCTCTTGGCGTTGAAGTTTTGAGAAAGTTGCCGGTTGTGGGGTATTTGATCGGTGTTTTGTCAGGGGTTTTGAATCTTCCCACAATCGTAAAGAAGATGCGCGCGTTCGAAGCCTTTTCGAACCATCGGCTGAGCGAATGCAATCAGAGGATTTTGGAGGCTTCATCCGCCGTGGAGCTGTCGCTGAACAGAGTCATTGACTCTGTAAGCGCCTGTGCGCCTCTCAAGGATCTGCTCGAGTTGCGAGAGGAATATAGCCGCGCGCTTGGCGCGTTGGCTCGAGCAGATGCCCTGGAGAGCATGCGGAGCGATTTTGTTCTCGATCTCGAGCAGAAGGCGGACAAGAGCGAAATTGAGGCGCTGCGGAGCGAACTGAGCGCAAGGCCTTCAGCCGGTGAACTGGAGAGATTCCAGGCAGTTGTTTTAGGCGACCTTCGTGGGTTGCGGGCCGAGATCCTCGAGATCGGCAGGAGCATTCGGGATCATCGAATCCAGCTTCTGGATCAGGAACGTCGGCTAGCTCTTTTGCTCAAAGAGGCGCGAAAGCGCTTACCAGAACCTCTTAGCGGCAAACAGGTCGAGCGGATGCTCACAGAGGAAGACCACCTGTTGGACGCCATGTACGTCTCCTTTGAAGACCGCTTCCGGGGGACGCGTGAAGACATCAAGAGACGTCAGGCGGTCTATTTGCCAACGGTCTCACGGATTAGGGCGGGCTCGTCTGATGCGCCCATCCTCGATATAGGCTGCGGCCGGGGAGAGTGGCTGGAGCTATGCAAAGAGCGGGGGTTGCATTGTAGGGGAATCGATCTCAATCGAGTGATGGTCGAACAGTGCCGGGAACTGGGACTTGAAGCTGTAGAGGGGGATGCTCTTGAAGCGTTGCGCAGCCGGAAGCCTCAAAGCTTCGGTCTGATCACGGCCTTTCATCTTGTAGAACACCTTGACCTCAAGACCCTGATTGGCCTTTTCGATGAATCCTTGAGGGCTCTTAGGCCGGGAGGCGCCGTGATTTTCGAGACGCCCAACCCGGACAATCTTCTGACGGCGAGTCGAAACTTTTACATGGACCCGTCGCATCGCAATCCGCTGCCCAGTCAGTTGCTGAAGTATCTTGCCGAGGCGAGGGGCTTTGTCGATGTCGAGATCCTCAACCTGCACCCCGTAGCGGACTATGACCGAGCTGAAGATGTTGCGGGCTCCCTGGCGTCCCTGCTCTACGGCCCTCAAGACTATGGATTGGTGGGGTATAAAGCATGAGTGGGAGACGGATCGCGGTCATCGGAGTCAAATCCCCCAGTGGTGAGAAAGGCGGGGCGGAACGCTTCTACGAGGGACTGGTTGGAGCCCTCAACGAGTGTGGAGCCGATGCTGAACTGATTCAACTCGTTAGCGACGAGTCCTGCTTCGAAGGCATCCAGGAAGCGTATCTGCGCTTCTACGACCTGCATCTTCCAGATTATTTCGGAGTCATCAGCACAAAAGCCCCCGCCTACATGATTCGCCACCCAAACCATGTCTGTTATCTTCAACACACCATGCGGGTTTTCTACGACATGTTCGAGCGCGAGTTTCCAAACCCGGATCGATTGCTCCGGGAACAGCGAGAGCTCATCTTGACTCTCGATACCGGCGCGTTGCGCCCGCCCCGTACTCGGGAGATTTTTGTGATCGGCAAGGAGGTGCAGAAGAGACTTGCTGATTTCAATGGACTGCCCTCGAGAGTATTGCATCAGGCGAGCACCATGCGCGGTTTCCACTGTAATGCCTTCGAATATGTTTTCATGCCCGGGCGCTTGCACCGCTGGAAACGCGTCGACCTCATAATCGAGGCTATGCGTCGCGTGAAAAGTCCCGTAAAGCTGCTGATCAGCGGAACGGGCGAAGACGAGAAAGCGTTTCGCGCCATGGCGCAGGGAGACGGCCGCATTTCATTCCTCGGGAGGGTGAGCGACCGGCAGCTAATAGATCTATACGCTGGAGCGCTTGTGGTTCCATTCCTGCCTATCCGGGAAGATTTCGGCCTGGTCACGCTGGAGGCGTTCCTTAGTCGCAAACCTGTGATTACTTGCGTCGATTCGGGCGAGCCGGCTAATATGGTGACCGATGGGAAGACCGGCTTTGTTTGCAGCGCTTCTCCTGAGGAGATTGCCGCCCGCCTCGATCTCCTCTGCCAGAACCACGATCTTGCAAAGCGCATGGGAGATGAAGGCTTTCAATCGGTACGGGATATCCATTGGAAGAACGTGGCGGAGGCGCTTCTAACCTCTCTTGGTTTCCTGGGATGATTGCCATGGACAAACAGAACCAAGACCTCTGTCGAGTTCTTGTTCTCGACATGCAGCCAATCGATCCTCCCCTGGGAGGCGGGCGGTTGCGCCTTCTTGGACTTTATCACGGGCTTGGCTGCGATATGCCCACCCTCTACGTCGGAACTTATGACTGGCCCGGGGAACGGTTTAGAGAGCACAAACTGAGCCCAACCTTGACCGAAGTAGACATTCCCCTTTCGAACTCGCATTTTGGAGTCAGTGAGGAGTGGAAAGCTCGCGCAGGGGGAAAAAACGTTATCGATGTGACGTTCCATCAGCTGGCGCATCACTCCGTAGATTATCTCGAGAGAGTCCGAGCTGAGATCCCGAAGGCGGATATTCTTTTCTTCTCGCACCCTTGGGTCTATCCCCCGGTCAGAGACGCAATCGATGTGGACCGACAGCTCGTGGTCTACGATTCCCATAATGTCGAAGCCTATCTCCGGGCTCAATTACTCGATGATGGAGGGTTCGGGACCGAGATCGTAAAAGAGGTGATCCGGATTGAGTACGAGATCTGCCACCGTGCTGACCTGGTTCTGGCGTGCTCTCATGAAGACAGGGAGCTCTTCCATAGGCTTTTCGACGTTCCTTTCAAGAAGATGCGAGTCGTCCCCAATGGCGTTTTTACTGAAAAGATCACACCTATTTCCAGAGACGGCAAAAAACGTCTGAAGCAAGAACTTGGGCTTTCTTACGCCAACTGCGCCATTTTTATCGGATCGCTCTATGATCCCAATCTTGAAGCTGCGGAGTTCATAGCTTATGCCCTTGCGCCGCAAATGCCCGAGATCGGGTTTATAGTTTGCGGCGGCGTGTGCGGCGGGCTTTCGAAGAGCGATCTGGATAGGCGCGGGATTTCAAACGTTGCGCTGACCGGCTTCGTTTCCGAAGAAGAAAAGATCCGTTATTTGCAGGCTTCCGATATGGCTTTGAATCCCATGTCTTCCGGTTCCGGAACAAACATCAAGATGTTCGATTACTTTGCCGCCGGGCTTCCGACTCTCAGCACGGCGACCGGCGCAAGAGGCATTGAGGAAGGGAGCGAGCCGGCCTTCATTGTCTGCGCCTTGGAAGCCTTGCCGGCTCACCTCCGCAAAGTTGCTGGAGATCAACGCCTACAGGAGCGCCTTTCTCAAAGAGCCCGGCATTTTGTTGAGGAGAAGTTCTCCTGGAGTCGCATCTCTTCTGGTCTTGGGGTTCTTGCAAGATCATGGCGTCGCAAAAAGAAGATAAAACCTTTTTTCTCTGTAGTTATTCCCACTTACAAACGGCATCGGCAGCTTTCCATCTTGTTGGAGCGCCTTCAGAAACAGGGTTTCAAGGACTTTGAGGTTGTAATCGTCGATCAAAGCGATGAGCTGTGGGCGGACAGAAACAGGGATTTTGACCTCGATCTTCTCTACCTGCACACGGACGTGAAGGGCGCGGTGAAGGCCAGAAATACAGGCGTTTTCCATTCGACAGGAGATACGATCGCTTTCATTGACGATGATTGCGAGCCGCACGAGGATTGGTTGCAGAATGCAAGACGCTATTTCGACAAGCCGAAGATCGTTGGAATCGAAGGATTGGTCAAATCCGACAAGCGCTACGACCCTGACTATCGAACGGTCACGAATGAAGGATTTGAGGGGTTTGGGTTCATGACGGCGAACCTCTTCATCAGGAGTGAGGTTTTCAATGCGCTCAACGGTTTTGACGAGCGTTTCGACAATCCTCATTTTCGAGAGGATACGGACCTTGGATGGAGGGCCCAGGAGGTGGGCGAGGTTCCTTTTGCCCATGATGTGCGGGTTTACCATCCGCCTCACCGCCGTGATGTCCAGCGAGAATCGCTCGCAGAACGCAACCGGTTTTTTGAAAAGGACGCCCTGCTTCTGCAGAAGCATCCAGAGCGCTATAAAGAGCTCTTTCTGTCGGAAGGCCATTGGCGGAATACGCCGGGTTTTGTCGAAAATCTGTTGCGGGGCGCCGAAAAATATGGAGTTGAGCTTCCCGAGTGGTGCCTTGAATATATCGGCGATACCTTTTGATGGCGACTTAGTCGCCATCTTCATAATCCTATCCTGGAGGGTGCTAATGGCGCTTTTTGAATTACTGCAAAGGCTTAAGGCGAGGATTTGCAAAGCTGCTTATACGGTCGGACCCTTAAAACATTGCGAGGGAGAGACGCAATTCTGGGAGAAGGAGTATTCATGCAAGAGCACTGAAGAAGACATCTATTATTGCTTTCGGCTCCTCCTTGGCAGAAATCCAGGCAAAACCGAATGGTCAAGCCATCGGCATTTGGTGAACAATGAACTTGTCAACGTTGTCTCTAAGTATCTCTCCTCGCCCGAGTTCAAGGGCCGGAAATTGAACGACCTTGCCAGCAGCGAGCACCGACTGGTCGATTTGGACGACTTTAGGATGTACGTTTCTTTGTCTGACATAGACGTCGGACTGCACATCGAGAAATCCAAGAGCTATGAGCCAAACGTCACTGGAGCGCTGAAAGAGCTTTTGCGCCCTGGGATGACTTTCATCGACATAGGAGCCAATATAGGATTCTTCAGTCTTTTGGCTGCCTATCATATTGGGCCCAAGGGCAGGGTCCATGCATTCGAGCCGTTCCAATACAATTTAAAACTTCTTTACTTGAACACCAGAATAAACCATTTCGAGAACGTCGCCATCTATCCCTTTGCCCTTGCGGATAAAAACGGGTTGGTTGGGTACGATAACTCTGCCAGCAATGGCCAGATTTCCGCTATCGATGATGATTTGAGCGGGGTGATGGCCACAACATTGACTTACTGTGTGCGAATGGACGATGTGCTGAAAGACATGGATCGAATGGATATCATCAAAATAGACATCGAGGGAGCTGAATACCTGGCGCTTAGCGGTGGGAGACTTTTGCTCTCTAAGTTTACTCCGGTGGTTCTTTCGGAATTTTCTCCCTTCGCATTAGAAGTCGTCTCCAAGGTCTCGGGCAAAGAGTACCTCGAGCTTTTGCTGGTTAACGAGGATTACTCTCTCCGCGTGCTCGAACCAAGCGGTGGAGTGGTCGACTGTGGCAGAGATCCTGAAAAGGTTATGAACTGCTTCGAAGCTGCAAATTCGGATCATATAGATATAGCCGCGCTTCCGAGTAGGCGTTGAGTTGCTTCAAAGCTGGCAGAATGAAGAGTAAAAAATAGGAGTTGTAAAGAAATGGCTCTCTGCTTGTCGGAACAAAGGAGTTATTCTCTCAGGGTTTCTTATAGCTTCCACGAATTGAGCAGCAGCCCAGCTCAACCCGCCTAATTATGGCTGTGCATGGAGCAAAAATGAGTTTGCCCTGTAAAAAGAATTTTTGGTTTTTCATTTGGCTTTTAGTAGCAGGTTTCTTATTCACTAGCTCTATTCTGAATAAGGTTGGAGATGAGAAGAGGATTCTTAACAACGATCAATCTACGCATGTCATGGCCTCAATGAGTGTCTGGCATGACCTGGATCTGCGCTACTCGCTTGATGACCTGAATAGATTTAACTCACTGTTCCCGCTGGTTCAGTCCTCAAGGGAGATGTTCCTTTTCCTCAAGCAAAACAAGGACGGAGAGATATACTACGCGAAGCCATTTCTATATGCATGCCTCTCTGCGCCGTTTTATGGGCTGTTTGGTTCGTCCGGTTTTATCGTGTTGAATTCGATGCTACTGCTCGCGATAGCGGTATTGACCTTAAAAGTGGTTAAAGAAGTCTATGGAGATAATTATGGTCAGCTTTTAACTATGCCCTTTGTTTTCCTTAGTCCGTTTCTTGCCTGGGTTTCCATCGCGCATCCAGACCTTCTAATAGCCTTTTTGTTGTTCTCTGGCGCCTATTTATTGCTTTCTGGAAAAGGATCAAGAGCGGCCGTCGCCGGAGGTTTTATACTTGGCTTGGCAATATTTGAAAAGGTTACATTCGCAATAATAATTCCATTCTTACTGTTTGCCGCATCGCAAATAAGTTGGAAAATCCGCCTTTGTGCGCTTGCGACTATCGTTTTGGGATGGAGTATCCCAACATTCGTTAATATTCTTCAGGATGGTAACTTTCTTGCCTATCAGGGACTAAGATTTTGTGCTGTGAAAGCTCCATTTCCACTTGAAAATGGATGGAAGGCGCCAGTTAAAGGCATAACGCAACATCTGTTTGATGCGTCGCTGTTGATCTCCGGATTGCTGGGCAACCTGAAGTTGCTACCGCTGAAAGTCATGGAATTCTTGATTGGCCGACAAACTGGAATTTTGTGGTATTTTCCAATTGGAACACTTTTCTTGGCAACCGCGATGTTTATTCACGTAAGGGCAGCATGTTTTGTCTTGCTAGGATTATTTGCTCATTTGAGCCTGAACTGGTTGGCTTTTCCCACCAATGGATTCGGCGGAATGGGTAGCTATGGATCTCGTTATCTGATGCAGGCGTTGCCGCTTGCGGTGATAGCTTTAATTCCCTGCATAGGAAGCCCCCGCGCTGAGACTATATCGAAATCCCGTTTTTATCCCTCTGTGGGAATTGTCTTCATTTTGGCTGCGATTTTTCTTCAGAATAAAGTGCTTCCACCAAGTGAAAAATTGGTTAGGAATCCCAGTATATATCTGACTTCGACCCCGGCGAAGTTTTTCCCTTTTGAGCATTCTTTGCTGCCCGCCATTCCTATGTATGTAAGCTGGTTCACTGAGAAGAGCTTTGATTCTTCAACACAACTATACCGAACAAAAGGATTTCACAATGGGCCAATTCAGTTTGGAAAGAGCGCGATCTCGAGTGAAATCGTTTTGCATCAATCTTCAAAGCTGGCGCCGGTCCCCGACCTCGCCATAAACGTGACTTCACCGGCTCTGGTGACGTTAAGATCGAAAGGGCGCATTCTCTGGCAAAATAGCATTGATCCACGGACCACTGCGGTCGCAACCATTAATGAAGATATTTTTACGGACAAATATTTCGATATTATCTCTTTGAAATTTTTGAGATGGGCTGCAATAGAGGTCAATATCATGCCCTTAGGAGATGAAGTCGATTTTAGCCTCGCAAACATTTCATTCTACAAGAAGACGGATACGCGCTTTGTTGAATTGAACAAAATCGTCCGGGTTGGCGAATTTTCCGGGAGCGGTTTTATTAAACGTTTTGGATGGAGCCACGATGAGCCTTGGGGTGTGTGGAGCGACGGACCGTATGCCGACCTGCTTTTCACTCTGCCTGAAATTCCTGAAAGCGCAATTGATATACACTTTGGAGTTCAATCATACGTTCCTGAGGAGCGTCCTAGTCAGGATGTTGAAGTTTACGTCAATGGCAAGTTATTTGATTTGTGGAGGTTTGTTCCTAACAGCAATAAACGGCGTGTCATTCGCATCGATCATACAAGTCTAGCCGACCAGAAAGTGAATATTGGCTTCAGGATGCTCAACCCGATCTCTCCCTCCAAGCTTGGGCGAGGTAGCGATGGCCGTATGCTGGGAATAGGACTGCGAGATATACGAGTTGTGAAAGCTGAGAGCGAAAACAAGTAAGGAAACGGAATGGATCTAAGTTTTGTAATCCCGGTGAAGAATGAGCAGGAGTCATTGACGGAGTTAGTATCCAGGATAAACTCGGCTCTCGATAGTGCGCCTGGAGATTATCGGCATGAGATAATTCTTGTAGACGACGGAAGCGATGACGACAGTTGGCGAGTCATTGAGTCTTTGGCCTCCGATCATTCATCCATAGTCAGAGGGATACGCCTGAGGCGTAATTTTGGAAAGGCGACCGCTCTCGCTTCCGGTTTCGACCATGCGCTCGGGGATATCGTTTTTACGATGGATGCGGACCTTCAAGACGATCCGAAGGAGATTCCCCGTTTTATGGAGAAGCTTAATGATGGCTTCGACTTGGTGTCCGGTTGGAAGAAGGTCCGAAACGATCCCATTTCGAAGACTGCCCCTTCGAAGTTATTCAATTGGGTGACTTCCCGGATGACCGGCGTCAAGCTGCATGACTTCAACTGCGGCTTCAAATGTTACAAGCGGGAGGTGATCGATAAGCTGAATGTTTACGGAGAGCTTCATCGATACCTGCCGGTTCTGGCGTCTGATCTGGGATACCGGGTCGGCGAGATTGAAGTGGAGCATCACGCGCGCCAACATGGGACCTCAAAGTACGGCTGGGAGCGCTATGTCCGTGGATTACTGGACCTGATGACCGTCCTCGCCACTACCCGCTGGATCCAAAAGCCCGGGCATCTTTTTGGGGGAATCGGCGTTCTGCTGGGTCTGCTGGGCGGTGGCATCCTGGCCTACTTAGCCTTATTGTGGTTGCTTGATATGGGTCCTATTGGCAACAGGCCCTTGCTGATCTTTGGCGTTATGTTCTCTATTTTCTCGATTCAGATGGTTTCGCTTGGATTAATCGCGGAATTTTTCATCAAGGCGGGCGGGAAGTTCAATGTGAACCACTTGGTGAGTGAAAAGATCAATGCGGCCCCAATCACGCACGAACGAAATTGATGGTGAAGCTTATGGAAAATGTCAAGATAGAAGACGGTGTGGTCGTTGGCACATCGGGCGATAAGTTCTTGACCAAAAACCCTATTGCTCTGTATTTGCTTCGACAATTTGACAAAAAACTTGTCGGGCTCCTATCGATGACTCCGGCGCAATTCATTCTTGAGGTCGGTTGTGGCGAGGGGCATGTCACCAAGTTATTGCTCGAGAACACAACTGCCGAGATTCTAGCCACCGATATTTCCTATTCAATAATTTCTCAGACGAAAAACAGGCTTGTAAACGGTCGACTGCGGTTCGATGTCTGCAAATTGGAAGACATCAGACCAGCGAGACGGCCTGATCTGGCCGTATGTTGCGAAGTGCTCGAGCATTTGCCCGATCCGCTGGTTGGACTAAGAAGTCTGCTTCTCATCGACGCCGACCGGTATCTTCTGAGCGTTCCGAGGGAGCCGATATTTCGGATGATGAACGTCGCGCGGGGCGCTTATGTGAGGGATCTAGGCAATTCTCCAGGTCATTTGCATCATTGGTCAAAAAGGAGCTTCATCAAGCTGGTCTCGAGTTATCTGGAACCGATTCGAATCGAGACTCCCTTGCCATGGACCATGATCCTTTGCCGCAAGAAGAAATAGGGCTGCTTTTATGCCGGGATATCTGAAGAGGCCGCTCTATTTTTGCGGCGCTATCCTTGCCTTTGCCGGCGTGTTGATTGTTCTGCTCAAGTTGCGAAACCAAGTCGACCAATTGCCTTCCATCGGGGCAACGGCCGGGTTGACGCTTACGGTCCTGGCTATTGCTTATGGAATGTCCAATTTCCTGCTCGCCTTCGCATGGCGCGAGATTTTGTCCTATTATCAGGTCGACGTTTGTTTTCCCTGGGCCGCGAAGCTCACCGGCGTTTACCAAATAACAAAATATGTTCCGGGCAATGTGATGCACATTGCCGGCCGTCAGGCGCTGGGCCTGGCTGCAGGATTGCCCGGGTGGCCATTTGCAAAATCAGCTGTTTTTGAGCTGGGATTGCTGGCGTCCGCCGGGTCGTTGTTTTCTGTTCTGTTGTGTCCCGTGTTCTTTTCAGGTTTGAATGGCGCCATACCTCTTGTCGTCTTCATCGCCGTGCTGTTCGTCGCCTTTTTTGGAGCTCTTTTATGGATCGGAGCGCATATTGCTCGCGCCTTTCTCTCTTATGTCTGTTTTCTTTGTGTTTCCGCGATGCTGTTTCTCCTCGTGGTGTGGTCTCTCAATGGGGTGATGAATTTTACCTTTTATAACATTGTCTTAACCATAGGTTCATATGTCGTTGCATGGCTGCTGGGCATGGCGACCCCCGGGGCGCCGGCCGGCATAGGGATACGCGAGCTTGTACTGGTCTTCTTTCTAAAATCAGTGATTCATGAGTCAGACCTTTTGATGGCAGTAGTATTGAGTCGCCTGACGACTGTGGCGGGCGATCTGATTTTTTTCGGCGTCACTTTTCTAGCTTTTCGAAACTCGCCCGTTGCGAATTGCTCCGCTGATTAGATGATGCGCGCATAAGGCGGATAGCGCTCTCGCTCCTATTTTTGTACGGTATGAATGTTCCGCCGTTTGCGCCTGCGGATTGAGCTCGTTCGACCGATGTTGAATATGCTGGAATGTAGTCCCATGAATGAAAATCTCAAAATGACCTATTTGAGAGCGTTGGGCATTTGTACGTCGTACTGGGACATGCGCAATTCGGCCCGTTTTGGTATTGGCTGCCACTTTACAGCTTCCACATGGCGCTGTTCTTTTTTGTGTCCGGCTATTTTTATGGTGAAGACCACCGCGTTTCCGTTCCCGGATTTCTTACAAAGAGGGCCATCCGTCTGCTCGTTCCTTACTTCATATGGAACCTGATTTACGGCCTTCTGGCATCGGCTCTCTCCCTACTGTTCGGCTTTTTTCCTCAGACGAAGCTATCCTTCTCGACTCTTTTCATTGAACCGTGGACGACTGGTCATCAGTTTTTTTTCAACATTCCAGCTTGGTTCCTGCTGACGCTCTTCATCGCGCAGGCGTTCTATGTCGGTATTCGATGGATAGGCGGGAGAGCCGGAGTCTACGAGTCTACAGCAGTCTGGACCATCGTGGCGGGAATGGGAGTTTCGGCCGTTCTTATTCCCTACAGAACCAGCCCTCCCTCGGGATTTACCCTGGTATACGTCAAAGCCGCCTTTGGCCTTGTGTTCTACCATTTGGGAGCCGTTTATGGGGCTAAACTGGAAAGGTTCGACGTCTTTTCTCCCTGGAGGATTCTGTTCGTTTGCGTTCTTCAAACGGGGCTCTTTCTTCTGTTCAACGGCAAGCTCGACTATTCGCTGGCGTTCGGCCATTTTTACGACCGTCTGGTTTTGCCATACGCGACATCGCTCATTGGCATATGGTTGAACCTTCAGGCGGCCGCTGTGCTTCCGAAGCTGGGGACTGCGGCATCATGGCTGCTTCCCATCGGCAGATCTTCCTATCATGTGATGATGCATCACCTGCTGGGATTTTGGATATTGAATTCCCTCTATTTCCTGCTATACACTCTGGGCGCGGCTTGGTTTGCGGAATTTGACGTTCAGACCTACTTCCGCCACATATATTGCATTCATAGGATTAAGCACCCTATATCCGTTTTAGCCTACGCCATAGCGGGAGTGGCGGCGGCTTTCCTTCTCAAGGCGGTTGCGGAGCGCTTTTCAGGTTCTGCCGGTAGGCGGCTGACGGAGTGTTTGACTTTTTTTCAAGTGCTCTGCCGTCGCAGTAATGGATAAGGGATTAATTTTAAGGATAAAAATAGCGTAGGGAATGGAAGATCTCAATAGATAATGGCCCGAAGCAAAACCAGACTCATCGTCAACGCTATTCCTCTCATCAATGTCAACACCGGTATAGGGAGATACATCAGGTGCCTCTATCAGGCCCTGGATCGGCTCCATTCGGGAGAGTTGGAAATATGTTTCTTTGATGGTCGGTCTGCTGTTAAAAACTTGCCCGCCGGTCCCGTAGATCTTGGAAATTGGAGCAAGAAAGTCGATCTTTTTTGGAAGCTTCCGCCTTATGTCGCTCTTGCGGTTCGTCTCGCGCATCATCTCCTGAGAGAGACAAGATTCCGATCCGCAGCCGAAGAATTTGATCTCTACCATGAAACGGCATTCTTTCCCTTTGCTCCTATACGGGGGCTTCGGACTGTTTTTACCATCCATGACCTCTCCCTCATCCGCTGTCCGCAGTTCCATCCCAGAGAGAGGGTGTTGTTCTCAGATTTGTTCCTTCGCAGGAGATGTGAAGGGGTGAACGCTTTTTTGAGCGTCTCCGATTTTACAAGACGAGAGGCGTGCGAGCTTCTTGGCCTGGATGACGGAATGATAACGACTGCGCCCCTTGCCCATGACAGAGCCATTTTCTTCCCGCGCTCGCCTGAAGAGATAACCGAGGCGAAAAGTCGATTCCGCGTTCCGGACAAATACTTTCTATTCGTTGGAACCGGTGATCCACGTAAGAATATGAAGGTCGTCATGGAGGCGCTCGAGCGCGTCAGTCCAGACATAAAGCTGGTGGTTGCCGGATGGGCCGGATGGGGAAGGGCCGAAGTCGACGAGAATCAGGTCCAGTTTCTAGGATATGTCGATGATGAAGACCTGGCGAAACTCTACTCCGGCGCGTTGGCTCTTTTATATCCCAGTCTCTATGAAGGTTTCGGCTTGCCCGTTGTGGAAGCGATGGCCTGTGGCTGCCCCGTGATCGCCAGTCGAGAAGCAAGCCTTCCGGAGGCGGCCGGGGAGGCCGCCTTGTATTTGGACGATCCGTTTGACTCGGAGCGGCTCGGCGCTCTGCTCCTCGAGGTAGCCTCCTCGCGTGAATTGCGCCGCGCTCTTGAGGAAAAAGGTCTTGCGCAAGCATCTCGATTCTCATGGGAAAAGACTGCCGAGAAGACCTTTCAAGTCTTTGAACGTCTATTCTGATAGTCATTTCATATAGAAGCGCATGAGTGAAAGGGTAAGGCAATAATGAACTTTCTAAAGACCGAGTTTCCAGGACTACTCATTTTGGAGCCAAAGGTATTCAAGGATTCGAGAGGGTTTTTCCTCGAGACTTACAGCAGACGCATATTTGATGTGAACGGCCTCGCCTATGATTTTGTTCAGGACAACCATGCGCGATCGAATCAAAAGGGAGTCATTCGCGGCCTTCATTTTCAGCGTCCTCCCGCCGCTCAGACGAAGCTTGTGAGAGTCACGAAGGGCTCGGTCTACGACGTCGTCGTCGACATGCGAGTCGGATCTCCGACTTACGGCAAGTGGTTCGGGACCGTTCTTTCAGCCGCTAATTTCAAGGAGTTGCTTGTGCCGCGGGGGTTTGCCCATGCTTACCAATGCCTTGAGGACGCCACGGAATTCCAGTACAAAGTGGACGCTTTCTATGCACCTGAATGCGATTGCGGCCTTCGTTGGGATGATCCGGACCTCGCCATAGACTGGCCCATCCGTGATGCGATCCTTGCCGATAGGGATAGAGCATGGCCCGCTCTTGCAGAAATCGATTCGCCTTTTGCCTTTTGAGGCCTCTCTTCTGGGTATTTCCTTCGGTATCGCCCTTTGCTATACTGTTTTCGATTTTTTGGGTAGATCATAATGACGCTTCTTTGACGACAGTGGCTTTGATCGGATCGCTTCTCGAGCCTGGATGAATTCCCCGGGCCCGGATTTAACCCGAGTGCTTTTGAATTAAGAAATCGGAAGGAACTGTAGGTTGGCTTGAGCGAAACCCAACATCGATCGGCGAAACCGTTGGGTTTCGCTCGTCGCTCAACCCAACCTACGCTTGTATCGGCTCCTTCATTCAACAGCATTGGGATTTAACCCACGGGGCGTTCCTGCCCGGTATAGGGGTTTCTGTTGATTATCGTTCGGAGATATTCATGGGAAAAGATTTGTCCACGCTTGTGATCATTCCGGCCAAGAATGAAAAGGCCACCGTCGGCGATATCATTCGGAGCATCAAAGCAGAAGTTGATTGTGAAGTGGTGGTGGTAGACGACCAGAGCACGGATGGCACGATCGAAGAGGCCAGATCTGCGGGCGCGCAAATATTGCCGCTCAGCCTGCACCTTGGCGCATGGGGGGCGATGCAGACAGGACTGCGCTATGCGGAGAATCATGGATATCAGACAGCCGTCACCATCGACGCCGATGGCCAGCACCCGGTTTCTCACATCCGAGCGTTACTCGAGCCGATTGAGTCTGGAGAAGCCGATGTGGTGATTGGATCATGTACGGAAAGAGGCAGCGCCGCCAGGCGAGTTGCCTGGACGATGCTCCGATGGATGTCTGGCCTCCGGATCAGGGACCTTACATCGGGATTTAGAGCCTACAATCGGGCAGCCCTGACTCTTCTCGCATCCCGGGAAGCGGCGCTTATCGACCATCAGGATATTGCGGTTTTGCTCTTGTTGCAGAACGCCGGGTTTCGCATCGTCGAGAACGAGGTTCCCATGTGTCCCAGGAAGAACGGCTCCTCCAGGATCTTCAATTCATGGTGGGTGGTGATGAAGTACATGCTTCAGACAAGCATTTTGTGCGTGGCGAAGCGATAGATCAATTAGATTATTTTTGAAACGATTTAAGACAGAGTTAATGTGGAGGATGAACAACAGCCTTGGTTTCATATAGAATCACATCGACAGTGCTGGGCGCAGTGATAGCCGGCGTTTTGCTGTTGCTTGTCCGTAGGAACCTACTCTATAGCCGTTATGCTCTTTGGTGGCTTTCTGCCGCGGGGGCAGCCCTCTTGCTGGGAATCTTTCCCGGCATAGTGGATGCGGTCGGAAATCGTCTGGGAGTGACTTACCCACCCATTCTTCTTGTCGTGATTTGCCTGGGTATGATGTTGATCAAGATGCTGACCATGGATCTGGATAGATCGAAACAGCAGAGTGAGCTGCGTCGATTGGCTCAACGCCTTGCCTTGTTGGAGGGTGGTCGTGACGATGTCTCCAGAACTTCTAAAGCGGGAGACCATTCAGAAGTTGAAAAGCGGTGAGCTTTTGGCATAAGGCTTCTTAAAAAGAGTGGTGATTATTTTGGGAGCGCATTTGCGGCAGAGCAGAAAAGTTGTTAAGAAGCAGGACAAAGCAAGCCAGGAGCCCGTCGCCAAGAAGGAGAGCAGATTTTATCTCCCATCCGGCAGAGCGCTGCTCGCCATATTTCTTCTGGTGGGGCTGTTTGTCTCCTTGTACATTCCTTTCAGTCACCTGAAAGAATGGCATACATACAGAAGCCTTTTTTTTGTGGACAATGAGAAGCCGCTCATGGCGACTCAGGATGCTTACTACTACCTGCGCCTTACCGATGATCTCATAAACGACCGCTATCGCGATATAGACGACAATCGCCCGGAGGCTGCCAGGCCAAGGCCTGTGCCGCTCCTTGTTTCTCTCACGGCGGGCATTCATAGGGCGCTTGGAGTTTCGACGGAAAAGATCGCCTTCTACCTGCCGCCTCTTCTGGCTTCTCTCATGGCGCCGGTCTATTTTCTCTGGAGCCGGGTTATGGGAAGTTATCTTATCGGGCTTATCGCCTCCATCGCCGGAGCCTCCAGCTACTATTGGTATTCTCGGACTTGCCTGGGCCGCTTCGATACGGACGCCCTCAACCCTTTTTTTGTTCTCCTTATGAGCTATGCCTTGTACTGTTTCGTGAGCGAGAGCGGTCGGAAACGGTTCTATTATCTCGCAGCGGTTTTCGCGCTCCTTGCGCTTTTTTCCCTCTGGTGGATACAAGCCGGATACTTGAGTTCTATTTTATTGGCGCTGGCGTACGGATTGAGCTGCTTTCTCTCCTCGTCGAGGATTGAGAAATACATAAAGATCGGGATCTTGGCTATCGGAGGGCTGAGCGTGCTATGCATTGTCTTTGCCCTCTATCCCTATCTTCCCGGCCCTCTTTTCCGTCTGTTCGATTTGGCGGCCGGTCAACTTTCTTTGGTTACCAAGGAGACGACTTCCATTTTCCCCGAAGTGGGACGCTCCATCAGTGAACTGGAAGCGCCGACTCTGGAAAGTGTGGCGAAGCAAGTCAGCGGGCACTATGTTCCTTTTTTTATCGGGCTTCTGGGGCTTGTGTCTCTTGCCTGGCGAAGGCGCGATCTCATTGTGCTGCTGATTCCATGCCTGGCTCTCAGCTTTGGAACGTTCTATTCCAACAGGTTTCTTATTTTTTTTACTCCGCTTTATGCCATTGGGTTGGGATATTTCCTCGGCGAGGTCTTGCCAAAGCTGGGTTGTCTGGAAAAGCTGCGCTCCTCGATCTTGAAATGGTGTATCGTCGCAGGCGTCGCGTCCGCTCTCCTTGCGCCCGGGGTTGCGAGCAGCCTTAGTACGCTGTTTGGCCCTTCCAATTGGTCGCCCAAAGCTGCGATGGCTAAAGCGATCGCCAAAGAGGCGCCCTCCTCCGGTTCGGTGTGGGCGTGGTGGGACGACGGCTACTTCATTCAATATTTTTCCGGAAGAAAAACCTTTATTGATGGGGGGAGCCAGTCTCCCATCAGGACCTACATTGCGGCGGCGCCGTTGAGCACTGAAGATCCTTTATTTGCCCGAAGATGGATACGTTTTTTTGCCGTGCGCGATCTGCCCGGACTATATCGAATATCCGATCAGTTTGGGGGCTTGGAAAAAGCTGCTTCTTTCCTTCGAGAGGTATTTTCCAATCCGGGTAGTGTGGAAGATATCCTGAAACGCCATGGATTGGAGGATCAATCTTTCTGGGTGGGGTTTCTCTTTCCGAAAGAGCCGACTTACCTCTATCTGAGCAACGATTTTGCGGGTAAAGCCTTCTGGTGGTACTATTTCGGAACCTGGAATTTCGATCTCAAAGAGGGCGTCCACCCGGAAATTTCGGTTTTCAAACAGCAAGAGGTTTCACTGGACGAGCAAAGCGGCGCGCTGAGAAAAGGAGACAAATATCTGAAGCTTGCCAAGGTGGTGAATGTCACCACCTCGGAATCGACTGTCGCCGATTACAGCTGGGAGGATGGCTTTGTCGCCATTCGAGTTCACGACACGCCTGATTTATATGTCATGAATCATGCTCTCTTCCAGTCTGTGGCCATCAGGCTGCTTTTCGAGTCGCCCATGCAGACGCCGGGGTTCGTTCCCGTGTTTTACCATCCACAGGTCGGCGGCGTATGGCGCGTTGAATGATACGCCTCTCTGTTTTCGCGGCATTCAACTGAGAATCGAGCGATAGAGCTCTTGAACTTTTTGGGCGATCCGATCTATGTGAAATTGGCTTAAGAAACGTTCTCTGGCGTTTTGCCCCATGCGGATGCGCCGGTCGGGCGATGACATGAGAGAGTGAATGGCCGACTCGAGGGCGCTCGAATCGCCGGGCGGGACAACTAGTCCGGTTTTTTCATTTTCGTTGACCCAGCCTGCGCCTGAACCCTCAATGGCGGTGCTTATGATTGGCCTTGCAAACGCCATTGCCTCGAGGATCGTCAATCCGAAAGCTTCCGTTCGCTCAACGGAGGGCAGGCAGAAGATATCGCAGGCGGCCATCAGGGTATGCAGTTCTTTGTCTTCGATCTCACCTGGCAGGTAGACTCTTTCTGACAGGCCCAGGTTGGAGGTTCTTTCCGCCATGGATGGCCTCAGTTTGCCGTCTCCTGCGATGACAAGGGTCGTTCCTGTGAGATCTTTTGCTGCGTCGATAAGGAAATTGAAGCCTTTGTAGTAGGCGAAGCGACCGGCTGACGCGATGAGGCTTTGGCCTGGATAGGAAGATCTCAGTCTTCTCAATTCCTGTTCGCCGGGAGAGTAGAGCCGGGAGGGATCGAGTCCAAGGGGAATGACCGTGCACTTATGGGCGAAATTCCGCAGAGCGATGCTGCTCCGAAGATAGGGCTGCGAGGTCGGTATGATTGCCGAGGCGAGGTCGAGCAGCCTTCGCTCGAAGGGCCTGTAGAATCTATACGCCATTGCCAGGCGTCTATCAATCGAGGATGCGACGACGTCGGAATGCCAGTGGACGACCACGGGGCGGCGACGCGCTAGGAGGAGCAGCCAGAAGACCGAGGTGTTTGGCAGGTGCGCGTGGATGACATGCGGATTGAACTGTTTTAGTATCCGGTTCAGCGTGAAGGGATACTCAGGAGCGATCGGGGCGTAAAGAAGAGTGCCGACAGTGGCTGTTCTGTATACGCGGAGCGGAGCGCTGGTCTCCATGATCGAAGACTTGAAAGGCTTCTCATGATGGGCGAGAACGAGGGGAATGTCTCCCGCCCTGGCCTGAGCCCTGGCGAGATCGAAAAGGAAATTCTCTATGCCGCCTCTGACGGGTGGAAAGTACTTTCCGAGATGAAGTATCCTTAAATGTTTGTCTCTGGGCAAAATGGCGTCTCCCGAAATGAATGATGATGTTGCAGCCGCCCCTCGATAATAGCGGCTTATTCAATTGAGGCCAAGAAAGTTTGACGAAAAGGATCGCTACGGAGGCTGAGAAGAAGATTTCCCGGAGCTCACTCTCCCATTGAATTTCCATCAGTGCTATTATGGCCCATTAAATTCGGTGGACGAAATGAAGAAAGTCAAGAAGGGGTAACATCAGGAGATGAAAACTTATCTGGTTACAGGCGGCGCGGGGTTTATCGGCAGCAACTTTGTCCTGGGAACATTGCAGAGCGGGGCTGATGTTCGCATAGTCAACCTGGATTTGCTGACTTACGCAGGGAATCCCATGAACCTGGAAGCATTGCGAGAAGATTCTCGTCACCAGCTTGTTCAGGGAAACATCCAGGACCGTGAGTTGCTCCGGAAGCTTTTTGAAGAGCACGCCCCATGCGCAGTGATAAATTTCGCGGCCGAATCTCACGTCGATCGCTCCATCTCCGGTCCCGCAGATTTTATCCATACCAATGTCGTCGGCACTTTCCATCTGCTGGAAGAAGCCAAGCGTTATTGGGAAGGCCTTTCCGACGGGCTAAAGGATTCGTTTCGCTTCCTGCACGTATCTACAGACGAGGTTTATGGTTCCCTGGGACCTGATGACGCTCCTTTCAGCGAAGAAACGGCCTATGCTCCAAACAGTCCCTATTCGGCGTCCAAAGCCGCAAGCGATCATCTCATCAGAGCCTATCATCACACCTATGGGCTCCCCACTCTCACTACCAACTGCTCGAACAACTATGGGCCGAGACAATTTCCTGAAAAGTTGATACCTCTGATCGTATTGAACGCGAGAAGCGGCAAGCCCCTGCCGATCTACGGGGATGGCTTGAACGTGCGGGACTGGCTGTACGTGGAGGATCATTGCGATGCAATACGGCTGGTTGTCGAGCGGGGCCGTCCCGGCGAAACCTATAACATAGGCGGGCGTTGTGAAAAGACAAATCTTGAGATCGTGAAGAGTATTTGCTCAACTTTGGATGAAATGTTCCGATCTTCTCCCTATGCGCCTCATGAGTCGCTCATCGCTTTTGTCAAGGATCGTCCCGGTCATGACCGGCGCTATGCGATCGATGACTCGAAGATCGCGAGAGAACTGGGCTGGCGGCCCAAAGAGACTTTCGATAGTGGAATAAGGAAGACTATTCTCTGGTACCTGGAAAACGAAGAGTGGGTGAAGTCGATCGCGACGGGCGTTTACAGAGAATGGATTCAGCGCCATTACGGCATGTAAAGCGCGCAAGTGAGCGTGAGCCGCATTTGCCGGTTTAATTTTTCTGGCGCAATAGTCAAGGAGATCTAGAGATGGTTGAATTCACAACGGAAGAAGCAAACGCTCAGCAGTCCTGGAAGGGCGTTATCCTCGCGGGGGGAAGCGGCACCCGGCTCTATCCAATCACGCAGGTGGTCAGCAAACAGCTCCTCCCGGTCTACGACAAGCCGATGATTTATTATCCGCTTTCGGTCCTCATGCTGGCGGGGATTCGCGACATCCTGATAATATCCACCCCAGAGGATCTCCCGCGTTTTATCACCCTGCTCGGAAATGGGAGCCAGTGGGGTCTTAGGCTCTCTTTTGCTGAACAGCCTCGTCCCGAAGGGCTGGCGCAGGCGTTTATCATCGGCAGGGAGTTCATTGGAAAGGACCGGGTGTGCCTGATCCTTGGCGACAACATCTTTTACGGCCATGGTTTTCAAGGCGTTCTTCGCAAGGCCGTTCAAATGGATACAGGCGCGCTCATCTTTGGCTACTGGGTCCGAGACCCGGAGAGGTATGGAATCGTTGACTTCGACGAAACGGGAAGGGTCCTGAGCATCGAAGAGAAACCCTCCAGGCCTAAGTCTCCCTATGCGATTCCGGGCTTGTACTTTTATGACAATGACGTGATCGATATAGCATCCAACCTCAAGCCTTCAGCTCGAGGAGAGCTTGAGATCACCGATGTTAATCGGGAATATTTGAATCGCGGCGCGTTGGCCGTGGAGGTTCTTGGCAGAGGGTTCGCCTGGCTCGATACGGGCACTCATGATTCGTTGATCGAGGCCAGCTGTTTCATCGAAACGATCGAAAAGCGCCAGGGGTTGAAAGTCTCGTGCATAGAAGAAGTGGCTTACAGAATGGGCTATATAGGTCCCGATGAAGTGCGCTCCCTGGCCGAGCCTTTGAAAAAGAACAGCTATGGCCAGTATCTTCTCAAAATGGTGGAGGATGGACTGAGCCCCAGGACAATCAATTCGAAATTTTTCCATAAAGGGTAACATTAAAAAGGAGATCAGGCGAGAATGAAGGTTGAGCTCATTGAGAGGTTGAACAACAAGTCAGCTGTTATCGGAATTATTGGCCTTGGTTATGTAGGCTTGCCGTTGGCTCTTCGTTATATCGAAGTTGGGTATAGAGTCTTGGGATTCGATGTCGATCCTCAGAAAGTCGACCTTCTGATGGCCGGCAAGAGCTATATCGCTCACATCCCGAAAGAGAGCATCAAAGGGGCCGTCGATTCCTCTCTTTTCGAGGCGACGACAGACTATTCCCGCGTTCCTGAAGTCGACGCCATCATTTTGTGCGTGCCCACGCCACTCAATAAATACCGGGAGCCGGACCTCTCTTTTATTATCAATTCTGTTGAAACCGTGCTTCCTCATCTGCGCGCCGGCCAGGTTCTTTCCTTGGAAAGCACGACCTACCCCGGGACCACGGAAGAAGAGCTAAGATTGCGGCTCGAGAAGGCAGGTTGGCGGATCGGCGACGATTTTTTCCTCGTTTATTCTCCCGAGCGGGAAGATCCCGGAAATCCCAGCTTCTGCACCCGCTCCATACCCAAGGTCTGCGGCGGATCGACCTCAGCCTGTAGCGAGGTCGGAATGGCGCTTTACGGGAAAGTGATCGACCAGGTGATTCCCGTCACTTCGACCAAGGTTGCGGAGATGACCAAAATCCTCGAAAATACTTTCCGGGCTGTGAATATCGCTCTGGTCAATGAACTGAAGCTAGTGGCCGAGAAGATGGGCATGGATATTTTCGAAGTAATAAGAGCTGCTTCATCGAAGCCCTTCGGGTTCTTGCCTTTCTATCCCGGACCAGGGCTGGGAGGCCATTGCATTCCGATAGACCCTTTCTATCTCACGTGGAAGGCGAGAGAATACGGGCTTGCCACGAAGTTTATCGAGCTTGCCGGAGAGGTAAATACCGGAATGCCGGACTATGTGGTTTCACGGGTAATGTATGCTCTGAACAGCCGGCAAAAGGCTCTCAAGGGCGCGAAGGTCCTGGTGCTGGGGCTTGCCTACAAGAAGAATGTCGATGACCCGAGAGAGTCGCCCAGCGTTATTATTATGGAAAAACTTCGCGATTGTGGCGCCGACATTGCCTACTCAGACCCGCATATTCCCGTGTTTCCAAAGATGAGAGAGCATTACTTCGACCTCAAGAGCGTTGATCCAACACCAGAGGCGTTGAAAGGCTTCGACTGCGTTCTCGTGGTCACACAGCACGATCTATTCGACTGGGAAGCCATCAGATCCAATGCTCAACTCATCGTAGACGCTCGAGGCGTGTACACGGCTGACAATCAACACATCTTCAGGGCTTAATCGCAATCAAGCGGGAAATAATGAAAAAAGGGCGGGTGAACCTTCTGTTTACCCGCCCTTTTTTGTGCTCGGATTTTGGACTGCTTTCCTAGAGATAACCAATCGTTCGATCCGCGCAAAAAGCGCTTCCTGCAATATTCTGATGAAGCATGCTTTCGACCGGCTTTTCCCAGAATTGCAGATACAAGCAAATAAACCAGGAAAAAGCCATGAAGGCGAAAAGCGGCCATCCCCTGCAAACCAGTTGATTCTCCTGCCGTTTATCCTAGCCGATTACCTCGTGGCTCCAAGCTCTTTGAGTATTCGTCAGGGCTTCCTGCGCTGCCGAAGGATAAGACAGCTTGCCTTCTTTTGAAAGCTCTTCCGCTACGACAATCGGGATCAGTCTGCTCAAGGAAGCTATAAAGGGTGTGATCTCATTGAGATGTCTAAGGGCGATCTCGGAAATCTGCGGTTCGTTGAGCGCGCATCCGGTAGTATGGAGCATAGTGTAACTGATTGCGGCCAGACTGAGCGCAGTATAATCGTCTCGAAGATTTCTCGATACGGGATCCTCCGCTCGAACTTTGCTGTAAAATCCGGCAACAGCCCCGAGCGCTGTGGTTGCGGCTTTTTTCAACAACGATTCCGGGCCTCCATCGAGCGTTGATAGATATCTCTCCAAAGCGATCGTGTGCATGGTGAGAGATGTCTCGATCTTCATGAGAAGCTCATAGGCTTCTCTATACTCTTTTACCCGCTCATCGCGCGTCTGCCGCTCTATGGCCTCGAGCGTATGCTTTTCCACTCCCAGCATATCGCTTACGTATTCATATAGAATTTCATTCTTCTCTTTCATTCGAAAAACCTCCACTTCATATGTTCCGGCCTGCTCTTGCTTTGGTTGGCGCGTCCAAGGCAGGCTCTCACCTTTATGCTCCGCTTCCTGCCTGGTAGAGAAGAAAATTTCTCTAATATTATATAACTATCTAGAAGATAAGGCATTGGGTTTTGGAAGCAACTTTGATTCAGTTTGTCGGCTCAGCACCAGGATTCACGCATTTGAGAAAATCGGCAAAAAAATGAAGGAGAGCGCATTACACAATTAAGATGCTTATATTGGGCAAATAACTTATCCGTTCTGCAGCGCCTTTGAACTTACCTGTTTGTAAGGAGGAAAGATCCATGGAAAGGCCGGTGCCGGTTTTCATCGCCAAAGGACAATGCCTTACGTCTAAGCATAGAGAATTGCTGGACCGATTTCTTGACGTTGACGAGTGGGAGCTTTCCGATATTCCGCGTGGTGGACTCAAAAAAGATCAGGTGGAGAAGCTATTGGAGGGCTCGCCCTTTTTGTCGGCAGTAGTGTTTGCATCTTATGATCCTCTTCTTCTGGCGAAATTTTGTCGCCGTCCTCATCAAAGCGTGTATCTCTTTTACAAGACCGATGAAGGCTCTCTTGAGCTGTACGATGTATAGTGAGGCTAAGTGGATTGATCAGCAGAGAAGAGCTGGGGTGCGTTGACTAAAGGATCATCGATCTTGTTCATGCGTCGGTGGAGCCTGTGCGGATTCGTCTCTTTTCCCCTCATTGAGCTTGTCGAGCAGCGTCAATACGGCTCTCTCTGCGCTTTGTCGAGAATAAGGGCTTCAAAGGCCGACAAAAATGTGCGGACAGGTGCACTGCTCCCGTCCGCACGATGATGGGAAAGAAGTCGCGCGACAAGGGTTAGTCGTCCGCTTCTCCTCGAACTCGATATCTCGCCAGCGCTCGTTTGACCGCGGCCTTGTGGACTTCACCTGCAAAATGGACGGGGCTTTTTCCATAGAGGGGATCCCATCCGGCCGGGTCTGCAGAGCAAAAGAACTGCGTCTGAAGACCTATTGCGATAGGCGCTTCTTCCGCTGAAAGCCCCACAATGTGCGCAGCCGCTTCCCATGTGGCTCCGCAGGGAGCGCCCCGCAGCACCTCGATCTTAACGACTCTTCCACCTACGATCTCAATAGACAACTCCGGCGAGCCGAACTTCTCGCCGTACCGGCCCAGGCAATCCAGTCTGGGAAGGCCACATCAGGTGGGAGGGGTCAGAACCCCTTCGATGCGCCACTTCTTTCCAGACGCCACTATGGGCACGCCGTTCTTGCTGCAAAGCACTCCCAGATCGTGAGACAGATCCGGGTGCTTGAGGTAGTCCAAAACCAGGGCTGCCCGGATCTCTTTGGGCAGATAGTCGGTAGAGTCGTCAATGATGGATGGGAGCGCTGCATCGATGCAAAAAGTCTCCAGAACGAAATCATCGCCTCCATACTGCCTGATTCCCTTGATTTTGTTTTCTCCACTGCCGGATTGTTGAAAAACCAAAATCTTCTGAGCTTCCATCGCCCGATCTTCATTGCAATCATCCGATAGGCTTTTAGCGCAGGAATTCAGCTCAATCATAGGTATCCCTTCAGATATTCGAGTGTCCGCTATTGGCTTGCGCTATTCCAAGGTTTTCTTCATGTGAACGAATCGACTCCGGTTGTATGAGCGCCATAAAGCATAACAATTTCCGGGATTGTGTCAAAGCGTATTCTGTCCTTCGCCCTTTGCTTCATTGTGAAAAAATAAAAAACATTAAGAATCTATCATGTTATAATTTTGTCCAAGTCCAATTCTCAGTAACCAAAGATGATGCTTTGAAGTTGGGCGCGGCCAGGTTTTCGTCACTGAAAGGGCGTGAGCCATTTATGCCACTATTAGCAAGACTCTCTAGTTGGAGGCCTAATGGAAAAGATACGTAAAGAAGACGCGTTACAGTATCACCGTGACGGACGAGCCGGTAAAATAGAAATCAAGTCCACCAAACCTTGCATGACTCAACGAGAGTTGGCGATGGCGTACACTCCGGGAGTCGCCGAGCCATGTCGAGAAATTGAAAAGAACCCCGAGAAGGCATATGAGTACACTGCGAAGGGGAATCTGGTCGCTGTAGTCACGAATGGCACTGCTGTGCTCGGGTTGGGTCATATCGGCCCTTTGGCGGGCAAGCCCGTCATGGAAGGAAAAGGTGTTCTATTCAAACGATTTGCAGACATCGATGTGTTCGATATCGAGCTCGGTACGACCGACCCCGATGAAATCATCAAGGTAGTCAAGCTCCTCGAGCCGACTTTTGGCGGCATCAATCTCGAAGATATCAAAGCTCCAGAGTGCTTCTACATTGAAGAGCGTTTGAAGGAGTGCATGAACATACCCGTTTTCCACGATGACCAACACGGGACCGCCATCATATCCGGAGCCGCTCTGTTGAATGCTCTGGAGATCCAGAACAAGAAGATAGAAGATGTGAAAGTCGTCTTTTCGGGAGCCGGCGCAGCGGGCATTGCATGCGCCGAGCTCTACATAAGGCTGGGCGTCAGGAGAGAAAATCTTTATCTGGTCGATTCCAAGGGCCTGGTGTACAAGGGCCGCACCAACGGCATGAATCGTTACAAAGAGCGCCTCGCTAACGGGGATGAGCCGATGACGCTGGCCCAGGTCATGAAAGGCGCGGATGTGTTCGCAGGGGTTTCCGTCGAAGGTCTTGTAACCAAAGAGATGGTTAAAAGCATGGCGGATAAGCCGATAGTTTTCGCGATGGCCAATCCCGACCCTGAAATTGGCTATGACGAGGCGAGGAGCGTTCGGGATGATTTGATCATGGCTACGGGCCGCTCCGATTATCCAAACCAGGTGAACAACGTGCTCGGCTTCCCGTTTATTTTTAGAGGCGCCCTGGATGTCAATGCGCGCGCTATCAACGATGCGATGAAAATAGCTGCGGTGCACGCCCTGGCCAATCTCGCCAGGGAGGACGTGCCGGATTCCGTGATCAAAGCTTATGGAGGACAGAGCCTCACCTTTGGACCGCAGTACATAATTCCCAAGCCCTTTGATCAACGCGTATTGATATGGGAATCCACGGCTGTCGCCAAGGCTGCCGTTGAAACTGGAGTGGCTGGAAAGCCCATATCGGACTGGGACGCTTACAGAGATAATCTGATAAGCCGCCTGGGCTACTCGCAGGAAGTCATGCGCCGGATCATTCAGAAAGCGAAACGCGCTCCCAAGCGCATTGTTTTTCTCGACGGAGTCGACCCGAAAATCCTTCGGGCCTGCCAGATTATCCTTGATGAAGGCATTGCGAAGCCCATTCTTCTGGGCGATCAGGTTGAAATCGAGGCGCTCTGCCATGAGCTCCACCTGGATTTGCAGGGTGCGATGATTGTCAATCCGAGGCGGTTTGACCGAATGCAGGAGTATGTGTCGGAGTTCTACAAGCTTCGTTGCCGCAAGGGCGTCACCTGCAGCGAGGCTGCGCACCTCATGTGCACGAATCCGAATTATTTTGGAGCCATGATGGTGAAGATGGGCGATGCGGACGGACTCGTGGGAGGCGTCAACCAGCATTACCCGGATACCATCAGGCCTGCTCTCCAAACGCTTCCGCTTGAAAAGAAGACCTCTGTCCTTGCCGGGCTCTACATGATGGTGTTTCCAAAGGATGTGATGTTCTTTGCCGATACGACGGTTAATATCGAACCGACCGCAGAACAACTGGCGGAGATTGCCATCTGCACGGCCGATACCGTCAAACAGCTCGATATCGAGCCTCGAATCGCCATGCTCTCCTTCAGCAATTTCGGCAGCTCGCGGCATCCGCTCACTGAAAAGGTGAGCAGAGCGACTCAGATCGTAAAACAGCGGCGACCCGACCTCAGAATAGACGGGGAAATGGCGGCCGATACAGCCGTCGTTCCCGAAATTCTCAATTCCGTTTATGATTTCAACTCATTGAGGGAAAAGGCGAATGTTCTGATTTTTCCATCTCTCGAGGCGGGAAACATCGCATACCATCTCATGGCGCGGCTGGGCGGAGCCAAGGCCATTGGCCCCATTCTCATGGGAACAAGCAAGTCCATCAACGTGCTACAGCGAGATTGCGATGTAGAGGATATCGTGAACACGACCACCTTGGCCGTAATCGAAGTCCAGGAACGTTAGGATCCGCTCTTTCTCTCCGAAAAGCGCCGGAGCAGGCCTTTGACGCCTGCTCTGCGGCTTTCGGGCATATCAAGATGATTCAGTCCAGTCCATAATGGCTGCGCAATCTTTCGGAAAGCTCCTTTACAGTGGCGAATGCGGCCTCGACCGTCCGCTCGCCGTCCGGATTCACCAGGCAGCAGGTAGCAGGGGAAAGCATGCTTCGAGACAACAGGAAATCTCTATCTATCCCCTTTTTTGCCAGAGTTTCCCATAACTCTTTGAGCCTCTTCTCGAGAGATGGGATTCCTTCCCGGGAGAATGGCTCGAAATTAGTGGGAACCATTCCCCAAATGAGCACGCCTCCTTTATCCAGGAATTTCCGAATCGAATCCACGTAAGAAACGAACACCTCCCCATTTGAGTACATATCGAGGGACAGAACGTCCAAATCTAGCGAGAGAAGAAAATCCCAATCCGGTTTGCCGCATAGATGAACGCCGCGGGGACGCTCGATCAGGGCGAAAAAACCTTCCATATCGCGTTTTGCTGCAACGTCTCCGTAGCCGGACAGAGCGCTGAAGACGAACTGGAGGCCGGGTTCGTCGACGAACATGAATGCGTTCGGGTTCAACTGCTTCAATCGATCCAGCTGGACATTCACTCGACGGGCCATGAATTCCAGCATAAAAGGCCGGACGTCGTCATTGAAGATGATAGGGCGTTTGTCCTGATCGAGGATATTGAAGCCGAAGCTGACAGGTCCCTCGAGCTGTCCTCGAATAGCGGGGCGATCTGAAAGGCTCATGCCGAGAAAGCGGTGGTAGACTACGGAAAAAGCAGGGCTGATGTCAAAATAACCCGGATCGTCCAGATGCGTGAAATACTCCGCCAGATCATTTTCGAACTTATCCATAGAGAATCGCAGCGTGCGGTTTTCCATATCCAGAATGATGCCTGGAAAGTGTTCCGAAGCCTGAACGTACATGTCCTCATAATAGTTGAGAAGCGGCAGCTGAGGCCAAAATGGGACATCCATGGAAAGCGCGGTTTCAAGCGCGCGGTCTACGTCTTTGTGAGGCATTACGGCCATGGCGGTCGTCAAAAGGTTGCCTGGTATTGGCATGGATTTCCTCTTTCCCTATCCTGTGGTTATTGCACGAACGCTTGTATGACGTTCTTCGGAATAGAATCCAATCATCATCTCGGTTGGAGCGATACCGCACGGGATGCCCCGGGAGCGCATTTAAGGCTCCACAGCTTTTCCATTCCGGAAATGAGCAGGATTCCACTTACAAAAAGAGCGCTACACCCTGCGGCGGGGTCGTAGGGGATCTCGAAGAAGCCCGCAGTCCCGAGCAATAGACCTGTGATGATTCGCGTGAAATTTGTCATGTCAACCTCCTTTGCCATGGTTGGTCATAGAGAAGGCAAAGAATGCGCCAAGATGAGCAGGCTAAGGTTTACTGCGGCTCTGGAGGTTTCAATCACGAACGCTTTCAAAAGGAAAGGCTAAGATGGTTGCCGAAATATCGTGAAAATATGGATGATTCCGGCCTGCCCATCACTTCGAACGCAGGTCCTTTCTCTTCATTTTTCCACGTCTTCTCCTTCAACGATATCGAGCATGCCCTCTTTGTTCCAATCGAATACGAGCTCTGCGCTGTCCTGTTGCAGGGCGGCGGCCAGCCTTTCGGTACACTTTCCGACATAGAGCTGACCCAGGCAAGCGCCGTTCTGCTCGACTATTTGCGCCTTCTCGATTTCTTCGCCCCCGTCATCCAGCCACTCCATGGCATCTTGTTTCGCCTCTTCAGGCGTTTTTCCGACTCCGAATATTTCATAGCCTTCGCGGTAGACGACGAACATGGTTGCTCCTCTTGCCTTCTCATCGAGGTTATGTATGACATATACAAAAACGCTTCTAATGGGTCGCTCATTTGCGCAAAAATGTCAATCTTAGACTCAAGCTTCCATGCCCTTCCGCCGATAATCTTTCCTGAAGATCGATGCTTTAATAAGGCAGCCTGGAATGAAAGATACAAAGCTGCAAGGCTCAGAATGGTCAATGGGTTCTTATCGCGGAAAAGAGGAGGAAACTTCAAAGTGAAGAAGATGACGCTCGGCGGAAAGCTTCTTGTAGGTGGAATTTCGTTAGTTTTGATTCCCATTGTGATTATCGGCTCTTTTTCAATAATCAACGCTTCTAAGGCGATGAAGTCATTTGCCGAACAGACGGTTGCGGCCAAGGCCAAAAATCTGTCGGATTTGGCGCAATTGGCTGTAAAGGAGGAACTGAAGGTTGTTAAGCAGCTCTCGGTGGAAGACACTCTTGTTGAGACGGCTTCGCTGATGGCGAAGGAAAGCAAGGAGGATCTGAGCAGCCACGTTGACAAGCTGAGCAAGCATCTTTCCAATGTGATGAAGGCGGTTGGCGAAGATTATGAGACCCTGGTCGTCATCGACCAAAAAGGAATCGTCTATGCTGATGGGGTCGGTGGGAGCAACAAAGGGATAAACACGGCCGATCGCGATTACTTCAAAGCGGCGAAGGAAGGAAAATCAAGCATAGGCGAAGTGGCGAAATCCAAGAAGACCGGCAACCCCATCATGCCGATCTGCGCCCCAATCCTTTCTCCTGCTGGAGAATTCCTGGGGGTTGTGACTGCCGTTATAAAAACCGATTTTCTTACCGGCAAGATCACGAAGGAGGTCATAGGAACGAGCGGATACGCCTTCATGGTCAACAGGGACGGCCTCTGCATAGCTCATCCCAAGCCTGAGCTGATCCTGAGCGCCGACATGACCAAATTGAAGGGAATGGAAAATCTGGCGAAAAGAGTGCTGGCGCGTGAATCTGGAGTGGAATCCTATGAGTTTGGCGGGATTGAGAAGATTGCGGGTTTTGCGCTTGTCGAGCTCACCGGGTGGAGTGTGCTGGTATCGCAGGATTGGGCGGACTTCATGAAGCTCGCCAATATGCTGAGAAATGGAGTTATGGTAATCGCCGGAATTCTCCTTCTCATAGCGATTATAGCCATAGTGATTTTCTCTCGCAGAATTTCGAAGCCTATTTCGAGAATAGTTGCGGGACTTTCTTCCGGATCTGACCAAGTCGCCTCCACCTCGGCTCATGTTTCTTCCGCCAGCCAGCAATTGGCGGAAGGCGCATCGGAGCAGGCCGCATCCATCGAAGAGACTTCCTCTTCGCTTGAGGAAATGGCGTCAATGACAAGGCAGAATGCCGACAATGCGGCTCAGGCCAATCAGCTCATGAGCGAAACATCCCAGGTTATCGATAGAGCCAATAATTCCATGAACGATCTCACCACATCGATGGCGGATATATCAAGAGCCTCCGAGGAGACCCAGAAGATTATCAAGACCATTGATGAAATTGCATTTCAGACCAATCTGCTGGCTCTCAACGCTGCTGTTGAAGCTGCGAGGGCTGGAGAGGCTGGAGCGGGCTTCGCCGTAGTGGCCGATGAAGTAAGAAACCTGGCGATGAGAGCGGCTGAAGCTGCGAAGAACACGGCCAATCTTATCGAAGGAACGGTGAAGAAGATAAAAGAGGGCTCTGGCGTGGTCTCAAAGACGAATGAAGAATTTGGACAAGTTGCAGCGACCGTGACAAAGTCTGTGGAGCTTGTTGGAGAGATCGCCGCCGCTTCCCACGAGCAGGCCCAAGGAATAGAGCAGATAAATAAGGCGGTATCCGAAATGGATCGAGTGACCCAGCAGAATGCGGCCAACGCTGAGGAATCGGCCGCAGCTTCCGAGGAGATGAATGCTCAGGCTCAACAAATGAGGGAATTTGTCGAAGGCCTTGTTGCCGTTGTTGGCGTCAGTAACAAGAAGATATCGGTTCAAATCGATAAAGAACAAAAGACCAGAACGGCCGTATCGGGATCAACCTCTCGAAAGAAGTCAGCTCCTTCAACCAGGGCTATTGGCAAAGTAAATGGCGCTGCCCCTCCCGCCATGTTGAAGAAGGGAGGCACGGAAGTGCGTCCTGAGCAGATAATCCCCTTTGACGATGAAGATTTCAAAGACTTCTAATTTTTCATCTGCCTGAGAACGGAGGACAGGCCGTTCTTCGCCGCTGAAAAAAATAAGCGCTTGGCCGATTCGGGTTAAGCGCTTATTTTTTTCTTTAATTCTTGGGCAATGAGGCGAAATTCACATCACTTCGAGGAAGTAGCATTTCAAGTACCGGGTTTCGGGCATGGCCAGAAGCGCTGGATGGTCGGCCGCTTGGCCGCGCGTTTCCAGCAGTCTCAATTGACGACCGCTCGAGAGGGCTGCCTGCAGAAGAGCTTCGCGGAAAAGCTCTTCGGTGAGGTGATAGGAGCAGGAAGAGCTTACCAGCAAGCCGCCGGGCTTCAGAGCTAACAGGGCTCGCCTGTTGATGTCCGCATAACCCTTTCTGGCTTCAGGAAGCGCATTTTTTGTTTTTGCGAAAGCAGGCGGATCGAGGACGATAATGTCGAAGTATCCTTTCTTGACTTCTTTGAGATAACTCAGCACATCGGATTCAACAAAACGGCAGACGCCATCCAGACGATTGCGCGCGGCATTCTCATTTGCCTGAGAGATCGCTTCGGAAGACTGATCCACACCCATGGCCTCCATAGCCCCGGCCGAGGCGGCGCTGAGGCTCCATGCGCCATTGTAGCAAAAGAGATCCAGAACGCGTTTGCCCGAAGCCCAGCGGCCGAGAGCCTTCCGATTGTCCCTTTGATCGAGAAAAAGACCTGTTTTCTGGCCCCGCAAAACATCCACCTTGTAAAAAATGCCGTCGATGTCGACCTCGTGCTCTTCGGGAATTTTTCCGAAAGCCACTCCTTTGTCCAGAGGGAGCCCTTCCAACAATCTGATCCTTGTGTCATGGCGGAACGCGAGGGCTTCAGGCTTGAAAATATCCAGCAGGATCTCTTGAAAAAGCGATTCCATGATCGATATGCCAAGCGTTGTAACCTGGTAGACCACTAAATCGTTATAACGATCGACTATCAGGCCGGGGATTCCGTCGGATTCTCCGAAAAGAGCCCTGTAACAACTGGACCCGGGATAAAACAGGTCGCCCCTTATGGTCGCGGCCTTTTTGATCAAATCATGAAAGAAATCCCTGGATGGTTTCTCACCCGGCCTGCATACGAGACGCACGGAGATGAGCGATTTGGGATTGACATAGCCTGAGCCGAGCGAAACGCCTTTGGAGGAAAACACTTCAACCCAGCTGCCCGGTTCATAATCGGTCAATCGACTGGATATTTCGTTGCTGAAGATCCAGCGATGGCCCTGCAATATTCGTCTTTCCTTTCCTGCATTGAGATAAATAGCTTCCATGTCTGCTCTTTGGGCCTGTTTCCTTTTGAAGGGATTGGAGAATGGGAATAGCAAACGAACAAAAAAAGCGCCCCTCTCAGGGCGCCGATATTGCGGCTGTTCTCGATCTGCTAAGATTTTTCGGCGGTCTTGATCGATTCCAGAAGGATTTGGTAGTTTTCATAAACATCCGCCGAGCTTTCAATAAGCTCATAGAGGTCGTCCAGTTCCATATCGATGACGGCATCCTTGTCTGGGGATTCTTCCTTGAGCTCGATCCAGATCCAATCCAAGAGCATTTCTTCCGGATCGGAGTAACCCTCTTCGTGTATATCCAAAGATCCTTCGGTTACCTTTTTATTCACCTTCCTCACAGCGGCTCTCAAAAATTCCTTCATTTCCATATTGGACGACCTCCTCATTATTTGAAGTAGGCGTTCATTTGTCATCCGCTCAAACAATAGAACGCTCTGTAATGGTCAAAGTGAGTACCGTTGCGCTTCATAGCTCATTTCAGAGAGCGATTCAATGTATTTCCGCCGAGCATGCAACCAACTTGTTCATTTATTACTCATACCTTCTTGCAGCATGAAGAGCCACAAAAGTAAGCAGAAAGCGTTGGCTGACCGAAGATCTTACTCTCGGAAGCAAAGAGCCGCATCTCCATCCGGAGGACGAAAGCTTTTCCGAGCTCCTTAATGCTCTTGATTTCCGAAACCACACTTCCTAAGATAGGACTTCATTCCACAAAGGAAATAGCAAACAGCCTGATAAATAAGTGCAAAATGACGTTAGAGAGGGAAAATATGCCCGAAAAGCAGTATGTAGTCGATGCAATGACCATTCACGATTCTTGGCGGCTTTTCAAAATTCTGGCCGAATTTGTGGATGGCTTCGAAATGCTCTCAGAAGTTTATCCTGCGGTATCTATCTTTGGCTCGGCCCGAGTGAAGCCGGGAGAAGAGAGCTATGAAAAGACCGTTGTCATTGCAAGGGAGCTTGCAAAAAGCGGGTTTCATATAATCACGGGAGGCGGCCCGGGAATAATGGAAGCGGGCAATAAAGGCGCGCGTGAAGGAGGCGCCAAGTCGGTCGGATTGAACATTTCTCTTCCGCTCGAGCAGGCCCCTAATCCATACACGACGCAGGCTTTGAACTTTCAGCATTTCTTCGTTCGCAAGGTCATGTTCATCAAGTATGCGCAAGCTTACATAGGCATGCCCGGAGGCTTCGGGACCATGGATGAGATCTTTGAAGCCCTTACCCTCATCCAGACTAAAAGGATCAAGCCTTTTCCGGTGATTCTGTGTGGAAAGGAATATTGGCGGGGACTGCTCGACTGGATCAACAGCACGCTTACGGAGCGCAAGTACATCTCACCCGGAGACCTCAATTTAGTCAGCGTCCTGGACGATCCCGATGAGATCGTCCAGACCATTAAGCGTTATGTCATTGTCTGAAAACAAATTGGCGCTGGCTGCGTCCGATGCGTTATGCCGCCGCCCTTTTCGAAGGGCGGCGAGCTCCGGATCAAAGCGAGGCGATTTCCTTTTTCATCGCCTGCGCCGTTTCTATGAGGATTTCTTCGGGAACAACCAGGGGCGGCATCAGATAAACCGTAGCTCCGAGCGGCCGAATAAGGGCTCCGCGCTGCAGCATCTTTTTGCGGAGACGCTGCGCTCGCTCCGCTCCGCCTTCCCCGCTGGGGCTGTCGGAGAGCTCGAATGCGCCCACCAGGCCCAGGCTTCGAACATTCTTAATGTCAGTAAGGCCTTTGAACCCGGCGAGCTCCCGTTCCAGCACTCCGCCCAGCTCTTTGGCGCGTCCGACGATATCCTCGTCGCGGTAGATCTTCAGACATTCAACGGCCGCCGCCGCAGCAATGGGGTTCCCGGCGAAAGTGTGCCCGTGATAAAAGGTATTGTCCCGGGGCTCATCCGAGAACGTCTCAAAAATCTCCTCTTTGACAACCACGGCGCTTATCGGCAGGTACCCCCCGGATAAGCTCTTTCCGAGGCAGACGATATCGGGATCGATCTCCGCATGTTCGAAGGCGAACATTTTTCCGGTTCTTCCGAAACCCATAGCCACTTCATCCACGATCAAAAGCACTCCGTGCTTGCGACAGAGCCCGCTCAGGCTTGCAAGGTACTTAGCGGGATAAATCCTCATTCCCGCGGAGCCCTGGCAGAGCGGCTCGACAATTACGGCAGTGAGCTCTTCGGCGTGCTCTTGAAATATGCGCTCCATGGAAGAAAAGCACTCGATGTTGCAGCTCATCGGCGATTTTCCATAGGAGCATTGAGCGCAGACAGGCGTTTCGGCTTGGTGAACGGGGAAGAGCAGAGGTTTGTATGGAGCATGGAAAGAGGGCAGATAGCCAACCGACATGGCTCCGATGGTGTCGCCGTGATAAGCTCCTTCGAGCGCTACGAACCTGCATCGGCCTTGTTCCCCAATGTTGTGCCGGTACTGCAGGGCGACGCGCAGCGCAGCCTCAACCGCGCTTGCCCCATCGCTCGCGAACAATGTTCTTCTGCGCTTGTCCGGAAACCATTCGATGAGCTCCGAGGCGAGCTCTATGGCGCGAAGGTGAGAAAGGTTTCCGAGAATACTGTGCTGCAGTTCTCCAGCCTGCTTGATTATGGCCGCAGTGATCCCCGGATGGCTATGGCCAAGGTTGCATGCCCACCAGGAAGAGATGGCGTCGAAATATCGCCTTTGCTCCGTATCGAAAAGATAAACCCCTTCCCCGCGCGTGATAATGGGAAAGCCGCCTTCCTTTGCGGCCGAATGTCTGGTGTAAGGGTGCCATATGCTCTTTTTGTCAAGATTCCAGTAGCGCTCCGTAATCGGTTGCATCATTTCAACTCCCAAGTCCCATAGCTTACCCGCCCCATAAAAGATTTAGCCCCTCCGATACGGCTGCTTTGAAAACGCTGGAGGTTATCTTTCCATTGTTGAGCTCCTCCATATAGGGAATGCGGCCCAAAACTGGCGCATGTCCGAGTCGTTCGATGGTTCTGATGTTGTCTTCTTCTATTTCTCCCCAGATGGTCTTCTTTGTGTCACAGAAAATGACGCCTAGAATCGGAATTCCCCTGCGCTCGAGCTCTCGAAGGGACAAAAGGGTGTGATTGATCGTACCCAGGCCTGGTCTTGAGGCCAGGATAACAGGCAGGCCCAGACGCTCCATGAGATCGATCGTCATTTTGTCGCCTGTGATCGGGACCAACACTCCCCCAGCCCCCTCCACCACGACGCGCTCGCGGCGCGCAAGCAAGCCGAAGAGGGCGTCGGCAATCCCATCAAACGATATGTCGCGGCCGGACCGGGCTGCAGCAAGATGAGGCGAGCACGCAGGTTCATAGACATAGGGCGCCATGAGATCGTATTCTTCAAGATCTACCTGCATCCCAGCCATTTTCAGGCAAAAATCGAGATCCGGACTTCCGAGCCTGTTGTCCTGGCGAGGAACGCCTCCTGTTTGGACGGGCTTCATCGGAACGGCGTCCACCCCCGCTTGACGCAAGGACAGGAGAACCGCAGCTGCTACGGCAGTCTTGCCGATATCGGTATCTGTTCCGGTGATGAAAACGCCTCTATCCGGCAGTTTCATAGTCTTCCTTCTTCTATTACCGCCTTGATAATGCGCTCGGCCGCCCATTCCAGGTCTTCACGGCTAAACCCCAGAGTGACGGAAAACCGCAAGCGAGAAGTGCCTTCCGGAACTGTCGGGGGGCGAATGGCGACCGCCAGAATTCCCTCGGTTCTAAGTCTCTGCGCTACTGCCAGAGCCTGATAGTTTTCTCCTATAATGATGGGAATGATCTGACTTTCCGAAGGGCCCACATCCAAACCTCCTTCACGAAGAAGCTTGCGAAAATAGGCGGCTTTATCGAGCAGACGGGCGCCCATTCCGGGATCATCCTTGATGACCTGGAGCGCGCCGAGGGCGCTTCCAATTACTGCCGGAGGCAAGCCTGTCGTGTACAGGAAAGAGCGGGTTCGGTTGACCAGAAGTTGTCGCACTGCGGACGAGCATGCTACGAAACCGCCGTAGCCCCCGAGAGCCTTGCTCAGCGTTCCCATCGACACATTCACTTTGTCCTCGAGCCCATGCTCCCGGATGAGTCCGCTGCCCGAGGGGCCGAAGATCCCGGAGGCGTGCGCCTCATCCACCATGAGCATCGCGCCGTGCTTGACCGCTATCGATGCGATTTCGGGCAAAGGCGCCAAATCTCCATCCATGCTGAACACGGATTCGGTAACGATCAGCTTGCGGTTTCCGCTTCTACAGTTCCTCAGGAGATGATCCAGATGGTCGACGTCGTTGTGCTGAAAAGGGAGCCGCTCCGCGCGGCTCAGGCCGATGCCGTCAATGATGCTGGCGTGCGCCAGTTTATCGGAGAAAACATGGTCGGACTTTCCGACAAGCGCCGGTATCACGCCTGCATTGGTCAGAAATCCACTGCCGAAAACAATGGCTTCGGGATATCCCTTGAATTCCGCCAACTCACGCTCGAGCGCCTCATGAAAAGCAAGCGTCCCCGCTACAAGCCGTGAAGCCGTTGCGCCGCATCCATACTGCTCCAACATTTTGCGGCTTGCGGCGATTACCTCCGGCCGATTGAACATGTTGAGATAATCGTTGGACGAAAAGTTGAGATAAGTCTTTCCCTCCGACCTGATGCGCACTCCTGTTTCATGGTAGACGGTAAGACTTCTGTAGCTGCTTTTTTCGCGCAGCCGGGCAAGCTCTTCCTCTATCCATCCCTCAGCGCGCATACTCCACCTCGAGGTCGGCAAGCATCTGCAAATCCTGCTCGACGTTTCGTCCGGCGACGGTTAGAAGATTGCCTATCATCATTCCATTGGCCCCGGCCAGGAAAAGCATCGACTGCAAATCCCGCAGGTGAAGGCGTCCCGCGCAAACCCTTATTTCCGCATTGGGATTGGTGAGCCGGAACATGGCTACCGATCGCAAAATATCGAGCGGTTGTAAGGGTTTCAAATGCCCGAGCCTTGTTCCGGCAACGGGAATCAGGAAGTTGAGCGGGATGGAATCGACTTTCTCCCGCGCTAAAGTCATCGCAAATTCGACTCTCTGCTCCAGGGATTCTCCCAGGCCGATTATGCCTCCGCAACAGACCTCGAGCCCCGCTTCCTTAGCATTGCGCAATGTGGTCAGCCTCAGTTCGTAGGTGTGCGTCGTGCAAATCTCCGGGAAATAACTCGGCGCAGTCTCGAGATTGTGATGGAATCTTTCCAGTCCAGCCTTTTTCAACGCCGCCAGCTCCGTGAGACCGAGACACCCGAGAGATGCGCACCAGGCGAGCCCGGGAATCTTCTTCCGCTCAATCGCCCGGCAGATCCTCTCGACGCCTCTCGAAGAGAGAGCGCCGCCGCTCGTCACAACGCCGAAATGGGCGATGGGCAATTGTCCAGCTGCTTCATAGGATTCCAACAGCTCTTCCTCGGAATAAAGCGGAGTAATTTGAGCTTCCGTGGAATGGCGCGCCGCTTGAGCGCAAAACGCGCAGTCCTCCTGACAAGCGCCGCTGCGCGCGTTCAAAATGGAGCACAGGCTTGCGACATTGCCAAAACGGCGTTGACGCGCCGCGCTCGCCGATGCGAACAATTGGGGAAGATCGGTCACAGAAGAAGTCAGCACCTTCAGCGCAAGCTCGACCGAAAGAGGCCGGCCCTCTTCCGCGGCGAGCTGAATGTAATTCATATCTTGATTTTTCAATGGCTTCCGGCCTCCCGATGAGTAGCTTTCCAGTGGAAAACAGAGGATGGTAAACCAGTTCTCTGATACATGGTTGACCAACAGGGCGTACCATTACCACTTTCATCTGATGACGTAAATAGGAAATGTGTTTAAAGGAAGGAGCCTGTGATTTTCATGGAAGATATCGAGGGGTGAATTCGATTTGTCTATGGCGCATTGGAAAGACCGGGCAGGTGGACCACGAGCCCTGAAGGAGCGCTCGATACCGGATGCCGGCCAGTCTGACGAAATCAGGCGGTTGCTCCGAAGCCTGCGCCTGAGCTACAAGAATTGCGGCGTCTCCTGTGGCCGGCATCCAGTATTTGAAAGCGTTTAGAGCATAGTCAGATAGCGTTGGATTTCCCAGGGAGTGACCTGATGGCGCATGAAGTCGCTCCATTCGGCTTTCTTCAGTCTTATGAATTCATCGGCTATGGAGCCAAGCGCCGACCTTATCACTTCATCCCCTTCCAGCGCTGTAACGGCTTCCAGGAGATTCTGCGGGAGCAGCGTCATTCCGCGGTTGCGGCGCTCGTCATAAGACAATTCGTAAACATTGGTTCCAATAAACGGTTGGCCCGGGTCTATTTCATTCTTTATGCCGTCAAGGCCGGCAGCCATGTGCGCGGCGGCAAGCAGGTAAGGGTTGACGGCTGCGGAGATCGATCTGTCTTCAAAGCGATTGCAGTTGGGGCAACGGAGCAATTGAGTGCGGTTGTTGTCGCCGTAGGAGGCGAAAGCAGGCGTCCAGGTGTATCCGGATGTGGACGAATAGACGAATTCACCGCTTTGAATGCGCCGGTAACAGTTTACAGTCGGGGAGGCGATTGCCGTAATAGCCCGTATGTGCTTCAGCAATCCTCCTACGTAGTGGAGGGCGAGCTTTGAGAGGCCAAGCCCTTTGGAATCCGTTTCTCCTGGAGCAAGCGGAAAGAGATTCCGGCCGGTTTTCACATCTGCAACATGGAAATGTAAATGGGCTCCCGATCCCGTTTTGTCGTTGAAAGGCTTTGCCATGTAGGTCGAAATGCAACCGTATTTGGCGGCTATTTGAGAAGTCATCATCCGGAAGAGCGTCAGCCGATCGGATGAATGCATGGCGTTGGTCCAGCCGAAGTTGATTTCATACTGGCCGTTTGCGTCTTCATGGTCGCTTTGATAGATCTCAAAGCCCAATTCGTTTCCGTAACGGATGATGTCCTGGAGGTAGTCCATCGCCTGGCACATGCCTTTGAAGTCATAGCAGGGCTTGGCCAGAGTGTCTATTCCCAGGGGATCCCAGATTTTGATCGAGCCATCGGGTGTGCGCACCACGAGAAAATGCTCCGGCTCGAATCCGCAATTGAGCACGTAGCCCTCCCGGGCGAAAAGCTCGGTCATGCGCAGCAGGTTGCCTCGAGGGCAGTAAGGGTGCGGACTGCCGTCCACGTGGAGATTGGTGTTGAATACCGCCACGTTCGGCCTCCACGGAAGCTGATGATAGGTGTCGATATCTGCGCGCCCCATCAGATCGTGGCTGTGAGGTCCCTGACCCATGCCCCACACCGCTGCGCCGGCAAATCCCGCTCCGTCTTCCACAATGTCTTCGAAGCATTTTACTGGAACTTGCTTCACCTTGACCGAGCCATTTATGTCCACGAACTGAGCCAGAATGAATTCGATGCCGTCTTGTTTCATTCGTTCCAAAATAGTTTCTTTAGTTGCGCCGGGCTCCATGCTGTATCTCCTCTTTCAGCGTTGCTTCTTTATAACTGGGAAAAGTTCATTTTTTAATCTCAAGTCAATTTTTTTGCCTTTCAGTAAATCAAGAAGCATGCCCAAAGTGTCAGGAGAAAGGTAAAAATGCATGGAATAACCAGCTCGGTGAATGGCGCTTTGGATGTCGGGCGCTTATAGCTGCGGCAATTCTTTTTGAAGCGGCGGAGCGCTCGGGAGCAGACAACCAAGCATCTGTCTAGAATAGAGCATGGTTCTCCGGTTCATTTTTGTTATTCTTGATCCTTTTTTTACAATTATGAACTTTTTGTTCCTTGTAGTATAATTATGGCAAGCTGCATAAGTGAGTATAGCGGATGGGACAGAGCCGGGCGCGATGTTGCTGAAGAGTTAGGCGTATTTTATGAAACGAAAATGAACCATCCTGCTCATAACGGCTTAAGGGCAGAGTATACCCTTGAGTTGACTCGTTTACGAAGCTCATGGTATTCGGATAAAGGATGATTCGCGCCGGTTCGATGGCGCTGACCGGAAGACATTGACATTACACAACTTTCTCCTCGTACCCCGTAGGGAGCAGTCGCCGGGAGAGGGCCGAAGATTGGAGTTGACCAAAAATATTATGAAAATTGATAGCATAGCTCAAACGCAGCAAATGCCTTCTCTTGAACCGAAGACTGGATCCGGCGCCGGCGAAAGCAGCCTGGAAGCGGCGATAGGCCATGAGGTGCGGGCTTTCCGAAAGAAGCTGGATATGACGGTGGTGGAGCTTTCGAGGCTCGCCGGTCTTTCCGCTGGAATGCTTTCCAAAATCGAGCGCGGGATTGCCTCGCCATCTCTCGCCACTCTTCAGGCGCTTTCCTCCGCGCTCCATGTGCCCGTTACCGCTTTTTTCCGTAAGTTCGAAGAGGAAAGAGACGCCACTTTCGTTCGCGCCGGGGAGGGTCTCAAGATCGAGAGAAGAGGAACCCGCGCCGGCCATCAATATGAGCTCCTTGGTCATTCTGTTGGGAAGAGCATCGCAGTTGAGCCCTACCTTATTACCTTGACGGAAGAATCGGAAGTTTTCCCCGTCTTTCAACATTCCGGCATGGAATTCATCTATATGCTGCAGGGAAAAGTAGCCTATCGGCATGGCAATAAAACCTATGAACTGACCCCTGGAGACTCGCTTTTTTTCGATGCGGACGCTCCCCACGGCCCTGAGGATCTCACCGAATTGCCAGTAAAATTCCTTTCCGTCATCGTCTATCCGAGAACCAGCGAAGAATAAAGCCTATCCACTCTTTCTCCTACCAATTGCTTCGATCCCGGGCTCTCTCTCCGGATTTCTTTTTTATTTAATTTTCCTCACAGGAACATTATTTGCATTCAAGTTTATGCAAGAGCGCCGCATTGACTTGAAACGCGAGGCGGAGCTCAGAGAAGAATGGATGGAACATGTAAACATGTGGAAGCTCATATTATGGAAGCTCGCCAGGACGGGCTTCGGTGAAGAGAGGCGGAGACGACAATGTGCAGTATAGCCGGAATTCTTTTCAAGAATAGGAAGCGTAGCAAGCTCGGCATGACTACAGGCGAGGCGCTTACGGAAATGATGGACGCGTGCCGGCACCGTGGGCCCGATTCGGCAGGCTGGGCGGTATACAGGGAGGCGGAGCGGGACCGTCTAAGACTTCGTTTCTTTGTGTCCATGGGGGCTGAAAAAGATCGCGATATTGAGAAGATCAGGGATGGCCTGGCCGCACATGGGGCTGAGATCATCCAAGATGAGGCTATCGGTTGCACCTATGGCGCAATAGTGAAATATGTCGGAGACGTTCAGCACTTCTCCTATGACATGGAAAAGGTGGGTCAGCTCGTCTCCCTCGGATCGAGCCTGGATATCATAAAAGATGTTGGCGATCCTTATGGGCTCAAGCAGCTCTATAAGCTGGGCGAATTCGACGGAGCCCATGGCATAGGCCACACCAGGTTGGCGACCGAAACAGGCGTTCATCCCGAAACCGCTCATCCTTTCTGGGCTACCGGCTTTGCGGACGTCGCCACGGTGCATAACGGACAGATCACCAACTACTGGATCATGAGGCGCAGGCTGGAGCGGAAAGGCATGGAATTCCGCACTGAAAACGATACGGAGCTGATCGCGGTCTATCTGGCCTATAAAATGAGCGAGGGCGCGCCTTTGGAAGAAGCTTTGCGCTGCTCCCTCGATGATCTGGACGGAACCTTTTCGTATCTCGTTGCGACCAAAGATTCTATCGGCTACGCCAAAGACAAGCTCGCCGCAAAGCCGATGGTGAAATACGAAGACGATGAGCTTATCGCCATTGCATCGGAAGAGGTGGCCTTGAATCGTCTCTTCCCTGGTCGAGCGCTCGATACGACCGAGCCTCCGCCTCTGACTTATGGCCTGTGGTCGATGATGAATGTGGAATGATGAAGAACCGGCTACTGGAAGCTTGCTGCCGGGAAAGGGCTATTTGAATATGGTTACGATTGATTTGGCGAACATGTCGGTCCGAAAGGTCAATGAAATACTCAGAGGCTTCGGCGCCACGCATCAGAATGCGGAGGTCCTCAATCCGGACGCAAAGCATTACATAGGCGTCGGTTTGATCAGTCCCATCACCGTCAGAGTTCGGGGATCGGCTGGGTATTATTGCGGGGGCCTTTGCGACGGGCCTCGCTTTGAAGTGGATAAGAACGTGAGTTGGGGAGTGGGCGACAACCTTCTTGCAGGCTCCCTTGTCGTTGGCGGCAATGCGAGCGCAATCGCCGGCGTCGGCATGAGGGGAGGGGATATCGTCATCAGGGGCAACATGGGCTCGAGGGCGGGCCAGGTCATGAAGAAGGGGACTCTTTGCTGTGCGGGCAACGCAAGCTTCATGGCCGGATACATGATGTACGGCGGAAGGATCATAATTCTTGGCAATTCCGGAGAACGCGTCGGCGAAGACATGATGGGCGGGGAAATCTATATCGGAGGCAAAATCGATTCCCTGGGAAACGACGCCATGCAGGTCGAGCCCTCTTCTACGGAAGTAGACGATGTTACGGAATTTCTGGACCGCTATGACATTCCATTGCGTGGATGCCTCAAAAAGGTCGTGTGTACGGGAAAGACTCTGCGCTACGGAACGGCGGAGCCGCGCCAGACAAAGCTCAGCTACCATTTTCTCTCTGCGGGGGACGGTCAGAGCTACTGGAGTGACAGGATTCAGGAAGATATCCGGGTCAAGGCCCATATCGGCCGCTATCGCATCAGAGGATATGGAGCGTCGAGGCCTCTTCCGCATTTTCCGGATATCGCCTTCAAGGCGGATTTGTCGAAAGCCGGCCTGGAGCCGGACGTCGTATCGAAAGTCAACCTGCGCACCTTCCTGGGAGATAAGCATGGCGGACGAGCGCTCGACCTCAGCATGCCGGTTTTGATCGCTCCGATGAGCTACGGGGCTTTGAGCAAGGAGATGAAGCTCTCGCTGGGCATTGCCTCCCGTCTCTCGGGCATATCGGAAAACAGCGGAGAAGGCGGAATGCTTTCCGAAGAGCGGGCGGAAGCGCGCTGGCTGATCGCCCAGTGCCTTGCCGGACGCCTGGGCTGGAATGTGCACGATATGAAGCGTTCCGATTGCATCGAGATCTATGTCTCTCAGGGCGCCAAGCCGGGGCTGGGCGGACAGTTGATGGCGGAAAAGCTCACGGCTGAAATAGCCGCGGTGCGTGGAATCCCGGCGGGCATGGACCTGAGGTCGCCGTCGAGGCACCCGGACATTCTGGGCGGGGACGATCTCATCATGAAAGTAGAGGAGCTGCGCGAAGCTACGGGCTGGCGGGTTCCCATCAGCATCAAGCTCGGGGCCGGACGCATCCGGGACGACATCAAAATAGCCCTCAAAGACGGCATCGATTTCGTGCAGTTGGACGGCATGCAGGGAGGGACGGGCGCAGCAGGCAATGAGGTGATAGAAAATGTCGGCATACCGACAATAGCCGGGCTCCAGGAGGCTCTCGACGGACTTGAGGAGATCGACTGCTCGGGCCAGCTGCCCATCGTGCTCATGGGAGGCCTCAAGGACGGTGTGGACGCCGCCAAGGCGATCGCTCTCGGAGCGTCGGCCGTAGCTTATGGGAGCGCCATGCTCGTCGCCGCCGGGTGCATTGCCTGTATGCAGTGCAGCGCGGGCAATTGCGTCATCGGCGCCGCGACGCAGGACCCGAAGCTGACGGGCCGCTTTGATATAGAAAAACGGGCTCTCCAGATCCACCGATATCTGGAGGCGGTGCGATGGCAGATGGCTGCCATTGCGCATGCTCATGGCTATAGCGACATACGGCAATTGTCCCGAAACGACCTTGTCGCCCTTACCCCTGAGGCGGCGGCTTTGACCCGATTGCCATACGACCCCAGTTATCGAGAAAGGATGGCGGCTGCGGGTGGTTGGACGGAAGCGGATATGGCGAATTATTCAAAGCAATCTCACGAGCACATCCATGCCATGGCAAAGACAGATCCGGGGGAGACAGAGCGGCATCGCGAGATCCTGCAACTGAGGCTTGGAGGCAGAAAGAATCCTTTTCCGCCGGAGAGGTCTGCAACCCTGGACGATCTGGTGTTCCTGCCTGCGGCTCTGACCAGGTTGGTTATCGACCCATATCGAGAGGCCTGCTCAACGAAGACGGAGCTTGGAAAGACGCTCGTACTCGAGCAGCCGTATCTTTTTACGGGGTTTGACGAGGCTCCGGAGAATGTGAGAGAGGCCTTGGCATCGGCGATCTCTTCGAGCGGTTGCGCTTACGTAGGCTTCAAGCCCCTTGTAAAGGTCGCTGGGAAAAGCGACGCGCACGATGAGCCCGGCGCTTCGAGCCGCGTCCCGTGGCTGCAGCTGATTGCGCTTGGGAAGAACGTCCCGAGCCCTGAAGCGGATGGCTTGATCTATGTCTTGGGCGACCGCTTTGAGCCGGTTTCTGCGAAAAGGCTTCACGAAAAACAGCTGATCGGACTTTGCGCCGGCGTGGGCGCTCTTGCCGAGGCGATACCTTACGCGCTTGAGAATGGCTTCGATTTGTTCGCTCTCGATGGGAGCGCCGGCATAGGCGATCTTCGGGCCGAGCTGAGCGGGCGATCCGATCTAAAAATCTTGCGAGACGCCATTGCGCTCCTCCGCGGGCTGGACCGTGAAGAAGAACTGGACCTGCTCTACTTCGGGGGATTGAGATCGGGAACCGATGCGGCCAAGATCCTCGCTCTCAATTGCAAAGCGGGAGTTTTCGGCATGGCTGTGAGCATTGCTCTCGGATGCTCTATAGGAGCCAACGGCTTGTGCTATGACGAAAACCTCAGCGTGGAAGAGCGCGCCTGCGCGGCGCAAAACTGGATCAAGGGAACGGTTCAGGAAACAGCCATTATAGCGCGCTGCACCGGCAAAACCAATGTGCACAACCTCGAGCCGGAAGACATGCGAGCCATCACTTTGGCCGGCGCGGAAGCCACGGCCATTCCTCTGGCCTCGGGCCGAGCCCCGAGGGAATATTTCTAGGAAGGAGCATTGAGTATATGTTTTCAGCTTTACTGGATAAATTCATGGGTAAGAAGGACAGGCGCATGTGGCGTGAGCGTCCCGTGCAGAAGTCCTATGACGCAGTGATCATTGGCGGCGGGCTCCACGGCCTTGGGGCAGCCTATTATCTTGGGCGCGACCACGGCATGACCAATGTGGCCGTCATCGAGCGTCGCTATATCGGATATGGCGGAAGCGGGCGCAATACCTCCATCGTTCGCTCCAATCAGCGCAGCAAGGAAAACATACCTCTTTATGACGAAGGCTTGAAGCTATGGCCCGAGCTCATAAAAGAGCTCGATTTCAACCTCATGTTCTTCAACTGCGGCAATTTGAACCTGGCGCATGCGGAAGCTGAAGCGGCGGCGCTCAAGATGACGGTGGCCACCGCTCAGTACATGGGGGTTCAATCGGAGTTCCTGACGCCCGAGGAATGCAAGAAGCTCGTTCCCGAACTGGACGTCAGCGATAGGCCCCGCTACCCGATAGCAGGCGGCATGTATCACCCTCCGGGCGGCACCGTGAGGCACGACGCGGTGGTGTGGGCTCTTGCGAGAGCCGCGGACAAGATGGGAATTCATATCCACCAGTTGACTGAAGTGCAGGGGATAGACGTCGAGAACGGCAAGATAGCCGGAGTCAGGACGGACAAGGGCGTTATAAAAACCCCGATCGTTCTTAATGCCGCGGGAGGCTACAGCCCAACGGTGTCCTCCATGGTGGGGATCGATCTTCCGATAAGCGTTCTTCCGCTGCAGGCGATGGTCTCGGAGCCGCTCAAGCCTTTTCTGCACCACGTCGTTTCCTCCGGCCGCTACCATGCCTACGCAAGCCAGAGCCTCAAGGGGGAGATCGTAACCGGCTCCCACATGGACCCGTGGCCGACCTATACGACGCAGACGACGGCAAGATACCTGAAGCATCAGGGAGAAGCCCTGATCGATCTGCTGCCGTGCATGAAGGGGGCGAAGTTCATGAGGATCTGGGCCGGACTCACGGATATGACTCCCGACATGGCGCCCATTATGAGCGACAGCAGGATCGATGGCTACTACATGGATTGCGGATGGGGATATTTTGGCTTCAAATCTGCTCCGATCACGGGACGCTACATGGCCGAGTGGCTCACAACCCGCAAATGCCCAAAGATTCTCGAGCCCTTTAGCCTCGAGCGCTATCGCCGCTACAATCTGCAGAAGGAAACCGCGGCGACAATGTTTTATACCCCGTGGAATTGATATCGGGATTGATACCGTTAGCAGCTAAGAGAAATAAGGAGAAATATCCATGTCGTTCATACTCGAATGCCCCAATTGCGGGCCGCGTAACATATATGAATTCAGGTTCGGCGGCGAAGTTAAGACCCGCCCGGACGAAGAGAGCGTCACCGATGAAGAGTGGGCCGATTACGTCTACCTGGCGAAAAACGTCTGCGGTCCCCGCAAAGAGTGGTGGTTCCACACCAAAGGGTGCGGCTGCTGGCTCACCGTCGTGAGGGATACAACAACCAATCTGCCTGTTATGGACAAGGAAGGAGACTTATAATGGCTCGCCTGCCCGAAGCCCCAACTCAGCGCATCGACAGAGATCGGGAGATCCGGTTCCTCTACAGGGGCAAACCGATGAAGGGATTGGCCGGGGACACCATTGCCGCCGCCTTGTACGCAAATGGAGTGCGTATTTTCTCCCGCAGCATGAAATACCATCGTCCGAGAGGGCTCTACAATCTGGACGGCTTCAGCGCCAATTGCCTTATGAGCGTTGACGGAGAGCCCAATGTGAGGAGTTGTAAGACTCCTCTGCGCCAGGGAATGGTTGTTAAGCCTCAAAACGTGATCGGATCTCCGGAATGGGACCTGATGTCGGTCATGCAGTGGATGAGCTTCGCCATGCCCGTTGGGTTTTACTATAAGGCCTTCCATAAGCCCCCCTGGATGTGGCGCATCGCCGAGCCCATCATTAGAAGGGCGGCTGGCTTCGGGGAAATCGATCCCCATATGCCCGACGCCATCTATGAGAATCGCTATCTGAACGCCGAAGTCTGCGTGATAGGAGGCGGAGCGGCTGGAATGCGCGCGGCTCTGGAAGCCGCGAAAGCCGGTGTGCGCGTCATCCTTCTCGAGGCCTGCGATCGGCTCGGAGGATCTTTGAAATACCGGACGGCGCCCGTCGGCAACGGGACGCCCGCCTTCCGCCACGGGGCGATCCTTGCCGATGAAGTGCTAGCCTGCGAAAATATAAAAGTGCTGCTTTCCGCTCCGGCGACGGCCATCTATCAATCGAACCAGGTGACGGCGGTTCAGCGGGGAGGCCCGAACGATTATTTCAGAGAATGCTACTACGAAATCAGGGCAAAAAGCGTTGTCGTTGCAACCGGAGCCATCGAGAGGCCGCTCCTGTTTCAGAATAACGACTACCCGGGCATCATGCAGGGAAGCTGCGCGCAGCAGCTCATTCATACCTACGGAATCAAACCCGGCGCCAGGGCGGTTGTGAGCGGAGGCCATGACGGAATGCTCGAAGCGGCTGCGGATCTGGTCCAGGCCGGAGTCGAAGTCGTCGCCGTGGCCGATGCCCGATCCAGCGGGTTCGACCCGGCGCCGCTCGAGCGCTTGCAGCAGTTGGGCGTTTCATTCCTGCCCGGTTATGCGGCTTCCAAAGCCAAGGGCTTCAAAACGTTGAGCGGAGTAACTCTGCAAACAAACGGGGTGGAAAAGAAGGAATTGCAGTTCGAATGCGATCTCTTGCTCGCCTCGGCTGGGGTTGCTCCTCTTTCGCAGCTCCTGCACGTTGCCGGCGCCAAAATGGCTTATGACGCAAACACGTCTCAATTCCTGCCAAGGGAATATCCTCCGGCTGTGCATGCTGCCGGACGCGTTCTGGCGATGGACGATCCGCAGGCCATAGAGGCCCAGGGAAGGCTGGCCGGACTCATGGCCCTTCGAGATGCGGGAATCGATGTGGCGGCGGATTTATCTGATGCGATAAGCGCGCTAGATTCTTTGCCCGGGCCAAAGCGCGGAGCAGGGATCGTCTCGGCTTCCGGCAAACGGAGCAAATGCTTTGTATGCTTCGATGAAGACGTCACCATGGAGCAGATCGCCGACGGCATGGCCGAAGGTTTCGATCAGGCCGAGCTCATCAAGCGCTACTCGACTGCGGGAACCGGTCCCTCCCAGAGTTACCTGAGCGGGCAGAACCTGCCGCTTGTCGTTGCGCAAGTAAAGGGGCTAGAGCCAGGCTCGGTCTTGCCGACCACCGTGCGCCCGCCCGTGGTTCCCACCAGTATGGCGGTGCTCGGCGGAAGGAGACACGCTCCGGTAAAGCTTACGCCTCTCCACGAATGCCAGCAGGCGCTCGAGGGCGCCGCCTTCCGGCTCGCTGGAGTCTGGAGCCGGGTGCGCTTCTTCGGTGATGAGCGCGCCACGGGAGAAATCGAAAACGTCCGGAACAACGTGGGATTCATCGATGTTTCGACCCTCGGAAAGTTTCGCCTTTTCGGACCGGATGCCTTGAAGCTTTTAAACCGGGTCTACGCCGGCGATATGAGCAAAGTCAAAGAGGGGAAGCTCACCTATGCCGCCATGTGCAATGAGGAAGGCGTGATCATCGATGACGGCGTAGTCGCCAAAATGGGTGAAAACGACTACTTTTTCACGACCAGCACGGTCCGAGCGCCCAACACGGGCGAGTGGCTTAGCTTTCATAGCAGGGAGGAAGACTGGAAGACTTCCCTCGTGAACCTCACAGACGCCATGGCCGCCATCAACCTGGCTGGGCCAAGATCGCGGGATGTCCTTGCGAAGCTCACCGAAGACGATCTTTCCGGCGCCGCTCTTCCTTACATGGGAATCCGCAAGATGAAGCTTTGCGGTGAGATAGACGCTCTGGTCATGCGCGTTGGCTTCGTTGGAGAGCTCTCGTACGAAATCCATATTCCGTCTTCTTACGGCCCGGCGCTACACGAAGCCATTCGAGAAGCCGGGGAGCCGTTCGGAATCAAGCCCTTCGGCCTGGAAGCGCAATCAGTTCTCAGACTGGAGAAAGGCCATGTGATCATCGGCCTTGAAACCGATAATCATTCCACGCTCCACGACATCGGGATGTCCTGGGCCTGGGACCGCAGGAAAGTCGATGCGAAAACTGTCGGGGCGCCCGCTCTGCGCGCTGCGGAAAAGCAGACACACCGTCAGAAGCTTGTGGGCTTCATGATGGAAAACCCGCAAGAAACGCCCTCGGATGGCTCCATCGTGGTCGCGGACGGCATAGTGAAAGGACGGATCTGTTCCTCGCGCTTCAGCGCGGCCCTGGGACAATCGATCGGCATGGCCCTGGTCGATCCCGATCTGGCCGTGATGGGCGGCCCTCTCGAATTATACACGGATGGCAAGTTGACAAAGGGGGCCCCTCCGGAAGTGAAGACGGTAAGGGCGAAGATCGTTCCAACGCCTTTTTACGACCCCGAGGGCTTCAGGCTTAGAAGTTAATGGAAATTTGCTTTGTGCCGGATGCTCGATAAAGACCGGACAGGCATATGCCGGGATTCTATCCAGCATCTGGCGTCGAGCATCCGACCGATGCCGAGCTACGCCGGTCCGTATATACCCGTATATAGGAATATTAAGAACATAAGGAGTAACGCATGATCAAACGTACATCGCCGATCAATATGGGACTTGAGCCGGAAAGCGTCTTGAAGCGAAACGGCTGGGAGATTCCTTTGGCTTACGTGGGTGAAAGAGTCCGCAACAATCTTTTTGTCACTGATTTGAGTCATATCCCCAAGTGGAGCCTTCAAGGAGAAAACCTTGATGAGATGAGGCCGGCTGGAGTGGCCACGCCGCCGAAGCAGGGAGCCGTAGCAATGAGCGGCGGCACGCTTCTGGCGCGGCTTACGCCTTCGGAAGCTCGCATCTTTAGCTTCAGCGATGAGCTTCCTCTTTTTGAAGAATTCAACTATACGGATATGACCGACGCCTATGCCGCCCTGGCGGTGGTTGGGCCGCGCTGCTTCGATGTTCTGAGCAAATTGAGCGCGGTCGATCTGGAGGGAGCGGCATCGCCGCAGGCCGCTCTTGCGCCGATTGAGGACATAACCTGTTTCATGGTTCGTCTCGAAGGATCGAACGGAGCGCCGGGTCTCATCCTCGCGAGCGCCCGCGGCTATGGGCATTTCCTGCTCGATGCGGTTATGGATGCCGGAAAGGAATATGGAATTCAACCTTCTGGCTGGAGGAGGTTCAGCGCCTGGCTGGGCTAAAAGCGAGCTTTGCTATGAGAAGAAAAGACAGAGAAGTGCTGGATGAAAAGAGCATTGAAGAGATCATCCGGAAATCCATTGTTTGCAGGGTAGGGTTCTGCGATGAAGATTCGCCCTATGTAATTCCGATGAGCTACGGCTATGAGCATGGGGCTCTCTATTTTCATTCGGCGCCGGAAGGAAGGAAGATCGATCTTATCAGGAGAAACAACAAAGTATGCTTCGAGATGGACGCGGCCGTCGAATTGATTGAAGGCGATCTGACGTGCCGCTGGGGGATGAAATACGCCAGTGTGGTTGGCTTCGGGAAAATGTCCGTCATCGCAGACGATCCCGAACAGAAGAGAAAGGCGCTGGAGATAATCTTCCGGCACTATTCCAATGCGCCTTTCGATGTTCCCGATGATGCGCTGAAACGGGTGGTTATTCTGAAGATTGAGATCGAGTCGATGACGGGGAAGATTTCGGGTGGGTGAATGGGTGAATGGTTGAGTGGATGAATGGTGGGGTGATTGCCTGAGGCTGTTGACCGTTATTCCGCTCCGTTTTCCCCATTTGTTATCGTAGGAGCGGTTTCCAGCCGCGAAGAGCAGAGTCAGCCAAGGGCGCATTTCCAAAAAGGGGTGTAAGGCGCCGGAATAAGCGGCAACCGCTTTACCCCCTTTCAGCCAATGCGTCTATCAGTCCTCATGCTTCTATCGCGGATGAAAGCTGCTCCTGCAATGCGAAGATAGATTCAGAGAATAGCCTTCTTGCTTACGCAATCAAAGCTTTCCCTTTGTTCATTGCAGTAGTTCCTTCCTTTGAGCTAATCTGTCCAAGCGGCCATGTCCATTTCATGGCGTCTGCACTCGGTGGTTATTATGCAATCGAAAATCTATAGTCCAGAAAAAGGAGCGCTACAGTGACCCATTGTGCCAGAAGACGAGCCTTTATTGTGGTTTTTGGGGCTATCCTGCTGCTGTCCGCTTTCGCAAGAGAGGCCATGTCCTTGATCGAGCTATTCAAGGGACAAACTGTCTATATCCCGGCCTATTCCCATATATATCATGGCGATAGGGAATATCCTTTTTATCTTGCCGTAACCCTGAGCATCAGAAATACCGATCCTTCGCATCCTCTGACGATTACCGCGGTAGACTATTATGATTCAGATGGAAAATTGATCAAATCCTATCTCGAAAACGAGTTGAAGATCGGTCCCATGGGGTCGGTTCGCTATGTCGTGAAAGAATCGGATAAAAGCGGAGGCTCCGGAGCCAACTTCATCGTCAAGTGGAAGGCTTCGGAGAGAGTTACAGAGCCGATAATTGAAGCCATAATGATCAGCACCGCGACTCAGCAGGGAATTTCCTTCACCTCGCGCGGACAGGCCATAGCCGAGGAGTAATGTCCCTCGGGGCCACTTTCCATCTTTTGTTTGCCAACACGGCCCAAGATCATCTATTCTGCCGTTCGACATCCAAGGGGAGTGGGGATCGCCGATATCTTGAGGGAGAGTTTCGCTATGAGATTAGTACGGGTTCTTTTGGTCTTTGGTTTTGTCGTTCTGCTGGTTTCCGTTACCTGGTCGGATTCGGGGATGATGAGCGTGCAGGTTAAGGAAGGGCAGATCCGCTCCACTCCATCGTTTTTGGCCCCCATAACCGGTGTGGTCTCCTATGGCGACCAGGTCGACGTCCTCAGACAAGAAGGGGACTGGTTTGAGGTAAGGAGCAATCGCAGCCGGAGCGGGTGGATTCATCAGTCGGCTCTTACAAGGAAGCGCGTTGTCTTGCGTCCGGGCGGAGAATCCGCTCCGGTTGCCGCAAGCGGTCAGGAAGTCGCCCTTGCGGGCAAGGGCTTCAATGCGGAAGTCGAATCGAGGTACAGTAAGACGCACAGAGGCGCCGATTATGCCTCGGTGAACCGGATGGAGCGGAGAATGGTCTCTCCTCGGGAAATGACGACGTTTCTCAAAGAAGGAGGCTTGCGCCCTGCGGAAGGAGGTCTGAGATGAGACTTTCTTCAAAACGTTCCGCATGCAGGATTCTTTTGGCGCTCTTTCAAGTGAGCTTGATTTGCGGTTGTGAGACAATGCAGCCGGTCATAGATATGGGGGCGGCCGTAGGCGTCGCTACGGGAACCATCAGCCAACAACAGGCGGACTCTCTCAAGCGCACCACAACGGCTTTCGGAAAGACCTTCCAGGATATTACCCCGGAGCAGGAGTATTACATCGGCAGGGCTGTCGCCGCTACGGTGTTTGGGCAGTATCGGCCCTACGCCAATGAGGAGGCGAATCGCTACGTCAACCTCGTTGGGCAAACGTTGGCCGCCGCCTCCGACAGGCCTGAAACTTTCGGCGGGTACCATTTCCAGATTCTCGATTCTGAAGAAATCAACGCGGTGGCGGCTCCTGGCGGTCTTATCCTTGTTACGCGCGGAATGCTTCGCAACTGCAAGAACGAGGACGCTCTGGCGGCTGTCCTGGCTCATGAAATAGCTCATATACAAGGTCAGCACGGCCTCAAAGCCATAAAGACGAGCAGACTCACCTCCGCTCTTACAATACTGGCTGCCGAAGGCGCCAAGAACTATGGAGCGCCCGAGCTGGCGCAGCTCACAGAAGCTTTCGAAGGGTCGGTGAGCGACGTCGTTTCCACCATCATGAACAACGGCTATTCCAGGGAGCTTGAGCGCGATGCGGACGAGGCTGCAATCGATCTTTTGAAACGTGTCGGATACGACCCTGCTGCTCTTCCCGCTATGCTCTCCGTAATGGATAAAAGAATGACTCCCGGTGGACCCGGCTTTGCCAAAACTCATCCGGACCCGAAGCAGCGTATTCAGTCGATAGAATCTCAGGTGAGGACAGCATCGTCTGCTCCTGCGCCGCTCGCTCGCCGCCAGCGCTTCGAAAGAGCGATGGGGGCGGTTTGACCGGATGCTGGATGTTTGATGCAGGATTCTTAATACGGGTACCGGATATAAAACATTTGTTGGCGCGCATCAGGGGTGAGGTGTTCCGTTCGCCCTGAGGCATCGAAGGGCGAACATCCCCGATCGTGCTTCGATGCCTCAGCACGATCGGGTGGCGTATCCCAACCCTTATGCGCGCCAACAAACATCTCATTGAACTGCCGTTCCTTCACCAGGAATCCTGAATCCAGCCAACCAGATCCTGCATCTAAAATCCAATATGAAGAATCTAGAGGGCTGTCCAGACCGATCGTTCGGGTTGCGGTTTTTTCTCTCTCCCTCAGGGCTACTCTGGGATGATGAAAGTAGGACAAGGTGGAAGCATCGTCTTCTTCCGGTTCTTG
>CAZOEL010000028.1:0-70723 GCA_964578835.1 uncultured Syntrophobacteraceae bacterium | reverse complement strand
CAATAGAATCGCATTCCAACAGCATCATGCTGATTTGTGACACAGTAGCACTAGCCTCTATTCCAGTCACTTCTGCGTTGGAGTCAGCCCTGAAGGGGCGCAACATCATAGCCCGGGGCATCGCCCCGGGTAATAGATTTCGCCACATTCTCCAAGCCCTGAAAGGGCGAGATATCCACTTTCTCGGATATTCCGCCCCTTCAGGGCTTCCATTCTCATTGGTATGTCCCATACCCGGGGCGTTGCCCCGGGCTATGATATTTCGCCCCTTCAGGGCTATCACGTGAAGCATTTGGGAGCGAAGTGCAGGGAAAAAGATCTCGTATGCAACGTCACTTCTGAATGAGAACTAATTCACCGTGGGTTTTACCCTCGTTTACCCTCGTTCCCAAGCTCCAGCTTGGGAACGCAATTGATAAGGAAGCTCCAGCTTCCACTCGTCCCAAAGCTTCAGCCCAGCCGCCGCCTAGAGCCCAATCTTGCAGCCCGCATTTCCTCCAAACAGCATTTTACCTGTAGAGGCAGGTGGTTGTGTTAATAAATGCACAAGGCGCCAACCAATAATGATACGTATGAATAGAGAGTAGCATCAAGGCCATGTCGAACATATCATATAAGTAAGGGTATGAATTTCTTTGAGCATTGCGTCAGGAACGACCCGGCGTCAGACCAAAGGAGGGTTTTCACACAATCTATGGACAACCCACGCTTCAATCTTACGGATATGTTGAGAGCTATAATTAACTTAGAAATTCAACTAATTGAATGGAATATAAAAATGATGGATGCTTCTTTCAATATGATGAAAGCCGCTCAGAATTATTGGAGCGGCGTGTTTCAATATACGAGGAATTTCATGGCGCCGTCCTGGAATGTCATGGAATCGATGGCGCATAGAGAGAGCATGAAAATAATGGAAGCTCCTCTCTCCGACACGATAATGGATTTTATCGAGCTGCTGAAGTTCAATATGAAGCTGGCCGGAAAAGGCTATGCGGGCAGCATTGGAGTCATGAACGATTACTATTACCGGCAGATGCGGGAAGCTTTCACCGCTGCGGTGAATACGATCGACGGCGGCGGCGAGGATATAGCCAAGTATATCGAAAGAAAAGCGCAGCTTATCGATCTCGTCGTCAATACCTACCCCAAAGCCATTAGAGACATCAGGCGCGAATACGGCCTTCACCTCGATAGCGGCGGATACGTTAAAGTGGCGGAAACCAACCGCTTCGAGATCTACCAGGTTCTTCCGTTGCGCAAAGATGTCGAAGTGCGCCGCAACGCCAAGCCGATCCTCATGATTCCGCCTCATGTGCTGGGCCCGAATATTCTTGCTTTCTTGCCCGGAGAAGGAAGGAGCTATGCCCACAATTTTGCCGACCAGGGGATTCCCACCTATGTGCGGGTGGTGAAAGACATCGATACAAACGTTGCCGTTCAGCTCATGACAGGTGAAGATGACGCCAGGGATGTGCGTTATTTTTGTGAACGAATCATGGCCAGGCATGGAAAGCCGGTCACCTTGAACGGGCTTTGCCAGGGAGGATTCCTTGCCGTATTGGATCTTCTCTCGGGAGAGTTGGACGGACTGGTCGATGCGCTCATTACTTGCGTTGCTCCTCTGGACGGCTCGCGCAGCAAGGGATTGATCGATTTCATCGAACTTTTGCCGCCCCGTTTCAGGGATCTCGGTTATGCGGTAAAGACCCTGAGCAACGGCAATCAGGTAGTAGATGGAAAAGTGCTGAGCTGGGTCTATAAGCTCAAATCCATTGAAAGAGAAGCCCCGCTATTCAGCCTCTATCGCGATCTCATGATGTTCGACAGAGGACCGGGAAAAGCCCCGGAGATCAGTAAGACCGCGGCTGCTATTAACTACTGGATACTCTACGATCAGAAGGATCTGCCGATTGAAGTCACAAAACTGAGCTTCGCCTCCTTCCTCGACCCGGTTGAAAGCGACGGAACGCTACCCGTAAAGCTCTTTGGCCGCAAGCTGAACTTCAAGCGCATTCAGGAAAAAGGAATCAAATGGCTCATATGCGTTGCTGATAAAGACGATCTGGTCGACGGCAGGTCGAGTCTGTCCCCACTCGATTATGTGGATGCCGAGTTGACCGTTTATCCCAAAGGTCATGTCTCCATCTTCACCTCATGGTCTCAACCCAAGTCTGAATGGGCTTTGCATAAGAGCTACATCGCGCAACCGACATCGCCCGTCAAATCATCTCGCCTCAAGGGCAATTCCCGAGGCCCGGTCCGCTTTCATCTCGACCTCGACGAATCATACTTCGAAAACTCGCCTCTCTCGGATGACATCGCCGCTTAGAATGCAGAAAAAGGGGACTCGAAGTCCCCTTTTTATTTTATAATTCAACGATTTATTAAATGGCGCTCCAAATGGATTGGAAACCCGATCGGAGTAAGAGGAGAGGCCTTTGCTCTCCCCCCAATCCTACCTACCTCAAGAGCATCAGTCGTTATCCTCGATCGTCACGGTGGCGCTCTCTCCATTGGAGAGGGTCAACGTGACATCCTCCACCTCTTCCGTAAACTTATCGTTCTTTGGTTTTACAATGATTGAAGCCGTTGAAGAATTCTTCTTTATCGTCACCTTTCCTTTGAGCTTCTTGTAATCTTTGCCGTTTGTAGCCGATCCTGAGACCGTATAAGTGACCACCAGCTTCTTCGATATGTCTCCATACCTGGTGATGGTGAAAAGGCCATTGACTTTCGATTCCGACGCCACCGGATCAGTGACCGTAATGGAAAGACCCAATTCGGAGTATGATTCGCTTATCGTTGTTGTCTGCCCAGTAGTAATGCTCACCTTCTTATTCCCTGGTTTTGCCCATCCTGGAATTTTGAGAAACTCCAAAGCGACTTCTCCAACGGGAAGGTCCGTTACTGTTGCTCCGCTCTCTCTCCAAGCTTCCTGGCCTACGACTTTCCACTTCGCTCCGGCGGCAACCGCCTCGGCAGGAGTGATGGAGACGGTGAGAGAGCCTGTCTGCGCCGGGATCAAGGCATATGTTCCCGTTGCAGTAGCGGGAGTATCGGCCGAGATGGTAACCTGGACACTTGCCGGAGTGGTCCACCCCGAAATGGCCTTGAACTCGACTGTCTTAGAGCCAAGCCCTATGCCTGTAACGGCGCCAGGATTTCTCCAGCTATCTTCTCCCGCAAACTTCCACTGGGCTCCGGCCGCAACCGCCTCGGCAGGAGTGATCGCAACAGTAAGGGAACCTGTCTGCGCCGGGATCAGGGAGTACCCGCCCGAAGCCGTGGCTGGCGTTTCGGCGGAGATGGAGACCGTCACGCTATTCGGAGTAGTCCACCCGGAGAGAGGCTTGAACTCGACTGTCTTAGAGCCAAGCGCAATGCCTGTAACGGTTCCAGGGCTCCTCCATGCGTCTTCTCCCGCAAACTTCCACTTCGCTCCAGCCGAAACCGCCTCAGCCGGGGTGATGGTTACGTTGATGGAGCCTGTCTGCACTGAGGCCGGGACATATGTTCCTGTTGCAGCGCCAGTTTGCCCTTCGATAAGGGTAACCTCTTGGGCTGTCGGAGTGGTCCAGCCGGCAAGATCTTTAAACGTGATCGTATGGGCGCCAAGAGCAAGTTCACACAATGTTGTTCCGCTGTCTTGCCATGCGCCGTCGTCCACCCTCCACTTCCCTCCCGCAGTCAGCGCCTCAGTGGGATTGATCGTGACGGTGAGACAGGTTGTGGGAGTGGTTACGGTCACGCTGATATCGTACCTGCAATCCCCGCGAGATCCATAAAGCCTTACTTTGACATAATAGGTCCCCGAGCTTTCAGGCGTCCAGGTAACGCAGGATTCAGGCCCCTCGCAATCATCGTTTTCGGCTATAAGGTTGCCTGCCGCATCGTAGAGCTCGAGAACGGTGTCGAGATTGTCTCCGTCCCTGAGGTTGGCTGTTCTTATGGTGTAAATTGATCCCACCTCAGCCTCGAAGGACATCCAGTCTTCGGTGTCGCCGTTATTGTAAACAAGGGTATTGGTTTGAGGCTCTCCTATGTTGATCGGCTTGGATTCAGGCATGGTATTGTCCGGCTCGGACTCGTCTGAATCGATCGGAGTGCGAAAGCTCACGCTGATATCGTACCTGCAGTCCCCGTAAGATTCATAGATCATTGCTTTGACGTAATAGGTCCCCGGGCTTTCAGCCGTCCAGGTAATGCAGGATTCACTCCTGGTGCAATCATCGTTTTCAGCTAAAAGGTTGCCTGCCGCATCGTAGAGCTCGAGAACGGTGTCGAGATTGTCTCCGTCCCTGAGGTTGGCGGTTTTTATGGTGTAAGTCGCCCCCGCTTCAGCCTCGAAAGACATCCAGTCTTCCGTGTCGCCATTATAGTAATCAAGAGTATGTGTTTGAGGCTCGCCTAGGAGGATCGGCGTTGCTTCCTCCATGGAGTTGTCCGGCTCGTACTCGTCTAAACCGATGGGAGTGTATTTATGTACACTGATATCGTACCTGCAATCTCCAATTTCATAGAGACTAACTCTGACGTAATAAGTCCCCGAGCTTTCAGGCATCCAGATAATAGAGCTCCAGGTATTTCCGTAGGCTATCTGGTTGTTCCCAGCATCGTACAGTTGAAGAATGGTGTAATAGCTATTTCCATCTCTGAGGTTGGCTGTTTTGATGGTATACATTGATCCCGCTTCAGCCGTGAAGGATATCCAGTCTTCGGTGTCGCCATTATACGAATCAAGTGTGTGTGTTTGAGTCGCGCCTATGCCGATCGGCTTGGCTATCGAAACGGAATTGTCCGGCTCGTACTCGTCTAAGCCAATGGGCGCGCGTAGGGTCACGCTGATATCGTACGCACAGTCCCCACTCCAAAGCATTACTTTGACGTAATAGGTCCCCTCGCTTTGAGCCGCCCAGGTAATAGGTCGCCAATAATACCCTGAGTCTAAATAGTTGTATTCAGCATCGTACAGTTCAAAATAGGGGTAGCTTTTGCTGCTCGCCCCGAGGTTGGCGGTTTGTATGGTGTAAATTGCCCCCTCATCAGCCGTGAAGGATATCCAATCTTCGGTGTCGCCAATATACGAATCGAGAGTATGTGTTTGAGTCTCGCCTATGCCGATCGTTTTCGCTTCCGAGATGGAGTTGTCAGGCTCATATTCGTCTAAGACAGCAGGATCTCCTAAAGTCACGCTGATATCATACCTGCAATCCCAGCCATAAAATCCTACTCTGATGTAATAGACACCCTCGCTTTGAGCCGCCCAGATAATAGGCCCCTGCCCATAACCCTTTGAGGCTAAAAGGGTATTTTCATGATTGTAGAGCTGAATAACGGTATAGTCACCGTCCCTGAGGTTGGCTGTTTTAATGGTGTAAGTCGCCCCCGCTTCAGCCTCGAAGGATATCCAGTCTTCGGTGTCTCCATTATACGAATCAAGAGTATGTGTTTGAGTCTCGCCTATGCCGATCTCCTTGGCTTCCTCCATGGAGTTGTCCGGCTCGTACTCGTCTAAACCGATGGGCGCGCGTAGAGTCACGCTGATATCGTACGCACAGTCCCCACCCCAAAGCGATACCCTGACGTAATAGGTCCCCTCGCTTTGAGCCGTCCAGGTAAGAGGGCTCCAAGAATACCCTGAGGCTAGATAGTTGTATTCAGCATCGTACAGTTCAAAATAGGAAGAGCCTTTGCGGCCCGTCCCGAGGTTGGCGGTTTGTATGATGTAAGTCGATCCCGCTTCAGCCTCGAAGGATACCCAGTCTTCGGTGTCGCCGATATAGTAATCGAGAGTATGCGTTTGAGTCTCGCCTATGCCGATCGGCTTGGCTTCCTCCATGGCGTTGTCCGGCTCGTACTCGTCAAAGTCGGCAGTGTAGCTAACGGTAGGCGTGGCAATCTGACCGCCCGTAATGACAACATCTTGAGCGGGCGGGGCGATCCAGTGGTCAGTCTCTTTGAATGTGATCGTATGGGCGCCTGCGGTAAGGCCGTCAACTATTTCTCCGCTGTTTTTCCACGAACCGTTGTTGTCCACCATCCATTGAGCCCCAACAGCCACCGCCTCCAGGGGGAGTATCGCCACCGTAAGCGAACCGGTCTGTGCGGACTGCGGGACATAAAAGCCTGCAGCTTCCACAATGTGTCCGGCGCTGATCCAGACGTTTTGCGAAGCCGGGGTAGTCCACCCGGGAATAGGCTCAAACGTGATTGTATGGGCGCCTATTGAAAGCCCGCCGACTGTTGCTCCACTGTTCATCCACGGGCCGTCGTCAACCTTCCACCGGGCATCAGCCGCTGCAGCTCCGGGAAAAATAGCAACGGTAAGTCCTGATTGCGCAGTATCTGCGTCGACGAACTTTGCAGCCAGGCTTTTGCTCATATCCATCGTAACGGTCCGGGTTGCCAGCGTGATCCCGTCATCCCATTGGTCGAATACCCATCCTTCGTTAGGGATGGCGGTAAGAGTAACTGTAGAATCGAGCTCATAACCAGCCTCGCAAGTCTGAGCGGGGCAATCGATGAGAGGAGAAGCTTCTCCGCTCCTTACAGCACCTCCCCACATTGGATCGACAGTCACGCTAAGGGTAATGGGATCGCATTGCTTGAGCTCGAGTATGGAGGTTAGTTCCGCATTGGTCAGTATATCCGGGAAGATGCCGTTCAAAACAGGGTAGCTGTCATTCGTGGGAGGAAATGTGCCGGGAAGGACCCTGTTGCACCACCCGAAGCTTGGAGCAGCCGCTCTGATATCGAGCGGCGCTTTTTCTGGGCCGCCAAAAATTCGATTGAGGTCAATGGCGTACGGATCGGTTACGGTAGTCTGGAGCTCGCCCGTATAGGAGTTGATCGACGGGGCGCCGTAGCAGCAGTATACGATATAGTTCCCATCGATGTGCGTTCCGCTGAAAGTTCCGGTCATGGTCCCACTGCATGAGCACCAATAGTCCCATGAAAAAGAAGAATACTGAATCTTTACTGTCGCGCCGTCGAGGGTCCATTTGGTTACGTTTCTCCCCTCGAGCGAGACATCCAGCCAGTTGCCCTTCGAGTCCTTCTTGATGCGAAGCTCAAACGATTCGCCTAAAGCGTCCGTTAGAATCCAGGTCTCTTTTGTATAGACAAGCTCGGCGATCCGGTTCTCATGTAGCGATTGAACTATTTCCTGAAGGATGTCCAGAAAGTGGTCAGCCTTTATCCTGTCCTCCTGATCGCCGAGATACACCAGATCATTGTTCTGGTTGTCCGTTTCGGCGAGGATAAAAGCATATGCGCTTCTGTAGAGATCGATGCCTTCCAGAAAGGCTGTCCTGGCATTGCTGAGAGCTTCCGTTCCTCCGCTCGGCAAAAGCTTGAATAGATCTAAATACGCATCCAGCACATCTCTTTGAATGTTGAGGAAGCTCACCTTGTACAGGTTTATAAGGTTCCTGTAATCGATTTCCACATTGTAGGCGCTGGCCAGCAGAATTGCGGACTTGGCGAATGAGAGCGCAGATCTGAAGAGGAGCACATCTCCATAGTCGATTTCAACGGAAGAATCTCCCCCGATTTCGGCAGTCGTGAGAGTCGTTTGCCAGTCTTTTTTGATATGATCACGGAGACGATCTGCTGTCTCGGACAGAGCATTCAGGAACGGACCGCTCAGGAAGTCCATGGTTTGAGAGCCTGTCGGGCAAGTCGACGCGAGATCGAGCTTGCCGTTTTCATCGAGCGGGGGTAGGTATGGAGGACCCTCGCTCACAAAATCATTCGAGGAGCGAACTGCGCCCATGGCTGAGGCAAGCTCTGCCAGATTATCCAGGCCAACGCCATCCCCTTCTTCCAGCGCAAAGACAAGCAACCCGCTAAAAGCGTAGAAAAAATGAGCTGTCTGATCGGTGGGATCGGCCTGAATGGCTGCCTCGAACTTTGCGTGCGCAGGAAGGGCCGCGGAGTAAACAGGATTCCTTCCATTGGATAAGAGCGCGCGGCCTTCATTGACAAGAGCCGATGATTCCTCTGATGCATGGGCGGGCCCCATCGCAAAGAGAACGAAAAGACACAATACAAATGCTAGACTATTCTTGCCCCTTCTTTGAAACAAACTGACCATCTTGACCCCCTCCTACCGCCGGCTTGGCCGCCGGTTCAAGAAATAAATCGGTTTCCAGCTTCTTCCCCCTCATTGTCGTATCTGGCGTTTGTAGAACAAACGAACCATCCGCCTGGAATCTGAGATCGCCTGAAAAAAAATAAAGTCTCTCTGTCGCCAGTCGGCTTTTTCCCGAACTGACCCGAACTGCGCCGCTGAAGGCGAGTGAACGCTTCTTTAAATCCAGGGTGGCATACCTACTCTCCACCATTGAACGAAGCCCCTTCTCATCGTGAATCCGCATCCGTACGGGGCAGAGCTCAAATTCGGCAATGCGCTTGTCAGCAAAGATCCCCAGTTGGCCGTTGAAATCGAGTGGTTTGACGTCTGCTTGCCGGTGGTCCCCGGTTGGGCCTTGTGGCGCATGGCGAGTGGCGGGTAAAGTCTCTGATTGCCCGGGTGGGAGATAGATATCGATCTCGGCGTTTTCGACTCTGGCCACATCGAGAAGACCAAAGCGCAGAAAGCCAACTTTCTTGTTTTCGATCACAAGAGAATGGCCTCGAATAGAAAAGGCTTTACGGCGCCCGTCAAAGTCCTCCAGATGAAAATCCTTCATGGAAAAGCTTGGTTTTGGGGCCTCTTGCCCAAGGAGTTTTTCAGACTCGCGCTTTTCGCCTGTTCTTCCTCGGTAGGTGTAGGAAACATAGAAAATAATGAAGAGGATGAGCGCCAGACATGCAGCCTTCACGAGCATGAGCGTATGGCGGGATGAAAGCAAAAACAAGGATCCCAACGTCATTCCTTCATGGAAAATACTTGTTGGCGCGCATAAGGGTCGGGGTGTCCCGTTCGCCCCGAGGTAACGAAGGGCGAACAGCCCCGATCATGCTTCGATACCTCAGCACGATCGGGTGGCGTATCCCAACCCTTATGCGCGCCAACAAATACTTTAGATTTCGACCTGCGCCCCAACAGTTAATGCCGAAGTCCGGAGATCAATCCTCACTCATGCGCTAAAGGCGACGCCCTCAACGAATAAAGCCATTGAGACCGCAACGCGCTCTTCTTGGCTTCCTGCTATGATCGCAAAGTCCACTTTTCGCTGTAAGGAATTGATCTATTGAACGTACCCTAAGCTAAATCTATTCAAAGATCAAACGTTTTATCCACAGGGCAAACGCATCTTAAGTTATGCAGAGATGACCCTTGGAAGGTAGTCACTATCCCATCCGGCTCTAAGGCGTTTGTTCTTGACGCCGCTTTTGACTCTCTTTTCTATACGCAGTATATTCAAAGCGATATGTCGCAGCACAGCGAGGTTCCGGGGAGCCTCAGCAATGTGCGGCTGGGAAATTTCTTACCTTAGACCGGAGGAAAATGTTAAATAACAATGAGCAGAGCGACTGGAGGATCTTCGGCGGTGAAAAATAGGCAGAGGCGAACGCTTTGGAGAAGCCATTGAAAATAAGTAGAGATTTTTCGCCGTGTCCTGTCGACGCCGGAGATGAGCTGTTTCCAAACGGAATATTCGTATTTAATATCACCAAGATAGTCGAGTACATACAGAGCAATCCTGAGAGCGTCGCTCTTGAAGAAGTAGCTGTAAGCGATTTCCCTGGAGCTTTTTCATCCATCAACGAATCTCATGTGGAATCGGTTGATGTGTCAAAACCGGTAATATTGGCAGAGATACGCCCTGGACAATACAACCTGATTGATGGCCACCACAGAATGGAAAAGGCGCGTAGAATGGGAATTACAAACATTCGAGCGTACAAATTGCATGTCCGCCAGCACATTAGATTCTTGATCAGCGAAGAAAGCTATACAGCATACGTGGAATATTGGAATGACAAACTGAAAAGAAGGAACACAATTGGGCGTTCCAGCAGTAAGGCAACTCACAACAAATAACCTATCGCTCGATGTTCAAGTTTTTTGGTTTGAGGCTTTTCTACCCCGAAGGGGTTTGATAAACCAGCCCGGGGTAAGCGTGAGCGCCACCCCGGGAATAGTGTCAGGTAAGGTTCCATTCCCTGAAAGGGATACATAAAGACGAGCTGATCTTTATGTATCCCTTTCAGGGAATGATTACTTCTTTTGCCGCATATCCGGGGTGATTGCCCCGGGCTGGTTTATCGAACCCCTTCAGGGTAGAAAAACTTGAACATCGAGTATCAGGAAGAGGAGTTTTGTCATTCCGGCATGGCTTTGGCCGGAATCCAGCCCCGTGAAAAGGCTAGACCCCGGCTTGAAGACTGCCGGAATGACTGTGGGTGTTTCTGTAACAATTTTAGAATGTTATTTGTTGTGAGTTGCCTTAGGCCTGTAGTTGGGCTTTGGGATTGGAAACTTGATTATGGAAAATTCGACCACTGCATACATACTCGATAAAGAAGACCGCATTCTATCGGTCAGCGGACCCTGGGATCAGTTCGCTTATCAAAACGATGGCGTGAATGCTCGCGCTAGCGATGTTTGCGGTCGTTCAATCTGGGATTTTATCGTTGGCGACGAAGCACGCATGTGGCTGAACGCGATTTTCCAGATAGCGAGGGTTCGAAACGCAAACGTCGAAAGGCCATACAGATGTGATTCGCCAGAGGTGAAGAGGTTTATGCGAATGCGTATCGTTCCATGCGAGGGTGGCGCTCTCCGCATCGAACACGAGGTGTTGGGAATGGAGGAACGCTCCATTCCGGTGTATATCCGCTATGGGCCGAGCAAGGATATGGAAAATATCAGGATAAGATGTAGTTTCTGCGGCCATATGAAACATGGAGAAGCATGGGAAGAACCTCGCGCAGAGCATGCCGGTCCGTCCCGGGAAATTATTGTTGCGTACTCCGTTTGCGAAGACTGTCGCCGTTCAATGCCTGCACGGATAAGGAAAATACCCCATCAAGGCTAATTCAGCAGACGCAAAAAACCGCGCCACTTATCAGCAACATGGAGCTTCCTTTCCGAAGAACCAATAGCTTGAGCGCCCAACGTCATGTCAGGCCTGCCAGGCCGTTTGTCCCCATACGTGTGGGGGACGCTTTTTTTGGCTCAGTTTTCCATTTGCCTGAATCTTCCCGAGTGAATATATTTTGATCGGCCGCGCCCCGACCCCGAGGCAGACGATCGGAAGTCTTCTCGGGCGTACCCTTTCGGGAGGGTGATAATCTTCCGGTTGAGGATTCGGCTGCGCGGCTATTCTTTTTTTGATGTGGGCTCTTTTACCGGCAAGGTCGGAGGGCTTCCGCATAGACAATTACGAGACGGTTTTTTTCCGCCCATTGCATCGAACCGCGATATCGCATATATCACCTTCTCGCCATGTTCATGCGGTTCGGCGTAGATGCGCCGTTCATCCACACGCCTGTGGGGAACGCGCCCTGCAAACAATCTGCAAGATAGAAAGATCCGGTTCGTCCCCACGCCTGTGGGGAACGCTCTGAAATCCGCTACTCGGTTCGGCGGTTTCGCGGTTCATCCCCACGCCTGTGGGGAACGCTGCACCTGATTCATGCCGTTCGCATGGCCCGCCGGTTCATCCCCACGCCTGTGGGGAACGCGCCACCATGCCGTCGATGGTCGCGAACCCATGCGGTTCATCCCCACGCCTGTGGGGAACGCTTTCCAGCTCTCAAAAACTTTCGGGTCAGAAACGGTTCATCCCCACGCCTGTGGGGAACGCACAGCCTCTTTCGTGAGTGGCAGAGCCGGAGGCGGTTCATCCCCACGCCTGTGGGGAACGCCGAACCTAACTCTATGCAACCATATGATGGGCCGGTTCATCCCCACGCCTGTGGGGAACGCGCGCTCGTTCAGGAGTGCTGTAGGCGCACGGGCGGTTCATCCCCACGCCTGTGGGGAACGCTAGGATTCTTCGACGCGCACCCAGGCGGCCTCCGGTTCATCCCCACGCCTGTGGGGAACGCTGGCTTGCGGCTATCCCGGAGCATTCGGTTTACGGTTCATCCCCACGCCTGTGGGGAACGCCCCGTTGGGACCGCGAGGGTGTCGAATACGAGCGGTTCATCCCCACGCCTGTGGGGAACGCGCATGTGGAGCCTCTGGATTGATGATGAGAACCGGTTCATCCCCACGCCTGTGGGGAACGCTTTCCGGCATTCCGCGGCTTCGAGCCTGGTTACGGTTCATCCCCACGCCTGTGGGGAACGCCCTTCTCAGCGAACTCCCTCATTTCCTCTAGGCGGTTCATCCCCACGCCTGTGGGGAACGCCTCCGTTCCTCCTCCTGGCTCTGCCTCCCCTACGGTTCATCCCCACGCCTGTGGGGAACGCCCAGAGGCCCCCAGTTCTTTGAATGAACTCCCCGGTTCATCCCCACGCCTGTGGGGAACGCCGCCGCGCTATCCATGCCTGAAACCGTGATACCGGTTCATCCCCACGCCTGTGGGGAACGCTAATAGAGGCCGCATTGATCAATCAGCACAGCCGGTTCATCCCCACGCCTGTGGGGAACGCATGGCTAATAGCGGTCACCCTAAACTCCTCTCCGGTTCATCCCCACGCCTGTGGGGAACGCCCGACCTCCCAAAAACGGGAGCCGTAGAGCGCCGGTTCATCCCCACGCCTGTGGGGAACGCTCCCGTATGGCAGCTACCCTTGGAGCCAACCACGGTTCATCCCCACGCCTGTGGGGAACGCTCCTCCTTCCCTCCTTCCCCCTCGGCCCAGCTCGGTTCATCCCCACGCCTGTGGGGAACGCGCTTCAGAGGCAGAAAGCACTGCGGCATCCATCGGTTCATCCCCACGCCTGTGGGGAACGCACTGTTTCAGGCACACCTACTGCTCGATGTTGCGGTTCATCCCCACGCCTGTGGGGAACGCGCCCAGGCGATGAATTATCGATCCACCAAGACCGGTTCATCCCCACGCCTGTGGGGAACGCAGTAGAATAGCGGATTCTTCATCACCCAGTTCCGGTTCATCCCCACGCCTGTGGGGAACGCTCTACCTGGGTACAATCTCATGCTACGGCACACGGTTCATCCCCACGCCTGTGGGGAACGCCTCATTGCGGTCTGTGCTCTCATCTACGTCTCCGGTTCATCCCCACGCCTGTGGGGAACGCTAAAGATGATCTACAAGCAGGATTATCGCGGCCGGTTCATCCCCACGCCTGTGGGGAACGCACCGATGTTGGCACTCGTGAGCAGGGGAACGACGGTTCATCCCCACGCCTGTGGGGAACGCGCGACCGAAGGCGCCAAGACAACCGCCGTCAACGGTTCATCCCCACGCCTGTGGGGAACGCGATTTCAGATATGTGCGGGCACTCTCGAATGGCGGTTCATCCCCACGCCTGTGGGGAACGCTTCTCCGTATCTGACTCTCCCTGGAACATTCTCGGTTCATCCCCACGCCTGTGGGGAACGCGATAGAACTTGTTCGTGGTATCGCTCTTAAGACGGTTCATCCCCACGCCTGTGGGGAACGCCGACAAGCGGGTGCTGAATTACCGTTCCGGTGCGGTTCATCCCCACGCCTGTGGGGAACGCCTGTGTAAGCCGTCCCTTCATCAATTTCTGCGCGGTTCATCCCCACGCCTGTGGGGAACGCAACCGAGCCGCCCCACTGGGTGATTTCGACATCGGTTCATCCCCACGCCTGTGGGGAACGCCGCAGGCCCTCTCCGCAAAGATGAGCGAGGTCCGGTTCATCCCCACGCCTGTGGGGAACGCGATTCAAGAATTTATGATTTGATGGCTGTCTGCGGTTCATCCCCACGCCTGTGGGGAACGCACCCCCTTGCCCTCGCCAAGGCCTATGGCGCTCGGTTCATCCCCACGCCTGTGGGGAACGCGACGCCGAGCTTGTGGAATCCTACGATGAGGACGGTTCATCCCCACGCCTGTGGGGAACACATCGCTCTGGGAACGTCTCCCGTATAAAATCCCGGTTCATCCCCACGCCTGTGGGGAACGCTGCCGATGTGTCGGCTGCGACTATGCCTGACCCGGTTCATCCCCACGCCTGTGGGGAACGCTGAGGGATTCTGCGTTGTCGTATTCGGGATCACGGTTCATCCCCACGCCTGTGGGGAACGCACTAACCCATTAAAAACCCTACATTAACCCATCGGTTCATCCCCACGCCTGTGGGGAACGCCGTCGCTAGTAACGAGGATTCCGCCATTGTTCCGGTTCATCCCCACGCCTGTGGGGAACGCAGCGCCTGCCAATTTGTCTCTTTTGTCAGCGCCGGTTCATCCCCACGCCTGTGGGGAACGCTTCAGGACTATACAACCAGTCCCAGTGGTGTTCGGTTCATCCCCACGCCTGTGGGGAACGCATCAACTTTCGAGCCCATAGGATGACATTCCGCGGTTCATCCCCACGCCTGTGGGGAACGCAAACCGGACTGATTGATGGTTTGCTGGAATTCCGGTTCATCCCCACGCCTGTGGGGAACGCAAGCTGAGGATAAAGCGAAGCGGGAGGCATGGCGGTTCATCCCCACGCCTGTGGGGAACGCGGAAAGAGGCTGGGCGGACTGATGGCCGTGGGCGGTTCATCCCCACGCCTGTGGGGAACGCGAATGCTTGGTCTGATGCGTAAACTGGATCGCCGGTTCATCCCCACGCCTGTGGGGAACGCTTTTTACAGGCGGTACACCACCCACCAGCAGACGGTTCATCCCCACGCCTGTGGGGAACGCCTCTCTTGGCTGTAGCCAGAAGCAAGCCCGAGCGGTTCATCCCCACGCCTGTGGGGAACGCCGGCTATAGCTGGTGGGTCGATGGGTCGGATTCGGTTCATCCCCACGCCTGTGGGGAACGCCAAATTCTCAATAGGGAGAAAAAGGCAATCGACGGTTCATCCCCACGCCTGTGGGGAACGCCGCATTTATTCGCCGGCGCTGGGGGAGGCCTTCGGTTCATCCCCACGCCTGTGGGGAACGCTCTCATTGGCAAGATGCTCGAGAGCGTCCGTACGGTTCATCCCCACGCCTGTGGGGAACGCTGGTCCGCCGTCCAATCCAATGGAAGTTAGCCCGGTTCATCCCCACGCCTGTGGGGAACGCGTCTCCAGAGGCAGGGGTGCACGTGTTAAGACCGGTTCATCCCCACGCCTGTGGGGAACGCGGCCGGGAAGTGAGAACTCATTAAAGGGCTAACGGTTCATCCCCACGCCTGTGGGGAACGCTCCCTGATCCTCGACCATATACTATAACTGGGCGGTTCATCCCCACGCCTGTGGGGAACGCCGAGAGGAGCTATGCGAGTTCCATGGCGATGTCGGTTCATCCCCACGCCTGTGGGGAACGCTAACGGACGTAATGCCTGATCCCGAGATCGCGCGGTTCATCCCCACGCCTGTGGGGAACGCAAGCAGGGCAGGCTCATTGTCGATGAGGCCGCCGGTTCATCCCCACGCCTGTGGGGAACGCGGTAGGGGTAAACGGCGGGTTTTAATCGTGTGCGGTTCATCCCCACGCCTGTGGGGAACGCCTCATATTCATGACGGCACCGCGCGAACGAAACGGTTCATCCCCACGCCTGTGGGGAACGCAACCCCATGACCGTACGGCCAAGGGGCGTTGACGGTTCATCCCCACGCCTGTGGGGAACGCAAGCAGTATGACCTGATGCCTGAAACACTGTTCGGTTCATCCCCACGCCTGTGGGGAACGCCGACCGAGTGGATTGCATCGCAGCGGGTTTCCCGGTTCATCCCCACGCCTGTGGGGAACGCCAGGTTTTGGCGTATAGAGTGTTGACGGATGCCGGTTCATCCCCACGCCTGTGGGGAACGCCGCTCTCGGGTTGGCCGACCGTCGAGTGAGCCCGGTTCATCCCCACGCCTGTGGGGAACGCATCGATTTCCGGCGACGCTGGGGGTTCGATTTCGGTTCATCCCCACGCCTGTGGGGAACGCTAGTCCTGTTTACTGGAAACCAGGCAACTGGCCGGTTCATCCCCACGCCTGTGGGGAACGCTTTTCCTGTTTCCCGGTGGTGCGCTCGAACGACGGTTCATCCCCACGCCTGTGGGGAACGCTGCATTTTTTTTTCTCCTCCATGCATTTTTCCCGGTTCATCCCCACGCCTGTGGGGAACGCAATTGTGAAAGAAACTGGTCTCAACGTTGTTGCGGTTCATCCCCACGCCTGTGGGGAACGCCTTTCGCCCCCCGCCTCATTGCCCCGCAGCTCCGGTTCATCCCCACGCCTGTGGGGAACGCAGTCGAGCGGCAATCCGCCTTTCTTGAAAAGGCGGTTCATCCCCACGCCTGTGGGGAACGCTCCCTTCATCTAAAGAATTCGCAGCCATTTATCGGTTCATCCCCACGCCTGTGGGGAACGCCACACTCTGAGGGATAGCATCATCGAGCACACCGGTTCATCCCCACGCCTGTGGGGAACGCCTCCCGAATATGTGACGGCCATTGGTATCGGTCGGTTCATCCCCACGCCTGTGGGGAACGCCGTTGCACACTCACACTAAAGATGGGTTTCTCCGGTTCATCCCCACGCCTGTGGGGAACGCCCCTGCCAGAATCCACGGTCCTCCGGTTGCCACGGTTCATCCCCACGCCTGTGGGGAACGCGCTAAGGCTGGGAGAGTTGGCGCTCTCCCGGCCGGTTCATCCCCACGCCTGTGGGGAACGCAAGCATCCAGGTAATTATGGGTTTGGTGATAACGGTTCATCCCCACGCCTGTGGGGAACGCGGGTCTGTAAGCGCCATCTTCTGGATACGATTCGGTTCATCCCCACGCCTGTGGGGAACGCTGATTGGGCTGTGTACACGTACACGGGAGGATCGGTTCATCCCCACGCCTGTGGGGAACGCGTGGGCGTTGGTTGGGAACGAAGGCTTCGGTGCGGTTCATCCCCACGCCTGTGGGGAACGCCAGAGTGGCATCGTATCGTTACGTTCGATAAACGGTTCATCCCCACGCCTGTGGGGAACGCGTAGCCGTACAAGCCAGTTTGTATGGTATGCCCGGTTCATCCCCACGCCTGTGGGGAACGCATCCCCATGTCTTGAGCCTTGGCGAATGCCCCCGGTTCATCCCCACGCCTGTGGGGAACGCGAAGCCTCCGGGGATGATCGTCCCATCGGGTACGGTTCATCCCCACGCCTGTGGGGAACGCCGGAGGCATCATTGAGCATATCGGGCCAAGGACGGTTCATCCCCACGCCTGTGGGGAACGCTCATTCTCAGTCCAACCAGCGGCGTAAAGTTCCGGTTCATCCCCACGCCTGTGGGGAACGCACTTCCTCTATTGCTTTGAAATTAGAGGGAAATCAGAACAGTCAAAAAGCTACCAAAATAATGACCCCAAAAGTCAGGTTTTGCAACCTTCTTTTTCCTTTTCTTCGGGCAGGAAACTTACCAGCTTGATGCCCTCCATTTCGAGTGGAATTCTACGGTTCGAGCCAGTCGTCATGAAGTCGAATCCGGACTCCGTGTTCGTGCTCCATACCATTACGGCATTGCCTTGCTCGATTCCTTTTTCGACTGTGTCCCAGAGCATTTCACGCACTCGACGTGAATAATCGCCCACGTATACTCCTGCTCGCACCTCCAGCATCCAGACGGCCAGCCTGCCTCTCAGCCGTGGTGGCGCACTTTCAACCACGATGACCAGCATCTCCTATACCCTCCTTGTTCGGAATGGCGGGAGCGACTGCCTCCGGTGGCGGCTCCGGCTTCTGAATCTCGCCGGCGGCAAGAACCTCCTCTATGGTCGGAATGATTTTCTCGAGAAGCCGGGATTGGCGAAAGGCGTCTCGGCAAACTATTCTCACCTCACGCTCGGGGTTGTGAGGCTTCTTTGCCGCAATACGGAAAGCAACCGGAACTACCGTTTCAAACTTGAATATGTCGGCTATGTCGTAGACGAAGGATTGGGGCTTTCCAGTGTGAATAAAGCCGATGGCGGGGGCATATCCCGCTGCGAGAATGGCCGCTTCGCTGATGCCGTAAAGGCACGCGGTGGCGGAAGAAAGACAGCGATTGGGAAGATCTCCGCTGCCCCACTGTGTGTGATCGTAGTTGCGGTGGTTCCAGATAACTCCGTACTGCTTTGCCAGAAGCTCATACATCTTTCTTACTCGGACTCCTTCGATTCCACGAAGCTGCTCGACGCTTCGCCGTTCAGGCGGGTTCTCCTTGAATCGTAGCGAGTACATTTTCCTCACGACTTTGAGTCTCGCCGAATCATCCAAAGCGAGCTTCGCCTGGTAAAGGAGGCGGTCCGCCCGAGCCCCACCGGGCTGCCCGGAAGCGTAGAGCCTTACGCCCGCCTCTCCAACCCACACAAGAAGGCAACCTACGCGCGAAGCCAACGTCACGGCGGCATGCGACACTCTTGTTCCAGGCTCCAGCATGAGACACGCCACACCCCCAACGGGAATGTGAGTGCGGACGCCATTCTTGTCGATCAGCACGAAGGCCCCATCGAGCACATCGAGCTGTCCATATTCAACGAACAACACAGAAACGCGATCTTTCATCGGAATTGGTTTTAGCGGCGGCAGAATTGGCTCGGTCATGAAACATCCTCCAAGATCAACCAGTTATATCCCAAGATTTTTCCAGAGCTTAACCTCTCGCTACCGATAAAAGCCCACAGCCGAACGCCTTTGCCGGGCCGATGCCAGCGCGGATAAGCTCATGGAAAACCTCCGGCATTTCAACCGCAAGAAACCCCTGAAATACAACCGGCTTGATTTTTCCCGCCCGGTCTTCTCTGGTTTTTCTGAAGTACAGAGGCAATTTTGGATCAATAGATAAAGCTTGTATGGAAGCACATGAAGCAAATTTGCGATGCAACCACGCCCTCTGTTCATCTTCTTTGATGAGCGGCACCCGGCATTTCTTTATTTCCCCCCTGGAATTCTTTCGTCCTGTTTCATCCTCGATCGTCTTAATGGGATTTGCGACCAGGAGAAAGCGCAAAAGCTGTCCCGCATTTAAATGAAGATCATAGCAGCGACTGGCAATCACCACAGTCTCTCGGCGCGTGCTTACCGGTTTTCGGACAGACTGCATCAAAATGTCCGCCCGATTTCTGTCCGATTGCTCGACTCGAAAAAGGAAATCGCGCTCCGCTTCGCGATCTTCAGAAAATAGCGACCACAGAGTTTGATGGATTTCGTAAGGATTCCGGCTCAAAGATCCTGTGATTAACACTTTACTCAGGTACATTGCCGCCTCCTGTAACAAATACATTACGGCTTGCGAACTGCCTGGGCTGATGAACCAATGGAACATCGCGCAACCGCATCATGCGCACCCCCGGACCTTCTTCGCTGTAAATGGCTCCTTTAGCGGGAGGCACGATCCGAAGGGCTTCGAGCACATTGCGAGCATTCAAGCAAGCCTCGAATAAAGGTCGTCCCAACGGACAGCTGCGCCTACCCAGAAAAGGAGTGAAAACAGGCTTCTGAACTGCTTCTCCTATCTCAGCTAAGGAAAAATGCGGATCTTTCCGGCTCCATAGCGCTACCGTAAACTGGGCGTCCATGAGATATTCACGCCACGTCTGGATGGTTTCATGACTTTTTAGTCCGGAATATTCAACACGCGCGTCTTGCACAGTATGGTAGTCCGTTATTTTCACAATTCCTGGAAAGCGCTTCGCATTACTTTGGGGTCTCTCGTCCACTCTTACCGCCATTCCCACACTGTCTGCCAAACCCTGCAGCCGCTTCGGTTCGTTACGTCGAATTCCCAAGCATGCGCCGAGAAGACCGAGCACTCCGCTTCGAGTCGGAAAATTGCCTGAAGGCCTTAGCCCTTCGAAGGTATGCTCGCCCCATGCCTGCATTGGACCCTGCAATTTGAGAATAAGGAATTCTCGCATGGACTCACTCCTTGCCGCCTTTTTGAAGCCATTTTTTCAGCAACTCCAAGCTTCCGAATGTTTGAACACCATCGGGCGAATTGACATCACCCAAGACAAACTGAGCGCACAATTCAGCGAGGCCATATCCCTTATGTATACGTTGCCAGTAATCATGGAAAGCCGCAATGGATGGCTTCAGAAAACCTCCGCCAGAAGCAACCCGGATTGGTTCTTCAAATGCATTCGCCAGTGAGACCGGCATCGGCGATAGGGAAACGAACGCCAGATCCGCGAGATTGTGAGCAGCAAAACTCTGCTGTTTTGCAGATGGAACCAGAGTGGACATCATGTGAAGAACGTGACCGGCAATCTCAAGAGCCTTCTCACGGGAAACTCCGCCAAGGTTTTCCTGGAGCTGTCCCAGGTTTAGGCTGGCGTACCGATAGAAAACGCCACTCGAGAACTCCTGCGTATCCAAGTGGCCGGATCCAAGCTCCTGCAGGTCGTCTACAGCGGTAAACCAGTCGATATCCCCATCTACAGTGTGGGTAGTGATGGAGTGGGCAACGGATAGGGCGCCATCGATTGTCGTCATCAAGCCTGAAGTAGCCATCCGGCCAAACATAACGACATCCAATGCGCTGGCAACCGCTTTAGCAAGTGCTTGGGAGTGGTCAGCCATCTTATCTTCAATCTTTTTGGCAATGATTTGCTCCTCAAAATCCTCAAGTGATCTTTTGGTTTTTCCTTTAGCCACTTTTTGGCTGCCATACTTGTTTTGAGCTTTTTGACGCTCTTCTGCGGTCAACCCCATGTTTCTAATATCTTTCACAACACGACATATCTCTTTGATTTCCTCTTCGATCCAAGGCGCAACAGCAGATTTCTTCTCATCAGCAGTTCCAGTTTCGTCGTCATTGTCGTCATCTGCATCCTCTTGTGCTTTGGCCTTAACAAATCGATCTACTGTTTCACGAATAATGCTCTCCTCGAACTCATCCCCAAGCCGTTCTACAAATTCTTCTTTGAGAGCTGTCAGTTGCTTGCTTCGGATACTTGGTTCCCCAAGGTTTTCGAAATAATATGGGCTCTTACGCATGGTCCGCTTGAGGCTCTGACTGGAAATGCGCACACGGCGTTTGCCGCCGAAGATGGCCGTTTTTTGCATGTTCATGTCGTCTCGGTTAAGGCAAGAAGGACTATGGGAAATCAGGATGTGGAAATTGACGAAGTTGTTGTTCATTTTGGTCTCCTTTTGAATGTTATCGCGGCTGGCTCAAGAAGAAATCCTCAAGAAGCTGGCGCTTGCTGCGCTCATTCCAGTACCACAAAAGATCTGCGGTCAAAGGCCAGTTGACGGCCGGCTCGATCATCCTCAAAATCCGCCTCAGATGAATCAGGTCATTGGGTAGCTCGGAACGAATGACTTGGAACAGCCGTTTTTCGCTTACCGTCCGTTTTTCGTGCCGGTTATTTCCCGCCAGAGCAGCGCCAAGGCTGATCTCCCTGTCTGTGTGTGTGACAAAGGGCAGGCAGAACACCAACCTCTGCAGCCGATAAACAGCCTGTCTCCCCCTCGTCTCCACCAAATCTCGGATAAGCCGGTAATAAGCAGGGGCTTCAAGCAGGTCTTCCGGCGCAGATATCCGCCTGAGCTCTGCTTTCGGTCCCGTCCTTAGCTGTTTCCAGGCTTCGTAGAGCTTCATGAAATCACCCTGTTGTGACATCGTCTTCTCCTTCCGTGTCGCTTTGCGGTTCAAGGTTTCTTAAACGTTTGCGAAGCGCTTTCCTGGCCAGCGCAATGGTTCGAACCAGTTCTGGATCATGCGCATACGGATGAACCGATTCATCAAAAAGCTCCAGTACTATGCGCTTGAGGTCTTCTCTCATTCTTGCAAGCTCTGACTCAGGGGTAATAAAATCTACCCGGGCCAAAACATCTTGTATGCAGGGCTCCGACCTTCGATAGAATTGAGATTCCGCAGCCTGATGGATCTTGACTCCGGCCCCTTTGAACTTGCTCCCATCGCCACGCTTCGAATCCTTCATTCCATTGACGAAAAGGAACAAGGCCTTGATTAGAGCATCCCTGTAGCCGAGCCCCAGTCGAACGAGCTCGCTTATGACCTCCGCATGGCTGTCCCAACCGTGATTGAGCGTAAAAACTTCGTGCCTGCGCTCAAGGAGCGAAGCCTTATTATTGCGATAGCCTCCCACCAGCATGTGGAGTCTTTCGGACTTGTTTCCATAGAGTTGTTTTAGCTGCAGGATTACGGCGGCAGGCTGCTGCCCTTCAGTTCCGGAGTCACTCATCTCTTGGCTGACTACGAAGCGACTGAGTTGCGTCCAGGAGGGAGCGGCAGTAGTGAAGGCTGCAAATCGCTCATCAATTTGACCTTTCTTCGTAGCCATGATGCGGGGCGAGTGAGGATGCGGCCATGTTCCGACAAGAGTATAATTGAATTTCGCCTTCCTAAACCCCGTGTAAAGCCGATCATCCAGAAAGCCGCAACAACAGCAGCGCCCTAACTGTCCGGGAGGCAAAAGCTCCACATGGGCCGGCTGCCAAAAGAGGCCTCGAAGTGCGCCTATGGTCTGGGCCGCAATGCTCTCGGAAGCTTTGATAGGCTCAACCCAGGTGGGTTTTGACTCCTTCTTTTCCGGGTGCCAGGGAATATAGGCGCTCAGGCTTTCTTCGCTCAAAACATTCAACCACACGGTCTGGCGCAGGTGGGTACCCTGTACGAGTGTGGTGATGGGAATGCTGCCGCGCAGGCTTGCCTTGAAGCCACCTCCAAAGCTTGGGGTGCAGGAAGCTTGGTTGAAAAGAGCGATGGCGGCGCAACCACCGCAAAGCTTGGCGCCAAGCCCCGGTTCGTTCACAAAACGGGCGTTGGTGGCTCCAGTAAGTCCGGCCATGAGTTTATCCATTTGCGTAACTTCTTTAGCCGCAACGCCCCGCACCTGCATGAATGGATATTCAGGATTATCCAGCTCAAACCACGCGCTGCAAGGCCGCATGAAGATCGCATCGTAGGCTTCAGCCGGCATTGGCTTGGCGACGCGCAGCCTAAGCTCGCCTGCATCCTTTGGCGTAAAGAGCGCCTGAGCAAGACAGATGAGCAATTGCACTGCCGCCAGCTCCATATCATCTCGCGGCAGACTAACCTCCCATTTACCATCCTCACAGAGCAACTTCCGAAACGAGATTTTCTCCGGAGCGCCCGACGGGTCCAAGGAACGAACAGGTATCCATGAATCGCTCAACAAGTTCATTTTACCTTCTCCAGTCCTGTTTCTCTGCGATAGCGAACAACAACGCCTTTGCATGTTGCGGCAAAGGCATCCCCTTCCTTTTGCATCTCAAGCCAAAAACGACCTTGATCGTCCGGTTCAATGAGAAATCCGCGCCATGAAGCAGGAACACCTATGCTGTTCAATGAAAGAGCTTCGAGTCGCTGGAGCTTGCCCAGATTTTCGAATACTGAGCCGTCAAGAAGCATTCTGCCGCCCTGCGAAGCACAGTAAGGAACGAGGGTCAAGCTCATCTCTCCATCCCGTGTAACCGCTGTGATTTCCTCATGCGCATCACCGAATGGATTAGCAGCCGAGTTCAACATCGCCAACGCTTTGTATTTTTTAATGAAAATTTCATCCAAAAACTGCTCATACCGCGTTTCCACATCCTCCGGCTCCGTACCCCACGCTTCCTCAAAATAGACCCGATCAATCCAGGCGCGGTACGCCTCGGGAAAAACCGCTTCTCCTCCTGGCGCAGACAAGACCATCTGAGCTGTGCGCCAGAGAACGCGAGTGTTGGCGTAGATGAGGCCATGCAATCCATAGTCGCTTTCATCGGGTAAAAGGACTGTGCAACGCGGCCGATCAAATCCTTTTGGCCGTTGCGGGCGAAGGTGGCGATGAAGCCTGCCCATACGCTGAAAGAGAAGATCAACAGGGCACAATTGCGTGATGAGCCAATCGAAGTCGAGATCCAGCGACTGTTCGATAACCTGCGTCGCTACGAGTATGCGGCCTCTTTCACGCTTACTGCGCGGCCCAAATTGATCTATGGCCTTCAATTCCTTCTCCTGACGGTCTCTGTAGCAGAACCGGGCGTGAAAGACGTCTACGGGAAGCTGGGTATGATCCCGAAGGATGCTCGCCAGCGACTGAGCGACATCCACAAGATTGCAGACAACCGCGACTTGCGCGCCTTCTTCCGCAGCCAAGACGATCCGAGATAACAAGGAGTCGGGAGGAAGCATATTTTTCGCTGTCACTGGTTCAACAATCACGGCCAGTGGCGTCGGCTGCTGGTTCTCCTCGAGAGCTAAAACGCCTTGAGTGATTCCAGAGGTCCAGGTAACCAGCGGATAAAGCGCTTTGGCCTCAGTCGGCTCAGAATCCGCGCCCCAGGAATTAAGGAGTTGACGCCGCTGAGCCTTGGGAAGCGTGGCTGAAAGAAGAATAGCGGATCCGCTGGAAAGCTTCTGTTGCTTCAGCACCTCCTCCAGAAGCCCATACATATAAGCGTCGTATGCATGCACCTCGTCAACGAGCAGAATCCCTCTTCCGGCTCCAAAGCCACGAACGAAGCGATGCTTGACGGGGAGGACAGAGATAAGCACCTGATCGACTGTACAAACGCCGATTTGCCCAAGGAATACTCGCTTGCGGCTTTCAGCCAGCCATTCACTGCACTGCGCCCAGCCGTCTTCCGGAACAAGCTCTCCAAAAGGAGCATGCTTCAATCTCGCAAAAAGCTCATTGAATTGAGCCGAGCCATGGGCAAGCAGAACATTCGGATGGTCTTCAAAAAGGAGAGGCGCCATTCGCGCAAGTCGGTCCAGCATGGCGTTGGCTGTCGCCTGGGTTGGAAGAGCAAATATAAGGGAATCGGCAAGTCCTGCATCGATCAAACGCCATGCGTATGCGACAGCAAGCTCGGTTTTGCCGCTGCCTGTGGGAGCTTCCACGATTGTCAAACCAGCTTCGAGCGGTAGGTCGTCCACAAGCGTCTGAAGCGACCGCGGCTGTTGATCAGGCTGAAGGAGCGCCCCAATCCCCGAATAGGGTTGTGGACGACCTATGACTCCAGAGAGGTCGAGCACTCGCTGGGCATCGCTTGCCAAACGATCTTCAAAATACGTATCGAGCTTTTGCGGTTTGGCCTGATACGAAAAACTCACTTGATCGGAGCGGGAGCCTAACCAGTCGGCAACGGAACAGAAGCCAGCCAGCATTGAACTACATGGAGGGGGAAGGATTTGCAGAGAGAGACCCACCGGATGCAGGAAAAGCTTTTCAAGAGCAGATAGCCATTCCATTCTTGCATTCCGGTCCACGGCTGCTAACCGGCTGCTATAGGAAGGAGCCAGTCCTGAATAGGGAACGTCCTCTGCCTTGACGATGTGGCCATGGTGGCCGGCAACAGCTTCCATCCACGGCTTCCATGCACGCCAAAGCTCCGGCTCGCAATCGCTTCCATCCACATCATCCAAAAAGTCCAGGCCCTCTGTCTTGGCGCCATATAGATCCAGCAAATCTCCCTTGAGCAAGAAAAGTCCGGATCTGCCGTGGCTGTAAGTGGCGCATTCGCCCTCCGACGGAAGAGACCCATAGGTACCCGCATGTGGATAGAGGAGGCGCCAGAGGGCTTCTACTTTGAGCTGGAACCGGACATCGAATTTCCCGATATCGTGCAGACATATGAAGAAGAGCACCCAAGCCCTCATAGTCGCTTCATTGGCGTCTGCACAACAGCAAAACGCCCGACGCACCGCAGTGCTGGCATCCCACCACTTTGCAGCCACTGCAGTGACATCCAGACAATGATAAGGCAAAAGATGACGCTCCAGCTCACCTTCATCATTCAGCTTCGACTTACCCCAATACTGGTAATACGAGTCTCCCATAGCTACTCCAAACGCTACTCGCAGAAGAACGAGCGAAAGAAAGCATGTCATCCAAGGACAGCTGTTTAGCCGCAACTTCAACCGAATTTCCTTACCACAAGGGTCTATTCCTCCTTTCATCGCCGCCCTTCGGGCTCCGCCCCATTAACCTCCGCGGCCCTCCGATGCTCTTCCGCCACTCGAGCCCGAAGCCAGGCGGGCTTGAGCACCTCGGCGCGCGCTCCGTAGTAGAGGAGCCAGTTTATGAGCTCGGGGGTTACGGGCGCTTTCACGGAAAAGAGCATGCCTCCTTCGGGGTGTGGCTCGCATTGCTGGGTGCGATGCCAGAACTCCTCGCTCACCCATTTGCCCGCCTGTTCGTCGAAGCGGACCAGTATTTCTTCCACCTTTGCGTCTCCTCCACGCATGACTCCCCATGCATCGCCCATGTACTCCTCCATATCGAATGAATCCGGAATGCTGTAGCCTTCATCCGTCATTGCGGCTCTTTCGATCCGGTCCACCTTGAAGATCCGGACTTCGCCCCGCGCTTCGCACCAGGCGATGAGATGCCAGGAGCGCACGTACGGCATCAGGCGATAGGGCCGCACCACCCGCTCGCTCTGCCTTCCGCCTTGGGAGAGACTCCGATAGACCATTTGAACCTTGCGCTGCTGCGCGAGCGCCAGTCCGAGGAGGCTGAGAATCTCCGCCCTGCGCCCCTTCCACGAGCGCGGGGGCTCTGAGGCGGCGGTAAGGCGGAGCAGGTTTGCCAGCTCCAGCGGCAAGAGCGCTTCCAACCTCGCAACGGCTGCGGAAAGGTCCTCAGAGCAAATGCCGGGGCTTCTTTGCGCCGACTGGATTGCAAGCCAGATCGCAAGCGCCTCTTTAAGGGTGTAGCGTATCGCGGGAAGCCTTGGCGTGTCTTCCAGGGCGTATCCGTTGCGGGAGTGGGAGACATCGAGCTTGAGGCCGTGGCGGATGACGTCGAGATCCTTCTGAATCATGCGCTCGCTCACCTCGAAGCGCTCGGCCAGAGCGCGGCGGGTATGAGAATTGGGCTGGGAGAGGATGAGCTGCAGGAGCTGAAATATCCGGGAGATCCGCTTCGTTTCGTCCAAAGAGCGACATTGGCCTGGAAAAGCGTATGACGACATTGTCTTCCTCCATCATTTCTGTTTCGGACATAATAACGGAGTGAGCGGGAACACTGCGGTTCCCGCAAGCTGAGGCTCAAAAAAAAATTCCCGACTGCGTATTGAGTAAAGATATCGCCACAATACTCCCGAGCTTCCCCAAAGTCCAACGTTTCATCGAGCAACCGGAGATTGTCCTTGACAATCAACCTTCCATGATGTTTTGTTGGGCTTCCCGATTTGAAAAGCCCAGGCAGCTCAACTATGGTGTGTCGTACTTTCATCTCGGTTCTTAACCGCGGCTTGAAAGCCGCTTTTTCCGGGAATCTGGAGAATCATGAGCCATGAAGGCTTTTTGCGCCCTTTGGAGGGCGGCTGAAGCATTCATGGCTTTTTGTTTTTTGGCGCATAGAGCCGGTTTTTGGTGGGCGGGAAAATACTCTGCCCACCCTACGCCGGCCAAAATGAGAATTGCCGGGCGACGCCGGCAGAGTTTGACCTTCGGCGCCGGAGCGCGCTTCAACCAAAAAGGAGGGGTTTGAGATGTTCAACAGAGCCGTAGTGGCCGTATTCTTTGTCATGATCTGCGCGGGAACCGCTTTTGGCATGCATCCGCTCGTTACCGACGACACGGGGACTCAGGGGAAGGGAAAATTCCAGCTCGAGCTCAACTATGAATTCGGACATGAAGACGATGATGGATTGCGTGAGCACACGCATGAGCTTGAAACCGTTTTGTCTTATGGCATAATCGACAGCGTCGATTTCGTGGTCGGCATCCCCTTCCAGTATATCTCCACCAAGGAAGACGGAGAGAAGGTGACGGAGGAAGGAATTTCGGACATGTCGATCGAAGTGAAATGGCGTTTTTTTGAAAGAGAGAATCTGAGCTTCGCCATCAAGCCAGGTTTGTCGATTCCTTCCGGAAACGAACATGAAGGACTCGGAACGGGGAGAGTCGGGGGGAGCATATTCTTTATTGCATCAATGGGGCTGGAGCCCTGGACTTTCCATTTCAATACGGGTTACGGTAGAAACGAAAACAAAGCCGGCGAGGAGGAAGATATCTGGCATGTCTCCCTCGCTTCCGAGCTGGAAGTATGCAAGTGGTTGACGTTGGTGGCTAATGTCGGAGTCGAAGAAAACACCGACAAAGAGTCCAATACTCCTCCCGTATTTGCGCTGGGGGGATTTGTCGTTCCCGTAACGGAGAATCTGGACATCGATTTCGGCGTCAAAGTAGGACTGACCGAGCCCGAGGTGGACTATTCGCTGCTTGCGGGATTGGCTTTCCGTTTTTGATGTCGGGCTTGAGGGACGCACGGAGCTTGTGCGCGGTGAAAGCCGCCAGGCCGATGCGTTCGATGAAATAAACGCAGTAGCGCACAACTCACCTTTTTCGCTTGCCCAAAGAGGCATTATCGGTCCCCTCTCCCTGAGGGAGAGGGGGAAAAACGATCCGCTTCGAGGAAGTTTTGCGGTATTGTGAAATAACCTTAATTATATGTGAAGAGAACTGCGGCCGGTCCAATATGATAAAAAGCTTCCATCAAGAGACAAATGGCGGCAAAAGACGAGCGCCTTACCGTGCCGCGGACTCCTTTGCGCTGAAATCGGATGTGGAAAAACCCCCTCTTTTTGAGCTTCGCTCGGTCGACTACCATTATCCCGACGGGCGCAAGGCTCTGGGCGGCATCGATCTCACCATCCATGAAGGCGACAGGATCGCTCTCGTCGGGCACAATGGGGCCGGAAAGACAACTCTTGTCAAGCACCTCAACGGCCTCTTCCGCCCTCGGAACGGAAGCGTGCTCTACCGTGGAGAGCCCCTTGACGAGTCGCGGCTGAGGGCGGTGAGGCTCAAGGTTGGCATGCTGTTCCAGGACCCGGACGACCAGCTTTTCTGCAACACGATCGATGAGGATGTCGCTTTCGGCCCCTACAACCAGGATTTGCCGTCCCGCGAGGTGGAGAGGCGCGTCGAGGAGACGCTGCGGAAGGTGGGTCTCGATGGCCTGCGCTACAAAGCGCCTTATCATTTGAGCTACGGGCAGAAGAAACGCGCGGCCCTCGCCACGATCCTTTCGATGAGCCCCGAAGCCCTCATCCTGGATGAGCCCACGGCCAACCTCGACCCCAAGCAGGAGATGCTCTTCATGGAGCTTCTCGCCGATTTTCCCGGGGCTCTCATCTGCATAAGCCACGATCTTCCCTTCCTGTTCGGTTTATGCTCCAGGGCCGTGGTCCTGGAAAGAGGGAGCATCCACCACGATTTCTCCATGGAAGACCTGCTCTCGGACAAATCCTACCTGAGAGAGCACGGCCTCGATTTCACTTTTCGCTTCAGCTGCTGCGGCAACGGAGACCATGGGAGCCATCGCCACCATCATCACACCCATTTGGAGGTCGCCGCTCCGCCGAAAGATTCCGGAGGAGCGCAGCAAAGCGAAGCTCGAGCAAAGGCCTTCATAGAGCTCAGGGATTACGCCTACAGATATCCGGATGGAACGTGGGGCGTGCAGGACGTCTCCTTCTCGATCCGGGAAGGCGAAAGCGTCGCCCTTTTGGGAGAAAACGGGGCGGGCAAGTCCACTCTCGTGTCCTGCCTTGCAGGCATCTATGAGGGCAAAGGAGATTACTTCTTCGATGGAAAAAGGATTCGGGGAAAGGAAAGAAAAGAGCTTTGGCGCCACCTCGGACTGGCCTTCCAGGACCCGGCCGACCAGCTTTTCTGTCCCACCTGCATCGAAGAGGTTGCTTTCGGGCTCAAACGGCTTGGGCTTTCTCCTTCGGAAATGACGCGGCGGGTTGAAGAGGCTTTTGCTCTGGTGCGGCTTACGGGCTATGAGGACCGCGTTCCCCATCATTTGAGCGCCGGAGAAAGGAAGCGGGTCGCCCTCGCCTCCGTTCTGGCGATGGGGCCCCGCGCTCTTATTCTGGACGAGCCGACAGCCAATCTCGACCCACAGAGTGAAGAGCTCTTTTGCGACATCCTGGGAAGCCTTTCAGTAGCTAAAATCCTCATTAGCCACGACATAGACATCGTCTCCATTCTGTGCCAACGAACAATCGTGATGCACGCGGGAAGGCTCATCCGCGACTACTCCACGCATGATCTTATGCACGACGATCGCCTTCTTTCGGTAAACGGGCTCGACTACACGTTTAAGAACGCCTGCTGCCGCGAGATCATCAGGCTGCAGGAAACGGCCTCCGATTGAGCGCGCCATCGCGCTTTCCATCCGCCCCAAATCAAATCATCCACATATTGAAAAGAATCGCCCGATGCATAGCTTCTTATAAGAAGCGCAGCCGGCGGTATGCCAAGACTGCCTTCCTTTTCTGTTTCCGGCTTTTTTGGAAACCCGCGCAATGAGCCTTTTTTAAGAGAAATGAGCATGCCCATGAGCATCGAGGAGAGTCTGAGGCGGGAGCTTCTTTTCAGGAGAAACGAAATTGAGGAGCTGAGAGAGCGTCTTGCCGAAGCTGAAAAGACTCTCGAGGCTTTGCGGAGCAAGGAGCCTCACGCGGCAAAAGGCTCTGAAGCCTCGGACGCCTCTGGAAAGATGGAAAACAAAGTGCTCGAGATAATGTTGGAGCATATACCCGCGGGAATCGTCATTGAAAATGCGGCCACGGGCCGGATTACCTTCGAGAGCAGGCATGCGGCGGAGATCTGGAGGCGAGCTTCCCCAACCCCTTATGAGAAAATCCGCTACAGCGCCTATGAGGGATTTCACCCGGATGGAAGGCCGTACAAGCCCGAGGAATGGCCGCTCGCGCGCTCCCTCCTTGCCGGTGAGATCGTCATCGATGAAGAAATCCGGTTCAGGCGTGAAGACGGCGCGCTTGGGGAGATGTCGGCAAGCTCCCGCCCGATCCTGGACAGCAATGGCCAAATCGTCTCCGCAATCATGATTTTCTTTGATATTACCGCTAGAAAGCTCATGGAAGAAGCCCTGCGGCGAAGCGAAGAAGAATGCCGACTCACTTTTGACGGGGCGCCCATAGGCGGAGCGATCGTTGGGCTCGATAACCGGTTCGAGATTGTAAATGACGCCATGAGCTGCATTACCGGCTATTCCAAAGCCGAGCTCACTTCCTTGTATATCAAGGACATAACGCATCCCGACGACATAGAATCGGAAAATCCTTTTATAGCGAAGCTTCACGCCGGCGAGATCGATCACTATCAACACGAGAAGCGGTATATCCGAAAAGACGGCGATATCGTCTGGGCGAACGTGCACATCCGCCTCCAGAGGGAAGTGAACGGACGGCCTCTTTATTACCTCAAAATGGTGGAGGATATTTCCGAGCGCAAAGCGGCGGAGGAAGCTCTGAGGAAAGCGCACGACGAGCTCGAACAGCGCGTGCAGGAGCGCACGGCCGAGCTTTCCATCGCCAATGAGGATCTCAAAAGCTACGCCGCAAGACTGCAGTTCGCCAACAAAGAGCTTCAGGAGCTCGCGTTCGTCGCCACGCATCACCTCCAGGAGCCGCTCCGCAAGCTCCAGGTTTTTGGGAGCCTCATCAAGAGCAGACATTCCGCATCGATCGATGAGCCGGCCTCGGAATATCTAACCAGGATGATCAACTCGGCCGGCCGGATGCAGCAGTTGATCCAGGACCTCCTCAGGTATTCGCGCGTTGCGATGGAGCCCGAGCCCTTTCACTCGATACCTCTTGGAATACCGGCGATGGAGGCTCTGAATGAACTGAGCTTCAGAGTCCAGGAGACGGAAGGAAGCGTCGAGATTTCTGAGCTTCCTCACGCCGAGGCGAGCGCCCGCCAAATGCGCCAATTATTCCATCATCTTATCTCCAATGCGCTAAAATACCGGAGCAGTGAAAAACCTTTTATCAGAATCTATGGGGAGGAATGCGCCGACGGGACTTGCCGCGTCTTTGTCGAAGACAACGGGATGGGCTTTGAAGAAATCTATCTCGACCGCATTTTCAGACCCTTTCAACGTCTGCACGGCAACAGAGCCTACAGTGGAACCGGCATGGGGCTCGCCATATGCCGCAAGATCGTGGAGCACCATTTCGGACATATCACGGTAAGGAGCTCGCCGGGCAAAGGATCGACCTTCATCGTCACGCTGCCGATAAGGCAGAGGAAAGAAGAGCTTCACGCCCAGCTCCCCCAGGCCGGTGACGAAGAGGACACACAATGGGCGATTCCTTTCAAACGATGAAAATTGCCCGGGCGCGGAATAAACGCTGCCCGAACCGGTCCATAGCAGATGTAAAGCAGGGAGCATGAGCATGAAAGGAAAGCAATCCGTAGCCTGCAATGGCAAGGACGATTCACAGCTCGAGGAGCTGCTCCAGGCGCTTAGAGCTGTGCGAGACGGCGATTTCTCCATTAGGCTGGATGGCAATGGCGGCGACGGCATTATGCGCGAGATTGCCGAAGCGTTCAATGAGGCCGTCAGGCTCAATGAGCAGATAACGGGAGAGCTCGTTCGCATCAATACCGTGGTTGGCCTGGAAGGAAACATGGAAGAGCGCGCATCCATGGGAAGCGTCAGCGGAGGATGGAAGACTGCCGTAGACTCGATCAACTCTCTCATCGTCAACCTGGCCCAGCCCACCGCAGAAACGGCGAGCGTCCTTTCAGCCGTGGCCCGTGGAGACCTCTCCCGCAAGATTGCGCACGAAATAGACGGAAGGCCCTTGCAAGGCGAATTCCTGAGAATCGGAAACGTTGTCAACACCATGGTCGATCAGCTGAGCGGCTTCGCGTCCGAAGTGACCCGCGTCGCGAGGGAGGTCGGAACCGACGGAAAGCTTGGCGGGCAGGCGCAGGTAATGGAGCTTTCCGGCGTCTGGAAAGACCTTACGGACAGCGTCAACGCCATGGCGGGGAGCCTCACTTCCCAGGTGAGAAATATTGCCGAGATCACAACCGCCGTAGCTCAGGGGGATCTGTCGAAGAAGATCACCGTTGAGGCCAGCGGAGAAATCCTCGAGCTAAAAGACACCATCAACAAGATGGTCGATCAGCTGAACAGTTTCGCCTCTGAAGTGACCCGCGTCGCCAGAGAAGTCGGCACAGACGGAAAACTGGGCGGTCAGGCCTATGTGCGCGGCGTATCGGGCGTCTGGAAAGACCTCACGGACAATGTGAATCAGATGGGCAGCAATCTCACCCATCAGGTGCGAAACATAGCGCTCGTCACCACGGCGGTTGCCAATGGAGACCTCTCGCGCACGATCACGGTGGAAGCAAAGGGCGAGATCCTGGAGCTAAAGGACACGATAAACCGCATGGTCGACCAGCTCAACGCCTTCGCCTCCGAAGTCACGCGTGTGGCCAGAGAGGTGGGAACCGACGGAAAATTGGGCGGACAGGCGCAGGTCAAAGGCGTCGCTGGAGTCTGGAAGGATCTCACCGATAACGTCAACGCGATGGCTGGAAGCCTCACTTCTCAGGTTCGAGACATCGCCAAGGTGACCATCGCCGTGGCCAACGGAGACCTTTCCCAGAAAATCACCGTCGATGCGCGAGGCGAGATTCTGGAGCTAAAGGACACGATTAACCGCATGGTCGACCAGCTCAACGCCTTCGGAGGCGAAGTCACGCGGGTGGCCAGGGAAGTGGGGACCGAAGGGAAGCTTGGCGGGCAGGCGCAGGTCAAAGGAATATCGGGAGTCTGGAAAGACCTCACCGACAATGTCAACCAGCTTGCGGGAAACCTCACCATTCAGGTGCGCGCCATTGCGGATGTGGCCACCGCGGTGAGCCGGGGCGACCTGAGCCGCTCCATCACGGTCGAGGCCTTCGGCGAAGTGGCCGATCTCAAGGACAACGTCAACCAGATGATCATCACCCTGAGGGAGACCACCCGGCGCAATGAAGAGCAAGACTGGCTCAAGACCAATCTCGCCCGCTTCACCCGCATGCTGCAGGGAGAAAGAGACCTCCAGACGGTTTCCCGGCTCGTCATGTCGGAGCTCACCCCGCTGGTGAACGGTCTGCAAAGCGTTTTTTATGTCGTGGACACGGAAAAAGGCAATCGCGATCCCATCCTGAAGCTGCTCAGCAGCTACGCCTATATCGAACGTAAGAACGTCTCCAACCGCTGGAGCATCGGGGAAGGGCTCGTGGGGCAGTGCGCTCTCGAGAAGAAGCCGATCCTGCTTACCGAGGTTCCGGACAACTACATCCGGATCACTTCGGGACTCGGCGAGTCTGCGCCGAGGAATATCATCGTTCTGCCCGTGCTCTTCGAAGGCCAGGCGCTCGCGGTGGTCGAAATCGCCTCGTTCAGCCGGTTTAGCGAAATACATCTCGTCTTCCTCGAACAGCTCATGGAAAGCCTCGGCGTCGTTTTGAACATGATCCAGTCGAGCATGCGCACCGAGGAGCTCCTGAAGCAGTCGCAGGAGCTTGCCGAAGAGCTGCAGACCCGGCAGGAGGATCTCAAAAGATCCAATGAAGAGCTCGAGGAACAGGCGCAGGCGCTCAAGAAGTCCCAGGAGCTGCTCAAAGCCCAGAGGGAGGAGCTTCGCAACGCCAACGACGAGCTCGAGGATAAGGCGGCAAAGCTTCAAGAACAGAAACGAATGGTGGAGATCAAAAACCGGGAGCTCGAGCTCACGCAGGCCTCGCTCGAAGAAAAAGCCGAACAGCTTGCCGTCACCTCCAAATACAAATCGGAGTTTCTCGCCAATATGTCGCACGAATTGAGAACTCCGCTCAACAGCCTACTCCTTCTTGCCGGGCTCCTGGCCGAAAATAAGGAAGGCAATCTCACGGCCAAACAGGTCGAATACTTGAGCACGGTCCATTCGAGCGGACAGGATCTGCTCTCGCTCATAAACGAGATTCTCGATCTCTCGAAGATCGAGGCGGGCAGGATGGAATTCCAGGTATCGAGCTTCTCGCCCGATGAGCTGCGCGCGTTTGCAGAGCGCTCCTTCCGTCAGCCGGCGGAGCAGAGAGGGCTCGATTACCGCATTGTCATTGCGGAAAACTTGCCTCCAGTCATAAGAACGGACCAGCAGCGCCTGGAGCAGATTCTGAGGAATCTTCTTTCCAACGCCTTCAAATTCACGGAATCCGGAAGCGTAATTCTGGAAATTGGGTATCCAAAACCGGACGCGCAGTTCGAGAGCGAGGCTCTCCGGCAGGCCGGCCGCGCGATAGCTTTTTCCGTACGGGATACCGGCATCGGGATCAAAAAGGAAAAGCAGAAGATCATCTGGGAAGCCTTCCAGCAGGTGGATGCGACGACAAGCCGCAAGTATGGAGGCACGGGACTCGGTTTGACCATCAGTAGAGAAATCGCCCGCCTCCTGGGCGGAGAGATTCACCTCGAAAGCGAAGAAGGAATCGGAAGCATATTCACTCTCTACCTCCCCGTGCATTCTCAGACGCTCGACCGCTCGACGCTTTTGCATCCGGAAGACCGGACAGATCCGGATTCCGTGGAAGCGCGGAAATCTTCAGCCGTCGCAGCCGCCATGCCGGGTATCCTGCAGGACTATGATGCGATGGACGACCGCTACGAGATCGAGCCAAATGACCGAGTCGTGCTCATTATCGAAGATGATGAGAGTTTTGCCGGCATTCTCAAAGATATAGCGCATGAGCGCGATTTCAAAGCGATCGTGGCGCATCGGGGCGACACGGGCCTTGCCCTGGCCAATGAAGTCAAGCCCGACGCCATCGTGCTCGACCTCAAGCTCCCGGTCATGGACGGCTGGACCATTCTGGAGCGATTGAAGAGCCATGCCGAATTGCGCCACATCCCGGTTCACATCATTTCTGCGCTGGAGGAGCGCAGAAAAGGGCTCTCTACGGGAGCCGTCAGCTACCTGACCAAGCCCGTTGACAAACAGACCATCGAAAGAATTTTCACTCAGATAGAAAATTCCCTGCAGCGCAAAATGCGGAGGCTCCTTGTAGCGCAGCAAGACGGGCTGGAACGGGACGAAATCGCAAAGCTCATTGGCGATGGCGATGTGGAGGTCACATCCGTGAGCAACGGCGCCCAAGCTCTCGAAGCCCTCAAGAGCTGCAGCTTCGACTGTGCGATACTCGATCTGATGCTGCCGGACATGAACGGAATCGATCTATTGGAGAAGATCTTTTCCGAGCTCCATTGCGAGGATCTTCCCGTCATCGTCTACACGTTGCGGGAGCTGAGCGAAGAGGAGCACGAACAGCTCAGAAAGTATTCCGACAAAATCATTGTGAAGGGCTCGGACTCACAGGCGAGACTCCTGGATGAGACGGCTTTGTTCCTTCACCGAGTGGAAAGCAGGCTCCCCGCGGAGAAGCAGCGCTTGATCAGGCAGCTCCACGAGCCGGCCTCGAGCCTCATCGGAAAGAAGATACTCATCATCGACGACGATGTGCGCAATATCTTCGCCTTGACCAGCGTCCTCGAAAGCCGCGGAATCCAAGTGCTTTTCGCAGAAAACGGGATGGACGGCATTTCGGCTCTAAACGACAATCCCGACATCGACCTGATACTCATGGACATCATGATGCCGGGAATGGACGGCTACGAAACGACGCGGCTGATTCGCCTGGACGACAGCCGAAAGGATTTGCCGATCGTCGCTCTCACGGCCAAAGCCATGAAGGGAGACCGGGAAAAATGCCTGGAGGCGGGAGCTTCCGACTACATCAGCAAACCCGTGGATACGGGAAAGCTGCTGTCGCTCCTGCAGGTTTGGCTCTACAAATAGAATAAGGCAGCAGGGATCAATGATGATAGCGCTCAAGAATCGCAAAGCCATTCCGGAAGAAGCCAACGATGCTCCGCCGACGTCCGTCCTCGAGGAGCAATCGCAGATCGCCTCGCTTCTTCACGCAGTTTTCAGCCGCTACGGTTTCGAGCTTCGCGATTATTCATACGATATCCTGAGGAGGCGCATCAGAGAACGAATGGAAGCAGAGGAGCTAGACAGCGTCCCCGCTCTCAAAGAAAAAATGTTGCGCGATTCCACCTCTCTGGACAAGCTTGTCTCATCTCTATCGATAGGGACGACGGCCATGTTCCGAGATCCCGGTTTTTTTCTCGCGTTCCGAAGGAGAGTGGTCCCAGAGCTCCGCAACCTGGGCTTCTTTCGGCTATGGCACGCCGGCTGCTCAACGGGTGAAGAGGTTTATTCCATGGCCATCCTCCTTCATGAAGAAGGGCTTTACGAAAGAGCGCGGATCTACGCCACCGATATGAATCGAGAGTTTCTCGAAAGAGCGAGAGATGGCATTTACTCCCTGCATGGAATGAAGGAATACACTCGAAACTACATTCAGTCAGGGGGAACGGCTTCTTTTTCAGATTACTATACAGCCGGCTACGGAGAAGCGCGGTTTGCGGCGGAGCTTGTTCGAAACGTCGTCTTCGCAAGGCACGATCTGGCGTCCGAGCCTTCTTTCCATGAGCTCGACGTCATCTTATGCCGCAATGTGCTCATCTACTTCAATAGAAGACTGCAATCCAGGACGATCGAGCTGTTTCGCCAAAGCCTTGCGCCGCATGGAATTCTGGGATTGGGCGACAAGGAAATCCCGGACTTGACCGCATACCCGCGCTTTTTTGAAGAAATAGACCGCGAGCACAAGCTTTTCCGAAAGATCCGCTGACGAATGCCGGATGCTAGACGAAGGAAGCTGGATACCGGATATGCGCCATCCCCCCTCGTTCCCCTACTCTATGCACACATCTCGTGAGATATAGAGTGGTGCGGGATCTTACGGATCCGGGGCAGCGCGGGCAACGGGTTGCCCGCGCCCGAAGGGCAAGAGGAATAAGGCAACTGGGCAGTGTCCTGCTTGAGCCTCTTATGCTTCGCACCCGGGCAACCAGTTGCCCGGGCCACCCCCTAAATCAGCTGCCCTGCTACATCGGCAAAGATGTGTGCATAGAGTAGCTCGTACCCAAGCTGGAGCTTGGGAACGCAATGGATCGAGAAGCTCCAGCTTCTCTCCCCTTGACACTTTTCCTCAAGGAGCGGGCCCCCTCTCCCTCAGGGAGAGGGTCGGGGTGAGGGAAGTATTCTTTAGAAATTGAGGGAAGTAGTCTTTAGAAAGAGAATTTCCCCTCACCCTCAGGGAGAGGGAAAGACTGCAACCTGAATATTCGAAGTGGTCAGCGAACCAACGGGCCTGTCAACGAGCGCTCAGACGAGGTGATGAAGATGAATATCGCGAATAAACCAAATATTCTGATAGTGGATGACAGGCCGGAAAATTTACTTGCCTTGGAGGCGGTCCTGGCGAATCCCGACTACAATATCGTGAAAGCCCTCACGGGGAGGGAGGCGCTGAGATTCATCCTATCAATGGATTTCGCTCTGATTTTGCTCGATGTGCAAATGCCCGTCATGGATGGATTTGAGATAGCCGAGGCAATCAAGCAGCGGGAAAAATCGCGCTATATCCCCGTCATTTTTCTCACCGCCGTGAGCAAAGAGGAAAGGGAAATCGCGCAAGGCTACAAGCTGGGCGCCGTGGATTACATATTGAAGCCGATCGACCCCCATATTCTGAAAGCCAAAGTCTTATTTTTCGTCGGCTCATACAAAAAGAATCAACAGCGCGGGACAGCGGAGCCCCGGAAAGCCCGCTCTTTGCATTCATCGCATTAACGCATCCGGCTTAGGCAGCTCACAACAAATAACCTGCCAGGAAGAGGGGTTCTGTCATTCCGGCATGGTTTTGGCCGGAATCCAGCCCCGCGAAAAACCTGGATTCCGGCTTGAAGATTGCCGGAATGACGGTAGGCGTGTCTGAACCAATTTTGGTAGGTTATTTGTTGTAAGCTGCCTTATCATCCGACGAATGAAGAAGAGTATCGATCAATTTATCTTTTTCTTCCCAGAGGGAGCTCAGCCAAAGGAGGAATCGCCTGCGATAGTCCCGGTCCGCAAGGAAATCTCCCACAAGCTCGCTCGTAACCGGAATCTGTTTTACCCGAACCTTGATTTGCGTGGATTTACAGCAAAGGAAGCTCCACATCCCCTGCGGTCCTTGCGGGTAGGCAATCGTCACATCGAGTATCGAATCAAGCTGCTCGCCCATGGCGCCAAGCACAACGGAAATGCCGCCGACCTTGGGCTTGAGAAGATGAGTGAAGGGCGATTTCTGATCTTCTTTTTTCGCAGCGGTAAACCTCGTTCCTTCTACAAAATTCATAACGGTAACGGGCGCCAGTTTGAATTTTTCACATGCTTTGCGCGCAGTCTCCAGATCCTGCCTGGCTGACGAGCTCCTTTTCATGAAAGGAAAATCCAAGGCCCACCATGCCAATCCAAGAATCGGCACCCAGAAAAGCTCCTGCTTGAGGAAGAATTTCAGCAGCGGAGTCCTTCTGTGGAAGATACTCTGCAAGACCGCGATATCGATCATAGACTGGTGGTTGGCGATCAATAGATACCACCTGTCCGCGCTCAAGCCGTCGAGGCCTTCGACATCCCAATCGATGTCTTTCGTCAGCTTCAGTCCGAAATTATTGACCCCAACCCACAATTGAACGATTTCATTGGAAAGTCTCAGACAGGCAATGCGCCATCCGTCGATGGGAATGAGCAGCTTGAGCAGCGCTATCATGAATAGCAAAGAGCACCAGAAAACGGTATTCAGTAAGAGAACGACAAACGACATGACGCCGCGCACCGGCCCAACCCATGATTCTAACATGCCTCACATGCCCTTGAAGTATTCGACTGTTTCTTTTTTTTCATTGAAAAGGTCGGCTCCCCGTCGGCGCGAATCTTCATGCAATTGCTTGCCCGGCCAGGAAGCTCGAACGGTAGTCCCCAAACCCGGTCTGGATTCGATTGAAAAGGCGCCACCCGACAGAGTAGCCCGCTCTCTCATGCTGAGAAGCCCGAACCCCTTGCCCGGAACATTGCCGGCAGATCCCGCGCTCGCTTCGAAGCCCACTCCGTCGTCTTCTATGATCAGCTCCATCGAGTTGTCCAGCAACTCTCTGAAAACCACATAAACGGATTGAGCGCGACTGTGCTTGGCGATATTGTTCAGAGCCTCCTGAAGTATCCTGAATATGACGATCTTCAGGGGGTCTGGAACATTTTCCTCCCTGACCTGAAGCTCCCTCTGGATCCGAACGTCCGGATGAGTCGTCTCAAACTGCTCGCAGAGCCATCTGATGCTCGCCAGCACGCCCAGGTTGTCAATTATGGAAGGACGCAGGCCCGAGCAGATCCGCCGGGTCTCATCAATGCCGAGTTGGATAAGCTCGATGAGGTTTCCAAATTCCGTCACAAGCTCCTGCAAATTTCTGGATACAGTTTCATGGAGCAAGTGCTCGAGGCGAAATTTAATCGCGATCATCGACTGCCCGATGCTGTCGTGCAACTCACGGGCGAGACTGCACCTCTCATCCTCCTGAATCCGCAGAAGCCCGGAAGAAAGGAATCGAAGGCGCTCCTCCGATTCCCTTAAACTCGATTCTATATTCTTTCGCTCCTCTATCTCCAGCTTCAATTGCTCGTTGGTCTGCGCCAGCTCCGCCGTTCGCTCCTCAACGAGCATTCCCAGCAAATCTCGAGCTTCCCGCAAAGAGCGCTCGGTTTGCCTTTGCTTAATGGAATAGCGAATAGAACGGTCCAGAACGTCGGCGCTTATTTGATTCTTCGCAAGATAGTCGATTGCTCCGAATTCCATCGCCTCCACATCCACACTGTGATCCCCCTGGCCGGTCAGGAAGATGACAGGGACTTCGCAGCCCCGCTCGGTCGCCTCGCGCAGCAGACTCAGGCCGTCGTACCCGCCAAGCCTGTAATCGAGCAAACAGGCGGCGTAAGAGCCGCTCATCAGGGCTTCCAAAGCGTCTGTGTACTCGCAAAGACACGTCAATTCGTATGCTGTGGATGAAACCTCCGAAAGAAGATCTTCGACCAGCGCACAATCATCCCGGTCATCCTCCACGAGAAGGACTTTTATCGCATCCTTGGGCGCGCCGCGCACTTTCATTTGAAGCCTCCGGAGAATAGAAAACCTTGCGGATTCTTATTGGAGGCATGGGGTCTCCCATAACGGATCCACAGCCCACATGCCTCACAGGATAATCAGTCCTTATCATTCATCTTTTTAGCACAACTGCTGCAATAGCCTTCAATGATAACCTGGTGACGCACGGGACGAAAGTCCTTGCAGTCATTGAGACATATATCCGCGGTCAGCGCCGGATCGCTCACATCGAAGATGGCGTTGCATTTGAGACAAACCAGATGATGGTGGTTCGAGAGATTCGATTCATATTTAACCACTTCGGCCGTCGGCATCGGTTTTTGAATGACGCCGGCGGCGTGCAGTCGTTCCAACGATTTATACACAGTGCCAAGAGAGATCATAGGGAAGCGCTTCTTCACCTGTTGATGGATCTCCTCGGCGCTAAGATGTTCCTTTGTAGCGCACAGCGCTTGATAAATAGCGAGGCGCTGATAAGTTACCTGCAATCCGTGCTCCCTCAAAGTGCCGATATAGTCCTTCTCGGCTATTTCCATTTCTTCCATACCCTCATCCCCTCCTGCAAAATTTTAGAATAGGCCCCTACGAAGATTGAATTCCCATTTCTCTTTAATATCGCATTGCTAGTATATATGTAAAGAGCGTAAACGCACAGTAAAGAATGAAAGAAAATAGAGAGTATAAAGGAAATAGAAATTATGGGGTCCGTCTTGAACATTTTGCATGTAGGCCGGCGCTCTGTTAATATCCGCTTTTCTACTGAAATCGCGCGAATCGACAGCTTTCATTCCAAAGGTTTACACAATGAAAGATGAGGACAAAACAAAAGAGCGTCTCATCCGGGATTTGGCGGAGCTGCGCAAAAGAGTGGCCTGCCTGGAGGCGTTGGAAAGGGATCGTAAAAGAGTGGAAGAAGCGCTGAGGGAAAGCGAAGAGAGGTTCCGGTTCATGGCGGAGACAACCGGAGACGTCCTCTACCGCCTCCGATACAATTCCATGACATACGATTATCTAAGCCCTTCCATATGCAAGCTGACGGGCTACTCGCCGATTGAAATCAAAACCCTCGGGTTTTCCAACCTGGTAATGGGCATTGAAAGCCCGGGCGAGGAGAACCTTTCCCCGGAGGTGATATCCAGGAACAGGCTTGAAGGCAATATCGGAGAGTTTATGGCGGATTACCTGATACGGACAAAAAGCGGAGACCTCAAATGGGTAGGCGACCACTCTTTTCCGTGGAAGGATGAACAAGGCAAGCTGGTCGGCTCGGTCGGCATCCTCAGCGATATCACGAAGCGCAAGCTCGCCGAAGATGCGCTCAAAGAAAGAAATCAGGAATTGCAGCGTCTTGCCACCCAGGACGGACTGACGCATTTGGCCAACCGCCGCAGGTTCGATGAATTCATAAGCCAGGAATGGAGGCGCATGAAAAGAGAGGAGGCGCCCATTTCCTTGATTCTCTGTGATATAGACCACTTCAAGCTCTACAACGACTCCTTCGGGCATCAAGCCGGAGACGCTTGTCTTCAAACGATCGCCCAGGTCCTCAGAGAAAGCGCAAATCGCCCCACCGACCTGGCGGCTCGTTACGGGGGAGAGGAATTCGCCGTGGTCCTTTCGAACACTTCGGCTGGAGGGGCGGTTCATGTAGCCGAAGCCATCAGGTTGGAAGTGCAAAAACTGCAAATCTCTCATTCACACAACTTCGAGGGCGGCTGTCTTACGCTCAGCTGCGGGGTGTCCAGCATGATCCCGTCCGACGAGATCTCGCCGGTCCCGCTCATTACCCTGGCTGACGAGGGACTTTACAGGGCGAAAAGGCAGGGACGCAATCGAGTGGTGCTGAACGAGCGCGCCTGATCGACTGGGTTTTTGTTAGAATAGTCGTCGCTTATAGGAAGGGCTTCCAGCTGCGACATGGGCGACTCGCGGCTGCTTCGTCGCGGCTGGAAGCCGGCTCCTGCACATGCAAGACACGCCTTGGGGCGTTATTTCTTTTGGGTCGCACTCAAGCCTTTAGGGCAAGGTCCGCTTTGAATTGCTCCAACCCCACTTCATCGATGACGCGACCGAGGCGTTTGGCTTTTCCCGCCTTCTGATGCCATTCTACGATTTTATCCACAAGCGCCAGAGCTTCTTCATCATTGAGATCGGCGGCAATGAGATCGGCCAGCCGGGGCTTCAGGCCGGATACGAATCCTCCGGCAAGCAACCGCCAGCCCTTTGCCGTTCCGACCAGCCCGACATCTTTGATGGAAGATTCCGAGCAATTGTTCGGGCATCCCGAAACGCCCATCTTGAATTTGTATGGAAGATTGTAGCCATGATACTTTTCATCCAGCTTCAATCCGATTCCCACGGCGTCCTGCATGGCGATGCGACAGAATGCCGTTCCGGGACAAATCTTGATGGATCTCACGCAAAGACCAATGGCGGCTCCGGGCGAAAGCCCGAGATCTTTCCAAACCTGATCCAGATCTTCCTCACGAAGCCCGACCATGGCAAACCGCTGAGCGGAGGTAAGCTTTATGGCCTTTACGTTGTATTTTTCGGCCACATCTGCAATTCTTCGCAACAAGTCGAAATCGGTTATTATGCCTCCCGGTATGTGCGGGGCAATAGCGTAGCTTTCCTTGTCCCTTTGTAGAATAGCGCCTTTCTCTAATCGATCCTCAGCCATCAAATATCCTCCGGAAACTCCCGTCTCAGATCAAATTTTGTTCGGCAGTGGAATCAGAGATCATCCCATCAGCTTCTTTGCAATCGAGCCGCCGTAATCCTGGGCCATTTTGATTCCTCCCCCCAGGGAAGAGGACTTGAGTCTCAGCGGCCCGGCCGGAACCATTTCCATCTTGTAGATATGCCTCATCGTATCGAAAATCCTGTCCGGAGCCTCCCCACTCCAACCGAAAGCGCCGAAGGAGCCTCCTACTTTGCCCTCCAGATTCGGCTTTTCCAACGCGAACAGAAGGGTTTTCATCGACTGCAGCATATCGCCGTGATAAGTCGCCGATCCAAGCAGGAGCGCGTCATAGCTTTGTGGGTCGACCTGTTTGTCATTGAATTCGTTCACATTCAAAATATCGACTTCCATTCCCTTGAACCGCATGCCCTCAGCAATGAGGTCAGCGATCTTCTTGGTTTGATTCGTTCTGGTTGCATACACGATCAATGCTTTTGCCATGCCGTTTCTCCTTCAATTAGACAACGCGATGTTAAAATCGGCGCCTCATTTACCCTCTTCCACCACCGACCCGGGACCGGCAAGAGGCCGGAACATTTTCTTGCCCGCTCCACAGACGGGGCACTTCCAGTCATCCGGGAGATCCGCGAAGCAAACGCCTTTAGGGACTTTCCCCTTGCGGTCTCCTCTGTCCGGATCATAGAAGCACCCACAGTTCACCATCTGACATTGATAGATCTCTTCAGGCTTCGCCATTTATTTCTCCTCCTGGTTGCAGCAGCTTCGATCTATTGTAGTTTCATGCTCTTAAGGACATGTCGCCGAATTTGGCGGCTTCGACATATCGCGCCGCGGCCAACGCAGCCGTGCACCCGTCGGCGACGGCAATGGCAATTTGGTTGGCGTACTTCTGTCTTATGTCCCCAATAGCGAATATGCCCGGGATAGAAGTCTCGCATTTCTCGTCAGTAATGATACACCCGTTATCATTCATCAGAACGCCGGAGGGAACCAGTTGATTATTGGGAGAATAACCGATGAAGATAAAAACGCCTTCGGTTGACAGCTCCCGTTTCCCACCGCTCTCGACATCCTCGAGCGATATTGTCCGCACCTCGCGGCCGTCTCCCTTGATGTCCGTGACAACGGCGTTCCAGATCACCTCGATTTTCGGGTCAGCCATAAGGCGCGCCTGGAGAATCTTGCTTGCCTTGAATGAGCTTCGCCTATGAGCCACATATACTTTAGAAGCAATCTTCGAAAGATACAACGCTTCTTCAATTGCTGTATCCCCTCCGCCCACAACCACGACGACTTTTTCGCGGAAAAAGAATCCGTCGCAGGTCGCACAATACGAAACGCCTTTCCCCAGGTACTCTTCTTCTCCGGGAACGCCGAGCTTTTTTGCGGTTCCACCCATAGCCAAAATCAAGGCATGGGCTTGAACATCCCCGCCATTGGCCAGCTCCACCGAATGGACGCCCCCATCGCCCGGTTTTATCCTTTCGACTTCTTCCCGCACCACCTCCAGCCCATAGGACTGAGCGTGATGAAGGAGCTTTTCCGAAAGATCGAAGCCCGTGACGCTCTCAAGGCCCGGATAATTCTCCACGTCTTTTGATATCGCTACCTGCCCTCCAGGGGTTCCCTTTTCGAAGAGCAACGACTCGAGAGCAGCTCTCATGCAATAAAGCCCGGCAGTAAGCCCCCCGGGGCCTCCTCCCACAATGATTACATCAACTGGACTATGGACCGACACGAAGCTTTACCCCCCCTTGTATCCTTCGGATGCCCAATGGCCCGGCGGGCTCGCCGGGCGATCCGCTTCCGAGTCTATTTCTTTCCATCCTTATAACTCTCTTGATAGACTTGCTGATTGATGTTGCCGGAGCCCGGCCCACCGCAATCCGGAATGTAGCACGAGACATCCACAAAATCGCACTTCTGGTTGCAGGAGGGGCAAATCTCCGGTGGAGACTGCAAATCGATCGTGCGTCCGCAATTGTTGCATTTCCAGACGGCCATTTCTACTCTCCTTTTCGAGCAAGTTGACGTTCCGAGGCTTTCTCCAAAGAAAGGATCACAGGTTCAACGCCTTTTTGATTTCATCCTCCCTGTAGCCGACTATCACCTTATCGCCTATTATGATTGTAGGAAAGGAACAGCTGGGATTGAAATTTTTGATCTCCTCCAGAATCTCTTTTCTTTCCTCAAGACCAAGCTTGTCTACATCAACAAAACTGAATTTGATTCCGCACCCGGACAAAAATTCCTTTGTATTCTTGCAATGAATACAGGTGCTCAGCGCATAAATCTTCACATTACACGAATCCATTCGACTTGCCTCCCATCCGAGATGCCAACGTTTCAGCCGGACTGCTTTTATTCTACTTCCAAGCACTTTCCCGCCCATCGGCGCAAGAGCCTGGACTTTGCCAGCGCATTCATCTTTTACAAGGTTTATGCCATGCAGGGCGGCCGTTGCCTTTCATTGAATCATAGCGATTCTAACGATCATCGACCGGCGAGGCAAGAGGCTGGACAGGATTTGGATTTGAGACACAAATGAGACACAATGAAGAAAACAGGCTCACCCGAGCATATTTCCTCGAAAGCTCCTTGGAGTTATTGACCGGATATGTCTCAAGGGAGATCTTGATACAAGAGTGTCTCGAGAGACACCCGGCGCATTATGAAACAGTTCTTTCTGCAGCCGTTTTTGAATGGATAAGATCCATCTTGCGCGACAGCCGTTCGCAATTCGAACTTTTTAATCAAATATTCTGTAGTATTAATAACGAAGTATTTGTTAGAATATACTTGTTGAGGTTGCCGGCTTCAACGCTTTTTTTCGACCCTGTTGAGACAACCCCCTGCACATGCTGACCTAAGGAGACTGCTTCCATGTTGACTAGTTACTGGCCCGACGACTATCTTTCAAAGCGCCGCACAGCCAAAGAGGCTATCGGGCTCCTGCAGCCCGGTCAAAGGATCTATATCGGCGCTTCTTGCGGAGAGCCGCAACACCTCATTCGAGAGCTCGCATCGCAATCGTGTAATTTCACCGACCTCGAGATCGTTCGCCTTCTGAGCATTGAAACCGCCCCACTCACGATCACGACAAATGAGCCCGCCGCTCATTGCTTCAATGTCCGTTCCTTCTATTCCGGTTCGGGCATAGGCAAACGCCTTGCAGAAAACTGCCGTTTTTTTACTCCCATCAATCTATCCGCCGTTCCATATCTCTTTAAGACAAGGCAGATTCCCATCCATGTCGCCCTCATTCAGGTTTCGCAGCCTGACGACTTTGGCTGGATGAGTCTCGGAATATCGGTCGATGTGACTCTTGCAGCCGCTCTTTCGGCCGATATGGTCATAGCGCAAGTGAATCCCAGAATGCCGCGCGTGCTCGGCCGCAGCTTCATACATGTAAACGATGTCGATATCATCGTAGAGCACGAAGAGGAGCTTTTGACCGCAGAAGGCCTGGTGGAACTCGATTCGGCGAAGCTCATCGCTCATCATTCGGCAAAACTGATCGAAGATGGGTCGACACTGCAATTGGGACTGGGCGCGAGTCCTCAAGCGACTTTGCTCGCAATGTCGGAAAAAAACGACATCGGCGTGCACACGCAGTTTTTGACCGACGGCCTCATGGCGCTGGTCGCGAAGGGAGTCATCAACAATAGAAAGAAAGGCGTGAATGAAGGAAAATTGGTCGCCAGCAGCGCTATTGGCACAGTAAACCTTTATGAATTCCTGCACGACAACCCCAGCATCGAATTCCATCCTTCGGATTATGTGAATAACCCCTCCGTTATTGCAAGCCATAACAAGATGGTTTCTCTCAACGTCGCCACCATCATGGATCTAACCGGTCAGGTGGCCGTGGACGCTCTCGCCCACAATCATTTTTCGGGCGTGACCGGGATGCTCGATTTCGTTAGAGGAGCCTCTCAGTCCACAATGGGCAAATCCATCCTGATGATCCCCTCCACCACGCGCGACGGAAAGATCAGCCGAATTGTCCCGCTATTGGAGAACGTGCCGGTGGTTGTGCCGAGAAGCGACACCTATTACGTGGCGAGTGAATTCGGGATAGTGAACCTGTTCGGAAAAAGCCTTCAAGAGAGGGCGATGGCGATGATCAGCATCGCTCATCCGGATTTCAGGGACGAGCTCTTCTTCAACGCTAAAAAGCTCGGGCTCATCGATACGGACCGCAGCCTGAAGGAAACCATTCATGCGGTCTATCCTCTGCAGCACGAGGAGATCATCAAGGTGGACGGGCGGGAAGTGACCATCCGGCCCGCGAAGCCGGTGGATGAGCGGAGGCTGCAGGAGCATTTTTATAATCTTGACAAGATCGATATCATATCGAGGTTCTTTCACAAAAAGACCACTTTTATCCGCGACGACGTGGCGGGAATGTATCAGATCGATTATGTGAAGGAAATGACGGTCGTGGCGGTTACGGGCGAATTCGGGTTTGGCAGGATTATCGCCGTGGGCGGTTATGTCTTGGATGAGCGCAAGAATCTTGCTGAGGTGGCTTTTTCTGTTGCAAAAGACTGGCAAAAAAAGGGGCTCGCCAGGATCGTGTTGAAAAAGCTTGCCGACATTGCCCAAACGAACGGGATCGGAGGCCTTGTGGCGTACACGTCCATTCATAACAGGCCCATGATTCGTCTCTTCAACAGCCTTCCTTACAAAGTTCAGGCGACCTATGAGGATGACATGGTGGATCTGACCCTCAGGTTTGAAGAACCTGCTTGAGAGCCCGTTCAACAATAGAGTCTTTCTTTCCCGGTCGCCCTGAGGTATCGAAGGGTGAGCCCTCGTGCTTCGATACCTCAGCACGAGCGGAGTTAGAGCGAATTATTGAACAGGCTCTGAGAAAAGGACAATAAGAGCAAAGACGGCCTCCGGGGTGGCAAACCTGTAGCGGGTTTGCCATTTCCGATGAGCCGCGGCCAAAAGGCCGAGGCCCGCCCTGCGCTTCCGGGAAGCGCCATATTCCGATTTTTTCCATAGTTCCTGACAACCGGCGCAAATTGATGCTTTATTCCTATTGACACCTGATAAGTTTGCTGCTATTTTTGGAATCGTAGATTCAAGGTAAAAGCTATTCATTTCGGGTTGTATTTCCTGCTCTGCCACGTTCTCATTAAATTTTGCTCGCATTTCTTGCGAATACTCAGATTCCTTTTTCTTTTCACAGTACTACTCTCTTTATTTTCCTCATTTTCTAGCTTTTTTCCCAACTTTTAGCGGCCGTGTCATCGGCCTAAGAACAAACAACTTTCCTTAGGAGGCATCAATGGCTAACGAGTTGTTCCCTGTTCCGGAGTCGTGGAAGAAATCAGCCTACTGTGACAATGAAAAGTATCTCAAGATGTATGAGCAATCGGTTAAAGATCCGGAGGGTTTTTGGGGTGAACAAGCAAAGCGCATCACATGGTTCGAACCGTGGACCAAGGTCAAAGACACTACCTTTGAAGACGATGTGACCATTAAATGGTTTGTGAACGGCAAGCTCAATGTCAGCTACAACTGTCTGGACAGGCATCTCCAGACGCGCGGCGATCAGGTTGCGATCATCTGGGAAGGTGACGATCCTTCCGTGAGCAAGTCGTACACCTACCGGCAGCTCCACGAGGAAGTATGCCGCTTCGCCAACGTTCTCAAAGCTCAGGGGTTGCGTAAAGGCGATCGAGCGACGATCTATCTTCCCATGATTCCCGAGCTCGCCATTGCAATGCTCGCCTGCAGCCGTCTCGGAGTCATCCATTCGATCGTTTTTGCAGGCTTCTCACCAGAATCTCTTGCCGGCCGCATTCAGGATTGCCGCGGCAATATCGTCATCACCGCGGACGAAGGCCTCAGAGGCGGCAAGAAAGTTCCTCTCAAGGTCAATACGGATGAGGCTGTCAAGAAATGCCCCGACGTTCAGAGAGTCATCGTTGTGAAGCATACGGGAGGGGATGTTCCCTGGACCCCCGGCCGCGATCTCGACTGGGCGGAGCTCATGAAGAACGCCTCCACCGAGTGCCCGCCTGAAGAGATGGATTCCGAAGATCCTCTATTCATCCTTTACACGTCAGGCTCGACAGGAAAGCCCAAGGGCGTGCTCCACACCACCGGCGGCTATCTTGTCTACACGGCTTTAACGCATCAGTATGTTTTCGATTATCATGACGGCGACATATACTGGTGTACGGCCGACATCGGCTGGGTAACCGGCCACAGTTATATCGTGTATGGTCCGTTGGCCAACGGCGCCACCTCGATCATGTTCGAAGGCATCCCCAACCATCCCGACTGGTCCCGGTTCTGGGATGTTGTGGACAAACATAATGTCAACATCTTCTACACCGCCCCCACCGCCATCCGTTCCCTCATGCGGCAGGGCGACGCGCCGGTAAAGAAGGCGTCGCGCAAGTCGTTGAAGCTTCTCGGCACAGTGGGCGAGCCGATCAACCCTGAAGCATGGCTTTGGTATTATAATGTCGTCGGCGAAAAGAAATGCCCCATCGTCGATACTTGGTGGCAGACGGAAACCGGCGGTATTCTCATTACGCCTCTTCCCGGAGCGACCGATCTCAAACCCGGCTCAGCCACGCGTCCTTTCTTCGGCCTCCAGCCGGCCATCATCGATCAGGAGGGCAAATTCCTGGAAGGCGCGGCCGAAGGATATCTTGTCATCAAAGACGCTTGGCCGGGCATGCTGCGCACCGTTTACGGGGATCATGAAAGGTTCAAACAGACCTATTTCACCAGCTACAAAGGCCTCTATTTCACTGGCGACGGCGCGCGCCGCGATGCAGACGGCTACTACTGGATCACGGGCCGCGTGGATGACGTCATCAACGTTTCCGGCCACCGTATGGGAACCGCCGAAGTCGAAAGCGCTCTCGTCGCCCATCCGGCTGTCGCTGAAGCGGCGGTTGTCGGTTATCCGCATGAAATCAAAGGTCAGGGCATTTACGCCTATGTCACCCTCAACGCAGATAGAGAGCCCTCCGAAGACCTGCGAAAAGAGCTGGCTGTATGGGTAAGGAAGGAAATTGGTCCTATCGCCACTCCAGATTTTATCCAGTGGGCTCCGGGTCTTCCCAAAACGCGCTCCGGCAAAATCATGCGCCGCATTCTTCGGAAAGTGGCCGCCAATGAAGTCGACAGCCTCGGCGATACCACGACTCTCGCCGAGCCCGCCGTGGTCGACGATCTCATCAAGAATCGACTGGCTGCTGTCTCAAAATAGAATCTTTAACAGTTGAACAGGAAGGGAGGCTTTCGCCTCCCTTTTTTTTATGCTTCGATCTTTGTTTCCCGGTTACAGCTTCTCTTGAGATTCATGACTCCCTCTGGTAAGCTTTCGAAGCTTGTTTATGGGAACTTTTATCTCAACCAATAACCTTCCCGGAATGCCGGATCTTCCTTGAAGGTTTGGACGTTGAAGATGCAATCATCAACCGAAAGAAGAACAGACGGGCTGATCCCGCAGTCTGCCCGCCCCTTGAGTCATGAATACTTCCAGGTTGCTTATTTTCGCATTCGCGCTCCTGCTGTTGGTTTTTCTCTTTCTTTGGGCTGCGCCGATCTATGAGCACAGGCCCATTGACCTCAAATTCTTCCCTGTCGATCGGAACGGCGTTACAGGCAAAGGATTGATCAACGACAAAGCCTACATGAAAGCGCTGAAGCACTTGAGCTCCAACAGGGCCAGGATTAAAAACAAGAATTATCTCGCTATCATAGACTACACGAAGCCTTCCTATAGAAAGCGCCTGTACATCGTGAATCTTAAGAATGGAGAAGTAGAAAGGTTCCTCGTCGCTCACGGGAAGAATTCCGGAAAGATCATGGCGACGGAGTTCTCGAATGAAATAGATTCCAACAAAAGCTGCAAAGGCTTTTTCATTACCGGAAAACCATACATCGGGAAGCACGGGGCATCCCTCGCGCTTCATGGCCTGGAGCCGGGGAAGAACAACAATGCGCAGCAAAGAGGAATTGTGATCCATGGAGCCGATTACGTCAGCTTGCGCTCCATAATCTTGAACGGGGGCAGACTCGGGCGCAGCCTCGGGTGCCCGGCTGTTTCCTTACAGGAGATAGAGAAGGTAATCGAAAAAATAAAAAACGGTAGCCTCCTCTACATCCATGCCGATTCATAGAGCTGAGCCATCAAAGGAGGGGCGTCAACCATCATCTGCTGAAAGCGTTCATAGCGACTGAGGCCGAGCCTCCTTTCCCATTTTCCGCCTTTGAAGTCATATTGTCGGACAGGTGGGACAAGATAAAGGAGCGAACGTGCTTGGGCAGAGTATCAACCTTGAGCTTCAGGTCGATCATGATGTACTTCTCGACGAGATCCGCCGCCGTCAAGCCTGAAAACCCGAGCAGATCCATATATTCCGGGAGAAAAGGATTTCGGAGGATGCCGTCCGAAACACCTTGAATGTATTCGCAGGCGGCATGAGCGATGTAGAGTAGAGCAACGCCGTTCTTTTCATCACATGGCAAATCGGAGGGACGCACAAACTCCGGGTAGTTCTGATATTCAATGGTTTCGCAAGCTATTTTGGGGATATTCCAAACATCGAGCAAAGTTGCCCCGACTTTTGAGCTATCGAGCATATTGACGAAGAAAGCGAGCTTAGGGTTTTGCATCTTCATGAGCAGTACAATGCTTTTTCCTATATCGTGGAGAAGTCCGATAGTGCTCATGGTGGATGCGATTTTTCTGTTGTGGATTTGACAAATCTCGAAAACCAGATTGGAAACGATCACAGCATGCTCATGAATTGCTCTGAATTCGTTGGTATCGGGCAACGATTTTCGAAGACCGCTGGAGATCACAATCTGGTAGACCTGGTTGAAGCCAAGGTAGGTAATGGCGTATTGAATATCGGAAATAGGACGATGAAGTCCATAATAGGATGAATTAACAGTCTTGAGAATTTCGGTTATCAGAGAAGGATCCTGTTTTGCCAGGCGAGTTATCTCACGGGCTGAGGCATCCCCGTCCGAAAGCAACTGGATCAGGTTGGTCGTGTGCACGGGCAACCTGGGGAGGTTCTTGAAAAGATTGGAGATCAGCTCGGATTCATGGTAGTCCTTGTCCCTTTGGCTTATCTTGTCCCTGATGTGCGCTGACAAATATTCACATTTGGAATGTATTTCGGCCTGGGATTTTTCAAGCTTGCGCATCCGAGAGCGCGCGGCGTCGTAGAGTTTTTTCAGGATGAAGTTCTGTAAGTCATGGCCCAGCACATCAAATGCGGATTCATTGATGCACAAGACAGAAGAGGATTCGGTCGCCATTATTGGCAAGCTGCTCTTCTCCTGGCCCCCAAAAACTAAATCTCCAATCCAGTCGCCATCTTTGAAGGAATCCGATGAAGACGGTTGCGCCCCGTTCCGTCCCACAACCGTCAAAGCTCCTTTGAGGACAAGAAAAATCCTTCTATCGTTCTCAGCATCTTTGGCAAGAAATTTACCCGACTCCACTTTGACTATTTGGCCGGTATTGTAGAGCGGCGTAAGCTCTTTTTCAGAAAAACCTTCAACGGGAGCGGGCTTTTTCGGTTGGGTCTTCCTGCTGGTGAACCATTTCATGACATGAGCTCCAATTCAAAGCCGGAATTCAGCTTATCTCCAATACGCCAATATTCTTTCCCATGATCTTGCCGCGCATCCAATCAGTAGGGTTATTTTCGGCAATCCGTGTATGCCTCTCAGGGATATTATCGGATGAAGCCCGGTTCTTCTTGACTTTATAATATCTGACAAAAAAACCCGCGGGAATGGCAAATCCGCGGGTCTTCAACACTCATAATTCCATGCCGCCTTCGATAGGCTGTTTTTGAATGCGGCATGGATCAAAGGCTTTATGGCTTATATTTTATCAAGAATTTTGCATTTCGCAGGCCATGATGGTCTGTTTGCACAGAACCACAGTGGTCACCGAGCCCACTCCAGCGGGAACAGGCGAAATTTTCTGAACTATGGGCTCGACCTCTGGAAAATCCACATCGCCGCAGTATTTTCCAGGATTGTCCGGATCAGCATTGATGCCCACGTCAATGACGATCTGACCGGCCTTCACGAAATTGCCTTTGATCATCTTGGCCTTTCCGACGGCGGCGATGAGGATATCCGCATCCTGACAGACGCCCGGAAGGTTCTCGGTTCTGGAATGACAGATGGTCACGGTGCCATGCTCTCTTAGAAGCAGCATTGCCAAAGGTTTTCCAACCACCAGGGAGCGACCGACCACAACGCACTTCTTACCCTTGATGGGAATGTTGAAATGGTGGAGCATGTCCATACAGGCTGTCGGGGTGCAGGGAGGAAAACCGGTCGGATCATCGGTAAACACTTTTGCAGCGCCCCCGACTGTCAGGCAATCCACATCCTTTTCCACCGGGATCAAGGTTCTTATCTTTTTTTCATTCAGGTGCTTGGGCAAAGGAGAAAACATGAGGATGCCATGGACATCTTTCTTTTGTCCCACTTCGATCACCGCTTTTTCAAAATCGGCCTGCTCGATATTTTCCGGATATTCGAAAACCTCTGCATCCATGCCAAGAGCGGAGCAGGTCTTTTTGGCGCCGCCTTCGTAAAACAGGTCATCCGGACGCTGACCGACCCGAATGATGCCAAGCTTGGGCGCAATTCCCTTCGCCTTCAGGGCTTCAACTTTTTTTATCAAGTCTTCCTTCATGGCGTCAGCCACGGGTTTTCCTTTTAACAGTTCAGCCATTAGAAGATCTCCTTTATTTTTTCAGTTTTGACAGGACAAGAGCCAGTGTGTCGTCCGCCATTTTGGACCCGGTATTGAGCAGGTCTTCCATTTCCTTGCGAGTAGCGGCTACAAAGGCTTGATCCTTGATGGTGTTCAGATTGATGATCACGTTCAGACTTCCTGCGATAAGAGCGCTTTTTAAGAACACGACGCCGCATGCCACATCGGAGATGGCGATCATGGTTCCGATCTCGCCCATTCTGGCGTGGATTTTAATGCCCTCAAAAGAGGCCCGCATAATTTCCATGGGAACTCCGCAGGCTTCTATGCAGCATTTTTCCATGGTTTCTTCTTTATATTTGGCCTCTTCAGGGGTGCTCTTGGGAAGCCCATAAGCTTTGGAAAGAGGCTCGAACACTTCCGCATCTTGATCCACCAGCCTTTTCAGCTTGGCGATGACATCGTCGCCTTTGGCGATGAGCTCTTTCACTTCGCCTTCCACATCAGCGTATTTTTTCTTCCCGACGGTGAGGTTTCCCACCATGTTGGAAAGAGCCATTCCTATTGCTCCACCCATAGCGGCCGCACCGCCTCCTCCCGGGACAGGAGCTTTCGAGGCCAGTACTTCAATGAATGCCGAACAGGTTTGATCCAACATACTCATTTTTGCTCTCCTTTATGCTTAAGGCGCAGGACGCGCATATTCCAAATTAAAAAAAGGGCAGGACACGCTCTCTGTCCTGCCCTTTGTGGTTTTTTCAAATCACCGGAGCTCTAACCGAGATAAATGTTAGAACAGACCCGATACCTTACCGTTATTCACGTCCACGTCGATGCGGCGGAAAGCCGGGTTCGAAGACGTTCCGGGCATGAGGCTGATCGTTCCCGCACAGGGGCAAAGGAACTTCGAGCCGGAATAGATCAAAACGTCGCGGATGGGAAGGGTCCAGCCTTTGGGCACGCCCTTCAGCGTAGGATCATGGGTAAGGCTCAGGTGAGTCTTGACCATCATGGTTGCATAGTCATCGTACTTCGGATCGGCTTCGAGCATCTTTGCCTTGGCTTCGGCTTCAGCGGTCCAGGCCACGCCGTCGGCGCCGTATACTTCTTTGGCGATCATGGCTACGCGGTCTCTCAGCTTCATCTCGAGAGGATAGAGGAACTTGAACTGATTGTCTTCTTTACATGCATCCATTACGGCATCGGCAAATTCGAGAGCGCCATCGCCACCCTTTGCCCAGTGCTCGGAGAGAGCGCAACGGGCGCCGGCCTGTTCGGCGTACTTGCGAACCAGCGCGATTTCGTCTTTGGTGTCGGTATGGAAGGCGTTGATGCAAACAACCGGGTTGATGCCGGCTTTGCGGATGATGTTGATGCAATGAACCATGTTGGCAAGGCCTTTTTCCACCAGACCGAGGTTTTCCTTGGTGTATTCATCGGGCAGAGCAAGACCTGCGACAACTTTGGGACCGCCGCCGTGCATCTTGAGAGCGCGGATGGTGGTGGTAAGAACCGAAACATGAGGTTTGAGGCCGCTGTAACGGCACTTGACGTTCCAGAACTTCTCAAAACCGATGTCTGCTGCAAACCCGCTTTCCGTTACATGGTAGTCGAACATCTTGAGACCGATGCGGTCTGCAATGATGGAGGACTGGCCGACGGCGATGTTGGCGAAAGGACCTGCGTGAACCAGGCAAGGCTGGTATTCGGCAGTGCTCATGAGGGTCGGGTTGATGGCATTGCGCATGAAGGCGGCCATGGCGTTTCCGACTTCGAGGTCGCCGGTCGTGACCGGTTTGCCGCGCTTGTCGAAAGCCACGGTGATGTTGTTGAAACGCTCTTTCATATCGGCAAGGTCTCTCACGATCGAGAGAATGGCCATGAGCTCGGAGCTGACCGCGATGCCGAACTTCGACTGCATCATGTAGCCATCGGTTCTTCCGCCGATTCCGATGATGATGTTGCGGAGAGCCTGGGCGCAGAAGTCGATGATCCAGCCCATTTCAACGCGAGTGGGATCGACGTCGAGGCGGCGCATCTTGGTCAAGCGAGCAAGCTGCTCATCGTTGTAGTTGCGCTCATGCTGCATGCGGGAGGTCAGGGCGACCATCGCAAGGTTGTGAGCGTTCATGATGTCGTTGATATCGCCGGTCAGACCAAGGGAGAATTCGGTCATGGGGATGAGAAGAGCGTTGCCGCCGCCGGCAGCCGTACCCTTGACGTTCATGGTGGGGCCGCCCGAAGGCTGTCTCAAAGCGCCGCCGACATTCATTCCACGCTTGCCCAAGCCTTCCATGAGGCCGACCGAGGTGGTGCTCTTTCCTTCTCCAAGAGGAGTAGGCGTAATGGCGGTTACTTCAACGTATTTTCCATCCGGACGATCTTTCAGGCGCTCGATCACTTTCATGAAATCGATTTTGCAAAGCCTTCCCATGGGAAGTATTTCATCTTTTTGCAGCGCCAGTTTATCGGCCCAGTCCCATGGAGTGGGCATATTTTTTTCAGCTTCTTCGGAAATTTGCCAGTCCTTCAGTTCTACCGCATTGTAAGGCATATCAAATCCTCTCCTTTTATATTGGTCCTCGATCTTCAAACCTTGCCACTAACACATCGGTTATAGACACCGACACCCCCAAAGAAGTTCCAAGAGTTACAGCAAGCCTGTTTCACCCCCTTTTGCAAAGTTGATTGAACGCCATAAGATGTAGAATCGCCGGGAAGGTATGCGTGATGAGTGAGAAAGAAAATCCGATTGTCAAGAAGAAGGGACGCGCGGCAAATTCACGGATATGGGCTTCTATCAATGTTTATGGCCTCGCCCGCCAAAGGAGTCGCTCTAAAGTTATCGCCATAGCTCAGGTAAGAAACTTTTTTCACAATACGGCGCAAACCTACTTGAGTCCCTTCTTTTTGTCAAGGAGAAAAGACTTGACAAACTACTTTCTGCTAGAGCCGTAACTCTTTTGTTTAGGGTCTTTGCTTAGAGTCTCGGAGACTATTGCCTTAGAGAAATGGTTGAGGTTTATTACACAATTGCACAAATACATTCATGAAAATATCCAAATATAGGAGTCAGCAGGTCGATTTGAACAATTTCTGTCAGCAAATGTGTTGAAATCCTGTTGGATGATTGTTCAAAACCTGTTCAAAACTTTCGAATTCAGGATAGATTGTCCTGGCGCGACAGGGAAAGCAATGAAAAAGTCAGTCTTTTGTTCAGATGTTTATGTAGTGAGTTCAATATGTTGATAAAGTTTTTGACAATTGAACATCCCCTTATTATGATGATGAAGCTTTATAAGTCAAAAAGAACATTACAATAAAAGCAGAGGACACTCTCATGAAGGTTCAAGTCGACAAGGCAGCTCTCATTCAGGTCCTCCAAAAGGTCCAGACGGTTACCGAAAAAAAATCGAGCATACCGGTTTTATTCAACGTATTGATAAAAGCTTCAGACGAAGAGCAAGTGGTTGAGCTTTCCGCTACGGATTTGGAGCTCAGCATCTGGACGCAAATAGTAGCCAGAGTGGAGCATCCCGGAAGTACGACCGTCTCTTCCCGCAAGCTATTGGACATCGTGCGGGAGCTTCCTCAAGATTATATCGTATTGGAAACCTTGCCCAATAATAAGCTGCTGATACAGGCGGGACGGTCCCGCTTCGAGCTTTCGACCATCTCTGCCGATGATTTTCCCCATATCGTGTTCTATGAGGATGCAACCCTTCAAGCCTGCGATGCCGCAGTGCTACGGAAATCCTTGAGCAAAACCCTCTACGGAATTCCAGTCGAAGAGGATCCGTTCAGCATAGCCGGCCTTTTTCTGCATCCGGTTGAAGCGGAATGTGTTCGGTTCGTATCTTCCGACGGGCATCGCCTCGCCTATGTGGAGATTCCCGGTGACGCCTTTCATGACTTGAATCTGGAAAAAGGCATTATTATTCCACGAAAAGGCGTTCAGGAGATGCTGAAGCTTTTGGAGAAGGAAAACGAAATCTCCATCGCCGTCTATGAAAACTGCCTTATTTTGAGGGCTCCGAACGCTTTCCTCAGCGTTCAGCTGCTGGAAGCGGAATTTCCCGAGTACCAGTTGATCATTCCCGAGGAGAGGCCGAGCTCGTTTTCCATAGATTGGGAGACGCTCTATCATTCCCTCAAAAGAGTCGCCGTCCTTACGAATCAGAAGTGGCGCCATGTGCGATTCAATATTTCCGAAGGAACGCTAGAGCTCGAATCCGGAGACCCGGAGCTGGGAAGCGCCAACGACTCCCTCGATATCGATTACTCGGGAGAAGAGTTTACGATAGCGTTCAACATTCGTTATGTTCTCGAGGCCGTGCAGGCGATCGAGAGTCCTCAGGTGCGCTTCGAATGGGTGGATCAATATCACGGGGGCGTCTTTCTCGGCTCGGATGATCCCGAATACCTCAGCCTCATCATGCCCATGGTGGTTTAGCGACGACGCCCTTGCGGCGATGATGTCATTTCAGGCAATGGCGCAAAACTCATCCGACAGAGCCCTTTTTGAACCACGAAAAACACGAAAAGTACGATGAACAATTGGAAAGATAGGCATTCCGCTTCATGAAATCTCGTGCTTTTCGTGGTCTAAAGAAAAGGTGACTTTTCCGTTATTGCCATTTCAGGAAAGAGCATGAACCTCCCCCTTTGCCTGTCCGCCCCATCTTTTGAATCCTTTTGGGCGCGATCCATCGCCTGAAGGAGGCGTGCTTTCGCCTCTTCGATCGTCTCTTGTCAAAACATCGAAATGAATGTCACCACGCTTCTTCACACCAGATAAATTACGGAAATCAATTGAAAAGCGTAGAAATAAAGGGTATACTTATCTATTTTCGTGGTATACATTCGGGATGTGCAACCAGTCCGCATATTCTGCTTGGCTTTTGGTCCGGGTGTGGAATGGATGGTTGACGAGACCGTAAGAATTAGATGTGAGGTTATGTATGTCATTAATTACCGGTGTGGGTGAAAAGAGCTCTGAAGATCAATACACGGCGCAGCAGATTACCGTTTTGGAGGGCCTGAGCGCCGTCCGCATGCGCCCTTCCATGTACATAGGGAATGTTTCTACTGAAGGCCTGCATCATCTCGTATACGAAGTAGTCGACAACAGCATCGATGAAGCTCTGGCCGGATATTGCGATTCAGTCCGCATCCAAATTCATGTAGACGGCAGCATTACCGTAGAAGATAACGGGCGCGGCATTCCAGTCGATATTCATGAGAAAGAGAATCTGTCCGCCGTCGAGGTTGTCATGACGAAGCTTCACGCCGGAGGCAAGTTCGACGATTCCTCGTATAAGGTGTCGGGAGGCCTCCATGGCGTTGGAGTATCGGTGGTGAATGCTCTGAGCGAATATCTCGAGGTGGAGATTCGCCGAGATGGGAAAGTGTACTCTCAACGTTATGAACGCGGAGAGCCCAAGACTCCGCTCACCATTACCGGAGAGACGAAAAAAAGAGGGACTCGCATCACTTTCAAGGCCGATGCGATGATCTTTACCGAAACCGAGATGAGCTTCGATGTTTTGGCTCAACGCTTGAGGGAGCTTGCGTTTCTAAATCGAGGCGTGGCCATTCGTTTGACAGACGATCGGATCCCCAAGGAAAAAGAGTTTCGATACGATGGCGGTCTGCTTTCTTTTGTGGAATATCTGAATAAAAACAAAGAGCCTTTGCATCCCGAGATTATTTTCATTGCCGGCGAGAGGCAGGGCGTGGATATCGAGATCGCCATCCAATACAATCAGACGTACAACGAAAAGATCTTCACCTTCGCCAACAACATCAACACAAAGGAAGGCGGCGCCCATCTTGTTGGCTTCAAGGCCGGACTGACCCGCTCGATAAAGCAGTATGCGACTCAAAACAAGATGCCCAAAGCCGATCTCGACAAGCTCACGGGAGACGATGTGCGAGAGGGGCTGACGGCGATAGTCAGCGTGAAGATTTCTCAACCTCAGTTTGAAGGACAAACGAAGACCAAGCTCGGAAACAGCGAGGTAAAGGGTCTTGTTGAAAATCTAACGTACGAAAAGCTTTCGACTTTCTTCGAAGAAAACCCGAAAGTGATCAAGACGGTTCTCGATAAGGTTCTCGAGGCGGCGAGGGCTCGAGAGGCGGCGCGACGAGCCAAGGAGCTGACGCGGCGCAAGGGAGTTCTTAGCGATCATTCGCTGCCCGGAAAGCTTGCCGACTGCCAGGAGAGGGACCCCGAGAAGAGCGAGATTTTCATCGTAGAGGGAGATTCGGCCGGCGGCTCCGCCAAGCAGGGTAGAGACCGTAAATTTCAAGCCATTCTCCCTTTGCGCGGAAAGATACTCAATGTTGAAAAATCCCGCTTCGACAAGATGATCGAAAATCAGGAAATCCGTAATATGGTTTCGGCTCTTGGAACCGGAGTGGGCAAAGACGAATATCAACCGGACAAGCTCCGGTACCACAAGACCATCATCATGACCGATGCCGACGTGGACGGGGCCCACATCAGGACTCTTCTTCTCACGTTCTTCTACCGCCAGATGCCGGATCTGATAGAGCGCGGGCACCTTTACATCGCACAGCCGCCTCTCTATCGCGTCGTGAGCGGGAAGAACGAGCAGTTCATCAAGGATGACGAGGCGATGAACGCCCTGCTGCTTTCGAGGGCGGTGGAAAAGAGAAGCGTTTACCTGCCCGAGCGCGAAGCGGCGCTCCCTTCCGACCAGTTGGTTCAGTTGATGAAGCTTTTCTCGCGCTATGAGGAGTGGTTGGAGCGGCTGACTCGCAAAGGAATCGACAAGAGCCTGATGGATCTTGTCGTCAAGATATTTACGGAAAAGCAGCTTTCCATTACGGATAATCAGAGTGTGTTCGTTTTAAAGGAGGAGCTGGAGAAAGGCGGCTACGAGGTTATCGCCATCGAATTGGAAGAAGAACAGCGAGGCCTGGATCTCGAGCTCATTAAGCCAGGCTACGGCCAGGAGCGCACGAGGCTCCGGTATGAGTTTCTCCAATCGGTCGAGCTCAAGAAGCTCCTCGAGCTATATAATCAAATGAGCATACTGCACCGGACTCCCTACAGCGTAAAAGACGCTCAGAGCGAAGTCCAGTTCGAGCACCCGAGGGCTTTATTTCAATACCTCATGGATGAAGCCGGAAAGGGGCTGACCATCCAACGCTATAAAGGTCTTGGAGAGATGAACCCGGAGCAGCTCTGGGAGACCACGATGAATCCTGAAAAACGCACTTTGCTCCAGGTTAAGATCGAAGATCAATATCACGCAGATGAGCTTTTCACGACTCTCATGGGAGACCGCGTGGAGCCTCGTCGCGATTTTATTCAATACAACGCTCTCGATTTCAGAGATTTAGATATTTAGATGCCGAAAGCGGGATGTTCGATGTGAGCGGCCGCTCTTCCGCATTGTCTCGTCTTTTTGCTCCGGTTTTACCAGGGATTGAGTGATTATGGATTTAAAGACAATCAATATAGAAGATGAAATCAAGCTATCATATCTTGATTACGCGATGAGCGTCATAATAGGGCGCGCCATCCCGGATGTTCGGGATGGCTTGAAGCCGGTGCATCGCCGCATCCTGTACTCGATGCACGAGCTCAAGAACGACTATAACAAAGCCTACAAAAAATCCGCCCGCATCGTCGGCGATGTTATTGGTAAGTATCATCCACATGGTGACTCCGCGGTCTACGATGCGCTGGTGCGCATGGCTCAGGATTTCTCCATGCGGTATTGTCTCGTGGACGGCCAGGGCAATTTCGGCTCCATCGACGGAGACCCGCCTGCAGCCATGCGTTATACCGAAGTCCGCATGGACCGGCTCGCTCACGAGTTCCTGCGCGATATAGAAAAAGAAACCGTAGGGTTCGAGCCCAACTACGATAACTCTCTCCTCGAGCCGACCGTTTTGCCTACGCGGGCGCCCAACCTCCTGCTCAACGGCTCTTCGGGAATCGCGGTCGGAATGGCTACGAACATTCCGCCTCACAATCTGCGAGAGCTTTGTCAGGGGCTCATGGCCTTGCTCGACAATCCGCAGATGACCGTGGCCGACCTCATGCATTACATACCCGGCCCGGACTTTCCGACAGCGGGCTTCATCTGCGGACGCCAGGGGATAAAGGAAGCCTACGAAACGGGTAGAGGCTCGATCAAGATGAGAGCGCGCGTGGAAGTGGAAGAGTCCGGGCGCAGGAGTCATCTCATCGTTACGGAGCTTCCCTACCAGGTGAACAAGGCGAAGCTGCTCGAGAGAATAGCGGAGCTGGTAAAGCAGAAGAAGATCGAGGGCATCCAGGACATTCGGGATGAATCCGATCGGGAAGGCATGCGGGTCGTATTGACGCTGCGCCAGGGGGACGAGCCGAAAGTCATCGAAAATCAGCTCTACAAGCATACCGCCCTTGAAAGCACCTTTGGCGTGATCATGCTTGCGGTTGTTGATAATCGTCCGGAGGTTCTGAACCTCAAAGACCTGCTCCAGAACTTCATAACCTTCAGGCGCCAGGTGATTGTCAAGCGCACCCAGTATGAGCTCAGGCAAGCTGAAAAGCGCGCTCACATATTGGAAGGCTTGAAGATAGCTCTCGATAACCTCGATGAAGTCATCGGGTTGATTCGTGCGGCCCCCAATCCAGCCGGCGCCAAACAGAAGCTGATCGAGAGGTTCGAATTCAGCGACGCCCAGGCGCAGGCTATTCTCGATATGCGCCTGCAGCGCCTCACGGGCCTCGAGCGGGACAAGATCATCGAGGAATACAACCAGATCCTGAAAGAGATCGAGCGGCTTCGCCAGATACTGGCCTCTTCGGCCAAAGTGGACCAGGTTATTCGCGAAGAGATCCAGGAGCTTATGGATCAACATGGAGACCTCCGAAAAACCGAGATCCAGGCTGACGCCGGGGAGATTTTCATCGAGGATCTCATCACCATGGAGGAGATGGTCGTAACCATCTCTCGGGCCGGCTACATCAAGAGAACCCCGCTTTCCATTTACCGCAGCCAGAGAAGGGGCGGCAGGGGACGAATGGGCATGAGCACCCGGGAGGAGGATCTTGTCACCACGGTCTTTACGGCGTCGACGCATGACAGCCTGCTTTTTTTTACGAACCGCGGGCAGGTGTTCTGGCTCAAAGTCTATGAAATACCCGAAGTCGGTCCCGCAGCCATTGGCAAAGCCATCGTCAATCTGCTCCCTCTCCTTCAGGGGGAAAAGGTGCAGACGATTCTTCCCGTAAAAGAGTACAAGCAGGATCATTTCGTGGTCATGGCCACCAAGAACGGCGTGATCAAGAAGACCGAGCTTGCCGCGTATTCCAATCCTCGTTCCACGGGAATCAGGGGCATAGTTCTCGATGATGACGATGAGCTCATCGGCGCTCGGATTACCGATGGAAACAAGCATCTCTTTCTCATGTCGACCTCGGGGAAGTGCATTCGAGTCGATGAGAAGGATTTCAGGTCTCTTGGGCGCGTGAGCAGAGGTGTGCGCGGGATGAGCCTGGACGGGAGCCACCTTGTGGGCATGGATGTCATAGACGACGGCAAATGCATGCTGGTAGTAACCAATAAGGGCTTCGGAAAGCGTACTTCCGCCGAAGAGTACCGGTGTCAGAGCCGAGGCGGCAAGGGAGTTTTGAACATTCGCGTTACGGAGCGGAACGGAGAAGTGATCGGATTCGCTCAAGTGGCCGAAGAGGAAGAAATCCTCATGATTACGGATCGCGGGCGATTGATCCGAACGCCGGTGTCTCAGATCAGCAAAATCGGTCGTGTGACTCAAGGAGTGAAAATGATGGGTCTGGACGAAGGGGAGCGAGTGGTGGATGTCGCTGTTTTGGCGGAATCCGATGAAGCCAGGGAGGATATTCAAAATTGATGGAGCAATCCGGACCGATCGGCGTGGTAGGGGCTGGGAGCTGGGGAACTACGCTGGCCCAGGTTTTGGCTGAAAAAGGTTATAAGGTGGATTTATGGGTATACGAAGAGGATCTGTGCCGCATTATTAGGGATACTCGTGAAAACGCCTTTTATCTCCCCGGGTTCAACCTGAGCGCAAACATCACTCCTCACAACGATCTGAAAAGCGTGGTAGCGGGTCATCAAATGCTGGTTATGGTGGTCCCTTCCCACGTGTATCGGCAGACCATAGTGAAGATGCTGCCCTTTCTCGACAGGGGAGTCATCGTGGTGAGCGCCGCCAAGGGGATTGAGAATGAGACACTCCTTACCATGTCGGGCATATGGAAGGAGATCCTCTCCTCGAGCGATCTCATCCGATTGCTTAGCCTTTCCGGACCATCGTTCGCTCGCGAGGTCGTCAGGCATATGCCGACAGCGATCACCGTGGCCGCCGAAGATCTGGACCTTGCCAGAAGGGTGCAACAGGTTTTTTCCACGCGGTACTTGAGAGTGTACACGAGTCTGGACAAGACGGGAGTGGAAGTGGCGGGCGCATTGAAGAACGTGATAGCGCTGGCGGCAGGAGCCTGTGACGGACTCGAGTTCGGATCCAACACGCGGGCCGCTTTGATCACGCGAGGACTTGCGGAAATATCTCGCCTCGGCGTCAAGATGGGGGCGCACCCGCTGACCTTTTCCGGGCTTTCGGGCATCGGAGATCTGGTTTTGACCTGCACGGGAGACTTGAGCAGGAACAGAACCGTCGGGATGCAACTGGGGCAGGGCAGAAAGCTCAATGAAATTCTCGCCGAGATGCGAATGGTGGCCGAAGGAGTGAAGACTGCTCGTTCAGTTTATTTCCTGGCCAAACGAATGCAGGTTGACATGCCCATTTCGGAGCAGGTCTACAAAGTCTTGTATGAAGACAAAAATACCGCTGACGCCGTCCGGGAGTTAATGGAGCGTGATCTCAAGCATGAATTGGACTTGGATGAGTGACGGCAAATATTGTATATAAGACTCTGTTGCATCCGATATAGGCGGTTGTCCCCATCCCGCATCGAGCATCTTCTACAATTGAATGAGATGAAGCCATGGCGCAGGATTTCAACCAGGATATCTTCGAGCGGGTAAGGGAAAAAAAGGAAAGCTACAGGCGTTACAACTTTGAACGGCTCCAGGAAGAGGCGTTCGCCACTTTTTTCGATTTGGCTCAGGAATATACGAGCCTTGACGCCCTCTATCAGATCTGCGTTGCTGTGCCGAAAGAGTTTTTTGCTCTCGAAAGCCGCCTTTATGTCATCAACGCCAAGACTTCCAAGCTGGAGAAGGTTTGCACGAGCCAAGACGGAGTGATTCCGCCGGAAGGCCGGCTCTCTTTAGCAATCGCGCTTTCCGAAAAGCCCTATGAGACCGAAGATGCCTGGATCTTTCCCATACGCGGCAATAAAGCTCTTGCTCAATGGATTCCGTTTTTTAGACAAAGTCATGTTCTCGGGGCTTTCGAAATTTACCCGAAGCATAAATTGGACGACAAGGACCATTTTTTCTTCGGGAAATTAACCAACCGCATCGGTTTCAATCTGCATCAGAAGATGCTCATCCAACAGAAGATCGACCATATCAAGTTCATAAATCAGCTGGTCTCCGATATAGAGCACAATGTCATCACTCCGAACATGTACTACAAGCTTTTTCTCATAAAGCTGAAAAAGCAGCTCCAAAGCTATTGTAAGATTCAGCAGGAAGTGAAGGATTTGATCCTTTCCGTCGAGGACCGCAGCGACCGTCTTTCCGACCAGCTCTGCGAGATATATTTTGAGCTGTGCGAGAACAATCACTCGTTGGACGAGGAGTGGCGGGCTCTCTCGAAGCACTACGAGCACACCAGCCTTTTCCTCGAGACCCTGTTCCGCCGGGACCATTTCGAGAAGGGCGCCTATGTATTGAGAAGGCAGTCAGTAAATTTCCGAACGGAGATTATTCAGCCCCTCCTGGAGCGATATCTTCCTCTCTTTGAAAAGCGGGAAATAACGGTCGATAATCTGCTCGAATCCGTTCCGGATGAACAGGTAACGCTTTTTGTGGACAAGGGACTGATTTCTCAGGTGTTCGACAATCTATTCTCAAACTCTCTAAAGTACGCTCAGCAGGTCGAGGACCAGTTGGGAAACAAGATCAAGCTGGTTTCTTACAATCGGGATATGGTGAAGAACCATTTCGGAAAAAACATTGACGGCGTCAGATTCAATTTTTTCACCACCGGAAAGCCTCTTTCAGAGGAAGAATGTCGAAGGATTTTTGATGAAGGCTACAGGGCCGCCGCCACTCGCCATGAAAGCGGAACCGGTCATGGCCTCCATTTCCTGCGCAATGTGGTGGAGATTCACGGCGGATTTGTAGGCTGCGAGTCTCAACGATACGGCAACCTCTTCTATTTCATCCTTCCCGTGAAAGACGAACGCAAGACCTCCGAAGAATCGGCCTAAAACCCTGCGCGAGTAATTTTCCGTCTTTTTTGCGCTTCCGACTGATCGACTCCTCCGCGGGAGGAATTCAGGGGAAGTTTTTCGGCTGATGATTTGCTGCATTGCTTCAATATATCATGAGCTTGGCTTATGTTTCACAATAACTTTAATTCATTGACTGTTATTTTTGAGTGATGTAGTGTGGCAAATGACTGATGAGCGTTTCAAAGCTTTTGTCCAAGTGGATTTTTCCCTTCTCCCATTTCTTCCGCTAACGTGGCTCGCTCTATTTCAAGTAGGAATTACAACCTCTTCCAATTCCACACCAGAGCATCGGGGAGGTCGGCAGCTCCAGGCGCCGTTGGGCGCATCCGGACTTAATCATTGAATACGCATGGGCAGAGGAGCCTTTTGGCTTGACTTTTATATTTGCCGCCCTCTTACCACATGTCGGAATTGCGACCTACATTTCGAAGGGCCTGATGAATTCTTACAAGCATCTTTCAATAGCGGCTGAAGCCTGAGTGTTTCGTCGTGAAAGGAGTAGATGACAGATGAGCGCCGGCGCAGTTAAATTCAGACTCTTGAATATTGATGATTTCGATGCTGTCGTTCAAGCTGACGAATTTGAATGCCCTTCGTCGCACGCCGATGATGCTTCGTCAGATGACTTTGACGCTATAGTGCGGATTGATGAAAAGATCCTCAAGGTCTCACGGCGGGATTACTATCGGGTGAAGTTCGAATCGTTTGTTCAATCCACGGATCATCTGCCAGTCTCCATTGTGGCCGAGATGGAAGATGGAACCGTCGTGGGCTTTGTCATGGGCGTGCTTTATATGGGGGAATATGGGATATCTCGGGAAATGGCCACCCTCGATTCGATCGGAGTTGATCCGGACCACCAGCGTCAGGGCATCGGCAAGAAGTTGATCAAGGAATTCATGAATCACGTGAGAGAGTTGGGCGTTCAAAAGGTCTGCACCTTAATTGATTCGGGTGACTCCGACATGACGCGTTTTTTCTGCGCCAATCAATTCAGTCCCTCCAAAATCATCAACTTCGAGCGAAGCCTTTGGTGACGGCAAAGGGCTGCCGGACAAGCCGGCCGTGACAAAGAACGTGCGAGCCGAGCCCGAAGGGGATCACACGTAAATCATCTTCTTTGTCATGCCTCCATCCACTACGAAGTTAGTCCCCGTAATGAAGGACGCCTCAGAGGAGATGAGAAAGCTGACCATGGAAGCGATGTCCTGAGGACTACCGACTCGCCCCGCGGGATGCTGCAGATGGTCTTCCGAACTGAGCCCCGGCTTCCGTCTTTCCGCCTTTTTCTTCCATTCACTGACATCGATCCATCCCGGACTGATGCAGTTGACTCTGATCTCGGGGCCAAGACTCACAGCCAGGGCATGGGTGAGGGAAACCATACCGCCCTTGGATGCGGAGTAGGCTTCGGTATCTTTCTCCGACATAAAAGCTCTCGTTGAGGCGATGTTTACAATCGAGCCCTGTCTCTCTCGAAGATAAGGCGCAGCATATTTGGCTGTAAGAAAGACGGAGGTCAGATTCACCGAGATCACTCTGTTCCACTCATCCAGGGAGAGATCTTGAATGGGCTTTCGCACCATGCCCCCCGCATTGTTCACCACGAGATCGATCCTCCCAAAATGAACGATAGTCTTTTCTATGAGATCTTTTACCATCTGCTCATCTGAGACATCGGCATGAATGAATATCGCTTCCCCAAGGCGCTTGAGCTCCATTTCGGATTCTACGCCTGCTTCCCTATCCGATTCGGCAATGACGACCCGCAAGCCATCCCTCAGCAATCTCTCCGCGATAGCTTTGCCAATCCCCTGGCCTCCGCCTGTTACTATGGCTGTCTTGTCTCCACGCACTGGTGTATCTCCTGTAGCGGCAATGCCTGAGCACGTATTGCTTGTCAGACCTACCCACGTTTACTACGGTTTTGCCTCCAGCGTTTTGCGCACCGGTAATGAAGTACCTATACAGAAGTTTCTTAACATTTTGGAACATCGATTCGTCATTCCGGCAGTCTTTAAGCCGGTCATCGTAGGTAAAAGCGACATTCCGCTCTCCGGCGGATATCGTCTTGAGCCTTCCGTTGAGATAGTAGTCGTATGAAGCATCATAAAGACCGGGAATGCTCATGCCGGTTGTCACGAGCGTTGCGGGATCGTAGGATGAGGTCAGGATTCTACCGGTTGGCGTTGTAAGAATCTTGTTGGCGCGCATAAGGGTTGGGGTGTCCCGTTCGCCCTGAGCGAAGTAAGCCCCGCTTTCGGCGTGGCAAGGTGTTCGATAAGAAACAGCTGGAAGTCCATCGGAGCTCTTTGGCCTCTTGTCGATGGCTCGGAATGCAGCATAAGTCATTGATTTTACTTATCCAAAAAAGCTGTTTCTTGAGAGGTATCGAAGGGCGAACATCCCCGATCGTGCTTCGATACCCCAGCACGATCGGGTGGCGTACCCAACCCTTGTGCGCGCCAACAAAAAATGCAGGGGACGGCGAATCCGTGGAGGCATGCGAGTGAGTGATGTATTCTTCATACTCATACTCGATGTTTAAGTTTTTTGGTTTGAGGCTTTTTACCCCGAAGGGGTTTGATAAATCAGCCCGGGGTAAGCGCAGCGCCACCCCGGGAATAGTGTCAGGCATGGGACTGTTCCCTGAAAGGGATACATAAAGATCAGCACATCTTTATATATCCCTTTTAGGGAATGATTACTTCTTTTGCCGCATACCCGGGGTGATTACTCCGGGCTGATTTATCAAACCCCTTCGGGGTAGAAAAACTTGAACATCGAGTTATAGGCATTTACGCCGCCGCTGATTTTTGGTGTTGGGCCACGCGACACGGTAGTCCCTACTGGCCCCATGTCTTTTGGAAGAGGATGCAATTTGAAGGGCATATCAGAGTTCCGGTCCTATTTACGGACAAGCTTAATCTGTAGCTTGCATCCCACAGCTTCTGCATACTTTCGGAGTGTGGCTATGGATGGTGAGTGCTGCTTGCTGCCTCCTCCCGCCTCTATACGAGCTACTGCAGGTCTGGAGGTACCCATGCGCTTTGCTACTTCTTCTTGTGTAAGTCCTGCCTCATCCCTTGCTTTCAATAATTCATCCAGAAGCTCAAACTCGGGTTCAAGAGCATCGTATTCAGCTTTAACCTCAGGATCAGTGAGCATCTTCCCTACCATCTCTTCATGGCTGAGCATTGGCTCTTACCTCCTTCATCCTTTTTCTGGGAATAGCCAGTTCACTAGCAGGTGTCTTCTGAGTCTTCTTCATGAAAGTATGGAGCATGACGATTCTCTCGCCAATGACAGTGCAGTAAAATACCCGTCCTATTCCCTCCGATGCTTTCATCCGAAGCTCAAAGAGACCATCTCCCATTGCTCTTGTATGGGGCATACCAAGGTTGGGACCATGAGCCAACATTCGCTTCGTGTAATGGATGTACCTGGCCTGAATCCCAGCAGGAAGGGACATGATTTCTTGCTGCACTCTTTCACTGTAGTATCTGATCGTCCAGCTCATAGTACTTTCTATGTATCATATGTGGTACAAAGAGACAACCTATATCTACTTTTACGGAAAACGGTTACGGTCTACAATGGCTGAACAAAGTGGCCCAGAGATCGAAAATTAGACAGAATATTCAAATAAATTAATAGTTTAATTGCCTAGCGCCCGCCATGCAGCCGGACTCGAGGATGACACTGACCGGGACGGCTTGACGGCAAAGGGTTGCCGGACAAGCATGCCGTGACAAAGAAGGTGTGAGATCAGCCCGAAAGGGATCAGTGCAATGTACTCAATAATCCTTCAGCACTGAAACGATTCCTCAGCCAAAACATTACTCCACCAAAACCGGCTTCAATATCTTCCTTATACTCGATGTTCAAGTTTTTTGGTTTGAGGTTTTTCTACCTCGAAGGGGTTTGATAAACCAGCCCGGGGTCAGCGCAGCGCCACCCCGGGAATAGT
>CAZOEL010000027.1:40544-71922 GCA_964578835.1 uncultured Syntrophobacteraceae bacterium | reverse complement strand
GCTCCCGAACCCGGGGCGATGCCCCGGGCTATGGTATTTCGCCCTTTCAGCTTTCTCGGGAAGCATTTGGGAGCGAAGTGCAGGGTATAAGATCCCGTACACATGGTCATTTCTGAATGAGAACAAATTTACCGTGAGTGCTCTAATATCACATTGTGTAATATGGCTAGTGGGTATTGTAGATACCCCATATCTTGGCCACGAAAATCATCCTTTGCATTTAGGCTCCGAGTTGCTATAAGAACTGTCAACAATCAGGGAGTGTATACGGGATACAAGCTCATACAAAAGCAATCTTCACCCGGGTTCGGATGACAACGCCAATATTACGATAGCGCAGGAGACAATGCTCGGCTTCACTAAGTCTTTCGGTAATGGCAGGAAAAGACACACCATCCCTAAGGCATGACTGAGTAATGATTTGAGAAAAAACGTTAAAGAGAACAGGTAAGTTATTCGATAAGTAATTAACCGTAGATGAGGCTAGCGAGCCATCGCTAGAAGTGACTGGGCGGCGGGAGCAAATCTTCTCAAAACTTGGGAGCGCCGCGATGATGCTTTCTGATGCGTTGCTGCACATAGTCAATAGCCCTCGACAGATGTAACCGAGTTGGCGGAGCTGTGTCAGCCTTTGATTATTTGATTGCATGGAAGGCTCACATAGTCGTTGATTTCCTGCTCAAATCCGGGTAACTTGACCCTCGTACAAGTTGGTTGAGGTAGTTGGGAACGAGCTTGCTTCTGACCTGATTTTGGATGAATTCCAGATGCCTGTACAAGCAAAACGCGCCTTTTCACCCTTTTTAGGACTCATCCTTTTCGCTCTTATCGCCTTTGGATGCGGTCCCGTGGTAAAAAAACCCACTTTTGTCGGTTTGCCCGGCACTCAAGCGCCTGTTGTGACTGCAGAGTACAGGATCAACCCTGGAGATCAGCTTGATATCAAATTCTTCTACAACCCTGAGTTGAATGAAGAACAAATCGTCCGGCCTGATGGAAAGATTTCGCTCCAACTTATAGACGAGATAATGGCCGCTGGGCGAACGCCCGCGGAGCTCACGACCGAGCTCAAGGAAAAGTATACGGAAGAGCTTGCCTCGCCGGCTGTGACAGTGATTGTTAAATCGTCGAGCAATATGAAAATCTATGTGGATGGAGAAGTGCTGAAGCCGGGCGTGCTGCCTTTGCTGGGCTCAATGACGGTTCTGCAGGCCATTGCCTCCTCCGGTGGGCTCAAGGACACCGCCAGACGTGAGGAAGTGATCGTTATAAGGCAGAAGGATGATTTGACAGGGCCTATGGCGATTCCTATCAACATCAAGACGATAATCGACGGCACACAGATGGGAGAAGATATTCTCCTGAAACCGTATGATATCGTCTACATTCCTGCTTCTCCAATCGGGAATGCATCCAAATGGGTCGATCTGTATCTGCGCAGAACCATACTTGTGGTGCCCCAGGACTTCTTGCTTTATTACAATGCATTGAAGGATTAGGCAGCGCTTTCCTTTTGGAATGATTGATAAGCGCACAGCTGCGAATGATCCTTTCAGTTCCACGCTTCTATTGGGCATTAGAAAGCTCGGAATTGCCTTGCTAACGAATAAACAGTGAAGTCCTCCACATTGCAAATTGGAAGCCCTGCAACGTCTGATATTGCTTGTTTCGACCTCCCAGAAGTGAGCTCCTAGCCGATGGAAGAACATAACTTTAACGACATTAGGCACTTGGCTCCACGCCCCGCCCCATCGATGTTGGCCGGTTCGCGTGGTGCGATGGCGTATTCCGCCTCAAATTCTTTCCCTTTCAATTTAAGGGATATATTATCCATACTGTTCAAGCATAAGTATAAAATATTAGCCCTATTTTTTATATTTCTCCTTGTTTCCCCCGTCGTTCACTTTGTTTATCCGAAGCTTCTACCGCCATTGTATGAGGCAAAATCGGTCATCCTGTTCAAGTCCGGAAGAGATTACAGCGGACCTGAATTGGGCACTCAAAAGACGCCGATCTCGTTTGGGAAAAGCGATATCTTTACCTCAGAGATCCTTATGCTGAAGAGTAGGGACTTGAAGGAAAGGCTTATTTCGACCCTCCGTCTCGATAGGCTTTACCCTGATATCGTTCGTAATCCGCCTCCTGGAATTAACCCCCAGGAATTCGCCATTCTACAAATGGAGAAGGATCTTAGCGTCTCTGAGATTAGAAATTCAAATTTTATTGAAATCAAATTTACTGGGAAAGATCCTGAGAATACGGCGACAGTTGTCAATCAGCTCGTGGATTTTTACAGGGAGAAGCGGCGCGACGTTTTGAGCGATCCCAGGTCCACTTTTTTTCTTGAGAAGAAGCTTGCGGAGTATCGTCAGAAGTTGAAAGAATCTGAAGAAAGACTGGAATCCTTCAGACGCGAGTATGGCTTCTATTCGTTTGACAAACAGATGGATTTTCTCCTGACCCAGCGGGCGCAGCTTGAGGCGACCATCAAGAATGCAACTGGAGAAGCTGAAATTCTCAAACACTCGCTGGCTACTCTCAAGAATCAACCAAAGGCCGAATATGAGGCTGTGCCCTCATTTTCCAACGGTGAGGAGATGACACAGGAAGCTGATACATCGGGGCTGGGATCGAAATTGATGGCTCTGCAGCTCAAAGAGCAGGAACTCCTTGGGAAGTACACGGAGAAGAACCTCTTTGTCGTGAATGTTCGCAAAGAGATTGAAAAAGTGCAAGAGCTTATGAAGGAACAAAAAACGAGTGCTTCTAAACCGAAACAACGCTCGAATGGAGAAACATATCCAGTTAACTTCGGTGACTTGGGTTTGGAGATACACACAAATACTATAGAAGCGAATCTAAAAGCTTCTGAGGAAAAGATCGTTTCTTATAAGACGGAGCTGGGAGAGCTTGATAAGCAGATACAGGCTTTGGGTTCGCAGGAGAAAAAGCTCAAGGAGCTGCATCGCGAATTGGAGCACAACGAAGGGTATTATAATACTTACTCCAACAAGCTTGAGGAAGTGCGCATAACAGAGGACATAAATCGCCAGGAGATGGCGAGTGTTACAGTGCTCCAGCCGGCAGTTCCACCTGTGAAGCCCATCAACCAGAGTCCAGGCCTTATGATCCTTATGGCTGCCGGAGCGGTAGTAGGCCTCGGAGCTGGCGTGGGGTTGGCATTCCTGTTGGAGATCCTCGGGCAGGGGTTGACCACCCCCGAGAATGTCGAGAACCGTCTCGGCATTCCTGTCCTTGCCACAATCGCACTCAAAAGGTAAGCAAAGGCGCAGCGCTTATGTACGCCGGCTTTTATAACCTGAGAAGAGAGCCTTTTCACATTACTCCTGATCCGGAGTTTCTATTTCTAAGTCCCAGCCACAAGCAGGCCTTGGCCTCAATCATTTACGGCGTCGAAGAGAGGAAAGGGTTTGTCGCCGTTGTTGGTGAAGTAGGCGTGGGGAAGACTACGATCCTCCGATCCTATTTGGAAAGAGTTGATAAACAGGATCTTAAGATTATCTATGTTTTCAACCCGAATCTTCCCTTCGAAGGATTGCTTGACACTATTCTCCGTGAACTAGCTCTCGAGCCTGCAACCGGCGATGTTTTCAAGATGGTGAACCTCCTTCACCATGCTCTCATAGAAGAATACAAGTGTGGTCGAAACGTGGTTCTCATCATTGATGAAGCGCAGAATATGCCCGTAGCTACATTGGAAGACCTGCGAATGCTTTCCAACCTGGAGACTTCCAAAGACAAGCTTCTGCAAATTTTGCTCATTGGACAGCCTGAGTTGGAGAATGTATTAAATCGAAATGAGCTGCGGCAGTTGAAACAGCGCATTGCAATCTATTCGACGATCAAGCCTCTAACCGCTGACGAAAGCCTGGCCTACATCAACTATCGATTGGCGAAGGTTGCGTTGACTGGTGAACCTGCATTCACAGCTGGAGCGCTGAAATTAATCGTCAAGAAGGCCATGGGCATTCCCAGACTCATGAATATTCTCTGCGACAATGCTCTCATAACGGGTTTTGGGTATGAAAAGAAGCCGGTCACGAAGAGCATAGCCAGGGAAGTCATTGCCGATTTCCAAGGCTCGTCCGCCCCTCGCTATCGAAGATGGAAAATGGCGCTGCCGATTCTGTGCATATTCGTAGCCGTTCTGTTTTGGGGAGGCTATCATGAGTACCCTTACACGTCATTAATATCCCGCTTCCAGTTGAATTCCGCCGTTGACTTTTCGCAGAAAAATTATCCCAGACCCTCTGTTGTCAAAGCTCCATCAACTGAATTGAGAAAAGCTTTACCGAGTATAGCTGAACAATCCCCTGCCGAATTAGGCGCTCAACAGCCGCAGGCGACAGTCTTGCCTAATAAGGAGCTTCTCGAGGCCAATCAGGGTTTGGTGCAGAGCAATATGCCGGAAAGTGGCCAGTCAAGCTCTTCCGCAGTCTCGGTGGAAAAGGAGCCGAAGAATGCATCTCACCCCGCTAACCAGGAAAGCGATTATTCTGCAACAGTAGCTGCTGACCAAAAGTCTAGTAAGGATCTGAGTAATCATATTCCTGTCATTGAAACCGCAGTTCAAGAGGAAACTCAACACGCTGTATCTTTGCCTACAACATTACAGACTCCGGAAGAGAAGAATACGGAAGCCTCAAACGCCTTAACGAGCGACAAAATCCCGGAAATGCCTGTGATGCGGAAAGTTAAAAAAGGAGATAATCTTACGAAGATTGCCGCCGAATTGGCGAATATGCGTGAAGAAAGCACCGCGTTAGGAGTCTTGATACAATCAATACTGGAAAAGAATCCTCAAATCAGGGATGCTGATAGAATCAGCGTGGGAGACAATATTCTCTTGCCCTCACCGAAAATGCATAAAGAAGAAACTGCCAACTGAGCTCAAGTGAAGAGGGCGGTTCTTCCGCATTAACTAATAACAAATAAATTCCACTGTCTCCACGCACTGATCAGCGCTCTTTTCGCTAAATTACTTACCACAATTTATCTGTTGATGCATTCAAAAGAATTATAGCCCCTCACCCTGTCAAAGGATAGGAGCTCTTATGAGTAAGATATACGAAGCTCTGGAAAATGCGTACCGCGCAAGGGCCAGAACTGATGATTTGCTGACCGTTCCCCAAAGCGACAAGGCAGTTCAGGAACTTGTGCTTGTCGATATGGAAGAGGAATTGCTCGGTCTTTATAAGAACATCGAAATCCTTCTTCCTCATTCCTCAAAGAAAGTCATCCAATTCATTGGCTCAAAGCAAGGAGAAGGCGCTTCTACCATTGTTCGTGAGTTCGCCAGGGTCGCCGCTACAAGAATTGGCATGTCCGTCCTCCTCCTTGATGCGGACCGTTTGCAGCCATCGCAGCATCTTCATTTCAAGGTTACTTCTGGATACACCTGGCAAGAAGCAATCCGCGATGGCGAATCGCCAGAGAAGGTATTGCATCGGGTAGGTGAAACGAGCCTTTTCCTCGGGCCCTCAGCCAATACGAATGCCTACACGCCGGAGATATTCGATTCTCCGCGTTTTGCGGGGTTCTGGGAGACGCTCTGGCAGCAGTTCGACCTTATCCTGGTTGACTCGCCTCCTTTAGGCAGTTCGCCCGATGGACTGGCCATAGCGCCGAGGGTAAGTGGGGTTGTGCTTGTTGTGGAAGCTGAAAAAACCCGCTGGCAGATTGTAAGGAATTCAAAGGAAAGAATAACGAAGGTCGGAGGGAACGTTCTGGGGATTGTCTTCAACAAAAGGCGATACTACATTCCAGAGCTCATTTATAAGCACTTGTAGAGGAGCGAAAAAGATGTCCTTCCTGTCGTTTATCACCAAAACTGGCCAGCGCAATGGTGGAAATTTGCCTCTGGCATTGAGCTCCGGCATGCTTGGAGACGAATGCGGCCTTTATGGTGAAGATTACTTCAATGAAATACTTCGCCTCGAAGCCAAACGGACCGAACGGACAGGAAAACCATTTTTGCTGATGCTGCTGGATGTCGGCGCCATCGTATCCCCGGACAACAATCTTCTTTTCAACAGGATACAGCATTCGCTGGCTACCTCTACAAGAGAAACGGACATAAAGGGATGGTACAGGCATAGATCTCTCATTGGCGTCATATTCACAGAGATCCAAAAAACAAACAGGGACTTCATCCGAAACCGCATATTTCACAAAGTTTACAAGAGGCTTTCTGCCATCCTCGATTTTGAACAACTGAGCAGGATCGAGCTATCCTTTTACTTTTTTCCGGATACTGATGCAAGGCCGCTACTAAATGAAAAGTTGCCCGAGTCTATCCCCGAAAGCAGCGAAGAGGCTTTTCCTAAATCTTCCGAGGCCAACGATGCAGCTAACATGAGCCCTCAGGTATGGCAACCTGACGCCTCAGTTGCAGATCATGCGGAACCTGCTTCCAAAGAAACGGAAATATCCCTCAACACTACGACATCTTTACGGATTACCTCTCTTCTGCTAGGGGACTTACTCATTGTTCTGCTGGCGGTTGCTCTTGCGCGCTATGCCCGGCTTGGTGATTTGCCTGATTTCCAAAACATCGGCGACCTGATGCAGTGTGTGATGTTCATAATATATCCCACGAGCTTTTACATATTCGATCTTTACAACTTTGGACGTCCTTTTTTGTCGAGAGATTCCCTCCTCCGTCTGGGAGTGGCGGTTTTGCTCGGCTCTTTTGTTTCGGTCTTCTTCCTCTTTGTTTTGCCCGCATCCCCGGTTGGCCGAGGAGTTCTAGCTTTTCAGACGGTCCTGCTTGCGCTTATGATTGCTGCATGGCGAATGATCTTTGGGAAATTCCTTCAGGTAAACACTCCCAAGATAGGGGCTATCGTTTTAGGCGCCGGTCAAAGTGGAAAATCGATATACGGGCTGCTCAAAAGTCCGTTGTCGCCATACGTAGTGAAGGGATTCCTGGATGACGATCCTGAAAAACAGGAACTGGTGATTGGGTCTTCAGCAGTTCTTGGCCCCTTGGATCGGCTGCTTGATGTGGCGGAGCAAATCTGGATAAAGACGGCTATTCTGGCGATACCCCGAAACAGTCGGCCGCAATTGATGCGTCAGGTTCTCGAAGCTAGGCTGCGAGGCATTGAAGTGTTGGAGATGCCGACGGTATACGAGCAGCTTACCGGACGCATCCCGGTCCGGTTTATCGAAGACCAATGGTTGCTTTTTACGGAAGGCTTCAGCCTCCTCTCGAAAGAGTATGTGCAGAAAATAAAAAGAGTTATCGATATAATAGTGGCTGGATTGATGCTCGTCTGCCTGTCTCCTATTTTGCTCATCACTGCGGTGTGCATAAAGATCGATTCTCGTGGGCCTGTCTTTTACAGGCAAAAAAGAGTCGGAAAAGGCGGCAGGGTCTTCAGCGTCGTCAAGTTCAGATCGATGCGCACCGATGCTGAAGCGCGAGGGGCGACGTGGGCTGCTAAAAACGATGCGCGGGTGACCCGCGTGGGTCACTGGATTCGCCTTTTCCGAATCGATGAGATTCCTCAGATCTGGAACATATTCATGGGGGATATGACCTTGGTCGGCCCTCGTCCGGAAAGGCCCGAATTCGTTAAGGGGCTGGAGGAGCAAATACCCTATTATGGCTCACGTCACTGCGTGGCGCCGGGAATAACCGGCTGGGCGCAGGTCAACTATCCCTATGGATCAACGGTTACGGACGCTTTGAACAAATTGGAGTATGATCTTTACTATATCAAGAACATGTCGCTCCTCCTGGATTTCAAGATTCTTCTGAAGACAATCGGCGTTGTTTTCATGGGACAGGGCGCAAGATAGGGCCGTGAAGAATAAGACGGTGAAGAACATCCTGAGCATCGATGTCGAAGACTACTTCATGGTGAGCGCCTTCGAAGGCGTCGTCAATCGAAACGATTGGGGAAGCTACGGTTCTCATATTGAACGTAATACGCATCGCATTCTGGACATATTGAGCTCAGAACTCCACAAGGATTCTTCCCCTGTCCATGCCACTTTTTTCTGCCTGGGTTGGGTAGCGGAACGATATCCCAAGCTTATCAAAAAGATACATGCCAACGGTCATGAGATTGCGAGTCACGGTTATGACCATCGCATGGTCTCCGATATGTCTCAGGGCGAGTTTAGAGCCGATTTACGCAAGTCGAAGGACATCCTTGAGGATATAACCGGCGAGCCTGTACGGGGGTTTCGGGCTCCGAGCTACTCCATCACGCGAAAGAATCTTTGGGCTTTACGAATTCTGGCCGAAGAAGGTTTTCTCTATGACTCGAGCATATTCCCGGTTCATCATGATCGATACGGCATTCCCGATGCGCCGAGATCGCCCTTTTTTGTCTCCTGGAATGGACGTGGAACAGTCGATTTCATGACCTTGAGCCAACACTCTGTGAGCAATTCGAGTCAACCGCGCAACTTCTCAGCTGCTCCAGTCGAAGCCGTCAGTTCGGCGTCGATGCAATTCATTGAATTCCCGGTATCGACTCTAAGACTTGCAGGCTTCAATCTCCCTATAGGAGGAGGAGGTTATTTCAGATTCTTCCCCGGGCGCTTCACTCAATGGGCTCTCAGGCGCATCGAGCAATACGAAAAGATGCCTATAGTCTTTTTTATCCATCCTTGGGAGATTGACGCTGCTCAACCGAGAATAAGCGGATTATCGGCAAAGTCCAGATTTCGTCACTACCTCAATCTGAGCAGAACGGAAGCTCGATTCAAAAGGCTGGTGCGTGACTTCTCCTTCTCCTCGTTTCGAGGATTTTTATCTGATCGTTCGCTGTTGAAATAGTCTTCATCGAGAAAGTATAGAATGGAAGTCAGGCTTTACTCAGATGCCGATAGACATGGATGGGATCAGTTCGTCATGAACCATCCGCAGGGCTCCTTTTTTCATCTCACTGGTTGGAAAAGGGTGGTCGAAAAATCGTTCGGCCATAGATCGTTTTACCTTCTTGCTGAGGATTACGATCGCGAGAGCATGGTATCCAATGGGACGCGCCATAACGGGCGGAAGATAATCAGCGGCGTTTTTCCTCTCTTCATGATCAAAAGCTTTCTTTTCGGCAAATCGCTGGTTTCCGTTCCCTTTGCGCCTATTGGCGGCATTCTTGCCACCAATAAGGAAGTTGAGCAGGCTCTGCTGGATAAAGCTGCTGAGATAACTCGATCTGAGGGCCTTGACTATCTGGAGATTAGAAACCAGAACGCTCCCCTTCCAGATCTCCCGGTAAAAGATCTCTATTATTATTTCAAGAAGGAGCTCTTTACTTCCGAGGAAGACAATCTGAAGGCGATTCCACGCAAAACTCGCCGCATGGTGAGGCAAGGCATATCCAATGGCTTGGAATCGGTCCATGGCGGCAAAGAGCTTCTGGACGAGTTTTACGAGTTGTTTGCCTATAACTATCGAAGTCTTGGCACACCGGTTTTTCCAAAACGATACCTGGGGAACCAGCTGGAGGAGTTCTCGGGCTTCTCCTCCATTCTCATCATAAGAAAAGACGGACAGCCGCTCTCAGGAGTGCTCAGCTACTTCTATAAAGAGGAAGTTTTGCCTTACTATTCCGGGGCCTATCCCATCTCTCGGGATCATGCGGCCAATGATTATCTCTACTGGGCGCTTATGTGCAAAGCTGTTGACCGCGGCTGCGAAATATTTGATTTTGGCAAAAGCAAAAAGGACACGGGACCCTATCACTTCAAGAGGCACTGGGGTTTTGAGCCTTCTATGCTACCATATCAATATTACTTGCATGGCGTTGACGCCCTGCCAAACCTAAGTCCAACCAACCCAAAATACAGTAAGCGAATCGAGTTGTGGAAGAAGCTTCCTCTTGAACTCACAAAACTAATTGGTCCTCAGATAGTCAAATACATTCCCTGAATGAACTGCAACGCATGAAGATCCTCTACCTGGCCCACCGGATTCCCTATCCGCCGGATAAGGGCGATAAAATAAGATCGTACAATGAGATCAGATACCTATCAAGATCTCACGACGTCGACCTTGTGTGCCTTGTGGACGACCCTGGCGATTTCCGCCACGAAGCGTCCCTTCAGAAGCTGTGCCGAAGGGTCGCTCCTGTGCCGCTCAACACCAAAGCCGCATTGCTGAGAGGGGCTCTATGGTTGGCTAAGGGAAAGCCGTTGTCTGTCGGCTATTTTTACTCCCGCCGAATGCAACGGATTATAGATCAGTGGCTTGCTGAAACAGCCTACGGATCTGTCATCTGTTTTTCCTCGTCCATGGCTGAGTATCTCTTTCGCTCGAAAGCGATCGCGCCCGCCGTGGGGAAAATCCAAGAAGGAGCCTCAAGGAACATTGCAGACGGCAGGCTTTGCCTGATCATGGACTTCTGTGACGTCGACTCGGATAAGTGGGCGCAGTATGCGTCTGAAGCGCCATTCCCGAAGTCGTTGATCTACTCCCTGGAGCACCGGAGACTGACCGACTACGAGAGATTAGTGGCTGAGCGCTTCGACTGCTCCGTTTTTGTCTCGAACAATGAGGCCGAGCTCTTCAAAGCCTTAAACCCTGGCCTCTCAAACATCAGAGTTGTCCCAAACGGGGTAGACCACGAGTACTTTGATCCGTCTTCAGCCTTAGCCCAGCCTGAAGTACACTCGAAGGAGTCTGCCCGTCCCGATTGCGGCGACTATAATCCCGTTCTCCTCTTCACCGGCGCGATGGATTACCATGCGAACGTTGACGGGGTGATCTGGTTCGCTCGAAATGTGCTGCCGAGAATCCAAGCGGAGATTTCAGGAGTGCGCTTTTACATAGTTGGCCGCAACCCTCATCGAGAAGTCTTGAGCCTCAGTGGAAACGATTCTGTCTGCGTAACGGGCTATGTCGAGGACATTCGAGCCTGGTACAAAATTGCCGATGTTTGCGTCGTTCCCCTTCGATTAGCAAGAGGAGTTCAGAACAAGGTGTTGGAAGCCATGGCTATGGCAAAGCCAACTGTGGCGACAAGCAAGTCCATGGAAGGAATAGATGCAGCGCCAGGCAAGCACGTGCTTGTGGAAGATTCGGCCGATGGCTTCGCCCGCGCCGTTCTGAGTCTCCTCAAGGAAGAGGATGCCGGCATGCAGCTGGGGCAAAGCGCCAGGCGTCACGTCCAGCAAGCCTATGACTGGAACAGCCAAATGCGACAACTCGAAGCCGTTCTCTGCGACGGCAGGTGAGATAAAACACAAAGGAACCGGCGAATGAAAATTGCGCTCATTGCAGGCGCTCGACCCAACTTCATGAAGATTGCGCCGCTTTGCGCGGCCATCTCGAAGCATAACTCCGCATCCGCAAGCAACAACGGGAGTATAGAGTCCCTCTTGGTCCACACGGGCCAGCACTACGACATTCAAATGTCTGAGGTCTTCTTTAAAGAGCTCGATATTCCGCATCCCGATGTAAACCTTGAAGTTGGCTCCTCGTCTCACGCTGTTCAGACAGCACGCATTATGATGAGCTTTGAGGATTTCTGCATCCGGGAGAAGCCGGACATGGTTGTGGTGGTGGGAGACGTCAATTCGACAATGGCCTGCACCATTGTGGCCTGCAAGTTGGGCATCAGAGTGGCGCACGTGGAGGCCGGCCTCAGGAGCTTCGACCGTTCAATGCCTGAAGAGATTAATCGGATTGTGACCGATTCTCTTGCGGACCTCCTTTTCACCCCCTCCTCGGATGCAGACGAAAACCTCCGAAGGGAAGGGGTATCGGAATCTAAGATCAGGCTCGTTGGGAACATTATGATCGATACGCTCGTAGCCAACCTCGACAAGGCGAGGCGCAGGAAAACTCATGAGAAATTGGGATGCGAGGACAAGAAATTCATCTACGTCACTCTGCACCGCCCTTCCAACGTAGATGACCGCGATGTGCTGAGCTCCATTGTGGAACAGCTGAAGCGACTCTCTTTCGAACTGCCGGTGCTCTTTCCGATCCACCCGCGGACCAAAAAGATGCTCGATGCGTTCGGGCTTGAGTATGAGTCTGCAAACCTGAGGATTCTCTCCCCGCTGGGGTACCACGATTCGATTTGTTTTGCCGAGCACGCCCGGTTCGTGCTGACCGATTCAGGGGGGCTCCAGGAAGAAACGACCTTTTTTGGCACTCCTTGCCTCACGCTGCGCCCGAACACCGAGAGACCGGTAACGATAACGCAGGGCAGCAACCAACTGACGCGCATTGATGCCCTGTGGGCCGACATAGGGAAAATTCTTAACGGACCTTCTAAGGTTGGGTCGATCCCTGCCCTTTGGGACGGTAGAACTGCCGAGAGAGTCGTTGAGTGTCTTGTTTAAACTACGGATCTTGAAGAATAACGCTTGACAAATCAGTAAGTGCTGCACTGGACTCTATGAGAATTTTATACCACCATAGGACAAGGGCTGAGGATGCGCAAGGCATCCATATTAGAGAGCTCATCGATGCATTTCGGAAACTTGGCCATGAGGTCAATGTTGTAGGGTTGGAGCCTCTAGAGGATGATAGGTCTGAGGTGAAAAGCCAGTCGCTTGTCAGTCGCCTCACGGCCAAGCTTCCTCCTCTCCTCTACGAGATGTGTGAGATCCTGTATAATATTTATGGTTTTTTCATTCTACAAAAGGTAGTTAGAGAATTCCGGCCGCACCTGATTTACGAAAGGTACTCTCTATATACTGTTGCTGGGATCATGGTATCTAAGATGTACTCCATTCCGTTGGTACTGGAAGTAAATGCTCCTATAGCCATTGAGAAGCAAAAATACTCGAAACTCTCGCTTTCATATCTCGGACGATCCCTGGAGCGCTGGATTTGCAGTAACGCTTATCGGACAATAGTCGTGTCTACGCCTCTTCGTGAAATACTTGCTGCTAATGGCGTTCCCTTAGACAAAATGCTGGTCATTTCCAACGCCATCAATCCTGACCTCATCGACTCGGATGTGGATGGCAGTGAGATACGGAGACGGTTGATGCTTGATGGTAAACTGGTGCTTGGATTCGTGGGCTGGTTTAGAAAATGGCATGGGCTGGATCAACTGCTTAGGGCATATGTTCAGTATGACATGCTTAATAAAGGCATACATCTGCTGCTGGTTGGGGACGGGCCGGCCTTTCCCGACCTCATCAACTTCTCAAAACGGAATGGGATTTTTGCCAAGGGCGTAACATTTACAGGTCCGGTACGCCGTGAAGAAGTGGCGCGGTACATGGCTGCTTTTGATATTGCCCTCCAACCGGATGTCACTGAATATGCGTCCCCAATCAAGTTATTTGAATATATGGGTATGGGCAAACCAATATTGGCGCCGGATACATTGAATATAAAAGAAATTCTCACTGAGGAATACAAAGGTCTCTTCGATCACAAGGACAGGAACGCTTTGGCTGGAAAGATACTTGAACTTGCTGAATCAAAACAAATCCTTTCAGAACTTGGAAATGAATCCAAGAACATTCTTGCCCGAAAGAGATACTTCTGGACTGAGAATGCCAGGAAGACGCTTTCCTTGTTGGTAAACTGAGCTCTGAAGCAATCAATGAGGGTGCGTGGTATTTGATCAATCTATGCGTTGCATAATGAACTAACTGAGTGCCTATGAAGCCAACAATAAACAAAGGCGGTTTTTTTTGCTCACAGAGTGATTGCACGTACCAGCCCGAATTAGAGGCTCGGTTGCGCAGCGACGGGGCCGTTGTTCACACAGCGGGGCCAGGAATGATCCTTGCTGCTTGGGCAGAATTTCCAGGACAGGGGCTATGGTTCAATGCTTACGGAGCCGTAGCCCATGATGTTGACCTGACAAATGTCGCAGAACTTAAAAATCTTATTGGGGAGCAGGATGCTGAGACTTGCGATCTTGGCAACAAGATTTGGCTCCTATATCGCAAGTTCGGCGTGAACTTTATCGGCCGACTTCGAGGCTCCTTTGCCTTTGCATTATGGGACCATGCTTCCCAAAGGCTTCTTATTGCGACCGATTTTTATGGCGTTAAACCAGTGGTGTACCACCGGGGATGCTCCGGCCTCATTGCGGCGTCTAGGATCCGCCAATTGCGGACCACGCTGCCCAGTGTGGAGATCAATCCCGACGCTATATATCACTACCTATTCTTTCAGGCAGTCTGCAGCCCACTAACCATTTTTCGCGAGATACATAAGCTATGCCCCGGTCGAGCATTGTTGGTAGAAAATGGCCGCATCGACGAATTCACCCATTATGATATCCGGTATCAGCCTGTTCCTCAAGGAGAGGAATACTGGCGGAAGACCATCCCCGAAGCCATTGAAGCCGCCATTGCTACTTTTGTGCCGCTGAGCGATCCACAAAAAACAGGCTGCTTTCTTTCTGGAGGGACCGACTCGAGTAGTGTTGCAGGCTTTTATTCGCTCCTCTCCAAAAGTCCTGCGAAAACTTTTTCGATTGGCTTTGACGACCCTCGTTACAACGAACTTGACTATGCCCGTATTGCGGCTAAACATTTTAGTACAGAGCATCACGAGTATATGGTCACTCCTTCAGACGTACTCGCCCTGCTGGAGGATCTTCCGCGCATTTATGATGAACCTTTTGGCAATGCCTCTGTGGTGGCTGCCTATTTTTGTGCGCTACTGGCGCGGAACAATGGTGTGGATGTGATGCTTGGCGGCGATGGCGGTGATGAAATCTTTGGGGGAAACGAACGCTATGTGCAGAACTTGGTCTTCGAACGCTATTTTCTGCTCCCGCAAATAATGAGGGAAGAACTGCTTGAGCCAATTCTTGGTGTACTGCCGAGCATCGGTATCATTCATAAAGCGAAACGGTATGTTCGTCGAGCCAATATACGAAATCCCAAACGCTTTTATTCCTACAATCTCCTGGCGGAACTAGACAATAGTGAGATCTTTCAGCCTGATTTCCTGGTGCGGGTAAACCGCGATTCTTTTCTGGATCTGGCTGCCCAACACTATGAGCACGCTGCGCCCGCCCATGATACCGATCGGCTTCTCTACCTTGATATGAAATTTACCATTACGGACAACGATCTGCGCAAGGTTACACAAATGGCCGAGGCTGCGGGTGTGGAGGTCCGCTACCCGCTGTTGGATCGTGACTTGGTGGATTTCGCTTCAACCATTCCTGCCGGGCTTAAGGTTCGCCCTGGTAAGAACCGTTACATATTTAAACGCGCCATGACAGGGTTCTTGCCCGAGGAAATCATCAGAAAGAAGAAACATGGCATGGGACTTCCCATAGCGCGCTGGTTCAGAACAGATCGAAAGCTGTCGGAGTTGCTTAAAGATGTGCTTTTCACGGGAGCACCGTTCCTGAGTGCATATGTGAAGCCGGAGTATCTCGGCAAACTGAAGGCGTCCTTTGAAGTTGACGAAACGCCCTATTATGGCGACAATCTTTGGGTCTACCTGATGTTGGAGCTTTGGCTGAGAAACGTGGCTGCGCACCACTGAGAGGGCGAGTGGAGAGTCTGTAATCCCGCCTTGGGTACAGCTATCGAGTAGCCTCCTGTTGGAAAGGAAGAGTGATTTTATTGATCCTTACGCTCCATTGAGTAGCGAGATCTTTCAGATGCTTATTATTCTAAATCCAAATCGAAACGCAGGTGCTTGAGAGATGCAAAATATGCCGGTACAGTCCGAAACGGAAAAGGCCGCGAGCTTTATTCAAACAATTGAAACCTTCCTGCTTCAGGAACCTGACCTTGCTGTCGGTCGCAGCGAAATCGGTGTGGATGAGTCTCTTATCGAAGGTGGGCTAATCGACTCGATGGGGATTTTAAAACTGATCGCCTTTGTTGAGGAAAGCTTTGACATCATTTTGTCGGAGGACGATATAACCGGGGAGAATTTCGCATCCATTCGATCCATCGTATCGCTTGTACTTTCATACACGAAAGCATAGCGACCATGCCCCAATTCTATAATTCAATTCCTGACATCCTGAGAAAGCAGGCAAATCTAAGGCCTGAAGAAGAAGCTCTCGTGTATCGCGACCGGCGTATCACCTTTTCTGCGCTGGATAAGGAGGTGGACCGTTTAGCCCAGTTCCTTCTCGATCTCGGGTTGGAAAAAGGCGACCGAGTGGCCGTCTACTGCGAGAAGTCTCCCGAGGAAGCTGCCTCCTTCCTTGCGATCGCCCGCGCTGGGGGCGTCTTCATCATTGTAAACCCGCTTTTAAAGGGACCACAGGTCCGTCACATACTCCATGATTCGGGCGCGCGATATCTTTTTACAACCCACCAGCGGATGGGCTATCTTCTACCCTTTCTTACCGGCCTGGATTCTCTTCAATTGACGATTGTTCGTGGGAAAGGCGGTGCAGTTGCCTCAGGAGAGCTCAGGATTCTGGATTTGGATGCCTGGGGTGGGCCACGACGCCTCTCCAAAGCGCCTCAAATGATAGAGACTGATATAGCCGCTATTATTTACACTTCAGGAAGCACCGGCAAACCCAAGGGGGTTGTTCTATCGCACCGGAACTTGATGGCAGGGGTGGAGAGTGTTTCAGCTTACCTCGAAAACACGCCTGATGACCGTATATTGAGCGTGCTTCCTTTCAGTTTTGATTATGGATTGAATCAGCTTACCACGAGTCTCTATGTGGGATGCGCTTGCATATTGATCAACTATCTTGTCATTAACGACATCTTGAATGCAATGGAGCGCGAGCGGATAACCGGTTTGGCTTTGATCCCGCCTTTGTGGCTTCAACTTATCCAAAAGAGCTGGGACCATACTCGGTTCCCGGAATGGCGCTATCTCACAAATTCAGGTGGGAGTTTGCCCGTGCACGCTACGAAGGATTTGCGCCAACGCCTGCCGAACAGCAAATTATACCTTATGTATGGCCTGACAGAAGCTTTTCGAGGCGCCTATCTACCGCCGGGAGAGGTTGATCGTCGGCCGACCAGCATAGGTAAGGCCATTCCAAACGCTGAGATCTTAGTACTGAATGATAAAGGCGAACGATGTGGCGTGGGTGAAGAGGGTGAGTTGGTCCAGCGGGGTGCGCATGTGGCCTTGGGGTATTGGAACGATGCTGAGAAAACCGCCCAGCGATTCAAGCCGAACCCCTTCTCTCCTCCAGGTGTTCAGTTCCCTGAGCTCGTGGTGTTTTCGGGGGATCGCGTCACTATCGATGAGGACGGCTATCTCTATTTCGTAAACCGAGCTGACGAAATGATCAAAACATCGGGTTACCGGGTAAGCCCCACAGAGGTTGAAGAAGCCCTCTATGCAACTGGACTTGTCGGTCATGCCGTGGTTTTTGGTATTCACGATGACATTCTTGGGCAAGCTGTAGCGGCTGTGATAACGGGCAAAGATGGTGTCGCTCAGAGCATTGATGAGCTTAAAGCCGTCTGCAGCCAAGTGCTTCCCAGTTATATGATTCCCAAGAGGATCGAGCAGTGGGATAGCGTACCTCTCAATCCCAACGGGAAGATTGACCGTCCAGCGGTGAAACAGATATTCATAGAGCGGCAAAGCGATGCGATCTCTGCCCAATCTGCGCCAAAAACTCCAAAGTAGGAATCTTGAGAAACTTCGCTTGTATGGTTGATTTCCGTCGTAAAATACTTTCACCTGAGCGCAAATAATGGACTCTCCCAAGGCTTGCATGCAGAACAAGGCGCTTGCTTCGGCCCTGAAATACTTCAGGCGCTGTGATGGAAACCTTATCATTGGGGCCCGCACCTGCTCTGAAATAGCTGCCGAAGTGGGTACTCCGTTTTATGCGTACGATTTGAATGTTGCGCGGAAAAAATACGAAATGCTTCGTGCTGCGCTACCCGATGACGTCGAAATTCATTATGCCGTTAAAGCGAACCCTCATCAGCGGCTGCTTGAGTTCTTCAGGCAAATTGGGGCAGGGTTCGATGTTGCGTCAGTGGGTGAGCTTCATTTAGCTCTGCGTTCTGGAGTTGATCCTTTTCACATTGGCTTTGCAGGGCCTGGAAAACGGCGCTATGAAATCCGCGAGGCCTGCAGGGCCGGTATCGGGAGCCTCAATGCGGAGAGTGTGCTTGAGATTGAGATTGCCGATCGAATAGCTGCAGAAGAGCATGGTAAGCTTCGCATTTCCCTCAGAGTCAATCCTGGCTATGAGCTCAGTGGGGCCGGTATGAAAATGGGAGGCGGCCCCAAGCCATTTGGAATTGACCAGGAGCACATCCCTGAGGCCATGAAAGTACTGCACAATTGCCGCAATCTTGACTTCGTTGGATTCCACATCTTTGCGGGCTCCCAAAATCTTCGCTCCGATTCTATCGTACAGGCTTTCGAGGGCTCTCTCGATGCTGTGCTTTCATTTCTGCCATACTGTCCTAGACCTCCTCAGCTTCTGAACCTGGGAGGCGGCTTTGGCATTCCCTACTACTCAGGGGACGAAGAGCTCGATATTGAAGCTGTGGGAAGAGGGCTAAACCGCTCTTTGTCTGAACGGAGAAAACATCTGCATGGGGTGAGACTCTGTGTGGAGAGTGGGCGCTATCTGGTTGGAGAATGTGGTGTTTATATATGTCGCGTTTTGTATCGTAAGGAGTCTCGAGGCGAGATATTCCTCGTCGTTGATGGCGGCATGCACCACAATCTCGCTGCATCTGGCAACTTCGGACAGGTCATTAAACGGAATTTTCCCATCTGTGCGCCTGAAAAGCTTGATGAGCCTTCCCGGGAGGTTGTGAACATTGTCGGTCCGCTATGCACACCGCTGGATCGGCTCGGCTCCAAAGCGGATTTGCCAAGACTCTGCGAGGGCGACATCATTGGGATACTCTGCTCGGGCTCCTACGGTTTTACGGCAAGCCCGCTTTCCTTTCTGGGGCATGCATCGCCCCAAGAGATAGTGCTGGATTGATTGGTTCCGGTTGGGATGAGACCAACTTCTACATTGAATTAAACGCAATAACGCAAAAGTCACCTTTTCTTTAGACCACGAAAAACACGAAAGGCACGAAATTTCATAAAGCGGAATGCCTCTCTTTCAATTGTTCATCATACTTTTCGTGTCTTTCGTGGTTCGAAAGGGCTCAGCCGGGTGAGTTTTGCGCTATTGCAATTAAACGATCTCTTGATTGACAGTGCGGATGTCTTGCATGAAACCCTTAAAACGCAGGATTAAGAGTCTGCTCTTAAAAACGGTGTGGTCCTTTGGACCGGATGACCTCATATCAGCAATTCGCAAGCTTGGAGTCAAGCCAGGCGATGTTCTCATGGTTCATGCAGGCTGGAGGCCGGACAGTGGGTTCCGGGGTTCCGTTCAGGAATTGGTTCAGGCGTTTATTGACTCAGTGGGGCCGGACGGAACCTTGTGTATGATGAGCATGCCTTTCCATGGGATGACAATGGACGATTATTTGAAGCTCGGGAAAGTTTTTGATGTGCGCCGAACTGTTTCGATGGTGGGGCTCCCGTCTGAGATATTTAGAAGGCGAAAGGGTGTAATGCGCAGTCTTCACCCAACTCACTCGGTCGCAGCATGCGGTCCCAAGACTTCATGGCTGATTGAGAACCATGAAAAGTGTGAGTCGCCATTTGGGCTTGGAAGCCCTTTCGACAAGATGGTGGAGTGTGGTGGGAAGATCCTTCTCTATGATGTGCCGTTCAATGTGATGACTTTTGAGCATTACTTGGAAGATAGAATCAAGGATAAGATTTGTGAGCCGCTTTATAACTCCACGTCTAGGCAAGCTTTTACCTTGGACTACGAAGGAAGAATGCTAGCCGTGCCTGTCCGTGTATTAAATCAAGCCATAAGTTCCTTACGGCGATCAGACCTACTGGAGAGACTATTGATAGAGAAAAACGTAATGCTTTTCAAGCGTCTGCGCAGGTTGTATCTAGGTGTGGTACTGTGTAAGGACTCAGTAGCTGCAGTGTCTAAAAAATCACTCCTTTGCTCCCCTTTTCATGATCCTGGCAGTTGAGGATTTTATACCATGCGTCTAAGAGGGATAGCTTGTAAATCAGCGTTAGAAGTATGCATTGTTTTGATAATGGTCTGTGGATTTTGCCATTTAGTCCACGCCGTCTCAAACGATGCGTTAAAGGTGTGGCCTCGCCCATATGGAACCTATAATCCCAATGCGGGAGAAGTATGGACGGATCATCTGGCAAGGGGCTTCAATGCATTTTGGTCTAACAAGTATGATGAGGCATACACTGAGTGGGAATATGAGGTTCAACACAATACGCAGGGAAAGATAAAAACGAAAATTTTTCAAACTACCTGTTCATTACGTGGTTTGGCGATGCTCTCTATCATAAGAAATGAGAGAGTCATGCAGGTTAATAGTATGTACGCTAATGCCATTCGCGTATTTAATTTGCCCCACCTATACATGGACTACGGTATGTTTTTGATGAGCCATAATCTGTATGATTCTGCTGCCAAAATGATGTCGAGAGCCATAGAGATAGATCCAAATAATGTAGCCTACCGGGAGACAATGCGCAAACTTAAATGCCTAATGGGGCAAGCCCAGAACTGCGAAAACACCAAAGAAGGCTCAGTTCGTTAGAATCTAGGAGAAAGGACCATTTGAAAAAAACAAGCGCTGAGAAACAATTGGCCCAAATCGCCAAAAGTTCTATGGGGACGGTATCAACACGGATCACTCTTCAACTTGTGCAATTTGCTGTTACAATTATTTTAGCTCGGCTACTCTCACCCAAGGACTTCGGACTCGTAGCCATGGTGATGGTTTTTCGCGGTTTGTTGACAGTTTTTCTAAATACAGGCCTGACTGCGTCACTTGTACAACGGAGAAACCTATTACGTGCGCACATTGATACCGCTTTCACGCTCAATGGCTTGTTAGGAATCGCTCTGTTTTTATTTTGTTGGGCCTTGTCACCCTTAGTGGCCAGATTCTTTGTCGAACCTTCCCTCTTGTGGTTGATCCGTATCGCTGGCTTAGGGTATTTGGTTGGACCTCTAATCACAGTCCCACAGGCGCTCTTGAGGAGAGCGATGCGTTTTCGGACAATTAATGTGATTGATTCTGTTGGGGCAGTAGTCAATCATGTCACTTGCTTGATCTTGGCATTGAATGGGGCAGGCCCCTGGGCGCTGCTCGTCGGTGGACTAGCTGGGACAACTTTTTCTGCCCCAATATATTGGTCATTTTCTTTAGAAAAGCCGCAGTTGAGATTTTCAAAACAGGCTTTTGTTGAGATGTTCTCGTTTAGTTCTTGGATATTCTTAGCTAATGTCTTTAACTATGGATCTAGGAATATAGATAAAGCTGTTATAGGAAAGTTACTGGGGCCGTTTCCTTTGGGAGTATATAATCTCTCATACAATCTCATGATGATTCCAGTGGAAAATATAGCATACCCAATAAAGGATGTTCTGTTTTCCTCATTTGCACAAGCGCAGGATGATAATAGAGAGCTGATTTTCACGTATACTTCAGTAATGATATATGTCTCGTTAGCTGTTGCTCCTGTTATGGCTGGCCTGGCTTTGATTGCCGACATCTTTGTACCCGTGGCATACGGAGTGCAGTGGGCGGACGCTATACCAATCGTACAGATTCTTGCTGCCGTGGGCTTTGTGCAGTGCCTTATGATCCCGGGTTCGACCATGATAATGGCTAGGGGCTACTCAAAGCTGATGTTCTGGTTCCAATCCTTTTCGTGTTTGCTCATTACATTTTCGTTTTTTGTAGGGATCCCCTGGGGTATAGTCGGTGTCAGTTTGGCATATGCTGTCGCAAACATAGGTTTGTTCGTCTCTTCAGTAGTCATTCTTAAAATGCTTATCCAGATTCCAATAAAGAATACACTGGCGGCTATGCAGTCTAGCGCCTTACCGTCAGTTGCAATGGCCTTATTTATTTGGGGGGTCATTCGCCCCGTATGTGATCGATTCAATTTGAATGCAATATCATCACTTGCACTGCAAATGAGTGCTGGAGCGCTAATGTATATTGTTTGTGTCTGGCTAATTCATCCACAGGTCTGTCAAAGTATTATTCGATTTGTAGGTAATAATGTGTTAAGGCGATCTACCCTAGAGATCTAAGTTTCCCAAAGCAGAGATCTTAAACGTTGCGCGAAATTTTGAAAATTTCGTGAAACATCATGATGTAAGCTTAGCAATGAGTTCAGACGTAGAGCTAAGCATATGGAATCGTCCGGGAGAGAGGGCACTGCTATACTCTCCTCATTTTCTCGACAGTCACAAGTTTCTTCAAGTTAGGAGGACAAATTGGCTCCCATGCTTTTGGAAAGCAGAATGGTTAGTTCAAAGAGATTATCCCAACGCACTCTGAGGCTCCGGCTCAATTGCTGATGAAGTGTCCTCAGGAGGCGGCTTCTTAATGAGAAAACGCTTGCCAATTTCTCTCAATATCGCATGGGCTGCGAAAGGACGAAAATCCTTGAGGATCAAACCGGCTACCACATGCTTGACAGTTCTCTCGGAGGGAAGCAGCCGGGATTGGGTGCGCATGAAGGAGCCAAATTGGCTCCAAACCGAGTCGGAGAATTTGATTGCAAGCAATTGGAGGAGCCCCAAGGAGATGGAGCCAAGCAATACGAAACGCTCGTATGCATCCCAGCAGCGATATACAACGGGAACAGCGTGTGAAGAGGGGGGGTTGAGGCTTTTGTTTTTCTTTGGCCTGCGGGAATGTCTGGGCATATGCTTCGACCAGAAGTGGTAAGAGAAAGCGAAGACCAAGTTTTTGAGCATGTCGAACATGATCTCGATTCGGATCCTCGAGCAGTAAAGCTCAAGAGCGTGAACCGGGTTCTGGCTCAACTCGGAGCACATCAACACGATGGGACCACGAGAGCTAATGGCGAGAACAAAGCGAATGAGACAATCCGTTGGCTCCCATAAAAGATTCACCGCCATGATGGAAACTTCTTCGACTTTCCCGTAGATCCGGCATGTCGCCTTCGAAAACTTCTCGGGATGATCGAAGTATTCCATCAAGTTTACCTTTTCTCCATACTTTCGAGGTCTTCCCGGTCCTCTATGCTCAGGAGGCTCGTGATAGGCCACACAGTTGCTTTTGGCCTTGATGATCAGAGTGAGAAGAGGTTGTTTTATCGCAATGGACCATACCGATGCCGCCAGGTTGAAGACCTTTGCGCAAGGAAAGTATGCATCCAGGATCAAAACAGAGGGACGATCATGAATGAGGGCAAACTCAAGAGCCATTTGAACTATCCTATCTGCCAGAGTGTCTTTGGAATCCTGCGAGCTCAATCCAATATGAGTGAAGCCCTGATGAATGCGCAAAGCCAGAGGCAAACAAAATGGCGCTGTAAAAGAGCCTATCAACAACCCTATTGCTCCCCAGCAGTGTCCACGGAAGTAGGATTTCTTGGTTTGAGTCTCAGACTCCTGGTGCAAAGTGACGACGCCGGGCATCTTGCGACCATCCTTGGCGGCAAGAGTGTGGTCTCCAAGAAGGACTGTTCGTCCTTCGATGGTGACCGCTACATTTTGGGAAAGAACAAATGTGGTCCACTGCATGGAAAGCATGCCAAAGCTCCACGCCTCAGAACGAAAGAAATGTAGAAGGGCGTGGTAGCCGCTCTCTCCAAGTCCCCAGAAGCGACAGAAAGAAGAGATGCCGATTACATGCTCAGCGCCAAGAAACCCAAGCACAATCAGACAACACAGCAACCAGGTTGCGGTTCGAGAGAAACTGCTGCGAAGAGAAAGCAATGCTACATGGATGTAAGGAAGCATATGAATCTCCTTTGAATGTTTTTCATTAAGGAGATTCTAAAAACTTATTAATCTATTGCAGCTACCCTGTCAGAATTTATGACTGTCGAGCTCATTTTAACCGCTCCCAAAAATCGAATTACATTGAAGGCTAAATTTTTTCGGAAAGGTGAGCTTTACTGCCATATACCTTTTGTGTCTGAAATCAGATAGTTAAATAGGTCAATCCAATTCTCTGGCAGTAAGGATGACCAAAAGAGATATTTGCAAAGAAAGGGCATTTCCATATCTTTGAGGCCTCCACTCCGGGTCCTTTTTTTGCTTTAGTATGAATTATCTCATAAATTCAATGCCATAGGAGAAAATTCCGTGGCCTCAACAAGTGTCCGGTAGTGAAAGGTGAGCAAAGAATTACCAATTTGGAATAAACTTGAGGGATCGAGATTTTACACAAAATGGTTGAACTATCAGAGAAGAGGCATACCACCGAATGTTAAACTTAGATGTGCATGTACTGAACACGCATGCGACATTTTCGGAATGCTCTTTGAATAAATCGCCGCGCAGTGATGGTGATCAAGCTGACCGAACAAGAACTTTGCAGCTAAGCGGGGAAGCCATCGCAATCCAATATAAGCTCTGTTTCCGCGCTGACTATGGAGACAAATGCCTTCAAGTCGATCTTCCTTTCGATTCCTTTAGGAGTGCGCCTAAAATTGGGTACTCAGGGCTAATTAGAGCAAAAGCCGCGATGTTTTATTCGCGACTGTGCCATAGTGATGGTGTGCAGCTACCCATACCTGTAAGACGAATTTATTCGTCTTCCTTGCCTGGTACTACTTGGATATTACCTCAATGGCTTAAACAGCAGCTTGCAAATGGGCTGGAGCCATGGGTGGTCCCTTCCCTCGATTACTACCTCGTGATTTTTACCCCTTTTGGTTGGAAGGATCTTTCAGATGGCATCCGAGAGCTTGTTTTCCCTGTTTGGCTAGCTTCATTCCATCGTGAGCATCTCTACGTCAAGATTAACGGGAACGGTGCCGAATATGTTGAGGGTACCATCTTGTTAGTGCCTCGAACGCGTTCCGATATGGTTGACCGTCCGTTAATGCTCCGAGAAGTATGCAAGGGGCTGCACACTCAAAATATCCGTCTTTTAGGTTGGGAAGGCACATGGGCCTTTACCAACTGCTGGAAAAGATCTCAGGCTTCCATTTTTCGAAACCCGAGCTTTCATTCTCTTTTCTCAGATTTTGGAGCCGAGTATGAGACTTTGGAAGGTATTGGGTATACAATTGGACGCCCGCTGTATAGCCTTTTAGTGCAACTCCTCATAGAGACGCAGAAAGATGATGGTTGGTGGGCAAGTGATGATATCTCTTGGCCTATGCATAAAGCCTTTGGTGAATGTCCGGGTAGGCTTGATGACAGGCGGTCTACAAACGCCGCATGGATGCTTTATCGGTGGGGACGCCGTGAATGTTGTGAGCAAGCGGTTGCGGCTGCTCGGTGCTACGTGAGTAAAATCATTGCTCTAGTACATGGGGGGTGGCACTTCCCGACCGGAAAAGGGTATTTGATCCCTGATTACTATCATGAGACATTTTGGGCTAAACCGCATGCATCGTTAAATCATAACCTCAATCTTGCTAACTTTCTGGCGCATATTGGTCTCACAGATGCAGCTAGAGACTTAGCTCAAGAAGCCTGGCGAGTAGCATGCGCTATCATTCGAGGTATTGCATCAATAAAAGAGCGTTGGATTGCTGAAAATGGCGACCTTGTATATGCGCAACATTATCCTGATGGGCTCATTCCCGGAAAGGATTATGATACCCTGACATTAGAGGATTTGATCCTTAGTCGGCAGATTTTTTCACGAAAAGTGAGAGATTCAATGGAAGCTATAGAATGTCTAATATCGGTCAAGAAAAAGTTTCTCTTAGGCCTTGGCTATACATTTACAGACAAAGATTTGCCGAACGCTCCAGGAAGCGGAGAATTGAGCCGATATAGAAAGACCTTTCGGTATGGGATACTGGAAGATATCTATTTGGCAGACCGATAATTTGGTCCTTGAGGACAATTGGTGGGCAATCTGTGAGCCATAAACAAGCACATCAGTACGATGCGTATCCTAGTAAACGGAAGTGGGGTCCCATTCTTAGCTTCGACTTCGCCCAATTCCTTGAGAATGGGGAACGCATGAACCGTGAACAGATACTTTCACGGCTAGCGCTGGATCACTTGGTGCTTCATTCTATGCCCCCACTAGGCAGAGGGCAGGGAGAAGCCCATGATCAACGGGTAATTGAGGCGATGCCAGGGATTTTTACTTACCGAAATCCTTACTGGCTGCCAAGGATTTACGGAAAGCCAGCTCTTGAAAGGCTTTTAGCCAGTGCTCGAGCTTTACATAGGCTTTTCATCTTATCCCGGTTTGATCCACGGCCACCGATTCTTTATGTTTGGCATCCTTTTTTTTACGAAGAAGTCGGCCGTTATAGAGAACGTGCTGTCGTATACCATATCTATGACGATTATAGACTAATGCCCAATCAGCCAAAAGATATTGCACGATGGGAAAAAAAGCTTCTAGCCAAGGCGGATCTGGTCTTTTGTAGCTCAAGGAGTACGGCAAAAGAGAGAGAGAGGGAGTCGGGAAGGGAAGTTGTCTTCCTCCCCAATGCCGTAGACTATGAAATGTACGAAAGAGCAAGGTTTGTAAAGAATCCCTGCCCCAAGGACCTTGAAGCTATATCCCGGCCTCGGCTGGCTTATATCGGTCGCATGAACAAAAAGGTCGACTTCGAGCTTCTATTTGAAATAGCTAAACTCCGCCCACAATGGAATATTGTATTGGTTGGTCCTATTGTTGATGCGATCAGTATGTCTATAAGCTTAAAGAAACTGGAAAAACTTGCGAATGTACATTTTCTCGGTAGAAAGTTCCCTGAAGAGCTTCCAGATTACTATATGCATATCGACGTAAGTCTCATGGCGTATCGAAATGATCCTGAAGGATGGTATTCTAAAATATATCCCTTGAAACTGCATGAAGCTTTGGCTATTGGCAAGCCGGTCGTCTCTACCAGACTTGCGGAGGTCCTGGAATTTTCAGAAATAATCGAGATAGCTACAACTCCTGGAGAATGGGTTGCAGCAGTGGAAAAGATCCTCCAGGCAGATGGTGAATGGAGAGTTGAAGAGGAAAGGCGTGCTATTGCCAAGCAGAATACGTGGGATTCCAGAGTGACTCAAATAAAGGCGCATTTGGAGGCGTTGCCATAAAAATGGGAAATAGCATAATTTGGCGCTGTTAAGCAGCCAAAGGAGGAGACTTGGAAAAATCCCTTTGGACTAGTAGTGAATATGATAGTATGTACACTTCTGGAGGTTTTGAAGGCGTATATAACCTGCCATATCGTAATTCCTGTTATTACCCACTGATTAAAGAAGTTTTAGCGATTCTGCGTTCGTACAAGGCAACATCTGTGCTAGATGTAGGCTGCGGAGTCGGTTTGTTGGCCCAAGCTATCATTGAGCAAACTCATTTAGGCTACCGAGGTTTTGATTTCAGCGAGAAAGCCATTGAAAAGGCTCTTTTAAGAATAGATAACCCTAGTCTATTCAGATTAGGGGATGCCATGGACATTTCGAACTATAAATGGTTGGATTACAATTATGACACCATTGTTTGTACAGAGGTATTGGAACACGTGGAGGAAGACCATCTCGTTGTAGATTGCTGGGAGAAGGGGAAATTATGTATTTTCAGCGTGCCTAACTTCGACTCGCCGAGCCACGTTCGGTTTTTCGGTTCTGAAAAAGAAATAATTAATCGATATGCTGATTTTATACAATTTCATCAAATAAGACGGGTTAAGAAGCCCTACTTAGCTGATAATTCTTGGTCGAATTATTTGAGAGAGATTAGGTGGAATCGCTATAAGATAAAGCGTCTTTTTGCATTGCTTGGTTTAGCCTCCTTTGAAAAGGCCGGGGGCTGGTTCATATCGGTAGGAAGGAAGATTTGAACTGGTGCTCAGGTTATTGCTGCTCGTTGAAAATACTACGCTAAGATTTTAAAATCACTGGTGGAGTAATTAATATTGAGAGAAAAGAAACAATCGAATCTTGAACTGGCCCTAAAATATGCTCTCCAATGGCTTGTGACTGCCAGCAAAGCAACATCTGACAATGGGGTGGCCCAAGCCTATTTCATTAGGCCTGCCGCATGGGGTGCGTCGTACCCAGAAACGACAGGCTATATCATACCGACCCTTTTCGATTATGCTGAACTTTATGATGACGATGAGTTCAGACAAATTTCACTTACGATGTCTCACTGGGAGTGTGACGTACAACTTCCGGAGGGAGCCGTGAGGGCCGGCACAGTAGTGGACGCTCCGCCTAGGGCGACTGTCTTTAACACCGGGCAAGTCTTGTTTGGCTGGGCGCGTGCTTTCAAAGAGAGTAGAGATGAGCGTTTTAGAGTTGCACTGCTGCGAGCGGCGGATTGGCTCTGCAATGTTCAAGATGAGGACGGTTGTTGGCGCAAATATGGTTCTATTAAGACAAGTACTGCTATAAACACTTACAACACTCGAACAGCTTGGGGCTTGATAGAGGCTTTCAAGATAATCGGGAATGAGCGTTATAGAGAGGCTGCGCGTCGGAACTGCATGTGGGCTCTCAGCCAACAACGGCGAAACGGATGGTACAAGAATAACTGCCTGCTCGACAATTCCCGCCCTTTTACTCACACTATTGCCTATGCCATGAGAGGTTTTTTGGAAGTAGGAGACTTTTTAGGCGAAGACTCATTCATAGATGCTGCGATTAGACCAGCTAAGGCTCTCCTGAAGCGACAGCGGGAGGACGGATCGTGGGCAGGCCAATACAATAGATTTTGGTGGCCTAAGGCTGAATGGACCTGCTGCACTGGGAATTGCCAGCTTGCGGTCAACTTCATACGCCTATATGAGGTCACTCAGGATCGTGCATTCTTTGAGGCAGCTGCTCGTTCCAATCGTTTCTCCATGCGGGTTCAGGACTTGACGTCAGAAGATCCAAATATTCGTGGCGGCATTCCTGGGTCCTGGCCAATCGACGGGAAATATCATCCTTATCAATATCCCAACTGGGCGGCCAAGTTCTTTGCTGATTCTCTGATGGCAGAGTTGCGGCATTGGAATGGAGAATAGCGCTTTTTTTCTTCCTCTATGTTTACAATATCTTAGAAGCTAGCCTGTCAGATCTTCAAAGATTTATGTCATTTAAGAACTTCTGTAATGACTTTTTGCATCGGCTGATCTATGATTGATGCCGATAATGTTAGAGAATTTGCGTATGTCAACTGAGGGGGGAGGTGGGCAGGTGAGAATGGGCAGAATAGTATTGGCTATCTTTTTTTTATCCCTGGCTTTTGCTCCTATGACATCATATTCCAGTGTGATGGAATATAGAATTGAATTTATGATCGACGGAGTGTCTGTTTATGATCCTTACCCTCCTATCTCCCGAGAGGGGCTCCCGCTGTTTCAAGAGGAACCATTACTGGGTGAAGTATATTTCGGGAGATTTAGCTTTGAAGAATCCCAAGCTGTTAACAGTGCCCTTTATCTTGATATATTAGTTTCCTCTTTCAGAATGGAAATGGAGGGTTTAGTTTGGGACCCCTTTTATACGGGAGAAGTGCTGGGCTCAAGTCTCTATTATAGTAATGGCCCGATGGAATCCTATGATCCAGCTTTGGGGATGAATGTAATGAGCGGTCTTATGACGCTGTCATTCGAAAATGGAGTCATCACCAACTGGTATGGTCAAATGGGCGGAGGAGATGCGCCCTATATAGGCGCGTGGGGTTCCCGATTCACTGCTTCTGACGGGCATGCTTATGTACAGGGCTCTATGTCTTTCACTCATATTCCTGAGCCGTCTACGCTACACCTGTTTGGGATCGGGTTGCTTGGATTAGCCATACTGAAAGTAATTAGAGCTGTTAGCGCAGTCGTTTGACGGCGAGGCCACCTTGTCATTGGGGTAAAATCAAAATAACCTTAACATGCTATGCTTGCCCAGCATCGAAATTGCATGCGATCCAGGACGTGCAAAAGAGAGATAGCCCTACAAATGTGGCTAAATAGAATTTCCAAGGAGCGGATCATAGTTTGCATAAAGCGGAGCATCGTAAACTCAACACAACAGGATATTAACCTTCCAACACTATGACTTATCCCTTCCAGTTTTCTTTTCCGATACCGTACAGCAGAAAAAAGTATTAATGTCAAGAACTCTTTGTGCCGAACAGTAGCTCCAAGGAGGTTTTTCGGCTGAGACGATGGTTAAGGTTCGCTAAGGGCAAACCACTCGAAAGGGTGGGACGCAAAACTACTGGCCTAAGTCCCGGTTCGTCCGGGATATGGTAGCAGCGTTGCCGGGCTTTTGATGCTCTTCAGAGCCGATTCAGCCTTGGCTACTTTCGGAGGTGACAGAATGAGCTATCCCATTCATCAATTGCGCTATTGTATTGCTAAGTTTGCTTACATTCTTTTTGTACCCGTCCTTGCTACGCTGTTCATGTTGGACGCTCCATGCGAGGGAGCAGGCTATTCAGCTATTGAGCCAGACTCTTGGCTTCTCGTCTATCAAGGCAGTTCGGCAAATCAGTCTGTTGGGACCGAGCCAAAGCTAGGTTTATTGGCCTTTTCAGGTATGGCTTTGGACTCTACAGGAGGGAGGCTTTTCCTGTTTGGTGGCGGCCATCAGGACTATTCCGGGAACGATGTCTGGATCTTTAACGTCGCAACGGGCGCTTGGGCTAGAGAATACATGCCCGACATGCTCAATACCTTTGGGGTTGAACAGTGTCGCGCCAGTGTGGACAACACCAATTACCCTGGCATGTTGATGCAATCGCTCAGACCTATATCCCGCCACACTTACGGATCATTGGTATGGGTTGATCACCTCTCGCTCATGTTTGCTGGGGGCGGTTCAACCTACAACGAACCGTGGTGGATCGAAAACTTTCCAAGTACGGGGTGCTATTATAACGGTCCCAGCGACACGTGGAGTTACGATCCGGCTACGAAGGCTTGGACTTATCAGGGGTCCAGCCGCCTCAATGCTGATTATCTCCAACTAGGTTATTCGCAATATGATTCAATTGGTAAGCAGATCGTGACAATGGCGAGGGATTCATCATACAATGTTGTTGTTCGGATCTACAATCCAGATACAAACACTTGGACGCCGAAAGTTCCAAGTGGCTCTCGTCCAGCTTGGGGGGCGCACAACTCAACGGCCTATGATGTGAACAATAGGCGAGTTTATTTCAGAGGAAGCAGTGGACTTGCATATTATGACATCGCTTTGAATTCATGGAACATTCTCGCCCCGACAGGGACAGCGCCAGCTTCCAGCAATGGCGACGGGATGACGTACGATTCCGCTAATAATATGATTATCGGCTGGGGCTCCGGCGGAATGTGGACATACAACCCATCAACCAATGCGTGGGGGGCGAGTGGCGCGACTTTTAAACCTAATAATCAAAACCAGATATTTAGCAGATTTAATTATGATCCTTCCAGGAATGTCGTGTTTTTTGTCCAAGGTACAACAAGCGGAGTAAACGTCTGGGCGTATAGGTACTCCGGATCCTCGAC
>CAZOEL010000027.1:0-40444 GCA_964578835.1 uncultured Syntrophobacteraceae bacterium | reverse complement strand
GGACCCGCCTGCGACGGACCCGCCTGCGACGGACCCGCCTGCGACGGACCCGCCTGCGACGGACCCGCCTTTCAGTTTAGACGCTTTTACCAAAATCACAGTAAGAGAAAAGGTGGGGGTGTCCAGCACCAACTATCCGATCTCAATAGGAATGCCAATTAAACAAGGTGATGCTCCAAACGGCAGGACAGTTTCGTTCAAAACTGAAGGCGGAACAATTTTACCGACCCAGTATGAATGTAAAAGGACGTGGGGGGATGGAAGCTGTAAACACGCAGTTCTCTCTACTATTATTCCGGCTATTGCCGCTAGCTCAGACGTTGTGCTTGGCATAGGGCTTGGCGGGTCCAACGCCGCTGGCGTAGGGATGACCAAAGAGGAGATGCTCGCCACTGACATCGAGTCCAATATCGTGCTCACCAATTTCACCGGAGGATGTTCCGGTCAAGGTCATTATTCTGGAGCTAAGAGCACCAGTCTAAGGAGCCAAGTAGAGAAAGGTGACTTTAGCTACTGGCTCTCAGGGAGCATCGCGACTGAAATCCTTATTCACGAAGACATCATGGATGACGCCGGTCGCGATCAGTTGAATGCCTATTACGAGGCGCGCTTTTATCCGGGGACGAAGTATGGCGTCAGAGTAAGCAACTCCATCGAGAACATGGAAGGAGACTATAGGGGGGATGTGTACTACGATCTGACAATAAACATGGGCAACGCTTCGCCCAAACAGGCGTACGCAAAGACCGGAGTCGCTCATCCATTCAACTCTAGGTGGCGAAAGACATATTGGTTGGGGCCTGAACCAAGTGAGGTGGAGATCAGGTACGACCCTGCCTATCTGGTGAGTACGAAACTGATTCCGAATTACGATACAACTATTAGCGTCTCTGAGTCCAGCATGGAGTACAAGTACTCTCAATGGTCCGCTAAGGCGCACGACATCCTTCAGAATGGAATCATTTACATCCCGATCAGTGGCGCAGCCGGAAGAGAGGACATTGGCCTGCTGCCGGGATGGTGCGTGAGATGGCTTCTCTCTCAAGACAACCGCATGCGTGAGATTATGCTGAATACAGGGGATCTGGCTGGAGGTTTTCCAATTCACTGGAGGGAGTCGAATGCTGCGGAAGCAACGATTTTTGGAGGTGTGAAGGGGCATATCATAAACATCACTGACAGGCCGCAGGTATGGTTTTCTTCTCCTACATACCAGTACAGCAAAGACAAATTGCCTGAAGCTCTATGCGCTTGCACATGGGACGCAGCTACTGACTGGTGGGGTATGGGAACAAAAGACTTCTCTCACATGCCCAATCTTACTTACCTTCCCTATCTCATAACAGGTGAGAGGTATTATTTGGATGAGATGTACCACTATGCGAACTGGGCAATGGGGTCTATATCATACGTAGATCCTCCGTATGGAAGAGGAGGCGACGACGGGATAATACCGGCCGGGCAGCAAACAAGGTCAATCGCATGGAGCCTACGGAGTATGGCAGAGGCTGCAGCAATAGCCCCAGACTTGGCTGAGCAGGCATATTTCGAGGAGAAGTTCGCCAATAACCTCGCATTGGACGCAACTTTGATAACCACTCACCCGCTCCGATTTTGGCCGCAGAAGAGTCTATTCACGGGGTCTAATTGTAGTAATATACTATCCACAGGTGTGGACTGTGTGAATAATTATGAGAACGACTTCCTTCTTGCTTCTTTCAAACACACTGACGAGCTAGGATATGATACGTCTGCTATTACCGCAGAGCACTCAAAGAACCTTGTTGGTAGGACTACGAATACTAATTTCAACCATTTCCTAATGGGTTCTATACGATTTCCTTCCACATCCACTTGGGAAGCGGCAAAAGCTGCCTACCTTGTCCAGCCAGACTCAACTAACAGCAACATTTGGGATGGTAAGTATGTTGGATATATGGATGACGGTAACGGTTGGCAGTATAATGCAATGGGTGCTGCGGCGATGATTTACGATGAGGTTGGCGGACCTGCTGCGTACCAGTGGATTCATGCGAATATGGCTGGAGGTAATGCTTCTCTGAGAGATGCTACTTTACAGGGGAGTCCCACGTGGGCGATCGTGCCTAGGAAAAGCGATCTAGTCGGTCTGCGCGCGCCGATCGGTCTTACCTTGGCGCCTCTTAATTAGTCGCCTTAGGAGATGATGCTTCAGCGGATGCGAACTTACAAACCGTCAGAGGCGGGGGAGATGCGCCCACCTCATGCATGAGATTTTGATCAAAAGAGGGGCTCTCTCACTCAATAGATCATGCCAATGTTCGAGATTTTCAATTGATCATATGGGCAGGCGAAGGGCGTGATGTTTTATGTGACGCCACTCGCCTGTACTCGCATAAGTTTCCGTGGCCATTGCATTTATCCAGAGAGATTATTGCTTACTACCTGATCTAAAAGATTTGGAGGTTTCGCTGTGCGGGAAGGGAAATCATTGCTTTCATTTGAGGCGGCTAAAAAGAATCTGATTCCCATAAAGGAGTGGGTATGGCGTGGAGTATGCTCAAAATTGCGACAGCCGTTTGTAAGTGGAAAACGAAAACTCCTTGTGCACGCCTGCTATCATAAAGTTGGAACCTATTGGTTTGCCGGCATATTGAGAGATATATCGTGCTACTATGGTCTTCGTTTCCAAAATTGTGAGCAAGCAAATCTCCGTTCCGGGATAGATGTGTGGCTTGAGGATCATAGCGTTATCGATACTGCCAAGCTGCCAGATTTTGCAGGTTCGCATATTGTTCGAGATCCAAGGGACATAGTGGTTTCAGGGTACTTCTATCATCTTTGGACACACGAGGAGTGGGCTCATGAAAAGAAAGACAGGTATGGCGGACTATCTTATCAGCAATACTTGAATTCAATTGACCCAGCAGCTGGAATTCATGCGGAAATTGAGCGTTCAGCAGCAAACTTTGATTCTATGGCTGCTTGGAATTACGAAGATCCGAGGTTCATTGAGATAAAATACGAGGAGTTGATTGCCGATGAGCCGAGGGTCTTCGCTGATGTGTTTCACTTTTTCGGCTTCACTGACGATGCTATCCGTACATGTTTACAAATAGCCGAAAGACATAGCTTTAAGAGCAAAGCGCGACGAGCAGTGGGCCAAAGGAGTGAGCGATCTCATCTTCGTTCCGGTAAGCCAGGCGAGTGGAAGGAATTTTTCGACGCTTCGCACAGAAGTCATTTTAAAGAAAGGTGCGGAGATGTGCTCATTCGCTTAGGGTACGAAAATAGTAATGATTGGTAAGCACGACAAGAACATAAATACAAACCAGCCAGCGCAGTCGCGCAGCCTCTAAGGTAGTTCAAGCCGTGAAGGTTTTGTTCCTTTGCAATTATTTTCCCCCCATAGCTGGAGGTTCCTCAGTGGTATACGAGAACCTGTGCAGGGAATTAGGGGAGGAAGCATGCGCTATCGCGCCGTGGAGACACTACGTAGACGGTCAGGAAGTGCGCGGCTGGCGAGAATGCGATGCAAAGCAACCGTTTGAGGTCCGGCGGTTGGAGTTGTTTCGCCCGCTCCTACGTCCTGCGCCAATGACTGCCTTGGATTCGCTCAGTCGGCTTTTGTTTGAGGATCTTCCCTTACGAAAGAGAGTACTATTGGAAGTCTTTAGATCTTTTGCTGAACTGAGGCCAGACGTGGTCGTTTTGGGCGAGTTACATGCTCTAGGATGGTTGGGCCAAGTTCTCCATTGGACCTGCTCGGTTCCGACGGTGTATTATATTCATGGGGAAGAGATTACAACGGGTCCGGGATCACGATTGTACGGGCGGAGGGCTTTAGCATCATTGCGCAGGGCGGAGGCAGTCGTCGCAGTGAGCTCGTTTACTCAGGAGCTTTTAATCGCTAGAGGTGTGCATTCGGATCGCATCCATACCATTACGAATGGGGTAGATCTTAAACGTTTCAGGCCTGGGCCAAAGGATGACAACATACTCAAGCGGCATGGACTTGAAGGGAAAAAAATCCTATTGACGGTTGCTCGTATAGAGCAGAGAAAGGGGCATGACAGAGTGATTGAGGCTCTTCCCTCAATCATGAAAGCTGAGCCAGAGGTGGCCTATATAGTGGTTGGCGAAGGTGGTTATGAGCAGCACCTTCGGCAACTGGCCGTGTCTTGTGGGGTGGCGGATCGCGTTATTTTTACCGGCCTTGTCCCTTGGGAAGATGTCCCGAGGTACTACAGAAGTTGTGATATCTTCGTGATGCCCAATCGTACACTTCCCAACGGTGACACCGAGGGATTCGGGCTTGTATTCTTAGAAGCGAATGCATGCGAAAAGCCAGTGATCGGTGGCCGTGCAGGCGGAGTGCCGGATGCCGTTCTTGATGGTGAGACTGGCCTCCTGGTGAATGGAGAGAGAGTTGATGAGGTTGCAAGCGCTGTCACTCGCCTTCTTCAGGAAATGGAATTTGCCTCTATGCTAGGCAGGAATGGCTTCAAACGAGTGCAGGGCATGAGTTGGGCGATAAGAGCTCGTCAGTTCAGGGACGTGTGCTCCGCGGCGCTTAAATTGGCTGGAAGGGAGCGTGGGTAGATGAAAAGACGAGTGTTGATTATAGCCGGTGAATTTCCTCCGATGAAGGCTATCGGGCGTCTTCGGCCGATAAAGATGTGCCAACATTTGCCTTCATTTGGCTGGGATGCTGGCGTTCTATCGATCGACATAGCTTCGGTAAATCCTCGAGATGAACAAACATTGACCGAAATCCCTTATAAAGTTCCAGTCTTCCGCGCAACTATGCTTAGGCCTTTGGAATCCCTCGTGGAAATAATCTCAGAAGTGAAACCGCCTTCTAATCAGCATCGGGCCGGTGGGATCCATTCGCCAGCGCTGGGGATTTCGATGGGAGGGGCAGGGCTAATGCGTCATGCTTTTGGTAGGATGAAGGCTAAGTGGGATTATTTAGCGCGCAGACACCTAATGATACCGGATGACTGGTGCCTTTGGATTCCATTGGCGTTTCGGGTGGGGTTGCAGGCCATCCGCACTTGGAAACCAGATTTACTTTTCACCACTGCTCCCCCATTTACCTCTCTTATCATCGGCAAGTTACTAAAAGCTAAGACGGGTATCCCTTGGGTTGCTGATTATCGTGACCTCTGGACGGGAGACGTCTTACGCGAATGGCTTCCCGAATGGCGCAAGCGTTTCGAGTTGCGCATGGAAAGACGGGTGCTTGCCAATGCCAACGCTGTCATCACTGTCTCTAGACCAAAGGAAGAAGTGCTTCGCAAGCGTATTTGTGGTGTTGCAGAAGATAGATTTCACACCATCACAAATGGATTCGATATAGAGGAATATGAATCAGTCGAACCCGAGAAAAGTGATCCTAAAGCCTTCCGTATAGTCTACACTGGCCGTCTGTTCAAGAACCGCAGAGGTTATGAACTTTTGGAAGCTATAGCGAGGCTTATCGCTGCTGAACCATCGGTCAGAAGCAGATTGCGGCTAGAGTACTATGGCGGTATGTCACAAGAGATCGAGATGATGATGTGCGAAATTACTGAGCGGCTCAACCTCCAGGACGTTGTTCGCTTCTTTCCAGATGTGCCTTATGGCAGATCGAAGGCTCTTCAAAAGGGTGCGGATGCACTCCTGTTGATCGTGGACACGGGAGAGACGACAAGCGGGGTACTACCAGGAAAACTTTTCGAATATATGGCGGCCAAGAGGCCAGTGTTGTGCATTGCACGACAAGGCGCAGCGACTGAAATAGTTGAGAATGCGCGGCTTGGATGGGTCTCAGAACCTAATGACATAGACAGGCTTGTGTGCATCCTCAGGGAGTGTGTCAACTCCTCTCCCAGTGGCTTCAACCCGGACGAAGGATACTTGGCTGGATTCGAAAGAAAACATCTCATTGGGAGAATGGCTGAGGTTTTCAATCTTACGGTATCTAGATCAAAAATTTGAGTGCTGCTCTTTCGAATACCTGAAGGAGGATGGCCCGAGCGGGATAATTACAACTCGGAGAAACCTTACAGCGAGTTCCACCTAGACAAGAGCAAGGATACATCTACCTCATGAGGGACATAATTGTAGCCCTTTTTTTTGTATCAAGTATACCTATCTCACTCTTCAGTCCTGTAAATGGGGTGATGCTTTACGCATTCATATCCTATATGAACCCGCACCGCCTGGCTTGGGGATTTGCTCGTCAATTGCCAATAGCCTTTGGGATTGCGGCGGCCACAATCATTGGATTCTTCTTCTTCAGAGGGGATCGCCGCTTTCCAGTATGCCGAGAAACTATGTTGATTGCTACATTATGGGTGTTAGCATCTCTAGGTTGGTTTACGTCCCTTAACCCAGAGGGATTCCTTCGAGAATGGGACCGCTTTTCAAAAATATTATTGATGATAATCGTCACAGTATGTCTGATCAAGTCAATAGAACACATCCGTCGGCTTGTCCTGACTATAGCTGTCAGCATAGGGTTCTATGCTTTCAAAGGTTCGGTCTGGGGGATTCTGGGAGGGAGTACGGGTGGGGGGCGAGTGTGGGGCCCTGAGGGTACATTTTTTGAGGGGAACAATGAAATGGGACTGGTCATCAACATGGTTTGGCCCCTATTTTTTGCACTGGCGCGAAGTGAAGAGAAATTGTGGGTTAAACGTCTCTTCTGGTGCCTCTTCTGGGTTTCTCCTCTTTCAGTAATCCTTACGGACTCACGTGGCGCAGCGTTAGCGATGCTGGTCAGCGCCATGACCTTATTTATGCGAGTCAAACAAAAGTTGACTATTTTGGTCATCGGGGTAATAGCAATCCTTCTCATGCTTCCGTTTGTGCCGGAGCGCTGGTATTCCAGGATGGATACGATTCAACGATACGAGGAAGACGCTTCAGCTATGGGACGCATCAATGCTTGGCATGCCGCCTGGAATATGGCTATTGATCGCCCACTGACTGGGGGCGGGTTAAATGCATTTACCCGCGAGACTGTCGCACGCTATGCTCCCAACCCTCAAGACTTTCATGATGTGCACAGCATTTATTTTGAAGTACTGGGGGAAATGGGTTTCCCTGGGATTTTCGTTTTTCTTACGCTCATCTTATCCGTAATACGAAGGCTTACTAGCGTGATAAGGCGATCAAATCTTCTCTATGAGGGACAGTTCTTCTCGGATTACGCTGATGCGCTGTTGATCGGGCTTGTGGCCTATCTAGTGAATGGCGCATTCCTCGGATTGGCGTATTTCGATCTCTTCTATCAGTACGTAGGACTCGCGGTTAGCCTCCATGTAGTTCTGTCGAGGGAGTTGCAAGCGCAGGCGACGATGTATGCCGGACTTGAAGCTGATATTGAGCAAGGGTATATGGTCGTTAGTGATACTGGGCGGCCTATTTCCCATAGCGAGCGGCAAATTTGCGCGTCATAACTTTCACATCACTCTTCCCAAATAGCATATCCCTGGGTTTAGGGGGGTTTGTGGCTAGAAGGATGGGAGCATGGGCGGACCGATATGCAGAAAAGTGGTCTATTGTGGCCCCGGTACCTTTCTTTCCGAGACTCCCATTCAAAACGCGCTGGGCCGTTCACTCAAGTGTGCCCGGAAATGATACCTATCGCCGTTCGAAGGTGCTACACCCAAGATACCCGATGATACCAGGCCTGTTCACCAGATTTCAGGGGGCGGCTATGGGGTTATTCTCCCTCGGCTCTGTAAGGAGATTAGTAGAGGAAGAAGGCCCCTTTGATCTTATGGATTCACATTATGTGTATCCTGATGGTTACGCTGCGGCCTATATTGCGGAAAAGCTCAGCCTGCCCCTGGTCATTACGGCTCGCGGTACGGATATCAACCTTTATCCTTCTCTACCAGGGATCTTGCAGAAAGTTCGGAGGGTCTTCAATGCCTGCGATGCTTCTATTGCCGTAAGCGAGCCGCTTGCCAGGCGCATTAGAGAACTTTCAACCTCCGATGCAAACAGCCCGACTTACATCATCCCCAATGGCGTCGACTTGGACTCTTTTCGTCCTGATAACGACGCAAGAGCAGCGCAGCCGAAACCAATTGTTCTTGCGGCAGGCAATCTCGTGCCCGAAAAAGGTTTCGACATGTTGATCCAGGCAATTGCCTGTTTAGTTCCCGACTACCCTGGGATATCGCTTCAGATCGCCGGTGAGGGCCCAGAGCGCGGAGGTCTTACTGAACTTGCCATTTCGTTAAAGATTGAGAAACATATTACCTTTTTAGGGCGCGTCCCCCATGAGCAGTTACCTTGCTGCTATCGAGCTGCAGGGTTGTTTTGCCTTGCTAGTTCTAGAGAAGGTTGTCCAAATGTAGTCCTTGAAGCTTTTGCCAGCGGCATCCCAGTAGTAGCGACGTCGGTAGGGGGAATTCCAGATTTGGTCGTTGACGGCGTCAATGGCTTTCAAGTTACCCCTCGTACGCCGGAGGCTCTTGCACAGGTAATTCACAAAGTGTTGCAAAGCAGCTGGAGTCCTTGGAAAATCAGGGCGACCATTCATAACAGATCTTGGAATCGTGTGGCAGACGAAGTGCAGAATGTCTTCACAGGGGTTTTAGATTCCAGAGCATGTCAAAGTGATAAAGGCTTCATAAAAAGTGAACGTTAAGGTGTCCTATGTTTTTTATGTAATGCTGGCCATAGCTAACATCGGAATATCGGAATATACCATTGCCTGGAGGGACGATAGCATTTCTTTGCGAGCGGTGCTGTCGGATGATTTAGGGGAGGACAATTCGCCCCGGATCATTCAGGTTGGACCTGCTCGAGAGCACAAGACGATCTCAGGCGCATTGAAAACCGCAAAACGTGGGGACATCATAGAAGTGGACGCCGGTCGATACCCTGACGACATTTGCGTCGTCTCAGCTGACGAAGTTACCATACGGGGAAAAGGTGGGTACGCCCACATTGAGGGGACAAGGCAAATCCTGAATGGCAAGGCGCTGCTCCTTCAGCAAGGCAATAACCTCACGCTGGAAAATCTGGAATTTTCGGGAGCCCGTGTTGCCAATAAGAACGGGGCAGGCATCAAGGCGGATGGTGGGAAGAATTTGACAGTGAGACGTTGTTACATTCACGATAACGAAAACGGCATCTTGACCGGTGTTGACAGGCAGTCTGATATTCTCATTGAACATACTGAGTTCTTTCGAAACGGCGATGGATCCGGGCAAACGCACAACATCTACGTGGGACAGGCAAAAAGCTTTACTCTCAGATTCTCTTATTCGCATATGGCCCGGGTCGGCCACAACGTGAAGAGCCGGGCCGAAACCAACCATATACTTTACAACCGGATTATGGATGAGGAAAGCGGTGACTCCAGCTATCAGATCGACCTCCCCAACGGCGGTTACTCCTACGTCATCGGCAATCTGATACAGCAGGGGCCGAAAACGCTGAACAGCAGCGTCATTTCTTACGGCAGGGAAGTAGATGGAAAAACCGTCCTGTGGAACAAGGGACGTGAACTATATCTGGTCAACAACACCATCGTGAACGATCTTCCCGGCAAGGGATACTTTGTTCGGTCTCACCCGGAGAGCTTTGTCGTGCGGCTGACCAACAACATCCTTTGCGGCGATGGCGCCGTATACGATTCATCCATGGACAAGGCGCCGCAAATGGCGTCAAACTTCGTGTCTGCCAGGGACCCTGGCTTCAAGAACAGGGCACAATTTGAATACAATCTTGAGACTTCCGCCAGAGGTGCGATCGATGTGGGGCGAAGCCCTGGCGCTGCAAACGGCTACGATCTGACGCCTCTTTATCAGTACGCGCATCCGGTTGGCGGGGTTCCGCGCCCCTCCATTGGCCCCATAGATATAGGGGCGCTCGAATTTACTTCAGCCCCGTGAATCTCACGGGCTATGGCTTATACTGAGGAAGACACTGCGAATGTGTGGAATAGCAGGCATCTTTCATATGGACGGAAGTACAGTCGACTTTTCCGTCCTGATGCGGATGACTCGACAGTTGGCTCATAGAGGCCCGGACGAGGAGGGCTACTTTGTCAATGCGGCGGTGGGTGCCTTGGCAGCACCTTCTAACGTGCGCCTAGCTGGAATCGACTCCGCTCCTTCACAGGTGGAATGCCGCGGAAATGTCGGTTTGGGGCACCGCAGACTGAGCATCATCGATCTTGCATCGGGGCAGCAGCCGTTATCGAATGAGGACGGCAGCATTTGGGTAGTTTTCAATGGCGAGATCTACAATTTTCAAACAATCAAACGTGAACTGGAGTGCAGGGGACACCGGTTTCGCACCAATTCTGATACAGAAACCATCGTGCACGCCTACGAAGAGTGGGGAGAACGATCCCTTGAGCGCCTCAGGGGCATGTTCGCCTTTGCTCTCTGGGATGAGCGGCGCCAGCAACTATTTCTTGCTCGCGACCGACTCGGCAAGAAGCCCTTGTACTACCTGGAGGATTCAGGAAGGGTTATTTTCGGCTCAGAGATCAAATCCATTCTGGAGGCGCCAGGGATTTCACGCGAGATCGACCTCGAGGCTTTGTCGGATTACCTCTCGCTCCTTTATGTCCCGTTAGAGAAGTCGATCTTCCGATCCATCCGCAAGCTTCCGGCAGGGCATTACGCTGTGGCAAAACGAGGTTCATTCGAGGTTAAACCCTATTGGGATATCAGTTTCGAGCCCCGCCATGAGTTCAGTGAGGCTACGATGATGGATGATCTTCTGGGGATACTCGATGAATCTACGTGCATGAGGATGATAAGCGAAGTTCCTCTGGGGGCTTTCCTATCGGGCGGAGTCGATTCATCGGCCGTCGTTGCGCTTATGGCCCGCAGTTCCAGTGACCCGGTCATCACTAATTCGATCGCCTTTAGCGTCACGAGCTATGACGAAACTGCTTACGCCCGAAAGGTTGCTGAGCTTTTCTCCACCAAGCATCACGAATTTAAAGTCACCCCGGAAGCGGTTCATGTGATAGAGAAGCTCGCGTGGCATTACGATGAGCCTTTTGCTGATTCCTCCGCGGTCCCCACCTACTATGTCTCGAAGACCGCCAGGGACAATGTCACAGTTGCGCTCTCTGGAGACGGTGGCGATGAGAACTTTGCCGGCTATCGAAGGTACTATTTTGATATGAGGGAAAACCTCGTAAGAGACTTGCTTCCGACGGGCGTGGCGGGGCCTGTTTTCGGTTTACTCGGGAGGCTCTACCCAAAGGCCGATTTCCTGCCGCAAGTGTTCCGTGGAAAGGCGTTCATCTCGAACGTCGCGAGAGATCCTGTGGAAGCCTATTTTTTCTCTGTCAGCGCCATTTATGAAGACGAGAAGCGTCTGCTACTACATCCAGATGTTCTGGAAGAACTGGGCGGCTACGCCACATCCGGCCAATTCCACGACATCTACAAGAAGGCTCCTGCTCCCGACCACCTCTCGCGCATCCAATACCTGGACATGAAGACTTATCTCTGTGAGGACATTCTTACCAAAGTTGATCGCGCGAGCATGGCAGTCTCACTCGAAGTCCGTTGCCCGATTCTCGACCATGTCTTCATGGAGTACGTTGCGCGCATCCCATCCCGCATGAAGCTGGTTGGGAGGGATGGCAAGCACATCTTCAAAAAGGCGCTCGGGCGTTATTTGCCTGAAGATATTTTGTACAGGAAGAAGATGGGCTTCGGTGTGCCGATCCTGGAATGGTTGAGAAAGGACCTCCGGGAGTATGCGAGGGGGCTGATCCTGGATGGTGGAGCCAGCCGGGCTTATCTTCAGCCGAAGATTCTTGAAAAACTGTGGGACCAGCACCAGTCAGGGCTTAGAAACAGGTCTACGGAGCTATGGACAGTATTGATGCTGAACCTGTGGCATGAACGTTTTGCGAGTGCTCGTTGATTCCTTGAGCAGTCATGGTGGCCCATCGCTCAAAGGGACCCAGCAGAGCTGCAGCCCGCTTTGAGGAAGATCTCAGTTATGAAAAAGATCCGTGTGGCGCATGTCCTCTTCTCCTTTGGAACAGGAGGTCTCGAAAAGGGCATTGCCACATTAGCGCAGCATGCTTCGGAAGACATTGAGCACATCATCCTGTGCCTTTCTAGCTCAGGAGAATCGGAGCAATTGCTGCCAAAGGGAGCCAGAGTCCTCTCATTGGGAAAGAGTGACGGCAATTCGGTGGCCTTCTTATGGAGACTATCGCGAATTTTGAGCTCACTGCGTCCGGATGTTGTACATACAAGGAATTGGAGCGGCATGGACGGGATCATTGCCGCTCGTCTTGCCGGCTGTCGCAAGGTGGTTCACGGTGAACACGGTTGGGGTATGGATGATCCTTACGGCTTGGATCGTAAACGCGTCAATGTAAGGAAATTCTTATCGCGTTGGGTATGCGAATACACCTGTGTATCCAAGAGAATAGAGGAATGGCTCCAAGCTGTAATTTGTTCTCGAAGGCGGGTGAACCAAATTTACAACGGTGTGGACCCAGCGAAGTACCGCCTGTGCGAAAATGGAAAGAGAATCAGGCTAGAAATTGGAATACCAGCAAATGCATTTATTGTTGGGGTTGTAGGACGATTGGATCCGATAAAGGACCATCCTACGCTTTTTAAAGCAATAGCGGATGTCCTCGAATCTACGCCCGAAACTCGGCTCGTTGTCATTGGTGACGGTTCTGAAAGGCATGCGCTCGAGGCAATAGCGCCAGAAGGTACGATTTTTTTGGGAAACCGTTCGGATGTTCCCGAAATATTAGGAGCATTGGACGTGTTCGTTTTGCCTTCGTTAAATGAGGGTATCTCCAATACTATTCTAGAGGCTATGGCGGCAGGGCTTCCGGTGGTTGCGACTCGCGTGGGAGGAAATGCCGAACTGGTGATGCACGGCTACACCGGAGCTCTTGTTGAGCCGAAGGATGATCGGGCGCTGGGGGAAGCAATACTGAGCTACTTGAGGGCTCCGAGTCTTCGAGAACTACATGGAGCTGCGGGGAGAAAAAGGGTTCTTGAGTCATTTAGCGTCGGAACAATGGTGAGTGCATACGAGTCGGTATATAGACGAGTTGCTTTAATGCCGACAGGCGGTTGAAATTTCGGCCAAGCACTTGTTGCTTGGCTTCAAATGGAACTATTGAATTGACCTCACATTTCCTCAAGAGAGCTGGGAGCGAAGGATCCATATGGATGAGTGCAGCGCCGATATTCACTCTTTAGCGGACCGTTGTAGGTTAAGGCTTAAGCAGTTCAGCGCTTTGGATTTCGCACAAGTTGCCGTTTTGCTTGCTCTGCTGGCGGCATTATATTGGAGGGTAGTTATCGGGCTAGTGAACGACTGGTGGAACGATCCCAACTACTCTCATGGGATGCTTGTGCCTCTGTTTAGCGGTTATCTGATATGGATGCAGCGTGAGAAGCTCCAGAATGTCAATGTAAAAGGAAATTGGATCGGGCTGCCTGTGATTCTGGCTGGACTCGGGGCGCTCATTATTGGCGAGATCGGCGCAGAGTTCTTCACCATGCGCATCTCTTTCATCATCGTCCTTGCCGGGCTGGTTCTATTTCATCTTGGGACTGAAGTATTCAAGGCGCTCTTCTTCCCCCTTGTGTATCTGGTCTTTATGATCCCATTGCCCTCGACTATTTTTTACGCCATAGCCTTTCCACTGCAGGGGCTTGCGGCTCAGAATGCGGCCTGGCTATTGGACATGTTGGGCATTCCCGTCCTGCTCGATGGGAATGTCATTCAGCTGAGCAACACAAGCCTTGGCGTAACTGAAGCTTGCAGCGGCATCCGTTCCCTCATCTCTCTCCTCGCGCTGGCGGTGGCGTGGTCTTATGTGACTTTCAAATCCAGGCTGTCACGAGCGATTCTGATTGCTTCCGCCATACCGATCACCATTGTGGCAAACGCTGGACGGGTTGTCATTACTGGGATCATTGCCTATTGGTTTGGCGTTCAATATGCGGAAGGATTTTATCACACTCTTGCCGGATGGTTGATCTTTCTGGTGGCTTTCGCGGGCTTGTTCGGGGTTTATGGTCTGATGCGGTTGTTTAAGCTGGCGCGATAGAGGTTATGATCATGATGAATCGATTCCGTATTGCTTTGTCCTGTTCAGTTCTATTGGCGGCGTTACTTTTCCTGCAACTTCGCTCTTCCGGTGAAATCATTCCCCTCAGAAAGCCGCTGGATGCTTTCCCCGCCATTATTGGGGACTGGCGCATGCGAGAGTCATTCAGCTTCGACCAGAGAACCCTGGGCGTTCTAAAGCTCAAGGATTACATTTCAAGGGTTTACGTGAATCCGCAAGGGCGCGGCCTTAACCTCTACATCGGGTATTGGGATACGCAGCGCAAGGGAGCTCAAATCCACTCCCCTAAGAATTGCCTGCCTGGAAGCGGTTGGGAGCCTCTGGAATCGGCCCGGGTGACGATTCCTTTGAATGAGCCTTTCGCGCCAATTAACGTGAATCGCTATCTGATTCAAAAGGACCGAGATCAGCAGGTCGTTTTCTATTGGTACCAGTCCCAGGGCGTAGTGAGTGCGAGCGAGATGACCGCCCGTGTCGAGATGATAAAAAATGCGGCTCTACATAATCGCTCCGATGGAGCGATTATCAGGATTTCAAGCCCTATGTATGGAACCGTTTCGGAAACATCCGACACTCTTGTCCGATCCATCCAAGCCATCTATCCAGTCTTATACGAATTCCTGCCCGATTGATCCCTATCCAAAGTCCCTTCTAAGTCCTTACGATTTTCATTATCCATAAGTGGTAAATCGCCTGCGGAGCACGCCAAAGGGGGAGCGCAAAAGCCGGATGCGCCTTTTTGCCTGTTGGCCTGCCAGGCATATTGGTCTATAATGGCTTCAAGTCATTGTAGGGGCATCATATATAGCGCAGTGGAAAGCCTTGCTGTAAGAGCGAAGGAAGAAACGAGGCGCCGTCGGAAGCAAGGCGATGGTTTTAGTCGAATATCTTTTACTCAGAGCGCGTTGATTATATCGCCTCTTTCACCAAGGAGCTTATGCCATGCCCAGGATCTGCCGACATGTATTGACTCTGTTGCTGATAGCTGCAGTCGCAACCAGCTGCTCCTGGTCGCCGGAAGCCAAAAAGGCTAGATACATCAAGAGCGGCGATGAATTCTACAGCCAGGAGAAGTATAGGGAGGCGATCATCGAGTACAAAAATGCTCTGCGGATTGATTCGAAAAATTTGCATTCAATAGAGCATGTTGGCTACTCGCTTTATGCGCTGGGTGAAATGGAGGAGGCGTTTCGCATTCTGGCTAAGGCCAAAGAGCTAGACCCTAACAACCTGCAGGTGCGGACCAAATTGGGAAACATCTACCTTTTGGGTCGGAAGCCCGATGATGCTCGACAGGAGGCAATGCATGTTCTCGACAAAGAAGCCGGGAACTTGGAGGCGCTGCTTCTTTTAGCCGGATCAGCTAACACTCCTGAAGAAGTGAACGAGTCTATCCTTCGTCTTGAGGGAGCGCTTCCCGGCTTTGCCGACAAAGCTAAATTCCATGTTGCGCTTGGAGCTCTTTACTTGCGTAAAGGCGATGCGGTTGCTTCGGAAAGGGCCTTTAAAACTGCTATAGAAAAAGATCCTAAGTCTGGTGAAGCGCACACTGCTCTGGCGAATCTATATCTTCTCAAACGCGATCCCGAGAAAGCTGAAGTAGAATTCAAAGCCGCAGCCGATCTCGCTCCGCTTGGATCTCAGCAGCGGATAAGGCTTGCAGATTTCTATCTTCTCATCAACAAGCCCGATCAGGCCAAAGCGGTCTTGCAGGAATCTACTGAAAAAGCTCCCGAGTTTCTCCCAGCTTGGCGTCGCTTGGCGCAGATCGCCTTTGCCGAGCAGAAGTTCGATGATGCTATCAAAATGCTCGATCCAATTTTCAAGAAGGATGCATCCGATGTCGATGCGCGTTTACTGCGAGGGCGCATTTACCTTGCCAAGGGCCAGACGGAAGAGGCCATACGGGAATTTCAGGAGATCATCAGGATAAACCCTGGCGTTTCCCAAGCTCGATATCAACTGGCTCTGGCTCATCTGCAGGCAGGGGATATTCTGAAGGCGAAGGCTGAGTTCAAAGAGACAATTGCGATCGAGCCAAACTTTTCAGATGCCATCCTTAAACTTGCAGAGCTTGATATCAAGACAGGGTCCCCGCAGTCTGCAATTGATGCGCTGAAAAAGCTGGTGGAAAAACAGCCAAAGCTTGCGATGGCTCATGTTCTGTTGGGTTCGGGCTATTTGGCGAAAGAAGAGATTCCGCAGGCGGTTGAAGCTTTTGAAACGGTAATGGCCATAGCTCCCAAAGACCCGCGAGGTCGACTTTTCCTCGGGTTGACTTTGAAATTGCAGGGGAAAACGGCTGAGGCAAAGAAGCTATTCGAGGAGTCTCTTGTCATGGCGCCCGCATTTACGCCTCCTCTGGCTCAGCTTGTTGCGATGGATCTGGCCGAGAAGAGAAAGGAGGAGGCTGTCAAGCGCATACAGCTGCAGATCAATCTTGCGCCCGAAGCGGCTGGCTTGCATCATCTGCTGGGCAGGGTCTACATGTCCACTGGTCAGACGGCGCTGGCGGAAGGCCCTCTTTCTAAGGCGATTGAACTGGATCCGAATTTGTCGGACGCTTATTTCGCGCTTGGTCAGATTTATTCCCTAACCGGCAAAGACGATGAAGCGATAGCCAAGTTTACTGATGCATTGGCGAAGAATCCCCGGAATGCCGGCGCTCACATGCTCCTTGGGATAATCCAACAACGAAAAGGCGACATAGAAGGAGCCAAGAAGTCCTATGAGCAGGCGCTTGCTTTGAAGCCCGAATTTGCGGCGGCGGCGAACAACCTGGCCTATCTCTACGCGAGTCAGGGAGGCGACCTGGAAAAGGCTTTTCAACTCGCGCTCAAAACCCATGAAGCGACTCCTGACGACCCTAGCATTGCCGACACTCTCGGATGGATTCTCCATCTGCGTGGAGATAATCAGTGGGCTTTAAGCCTGCTAAAGGATAGCGCCGCCAAACTGCCAAACAACCCCGAGGTCCTGTTTCATCTTGGCATGGTGCAGTTGAAGCTTGATAACAAGAGCGCAGCTCGGGACGCTTTTTCTCAAGCACTGCAGATAAACTCCGGCTTTCCAGGCTCCGAAGAAGCGAAACGCCTTCTTGCAGAGCTCAAATAGAATCAACGGATTCCGAAGATACTAAGGCATGGTCTGGATGTTTAAGCTCAACACATTCCTTTGTTTTGCAGGAGCCGTTCTAAGTCTTGGAGCCGCCTGCCTCGTGCTTCTCAAAGGAAATCGTTCGTTCGCCTTTTGGGCTTTCACGTTTGGAATGATTGCTTTGGCGCTCGATCAGGGTGTCCTGGGCTTTTCGTTTCTCCTTTCCTCGCCCAGTGAACTGATCTTTTGGCATCGACTGAGAAGCGTTTTTGGAGCAGTATTGCTCCCCGCATGGCTTCTTTTCAGCTTGAGCTTCGCACGGGCCAACTATGAAGTCTTTCTGACGAGTTGGAAATGGGTGGTGCTTGTTCTCTTCGCCATGCTTGCAGCTCTTTCAGTCTTCTTTGGCGACAGCTTTTTCCTGAGCGCAACAGCCGTGGACGGCAAGTCTGCATGGCTGCTCGTTCTAGGATGGTCGGGATATGCTTACCAGGTCTTTTCTCTGCTTGGCGCGGTTGCAATCCTGATGAATCTTGAGAAGACTCTGCGAGCCTTCACGGGAAGCATGCGGTGGAAGATCAAGCCCATGGCGCTCGGTCTTTTCGGTCTTTTTGCTGTACGGGTCTACACCACCAGCCAAATGTTGCTGTACCACACTTTGAATCCTTCCCTCGAATCTCTGAATGGCGCTGCGATTATCGTAGCCAGTGTTCTGATCGCATTATCGTTCTATCGTATGCAGGTCTCCGACGCCAGCATCTATCTCTCACACACCGCAGTCTACAATTCCCTCACTGTTCTGATCATCGGCGTATACCTTATAGTCACCGGAGTTGTCGCTGGATCGTTGAGCAGTTTTGAAAACACCCTGTCGGTTCCCCTGGAAGTCCTGTTTATATTCGTGTCGCTTATGGCGCTGGCTTTTCTGGTATTCTCAAGCGAGATTCGACAGCGGTTTAAATATCTCTTGAACCGCCACTTTAGTCGTCCCAGATATGATTACAGAAAGGAATGGTCGACCTTTACCCAACGCACGCTGTCTCTGGTTGACACGAAGGAGCTCTGTGCGGCTGCGGCAAAAATGATCTCGGATACCTTTGGCTCTCCTTCGGTTACGATCTGGCTCCTGGATGAAGCTCGAAATCAGCTGAATGTCGGGGGCTCGACGGCCCTATTGACGTCACAGGCGCAGATATTCGATGCGGCGTCGGGAAGCCTTCGAGACTTCGTGTGCATGTTGCGCGATCAGTCGAGTCCCGTTGACCTGAATGCTTCAGGAATCGACTGGAGGGAGAGGCTAAAAGCAGATACGTCGGATGTTCTGGTTGAAAGGAAGACCGCCTACATTGCTCCGCTTGCCGCCGCAGGAGAATTTGTGGGCTTTGTGACTGTCGGCGCTCGCATCAGCAGCGTCCCTTTTACACTGGAAGACATCGAGCTTCTGAAGACCATGGCCGATCAGACCGCGGGCAGCATCCTGAACCTGAGACTCAACGAGCGCCTGCAGACTGCAAAGCAGTTAGAAACGTTTCAAACCATCTCAACCTTTTTTGTGCACGACTTGAAAAACCTCGCTTCCACCCTCTCTCTTACGCTCCAGAACCTTCCCGTTCATTACGACAACCCTGAGTTTCGAGAAGACGCGCTGAAAGTGATCGGCAGAAGCGTTGACAAGATCAACTCCATGTGCCGGCGCCTTGTTTTCTTCAAAGAAAAAGTCGAGATCAATCGCACAGAAGTTAATCTGAATGCTTTGATCGAGGAAACTATTGGCGACCTGAACGGCTCCGTTCGCTCCCACCTGCACAAGACTTTTAATCCTATTGCGCCTCTTCTTTTGGATCCTGATCAAATACACAAGGTGGTGACAAATCTCATCTTGAACGCTGAGGATGCAGTAGGGGATGAGGGGAGGATTACAATCGAGACATCTTTTGAAAATGGCTGTGCTGTGCTGTCTGTAACTGATAATGGCTGTGGGATGTCGAGAAACTTCATGGAGTGTTCGCTTTTCTCTCCTTTCAAAACTACCAAAAAGAAGGGCCTTGGGATAGGCCTTTTTCAGTGCAGAATGATCGTCGAAGCTCACCAGGGAAAAATCGAGGTAGAAAGTCTGGAAGGCAAAGGAAGCACCTTCCGCGTTATTTTGCCCTTTGTGCCAGAATTCAAGAATTCTAGTCTGGGGTGAAAATGTCGAAACCAAAGCTGCTTATAGTTGATGATGACGAAAGCATCAGGACCCAGATGAAATGGGCTCTGACTCGGGATTACGAGATCTTCCTTGCTGGCGAGCGAGCTGGGGCGATGGAGGCGTTCCGTGGAAAGTTGCCATTGATCGTATGTCTCGATCTGGGATTGCCGCCTGATGAAGGGGGCGTATCACAAGGCCTGATGATACTGGATGATCTTCTGGAATTGGATCCCTGCGTCAAGGTGATAATCATCACCGGAAGAGATGAAAAGGAGCATGCGCTCAGAGCCATAGAACGCGGAGCTTATGATTTTTTCTGCAAGCCAGTCCAAATAGAAGAGCTTCAAGTGGTGCTCAAAAGGGCGCTGCATGTTTCAGCGCTTGAGCGTGAGAACCGGGAGCTTCAGCAATTCGTTAGCGTGGACGCGTACCAGGGCATACTGGGCTCAAGCCCTCAGATGCAGAAGATTTTTGAGGCAATCGGCAAGGTGGCGACAACCGAGGTGCCGGTTCTGATTCTTGGCGAAAGCGGTACAGGAAAGGAGATGGTTGCGAGGGCCATTCATCGAATGAGCTCAAGGCGCAAGCACTCTTTTGTAGCCATCAATTGCGGTGCTATCCCGGAGAATTTGCTCGAGAGCGAACTGTTTGGGCATGAGAAAGGCTCTTTCACCGGGGCTCATGCGCTGAAAAAAGGGCGCATTGAATCTGCTCAAGGAGGCACTCTTTTCCTTGATGAAATCGGAGATCTTCCGCTTCCACTTCAGGTTAAGCTTCTACGCTTTTTGCAAGAGCAGCAGTTCCTTCGGGTAGGAGGGCGGGAGGAGATCACTGTTGATGTTCGCGTACTTGCAGCCACGAATACTGATCTGGACGTGACCATGAAAGAAGGTCATTTTCGGGAAGATCTCTATTTCCGCCTTGGGGTTGTCATTATTTCCCTTCCCCCGCTCAGGGAGCGCGAGGGAGATGCAGTACTGCTAGCCAAGACTTTTCTTGATAGATATGCTGCTGAAATGAAAAAGAAGATGATGCGGCTTACCCCCCAAGCGATCCGAGCTATTGACGATCATGATTGGCCCGGTAACATCCGCGAGCTCGAAAACAGGATCAAGAGAGCGATTATAATGGCCGAAGGCACAAAGATCACTCCAATGGACCTCCAACTTGCAACAACCGAGCAAACGAAGCTCGCAGGGCTGAGTCTAAAGGCTGCGAGGGAAGCTTTGGAAAAGGAGCTCATCCAGAGGGCCTTCAGCAGACATAAAGGGAACATGACCAAGGTGGCGGCGGAGCTGGGGATCAGTAGGCCGACACTCTATGAGCTCATGCAGAAATTGCGGCTAGAAAAAGAGTGAAAATTCGTTTTTGTTTAGATGATGATGTGTTTGGAGGGGAGCAGGATCAGCCTGCTCCCCTTTTTTGTCGGAAAAGCTTACATATCATCCGCTTTATGGTTTTTATTGTAAGTCACTGTCTTAATAAGCTTAACGGCTATAGGCTATTATGGAAGCAAACGAACTGTCGGATATCTTAACGGTTTGCGTGTTCATAAAGATTAGCCTCTGCAGCGACGGAAATTCTTCATGACTAGTGATCTAGTTGTATTTAAAACAACTTATGCTACTGTTCCGAGGGCGTAGAGCTTCTGGCATTGGTTTTGCTCTATAGCATAAGACAAGTTTGGGGATAATAGTGGATCCTAAAATCAGCTAATACTTATACCCTTTGAGGAGGAAGAAAATGAAAAGAGCATCAATTATGTTTGTGTTGAGTGTGTTTACCCTCTTTGTGAGCGTTGCCCACGCTACAACCATTCTACCAGGACCTGAAACTCCGCTTCAGCAGATCTTGAATGACATTACCGTAGCAACATCATCAAATCCGTCTGGCAATAGCTCGGTTGATGTCCATACAGATCAGATAGCAGAGGGTACCGATGCTTATTGGGCAATAGGCGGGTCTGGCGGATCGCTGGCGACTTTTGTTATTGAGATTACTGCGAATAATAAAACTAATTCCTTCGGTATATATGATATGGCAAATCCTAATAGTAAGGTCCAGCTTTTTGGAAGCAGTAGTACTGATCCAATGGCGCCTGGTACCCAAGCAATAGTGTCTATTCTCGCCAATGGTGATGTACGTCTGAATCTTGGACTTACACCTGTAGCTACTTTTGCGGGAAACGCGTTCGGGTTTTACATGAATACGGGTAGCGTCACTTATTACTCGGACAGCAGCCTCAACAACGATGGTGGTTTTGATCATATGGTAGCCTATGAAGGAAAGGGAGATAAAATCCAGATTGGTGGTTTCGCCCCTGGAGATTGGCTGAAGAATGAGTTCCTTTTAGCTTTTGAAGATGGGCCCAATGGTGGTGACAAGGATTATAACGATATGGTGGTAATGGTCGAATCTGTCAGCACGGTAGTTCCAGAACCTGGAACGGTATTGCTATTAGGCTCTGGATTAATAGGGCTTGCCTTCTTAAGCCGTCGCAAAAAGTAGTGCGGAGCAGTGTGAAGTTCAATTTGTGCGAAAATAAACGATGAAAGGTTGGGCGGGGCTTAGTCCCGCCCACTTCTTTTATGATCGTAAGCTCCGCGTAAATAACATGGAACATTGCGTTACTCTATCCTCATAAGAATTTTATCATATATTTTTAGGCTCCCTATGCTACTCCTGCTGTGCCGAAATCCATTTGAACAAGGGCGGGAGCGGGGAGACAACTCCTATCCCAAGCCTCTGATATTCACAGCTACGCTCCCTGTATTCCAGTACTCCAAAGGTGGCAAAGTCCAGCGTGATCTCACTGCAACGATCGGTGTGGAACGTCAGGACAGGCCAACAAGAACCTGGGAATGCATCTTTTTCGTTCGAGGAGGAGAAGCGACAATTCATGGCTGTGTTCTGCCTGCTACCTTATGTTTTCAATCGAGATTCTCTCTGATAGGCAACCGGAAAGAATAAACATTGGCCTCCCAAGGCTTCCAATCATCGGAAAAATAATGTCCATCGCCGAGCTTTACTCTTGTTCGTTCGTTCACTAAATCTTCTATCTTGGATGCAAATTGAAGCTCCAATGTCACATGGTCGGCTTTAAGCATAGAATTTGTCGCCCTTTTTCCAATGGCCGAATGGCGGATGGGATTCTTCACTACGCATAGAACTATTCGTTCGCCATTTTTCCAGAATATGCTTTCGGCTTCGAGCGCTGATTTGCCGTTCTCGCTCAGGTGAAGGCGCGGCCGAAGACCTGCGCTCAGGAGTATTTTCCCGATGACCGCCCGCCATCTCTCGCCGATTGCTTCATTCCTGTAGAGCAGATATTCTATCGGGCTTAGATTCAGAAACACCCCTTCTCCCGGCGCTGTTTTCCTGCGAACCAGAACCGCTGTTCCTGAGGTTTCGGCTTCTGCAGTTCCGTCAGTAGCTTTCACATGCCTGCCGAAAATAACCAATCCATTGTAGCGAAAGGCATTTTGGGTTGTCAGGCGCTTGCTGAAGTCCTCCTCGATGTACTTCTCTCCATCGATTTCCGTCACTTTGTCACCACCGAGAAAACCCTTCTCGGGGTATTGCCGAATGCCGAAGAGATTGTCGAGAATGCCGGGCGACCTCCCCTTGCCGTGCTCGTTGAATAAACCTGTTCCTTCGTCGGCGAGGACCGTACCTCCGGATTCGGCAAAGGAGGTGATGGCCGCCGCCTCCTTCGAGCTCAGGCTTAGAGTGTGATTTAAGATCAGAACTCGAATCCCCTTATTGAACAATTGGCCCTCAAGCAAGTCAGATTCTCGTATAAAGCGCGGCTGATAGCCGAGATCTTCAAGGATCTTCAGCCAGGCCAGCCGGTTTAGACCTGCTACGGAGTTATCATCATCCAGGCTGCTGTTGCGGTTGATCCACGAGGCGCCGTGAACAGTTGCATCCATGGCCCAGCTTACCTGGATGCTAGGGTGAGAATAGTAGATGGCGATTGGATCGTGTTGGAGCTCAGAATCGATAATCAACTTAAAAATATCCGACTGAACCTGCTTGAATGTATCACCGCACTGGCGGATATGATAGGCCGCCTTGGCCTCCGCGAACCAGCCCTCCGGCCAGGCAATGACGCCGCGATTTCCATGCGCCAGGTAATACCATAGAAACCATGCATCCAGCTTGGGGTCTTTGCTGCTGAAGAAGGTCTGAAGGCGGGGTCGGCCTTGATCCCAGAAGCTCCGAAGAATTTCGTTAACGCCATTGATGTCGTAGGCTTCCATCCACTGCACGGAATCGGCGAGGCGCGCATAATTGTATCCGCCCCAAGGACTTGGCTGCTGGCCGCCCACAAAACCAGCAAGAGTGCGAGGGTCGAGAGAGTTGGAATACTTTGTGAGATCTGCGAGCACTTCTGCAAAATGCACATCCATATAAGTGCGCCAGTCCAACCAAGGGGCAAGATTCCATGTCGGAATGGGATCGCGGCTGGTCTTGCGCACATCATCGAATCCACAGGGTCTGACATCGAGAAAGGATGAAAAGTTTGAACCCCATTCACGATTCAGATGCTCTATGTTGTCGTATTGCCCCTGAAGCCAACTGCGGAAACCTTCAATATTATGAGGATGGCCATCAACATCGCTGGGGCTGGTGAAGCTGAAGAGCGAGATTTCGTCATCGAAGGCATAGGCGACTACGGGAGCCTCTCTTGCTCTGGAGATATGGTCGCGCAGCAATTCCTTCATCTTTGAGATAGTCTCAGGGTCAGCGAGACTGTTCGGCCGCACAGGCGTCCCACGCGCCTTTGCAATGGACTTTTTGTCTTTGTCGGTCAGGTAAAGGTATCCCTTTCCTGCTGAATGATCGACATAAAACGGCCATCCGTTCTCTTTGGCAAACTGTACCGCAGATTCAGGAAAATGATGGTCTAGATGAAAGCCGCGGAGATTCAGAGACTCGTATAGCGCTTTGTCTCTTTGCGCATCGGTTTGGTATTGCCAGACCAGTATGAGGAATCTGGACCATTCCGGCTTGATGGGCGTGGGTAAAATCTCTGCCGCATTCAAAGCGTTTCCCTGAGAAGCATAAAAATACAAAAATAGAATGCACGTTCTGGCCCAGAGCAATAGAGCTTTATTGTTTTGCATTCTCCTACTCCTATTATGAAGACTTGAAAGAGTTCCTGAAATTCAAGAGTATCAAGGACTAGCCTCAACGCTAAAGAAAACTGACCCTTTTATGCTCACGATAACTGCTGACCCAGACGGTGCGCAGCATCCAGTGATCCAAAGGCGAGTTCTGGCAACTCCACTAGAATGTGGGGGAAGTACAACTGGCTCTTCTTAGGAAGCTTGCCCATGCAATCTGAATCTACTTGTTGGCTTTGCTTAGATAAAAATAATAACCTCGGATGGTTGCATCATGTGCTGCCTTGCGTGTTGGCGCGCGCCAACGATGTACATCCCATGGCAGAAGAAACAGATTTGATCCTATTATCAGAAGAGGCATTGTCAGTCAAGCACTTTGTCAGAATATGTGCTAGAGAATCAATGGGTTAAAAAACTGAGCATATACGGGTCAATTCCGTTGAGCGTCAAGGGACAGTAGCGCTATTCCTGAGAATTTACTTGAAAGTGAGCTCTTTGGACACGATAAGGGCGCATTCATCGGAGCTTATGCCCATCAGAGGGGGTGCATTGAGGTGGCAGATGGCGGCACGCTGTTCCTGGATGAGATAGGCGATCTACCTTTATAGCTTCAGGTACAGCTTCTTCGCTTTCTTTAGGAGCAGAAATACATGCGGCTTGGAGGGAAGAGGGAAACCATTGTGGACGTCCGCGTGGTTTCCGCTACGAACGCCGACATGAAGACAGCCCTTGCAGAGGGCCGATTCCGCGAGGACCTATACTTTCGCCTCGGGATCGTTGTCTTAAGCCTACCTCCACTTCGGAACAGGGAAGGTGATATTCCGCTTTTGGCCAAAGTTCTGCTCCAAAAATACTCAGCCGAGATGAAAAAGAAGGTTACGGGCTTTACGAAGCAAGCGGTGAGTGCGATAGAGTTTTCGTGTTGAGCCCTTCCGTGGCGCCATTGGTCAGATGATCCAGAAAATAGTTGAGGATCTCCTCTTGCCAGTTGCGGATCATGTCGGAAACATCCTTGAGCTCCGAAAGTCCTGATTCCCATACTCTTCGGTACCAGTAGTAGAGACGGGATCGAACCCTGTCACGATCAGGGGCGTTATCGTACCAGCGGTTGATGGCTTTAACCAAGCGAGCTGCGAGCTTGATTGTGGCAACAAGGTCGAAAAGGCTTTGGGGCTGAGGCTGGTTAGGGCCCACCACATCGGCCAAGCGGTTGCGAATGCTCTCAAAACGTAAACTCTTCATCACTGCATCTTCTTTCATTGAAAGATGCAGTATAACCTAATATCAAACATTTGGAAGATATAGGCGAATTGTTCTCTGATCTACTGAGAGAACCAACGGAAGGTCATGCTTCCGCCGAGTTGGCCGCTCCTTTCTCTCAGCCCATTGAGGCTGTAGTTCAATCGGAATAAAGCCTAATACTCGATGTCCAAGTTTTTCAGATGGGTGCCGACATGGAGAAAAGGAGAATGCAGGCACAGCGCCGATCTACCATCTTTCAATTGCCTGGTTACTCCCGTTGTAAACCCGCATAGATGCTATACCGGGCGAAAAACCTGAACATCGAGTAATAAGTTCAGAGTGTCCTCAAGGACTCACGGACGTCCCTCAGGCCCTGAGTACCCAAAGGAAATAGTGTCGGATTACCTTACAGGTTTCCTCCGGCATCGGAAAAAGGCTGTAATCAAGAGTTTGATTCCCCCCTAGACCTTTTTCGCTTCTGATGTGTAAAAATTTCTTACAGTTGATAAAGCTCCAAATGTAATTCCAGGCAGCTTTCACTTCTGGACTTTTGATCAAGGTAAACAAAAATTATAGTGAAGTTAATATCTTATCGATATGATCAACGCATAGGTTTTTCTGTTTATTGCGTGGCGTGACTCTTGCATAACTATACAATTTATTGGGTTTCCATTTACCTCGTTTGAATAAGGAGAGCGAAATGAAAAGAAATTTTATCTTAAGTTTTTTGGCGCTGTGTTTCTTATTAACTATAAACCCGGTGCATGCCGTAATGATCGGCTCGATTAATCTAGGAGCAGTAGATAATCTTCGAGCCACGACTACTACTCTTACAAACTCCGGTGATCAAGGGGAGATCGATTGGGTTAATTCGGTTCTTGGTACGGACTTTGTGGTCGCCGATTTAACAAAAACTGAAAAGGACGACGGAGACTGGAACTGGCAGTCGACTGATACTCAAAATGTATATGCGTTTAACTTTGGCGCGCTCCAACCTCCAATCCAACCTGAGTATTTTTACATTAAGACCGGAAATCTTACCCCCGGAAAAGGTCAAACTCCAACTCAGCTCTGGGCCTTGTACGATAACATTGAATCGTATGATTGGGCCGTGATAAATCTGCAACAAGTTGGTGGATATTCAATCCTAGAAATTGGGAAACTTAGTCATCTTGGTTCGTTGGGTAGTCAGCCAGTTCCCGAACCTTCGACGCTTCTGCTTCTTGGTTCTGGCCTTTTAGGATTGGTAGGCGCGAGGAAACTTAGGAAGAGAGCAAACCTCTAATATTTGATCGGCCACCAATATATGCTAATAGAAGAGGCAGCGTCCGGAATGGATCTGCCTCTTTCTTGTCGTGCGTCCGGCATGGTGCTGTTCATTAGGAAAAGCAAGTCCTCTACCTCGATGATCAAGTTTTTGTGGTTTGACGATTTCGCCTTTCTCTCGTAGAACTATGCAGCTTTTGAACCTTTCTATTTCAATGAGGGAACGGGATCGAGCCATCAAAGGTCCATTCCGATCATGGGCTCTATTAACCATATCAGGCCGGTTAGGCCAATATGGTCCAGCGTTTTGTTGATATTATTATGATTTTGCTATAATTTTTTTGCATGTCACCCTTTTCACCGGGCATGCAAAAAACTCCAGGGGCAAAGACACAGCGATGCGAAAACCCCAAAGGGCCTTCGGGTTTATCGACTCAGTCTGCGAAGAACAAAATGGAAAAAGTCTAGTGGGCTGTCCAAGTCGAAACTTACGGTGATGCCGCAGTCGGATTTCGATAAGAAAAGAAAACCAGCTTTAGAAATCAACGTAGAGCTTATAGACAACATTGTGAAAACCAATAAACTCAGTAATATTAACATGTATGTATCCATGGAGAGGCGAAAGAAGTGGCGGGTAAAGGAGAGTGTCAGCCGATGATCCAAAGATGAGGCGGCCATCTTCTGATCAACAAGGCCCTTCTTTCTCTTTAGCTTTGGATCCGAAACAACCTGCCGCTCTCGTTAGGGAGCTTCTAGGCGTGTCCCAGAGCAAAACAGGGGATGAAAATGCAACCACGCCTTCTATGTTTCTGCTCACAGGCGCCGCTGTGCCGATATTGATGCCAAGACGCCGAGCGATGGAGGATCGCACTTGCTCCTTATCGAGTATTTCTCCTTCGATTTCGGATGATTTTAGAACGTCCAGCGTGAGGGTGTGTAGAACGGCTTCAGCACGAAGCGAAAATCCCATTGCTTCCATTCGCCCTATCAGCCGTCCCTGCCTGTGCCGCACGGCGGCAAGCCGTGCGCTTAACCTCTCATGATCCCAACGGAATCTTGGCCAATCTATTCTTTCATGAATGAATATGCTTACTCTACGCGCCTCCTGCGGAGAATATAGCCCGCATTCTTCGCAGAAGCAATGCAGGGGTCAGGTCTTGAATTATCACTTTTCCACGAACGGGCTCTCCTCGCGAGTAGGGAGAATAAAGTGATAATTCAATAGCTCACCTATGCTCTTTGGATTGAGATCATTTCGCTGGAAGGGTAAGGTTTGAATCTGACGGAGCTTGGCAGGTTGGGGAGATGCAGTACAATGAAAAGATGCTCGATAAAGGGTCTGGTGAAATGGTGAAAGGGGGAGCGTCTCTCCCCCATTTTCTGTTTACCGGCATTCAAGTCCCTTCGGCGATTTCCTGCAGATATCGCTGAAGCTCTTACATTCTATCTCGATTTCTTCCTAAATCTCATGAGCGCCAACCCCGCCAAACCGGCTCCGAAAAGGAGAAGCGTTGCAGGCTCCGGTACGGGGGCGGTCTTGTATATCATATAGTCTTGATTGCCGGAAGACTGGGTCGGATCTTTATCTTCGTCGCTAATGACGGCGATCAAGTAGTTCTTGGGCGTATAGGAACCAATCGTATTAGCTTCTGTAATCCAAGCATATGCGTCATCCTCCCAGCCACTATTTTTTAGGCCGGAGTTGTAAGTGAAATTGTTACCGAGCACGACCTCCCAAATGGCGACTTGCAGGGCGGCCCAAGCATACGAATTATTCATAGCAGTATTTATGTAATTGTCTATCAGGTAAGCGGCCCTCAAATAACCAAGCTCGCTTATTTGGAGTCCGTCGCCAACGCTGTAAATATATCCAGGGTCGAATTTACTTTCAAATTTTGCTTCGACGCAGAAAGCTCCGTATGTTCCGTTTGTCCAAAAGGGATCGTTTGATCCGGTAAACGATAATGAGTATTTGGCATAAACCGAACCGGAGTGTAGTCCCGTAAAACTAGCGTTAACAATCGGGGCATCCCAAGCTGGAGTCACCGCGCCTATCTGAATTGGAGTGGCTAACGCCGGAGAACAGCAGAAGGAAAATACGAAGATGGAAAAAAGGCCTAAGAATGCGAACGCTCTGAATTTTGGTTTCATCATGTTGATCTCCTTTGTTTGCAATAAAAATATCGCTTTTATAAGCATAGTATGACGAATTGATGCTTCGGCGATAATAAAGTAGTGCAAACATAATACCATCATCAACGATAACCTAGCCGTTTAGCTTTTCGCTTTGTGGCCGCAGAAGATGGAATGATCGGCAGACGTGCTAAAATCAAGCAGCAGCGAACCGGTGAGCTAAGGACGATTTGCAATAAAATGTGTGGCTCCCGTGAATACAATGGCTAACTCATAAAAAGATGATCACGCGCTATGAGTTGCAAGTGTAAAAGAATTCGACGCTACAATGTCATGCTATCAGTGATTCCGACTGAAAGTGCTTGATTTATCATAAGAACTTTCGTTTGATCGAAGAGTGTAAGGAATTCCGACGCTTTTCGCGGGTATGTAGTCTCAACTAGCGCTGGGGGAGGTGACTGCCGGAGTTCGTTCTGGAATCGATGACTGTCAAGGTAGCTAAGGAAGGTTGTGGGGAGGGTGCGTCCACTCTTCATGCAAATAGCAACTCTTGAGCTTCAGCGGTTTCTCGCCAGATAAACATGCCTCAGGCGGACTGTCAAATTAGATGAAAAAGGGGTCTGGTCTTGAATTATCACTCTGTCGTTGCTGGACTATCAACGACGGCGAGGATGAATGGCAAAAAGGGCGGCGAGCATTCCCGCCACTTTAGGCGGTGAAAAATGGTCCATTTTCCTTCTTTTTGGCAGTGATGTCCGGTTAGGAAATTGCATAATATAGATCGGAAATAAAATGTTAAAAACCAGTGAATTGAATCATTTTCTCACTTGACATTCCAATGCAGGTGCGGATCGTGGCGCTTTTCGCAAAACCCTATAATTATAAGGACTTAATAAGATGCCGCGAACATTCTGTCCTGATGCCCCAGGGTGCACAGCACCTACTTTTGATGAACTTTTAAAACCAATTCTTGGAGAGTTAGTGGGAATCGACAGCTCGTTCATCCGGGCTGTGCTTTCCATGTACTGGGCTAACTACAGGGACAGTCCGAAGAAAGCCAAGGTCCATGTCGGATTTGATATAAACCGTGCTATTCCCTCCAAGATCTTTCTTACTGACGGTAAGGAGCGTGAACGTGGGATGATGAAAGTAGGACAAGGTGGAAGCATCGTCTTCTTCCGGTTCTTGAGCCCCAAAGGGGCGCAATACCATAGCCCGGGGCAACGCCCCATAGGCTTCAAGCTAAGCCGTCACGAGCCCTTTGACTGCGCAGTATTCAACAAAAAAGTATTTATGTACGATTGTTGCGCCATCTTTCAGCATCTTAAGGAAGGTGACAGGGTTGACCATTTCCCTGATGATCGAGCTCTGCTCCGCCTCGGCGATTCTTTGAAAAGTTGAAGGGTATCGTTTCCTCTTTGATCTTTTCGAATGTCTGTCCAGATAGGAGAGGAGAGCTCTTAGCTCTGAGAGCCCTCTCCCCCTCTGAATGGCTTTCCCCAAGCCGAGCAAATCATCTCCCATTCGCCTCCATGCCTTGGGCTTGCTAAGTGTCTTACCATCGAACAAAGCCATCAAGGCTTGAAATAAACACAGACTGATCAGCCTGGCATAGAACTCACAAAGTACTCTATCCTTCTTCTCGCTGTATGTCTTGTCCAGGGCTGCATCCGTTTTTGTCAGTTTAAATGCCAACTCCACCGCCCATCTGATTCGGTAGACTATCCCGACTGCCTCGGTAGAAAGCCATTCCTTTGGGGCATTGGTTACGTAAAGACCCCAGTCGAGTCTATCGAGAGTCTTACGGTCCATGGTCCTGCCCTGTTTTTTTGCCTTCGCCTTTGCCTTGCGTCTCCTCTCATTGGCTACCTCTTCAGGCATCCGGATACAGATGAGTCTGCTCGCTACTCTATCCTTTGCCCCCAATAGCACATCTATCTCGAAGATTCCTTCACACGCCTTGCTCAGCAACAGATCCAAATCCAGCTTGACCACCCCTGCCGCTTCCCTCACAGCCAGGCTCACACCTCCCTGAAGACGAGTGAGAAAGAAGCTGCCTTTATCCGCAATCCCTTTCAGGAACTCAAGGCTCCAGAATCCCAAATCGAAAAGCCACAATGCCCCCTTCACTCTTCCTGCCAGGAAGTGGCCTCCCATGTTCTGGTCGGGTTGTCTGCCATTTTCAATCCTTACAGCCTCATAGCTTCCCTTGAGCCAATCGAGAAGGAGAAAGACCTTGGCAGCAGCCTTGGAGCCACTACCACCACAGCCAGGAAAGACTTCCTGTAAGCTTTCTGGAAATGCAACCGAGCTGCTATCGAGAATGTAGACAGCACTAAAAAAGCTGAGAACCGGTAATAGATCCGCGGAAAGCCCCGGGCTCAGCTGCAATGCCGTGGCAAACATAGCTTTCATAAAGGCTACGGCTTTTTCGTTGAACCTCTGGTCGAGCCCCTGATCGCTTACCGAAACACCGGGATGAAGTTTTTCTATGATTCCTCCAAGCCCGGCTAAAGTGATTTGTCCAAACAGATACACTCCCCAGACCAGACCTTGAAGAAAGAGGCTCCCCCCTATCTTCGATTCCCTCTGTACGAATTTGTGCTTCCTGGCTTCTCTTTCCGCTGCTTCCTTGAAAAAATGCCTTATATTATTGTGGTACGATTCAATCATAGTGGTCATGGTGAAGTTCCTTTGAAAATAGAGGTTTCCTTACTTCACCATAACCACTATCAGTTCCTTTCGCTTCCCGCGAATCCAACCTAAATCATTAATACATCTATATATTATGCTTAGCTTGAAGCCTATGGGGCAACGCCCTGGGTAGGAAGCATTCCAATTGAGCGTTAGAGCCCTGAAAGGGCGCAACAACCAATTGATGAGTTATCCCGCCCTTACAGGGCTTGTGTTGAGGGGGCTTTGTCCCGCACCCGGGGCGTTGCCCCGGGCTATGCTGTTGCGCCCCTTTGGGGCTCGAAGGGCAGTGATGCACAAAAGCCGGAAGAAAGTGATGGTCCATTTCAGGGAATTCCTGCCCTGATTTTCATCAGCCCAAGGTGAACGTCCCTTCGTGAGCATGATCCTCTCACCGGGTCAGAGTGGCGTCATGGACCGGGGCTGCCAATGTCACAAAAGCTTTGAGCGATGGCAAAGCGAAGGAATATAATTGAACTGCCCCCTCTTTATTGGCTATTGCCAGTTGCGGCGCGAATGTCTTTGATCAACATAAAAAGATGCCGGCTATCGGTGGGCGACGGCGCGAATCCAAAGTGCCGGTAAAACGCTGCGGCAGCATCGTCTTTTGCATGAACGGCAAGCGAACGCACCCCGACAATATCGGCAACTTGCAGTGTGCGCCCCAAGGCGTCCAGAAGCAGACAGGCGCCGATGCCACGGCTCTGCCAGGCGCTATGCACGGCCAGGCGCGCCAGAATTAGCAACGGTATCGGATGACGCGGCATCCCTTTGACAACGCGCTCAGGCGCCTCGTCGCGCCGAACCTAGCCCGCGACAATCGTGTAGTATCCGACAACTGTCGCGCCACTTACGCCAACATAGGTTTGAGAAGAGCTCGCTTGCTGTGCTTGCAACGCATGACGAATGAGGAATCGGTCAAGTTCAGGCTGGCCGCAGGTGAATTCTTCAACCGCGTGAGCTCGATCTAACTTTTCTATGCGGAGCGGGGTTCTCACGATTCGGGATCAAAAACAGAGAGTTCGCGAAATAGTCGTTCAAGATGCGGGTGACGGCGTGGTGGAGCGTCGAGTGCGGCAACGAAGGCATCCCACTGTTCCGCATTGAGCGTAAAGATGCGCCTGTCCTCCAATCGTTTCTCGGCTTCGCTGAGCGCCGTTTCAAGAACGAACTCGCTGACGGACTTACGCGCCGCTGTGGCCGCAGCTTGCAAGGTCTGCTTGGCGGACTTGCTAAGTCGCAGATCAAGTTTTTCCGTTCTGTTCGTACGTTGTGTTTTCATACCCTAATTTTAGTGGTGAGCCAGACAATGGCAAGACATTTTATTCGTCCATCTCAGCGGCACACCATCCCCGCCTTCTGACGGGAAAAATTTGGAAGAATTCTTCGTGTATTGAAGGCGGCAAGGTCCAAGAGGGATATGAACTATCCCGGCCCAGGCTTTCATCCCCTCGAGCCAAAAGAAGAGAGCTGCTATGGCATGAAGGTCGATAAGCGATTCCGCATTACTTTTCGATGGGATGAAAAAGAGGGCCATGCCTTTCAAGTGAATTTCGAGAACTACCATTAGATTGCGTCCCTTTCCCCCGATTTGGAAGAGGGGCTGAGCAATTCATACTGAACTTGATATTGAATTGAGATTTACTGATGATTGAAGAATACGTTGTGAATGAAGCGCCTCGGATGTTGCCGACACATCCCGGAGCCGTGTTGCGGGAAGATGTCATTCCGGAGATGGGTATTTCCGTAAGCGAGTTTGCGTGAAGGATCGGAGTCTCAAGGCAGATGCTTCACCGCATTCTCGCCGAAACTGGCAGCATCGCGCCCGAGATGGCCCTACGGATCGGCCGATTTCTTGGAAACGGTCCTGGTCTGTGGCTAAAGGATGCAGGAGGAGTTTGACCTGTGGCAAAGTTGAAGAGAAGCTGCGTGACGTCCTCGATGCCATAGAGCCCTTCTCTCAGACCGCAATGACGAATCCGCCCATCACGAATCTGTCTGACCCGCATGTCTATGGAGCTCCGGCTTGTGGTCATCTGGGATTCGGCCGGAGCCCTTCTTCGTAACCAACACATGAAGGAGGCGAGCATGGGCCTATTTGATTTCTTCCGAAAGAAAAGCGATTCCAGGAAACCCGCTGCACCTGCCCAGCCCACCCCATGTTCCACCACGTCGGCCCGGCGAAAGAAGACATCACGGTTTCAGACAATGGCATCATTGTAGGGTATCGGATTATCCATCGGACTGAGGAGGGTTGTCTCAAGGAGGCTTTGGTGGGAATAAGAAGCCATGATGCGATCTATCGCCGGCTTAAGAGCCACTGATTGCGGGGATCTCCGGTGATAATTGGCGTCGGAATGCTGATCTCTGCCTAAGAGCCACTGATTGCAGGGATCTCCGGGTGCGCCATCGCAAATGGCGCATTCATTGCGTGAATGCTGGGACTTACTCCTCACCGGCAGCTTTCATGGTTCTGAAAATCCTATGATAGTTTACGAGCCTTAGTTTAGTTTTACCCAATACTCGATGTTCAAGTTTTTCTACCCCCAAGGGGTTTCATAAATCAGCCCCGATAGGGGCGCAACATCATAGCCTAGGGCAACGCCCTGGGTGAAATAGTATCCCAATAGGGCCGAAGCCCTGAAGGGGCGGAATATCTAGAGAGTGGTTGTCCCGCCCTTACAGGGCTTGGAGAATATGGTTGCCTATGACCCGGGGCGTTGCCCCGGGCTATGGTGTTGCGCCCCTTTGGGGCTTCGCATTTGCCATCTTACCCACTTTTACAAATGCACCCGGTCCCAAAACCGGGTAAGAATTCTGGCCTATTTTGGCGCTCTTTAGATATCCTAGACCTGACCCCCGCGTGCGAATCTGGCAGGATGGTTCCTGCCAGGAAGCTATGCCGTAGACGGTGGTAACCGATCTTCTCTTTCGATGAGGGAATAAGGCAACTCCAAAGAAATAACCTCCCAGGGCGCCCTCCCTGAGGCGCACGCCAAAAGGGGGGGGGTAGAACGAGCCCTGAAAGGGCGCAATATCATAGCCCAGGGCAACGCCCTGGGGTTTGAATCCGCCACTCTTTTTGGAGCCCTGAAGGGGCGGGATAACTTTTTTCTTTTATTTCGCCCCTTCAGGGCTCGAGGAATCGTGAATGATCCCCCACCCAGGGCGTTGCCCTGGGCTATGATATGACGCCCTTTCAGGGCTCCATTATCCTGGCATATTAATTCTTGGGAGTTGCCTAACTGGTGCTGCGGCCGCCGGCGGGATCTTTCGTTAAAACGCCACTATCCAGAAGATTCTGAATGTCGCGCAATGCCTTATCTTGAGAGCACTTGGCAAGTTTAGCCCATTTGGAGGATGTCAGCTTGCCTTCAAAGCCGTCTAAGAGCTTATTGATAATCAACTGCTGCCGCTCATTGAGAGGTTGAGTTGCTAAGGATTCCCAGAAACGGGCCTTTCTGAGCACTGCCGCAAGGGTCTCTTCCACATCGTCAAAGGCGCGGTTCAAGCAGTCCAGGAACCATTCCAGTTGTTCGGTGATGTCCAGAGTTCCTTTTTGTGTGTGCTCGAGGACCTCATAATAGACATTCCGCTCCTTTCGGATTTGAGCGGACATGCTGTAGAAACGCTGCGCACTCTGCTCCGACCTGGCCAGAGTCATATCCGCAATTGCTCGTGCGATGCGCCCGTTGCCGTCTTCAAACGGATGGATGGTCACGAACCATAGGTGGGCGATACCCGCCCGAAGTACGAGGTCCACACCATCGTCACTGTTGAACCAGTCGAGAAATGCCGTCATTTCCGCCTCCAGTCGGTTGGCTGCAGGAGCTTCAAGATGCACGTGCTCTCGACCAATCGGACCGGAGACAACCTGCATCGGTCCTCTTGCATCATCGCGCCAGTCGCCGATCTTTATTTTGCTCATCCCGCTGTATCCGCTTGGAAAGAGCGAGGCATGCCAGCCGAACAATCTTTCCCTCGTGAGAGGCGAGGCATAATTCTGCGTAGCATCGAGCATCATCTCAACCACGCCTTCTATGTTTCTGCTCACAGGCGGCGCTGTGCCGATACTCATGCCAAGACGCCGAGCGATGGAGGACCGCACTTGCTCCTTATCGAGTATTTCGCCTTCGATTTCGGATGATTTTAGAACGTCCAGCGTAAGGGTGTTTAGAACGGCTTCAGCACGAAGCGAAAATCCCATTGCTTCCATTCGCCCTATCAGCCGTCCCTGCCTGTGCCGCACGGCGGCAAGCCGTGCGCTTAGCCTCTCATGATCCCAACGGAATCTTGGCCAATCTTTTCTTTCATGAATGAATATGCCCATTCTACGCGCCTCCTGCGGAGATTATAGCCCGCATTCTCCGCAGACGCAATGCAGGGGGCAGGTTTTGCAGCAATTCTCATTTTGAGCTACTTACACCTCCCTTCTCCGGAGCAATGCCCCGGGTATAGAAGAGATCCCGCCATATCCTCCAAGCCCTGTAAGGGCGGGATAACCATTCTCTGGATGTATCGCCCTTTCAGGGCTTCGAGAATATTGCGGGATCTCTATACCCAGGGCGTTGCCCTGGGCTATGATATTGCGCCCCTTTGGGGCTTCCGTTCTACCCCCTATTTATCAACGCGCCCGTGTTGCAGCACCCAAGATCCTTTAGCCGCTTCTGTCTGATTGTGTTTTATGCGATCCTGTCGGCCACTGTGTCAGAATAGTTGTCGTGTTGGAGGGGGTTGCTCTTTAGCCCCGTGAGCAGTGGCGAAAGTTCAACGGATCATAGTGAGCTTCTTTCGACACGGCACAGGGTGGCCGCTTGCCGGTCGACACTGAGAGCAGCTCATGATCAAAAGCAAAAGGGGGGCAAAAGGATGTTTCCAAAAGAATCGTAGTCTACTCTTTTGATGGCATTCCCAAGGTGTCCGAGACAATCCTTAAGGAGCCCGCCTGATCGTAGGCACGGAATCTGTTCGGGTGACCCCCTGTCGGTAAAGGATGCGTTTACGACAACCGTTGTGCTCGAAAGACTGCTACTGCGCTGAGAGCTCCATCCTCGCTAATCGCTGCGGCAGAAGTCGCATCGAGGGCGAAGGTGGCGGGAACGGGCTGCGAGGAGCGCCCGCCCGTATCGAGATCGATGGTCTGCCGGCGTCACCGCCGCTTTTGGCCGGGATCGCAAGTCAGACGTTATAGTGCATCGCGCTTCGATTCACCGCTGAGCTCCGCATTAGCCAATCAAACCAGCACCCACCTTATTGCCGATTTGCCTCCTGCCCTTCGGACCCAGGCGCCAAGTTGCTTGGGCCACCGGCAGATATCTGCATCGAGCACAAAGTTGATCTTCTTACCCATGAGTGCCGCCGTCCTGATCGTGTATTTAAGGTGTTGAGCTCACAGAGACATAAAGATTATTAGAGTCGAAGCTTTTCTTTAACTCTTGAGCTGGCTCTAATACGGATATCTTTATAGCAATATTGTTATATTTTCCCTGAAAAGGAATCTCAAATGTCGTCAAAGAATGCTTTGTATATTTTGCTTTGCCATTATCAATATAATAAACTGCGTTTACAGAAGTTACTATTCTCTCAGATAATACCGTATCTTTCCAAAGGAATTCTATTTTAATTTTGCCATCCAATTCAGGCTTTAAGGTCATGCCTTCTTTGATGATAAACCCGATATCGTAATAATCAAAATATGTTGGAGATAATAAATATGTTTTGGTAAATCCTTTCTCGCTAAAAAGGAAAGAATCAGACACGATGGGATAATATAGATCTGTTGGCGTTATTGCTCTATTATACAAATGCCTAATGGCAATTGGGATAGGGAGGAAACCTTTTTCTATTCTTATAAACATGATTGAAATGAAGAATGCTAAACAATATATCATTACTAATGTTGGTGATAATATAGTACGTCTTTTAATAATCAGAAAAAATAAGCAAGCGCCAACCAGAGCTATTATTGTACATAACAGTATCATGGATAGCCTTTCTTATAGGCATGGATTATTGCGCTTTCTTTGGATATTTTCATATATTCTCTTCGCAAACGTTCAGTGCAGATTGTTGCAGAGTAGTTATTATGGGCTCCATTTACATCGCGTTCACGATTAATCTTACTGACCAACTCTCCCTCAGGCCATGCACCTATTGTTCAGCAGGTCAGGCCTGCCAACCATACCCATCCGCCGCTTTTGACTGGGATCGCTAATCAACCGTTACAGCGGATTCCGCTTCGCTCCAACGCTGAACTCATCATTATCTTTCGGACCAAGGCATATCTCATGTAAGGCCCCCATTCCCCTGGTATGTGAAAAGTGTAGGTTTGACCTCTTGCTTTCCTCGATAAAGCATGAGCCCACCCTTGGCTCCACATTGCCGGTCATAACCGGCATCTGCTTGGCGCCGCTTCGCATCCCCTATTTCGCACACCGGTAACAATTTGCCGAGCCATCCGCGACTTTGATTCAGCCTGCACCAAAAAACGCATCAATTATGTTCTTGAGCCAACGTCCAGTTTTTCTCCAAAAGGAGTTCTTACCGCTCTTGAGATCACGGGCATACAGCACTGTAAAATATACCAAAAACATAAGAGTCAGACAGATCATTACGAATGAAAACGTTGACATTAAAACCCCCATGTGCCGATTTCTTTCAGGAACTCTCCGGGCTTCTCCGAGAAGCTTCTGGCCTTCTCTTTCAAGACATCTCCTACCGAGGGCTCACAAGGGTCATCAAACTCGGTCCCGAAAGGTAAGACACCCAAAAGGTTTTTCCAACTGGCATCAGACCAGCTTTCATTCCAACCCTCATTCCACTGTTGCATCGAATGGGTCCAGGCAACTTGTGCGGATCGAAGATTCCATGTACCAATTGCCACAGTCCCAACTCCCAGAGGAGCGCCTACAACTGTTTCAATCAGGCCAGCCGCAGCAGCAAGTTTCAGCATGCCTCCAGCATAGAGGCGACCGGCATTAGCCGCATTTCCAAAGGAAGAAATAGCCTTGGCAGGATTAAACAGCCCCCATGGGTCCACTCCATTGACCGGATCTCCGAGGCAATATCCATACAGGTCGGCATCCCCGCCGGCAAACAGGATGGGATCCTTTGCAGTCCGTCTCCCCACGTCCGGATCATAATCCCTCAAGCCAAAGCGAACAAGGCGGGTATCCGGATCATAGAGGCCTCCGGCAAAGGCGAAGGGAACCGAAAAGGATGGGGAAGTCGCATTGAGGGACAAGATGGCTGGAGCCTCTTATGACGAACCATCGCTATACGCAGCTATAACCGAATACCGTGCAGAGGCGCCTGAGACGAGGGATTCCGGTTCCTTAATGGAAAGGCCGGTAAGAGGATGTCTAATCAAGCGTTACTGAGGATTCCGATTCGCTACACCGCTAGAAACCCCGCATTAGCCGGTCATGTCCGTCCCCGGTTCCCTTAGTCGCCAGTACGTTAATAATTTAAGGGCTTCCCTTATTTTTCTACAGCCTGACAATGAGAAATGCGTTATTTTATGGGCGTCCCCTATTTCTCTCTTCACTCTCGCATTTTTATCTCTACTATATTAAAGAGCTTAGGTCTTATGGTTTGTATTGACTTCTGTAATTCAAGCTTAATTTTATCGCCTATTGAATGTGAAGTAACTTCAATAGATATTGAGACTGCTACTATTGCAAAACTTGATATTCTGGATATTTTCTTGCTCCTTAAAGAATAATAAGTAAGGTATTGATACCAGAAGTCATCGATTCTAGTCATTTCAGTCTCATAGTCCTCAATGAAATTACTTTGTAAAATTCGAAAGGCGTGCGAATTAGAGTCTAAATTATAAATATAATTTGGATCTCCAATATTTAATATTCTAACTCTTCCTCTTTTATGAATAGTATAGTTAACTATGGTTGGTTCCCTCAATATTTCAGTGCCAATATTATCTGTTATAGTAGTTTCATTATCTGTTATATGTATTGAAATCTTATTGATAATACCTTTCCTTAATCTGACGGAGGTAATTGTGTCAGTGATTATTGAATAGAATATATAAACGATTAACGCACAACATATTTCTATGATATAATTATTCATTCTGATCCCGTCTTAACATAATTAGAAGTCAGAAAAGTAACTTGAAGCCAACTCTCATATCGTTAGCACTCGGTTTTGACAATGATAAAATGAACCTGCTTTAAGGGCAAAAGATGGCACTATTAGCGCTGGCTGAATCAGTATGCTTTAAGACGTTAAAGAACAACGAGGCAGCGGAAGGTAATTTGGTACCCCAAAGGCCGTAGAGGAAACCTTCCCCAAACGCCTGTGATGCCATTGGAATATACGGTATACCCGACATGGCGAGACCACCTGCTATACCACCCGAAACTGCCCCAGTCAGTACTCCACTCCACATCGCAGCACCGATACTCTCTCCGTTTGCCACAGCCTTTATGGCTCCAAAGGTAGCGCCCACTATAGCCCCACCAAACGCGCCGCCAGCTATTCCACCCAATATATGTGTAATCTCACCAGTTGGATCAACCAAATTGACCGGATCTCCGAGGCAATATCCATACAGGTCGGCATCCCCGCCGGCAAACAGGATGGGATCCTTTGCAG
>CAZOEL010000026.1:0-75144 GCA_964578835.1 uncultured Syntrophobacteraceae bacterium | reverse complement strand
TCTAAGACTAAGAAGGTGGCAAGTGCTGCCAATGCTTAATTCAACAGCATTGGGACCATGGGTGGAGGGGGGGATAAGGTTCGAGTTCTAAAAGACTCTTCTCCTGGGGACTTAACTGCTTGCTGCTGTAAATAAAAAATGGTTTTTTTCAAACCGGTTTGTATCAGTCTAAGCGATATCCTTTTTGAAGGCAGTGAATGATGTCGGAACCAAACCACAACACTTACCAGAAAAAGGAGAACGCTATGTTTATTATCGTCAACTCTTCGAATTTCGATGTGGATGCTTTCGAGTTTGCGTGCTGCAAGGTGGGGCCCTATATGGCTGCCGTCTAATCTCTCCATGTGGCCGAATGTAGCCTAGTTCTCCAACCCCTTGGGCGGCAATGCCGCCCAAGGCTTCAGCATTGCCGAAAAATAAGTTCGTTCCTTGTTTACATCACCCACACGCCTTTTTTAAGAAGAAAAGCAGGAATTGATATTGCCAATTGAGGCGCCTGATGCATAATGCTCTCGGTAATCCGAATCGTTGGAGGATGAAGCATTGGGTTTTCACAATTTTGGTCCGCAGGTTTCGATGCTTGACTTGTCTAATTCCATACCGAAGACCATTTCGCACAAACCCGTTCATCAATTTCACCCGGCAGCAAGAATATTTGGCGTTTTTTCATCCTGTGAGCTTTCCATGGCGATGCTCCGCCATCCGAACCGCACAACGGGGAAATGGCGCAGCGGAGCCTTGCTATCGGCTTTTGTTTTCATTGCATGCTTCTTATGCGCATGCTCAAAAACGGAGGGAGAACAGGCTGCGACCTTCATAGGGAACCAACTCCGTTTGGACATTCCCGCGCCTATCGCTTCCCTCGACCCCACCAAAGAAGAACGCGGTTCGGCATTCGTCTTTCTTTTTCTCTATGACAGCCTCTTCAGCACAAACGAGCATGGAGAGCTTGTCCCCGAGTTGGCTACCTCCTATGAATACGATCCGCTTGATTTCATCTGGACTATACACTTGAAAAAGAACGCCAGATTTCATGATGGAAAGATCGTCAAGGCGAGAGATGCGATATATTCGCTTCATGAACGACTCAGGAATCTGCGTCCGGAATATTATGCCTCAGTGGAGGAGATCATAGCGCTTAGCGATGAATCCTTCCGCATAAAGCTCATCAAGGATGATCCGGAGTTCCTCGAAAAGATCGCCGGTACGGGAGTCGTTCCTGAAGGCGCGTCTGCAACCGGGCAATACTACGACCATCCGATCGGCTCCGGTCCTTTTGTCTTCGAGTACAGAGACGGTGAAAAGGAAGTCGGGCTGGTAGCTAACCAAAACTACCATGGAAGAAGGCCGGCGCTGGATCGAGTTACGCTATACTTTGATCCTGACGGTGAACGATCGTGGGCCAGACTCCTCCGGGGAGACACCGACGCCGCCTTTGGACTTCATCCGGTAGACTGCTCCATGCTGCTGGAAAATAAGGACAAGTTCTATTTCAACGCCACACCCTATCCTTTTCATTCTATTTTGCTCTACAACACCCACAATCCGCTTTTTCAAAGCGTAACGGTAAGGAAAGCCCTCTCCCTTGCAATAGACAAGGAGATGATTGTCAAAGAGGTCCTCATGGGCTATGGGCAGGTTGCTGCAGGACCTGTTGATCCGGGCTCTTCCTATCATGACCCTGACTTGATGCCGACTCACTATGGTCCGGAAGAGGCGATCAGGCTCTTGATGCAGGAAGGCTGGACTTATGACGGGGACGGCAAATATCTCCTTAGACATGGAAAACCCTTTGAGTTCACGATTCTCTACAGTGAGAAGGACCGGTTGATGAGGCAAGTAGCCGTCCGCTTGCAGCTCAATCTGAGCGATATTGGCGTCAAAGCTCGCCTTCTCCCTCTTCCCCCCGAGGAGGTCCTGCGCCGATGTGATAGAAACACGGATTTTGAGGCAGTCTTGACGGAAATTCTTTCATGCCTCGAAAACCCGGAGATTCTAAGAGACCTCTGGACTCCAATTGGATCTTTAAAAGCGCATATCGGCTGCTTTGAGCATCAAGGCCTCACAGAGCTTCTGATTGAGGCCTCAAAGGAGCCCCGGCCAGAGAGGGCTAAAGAACTGTATCGAAGAGCCGAAGCCCTCATCGTAGACCTTCAGCCCGGCGCTTTCCTTTTTCAAAGAACCACGCTGGATATCATGTCGAAGCGCGTTGACTTTCCATGCCCTTTCTCCTTGTGGAGTTGGGATATCTACAGGCTCCGCTCCGCTTCGATTCGAGACTTGAAGCTGCCGACGAGATAGCCTTTCGCGTTATATCTTTCTCTTCTTGCATGAACCGGGTCTAATTGGCGCAGTAGTTTGCCGCTTGCCCTGGTGGAAGGCCGGACATACCGTCCGGCCCGTTCTTCTTTACGCCGCTGTGTTCTCTTTGTGCGCCCTGAGAGCGGCTGAGGCTTTCCGGTTCATGTGCTCGTCCAGGAGGAGACGGAGCGCTTCATAGTGACAATCCACGCCTGCGAAAGCTCCTCCCGCCGTGAGGCTGCTCAATCTGCATCCGCCATTGCAGAGGGGCAAAATATCGCAATCATGGAGACACTTATTGGGAAACTGCCGCTCCAGGAGTTGGGAGCGAGCGATGACGTCGATTCCTCGTGTTGCGTTTCCGTAGGTGAGCTCTTTCTGCGTCGAAGGGCAACTCAGGAATGTTCCGTCCGTATCGAAGACCATGTTGCTTCGGCAGTCGGTCATACAGCCATTGGATGGGGGCTCGTGGAACTGTGGAAAGCCCCTCCTTTCGGCCTCATGCATCAGAAAAAGGAGCTTGTGCGGATCTCCCATTCCGCACTGAAAGTCGCTTTGACCCCTCCTGGGCAGAATGGGTGTAAAGTGAACATTTTCGACGGCGATGCCTCGCCCCAGCAAGTCATCGAGCATTTCCGGGATCTGGAGGTAATCCGCATTGGAGCCGGCATCGTACTGGCTCTCAATAACGATCCTGGTGTGACTCGATATGGCCTCTAGATTTGTCATGATCCTTTCATAGGTATGATCGCCGTTTTGGAAAGGCCTCAGCCGATTATGGATAGGCTCCGATCCGGCAATGCTGACCCGCACGCCTTCCAATCCCACTTCCTTCATGCGGGAGACGCCTGTGCTGGCGAGCAGCGAGCCGTTGGTTATGATCCAAAAACCGTAATCGATCCCGGCAGCCATACAAAAGAAAAAGCGTCTTGCCGCGCTGTCCAGGACCTGTGGTAAGTTGAGCAGGACCTCACCGCCGCTGTAGACGTCCCGGACGCGATCCGGTTTCTTCTTCTTTATCATGCCGGTCCAGGCCCGATCGACCAATAGCGCCGTCTTCCCACTCATCTTTTCAGGTTTGGGATCGAGGATGCAGTAACTACACCGAAAGTTGCACTGTCTAGTCATCACGGAGTGGGATCGCATCTCACTATACCTGTGCGTCAACTCATTGCGCCAACAACGATATACGGTCGCCTCGTCGATATTCTTCGAAACCAGAAATGCTTCTCTGATGAACTGATCCAGCATGGGAGGATCAGCGTGCGGATTTTGGAGAAATCGCCGCCAACTTTCCTCCTCCATGACAATGAAGCCTCCATACATGTTTTGGCGCAAAGATAGAAAATTTACGCCCTCGAATTCGAAGGCCTTTTCCGTGACAAATCTAGATTTTTTGTAGTCTCCCTGAGACAATATCCTGGATTTTTGCGGATGCATAACAGGACTCCTTTCATTTGGCGATTCATTTGTGAGCCGACGTGCAAAACCTTGTTTGCTCGCAGCAATGACGGAGGAAGAGACGAGATCTGTGCTGCGACATCAAGCACCGCGCGGCTTTGCTGCGCATCTACTTCCGTACGAATGGTCTCAATATGGATATCGCTCGGTCGGAGCAAATCCGGTTGGAAGGGGTCCAATTTTTAGAATAATGAAACTGGGAGCGGCTTGGCTTCTGCGGGTTGCCAATGTGCGCTCTCTTGTACTATAAGCGAGCGGGGCAATTGTAGTGTTTAGAGGTGGCCCTGGCTTTCGAACAGGAATTTTCATCTTGAGCTCTTAAGCTCGAATCCAAATTGCGAGGGGAAGCATTCATATGGCTTATGGAGAAACAAGATTAGATTATCTAGTGGTCAAAAGGGATGATCTCTTTCAGCAATTGCTGGAGCTAACAAAGGCTTTTCCCTTTAAACCGGATGCGGAAGGGCGGGAGATATCTCAAGAGGCTTGCTTGAAGGAAATTATGAGTTATGTGCGTTACATTGCGATAAAGCTATACAGGCAGATTCCTGCGGAAGTCCGCGTTTCTGAAAGTCAAGAGGACTGGATACAGTACGCTTTTTTGATTCTTTTCACAGCAACCCTCGAGTACGATCCAGCGCGCAGTTACTACGATGTCCATATAAAGGGTCGCGTATACAGGCGACTGCAAGACAAGCAGCGTTCCGCATACAGGGGGAATCCGGGGAAGATGTATGTGGAATGGAGCGAAGAAAAGGTCTTCAGCGTCTTCGAGACGGATGACGACGGAGCTCCGAGGTTTTCTCCCGATAAAGCCTACATGACGAAGGAAGCCAGGATGATTCTGCTGGAGTGCCTTGGACGACTGAAGCCCTATAGGCGAGGAATCGTCATTGAGCGCTACCTTGAAGAGAAGAAATACGAAGATATAGCTTCGAAGCGCGGAGTGAGCGGCGAGGCCGTCAGAAGCCATGCCAGAATGGGTTTTCAAGCTATGCGTGATTGCGTCACCGCCCGGTACGCAGAGGGCTCCGGCAGGAGAGGAGTGACGAGATGAATGATGAAAAATTCAGGAAGTTTCTAAAGGCTTCGGGGGCGGTGTTCAAAAGGATGGCTCCCGGCTCGGAATGCCCCGCCGATGATAAGCTCGTGGATTATGTCTATGGCGAGTTATCGCCATCCGAACGTGAAGAAGTTGAGAGGCACAAGGAGCATTGCGAACGTTGTCTTCTTGAAATTCTAAAGATCGAGGCGGATCGCGCCGGATGGGAGCATGTCGTTGAGAGTGACCCCAAGGCTGCCCTCGCGCTTGCGCTCGGACGCGATGGCGTGAGGCAAGCGAACGAGGCGATGAGCCATGCTGAAAGCTCCGGTCTGCAAGCTGCCTTTTCATTCGAGAGAAAGAATACAATTTCTCCATTGCCCGACCAGAGTACGATAGATCGTATTGCTGCTGCCGCTGCGGCGGAAGTGCTGGACAACATTGATTTCCACATGGCCCGTTGGAAAGAGACTCGTGGGAGAGAACCGCGGCGTGGCATGGAGACGGGCTTGGCCCAGGCTACGAACTTGGGCGGGGATATGTTGCCGGTTATCGCCGAAAGCGTCGTTCGAGCATGGATGTGGTGTACTCACAACCTGGCCGAGCTTACAACCGGAAGGACGAAGTCGGCCTTGATCGACCACGTCGTTTCGTTCTTACATGAGGGGCTGCTCGGGTTGGCGGATAAAGAGATAGATGTGCTCGGGAATATCATTGCGGAGAAAGTATCGGAAGCTGTCAACAGGGAATTGACGTAGGATGGGAATGGCGGCAAGGGACATTTTTGTAGCTGAATCCATCCAGTCCCGGGCGAAGCGTTTTGAGGCCGCCGCATGGCTGTTCCTTATCACAATGTCGCTTGGGCTTGGGTATGCTCTTTACATGGGAACCAGCTTTTTCAGCGCCCTGCGCCAGGCGCAGTATCAATATGCCGAATTGAATCATTCAGACAATGCTGCGGGCATCGCTCCCTTTGTCAATAATGTCATTGCAACATGGCCGGAGCGCCTCGCGGCTTATCCGGCGACGTGGATTGAGCTGATTGCGGTCGTACTGGCATTTGTCTTGGGGTTGTCTGCTTTCTGGGTCTTTCGCAAGCTTCCGAAAGGGGAGCTGCTGCTCAAAGTCTGCGCTGGTAGTGGGCTGGTGAGAGAAAGGGTCGAAAAGGCGTCGGAGTTGGCGAAGTCCGCGACTCCGTTGTTCGTGACCGATGTCGGTGACGAGGCGGGTTTCAGCAAGCGGAAGAATGCTCTTTTTGTGCCTGCCGGTTTCACACAGAAGCTCTATCGTAAGCATTTGGAGAATGCTCCTCAGCAACTGGCGTTTCTTATCGCGCATGAAAAGGCGCATGGGGTAAGCTCGGATAATTTGCTCTGGTCATGGGGGCGTTCGCTCTCCTTCCTTCTTACTGCTATGTCGGCAGCCCTGATTGCGTCCCCAATAATGATGGCGTCTGTCGCCCTGCTCCCGATTGAGCGCATCCGGTTTCTTCCGTTTTCGTTGCAGCTCGGACTCTGTTGGTTGTTCGTCTCCGTTTTGCTGGCCTTCATCGGGGTCATCACACACGGAGCCCTGCCGAACCTGGCGGCTGCGCGCGAGTTCTTCGCCGATATGGTCGCTGCGCACACGCTTGGGATTGGTCCTCGATCTCTGCCCTACGAAGGAATCGGGGACGTCTCCCGCCGTGGCGATATGGCGACCGGATGGAACATGACAATTTCCCCGCCGGATCGATGGCTGCATGTAAGAGGCATCGCTCCACGCACCGGGGCTCTAGCGGCATCCACTGTCGCCATATGGTGCCTTATACGGACGCTGATCCTGATGGTTGATCCCTTGGCTTTGCGCGGAGTGGTCTGGCTTTTTGATGCGGCTTACCTCCTCGAAATTGCGGTGATGTTATTAAGCTTGCCGCAGCGACGCGTCGATGCGCGAGGCTATGGCTTGCTGCCCTGGGTTGCGACGATTATGCTCATGGGGCTTATCGCTTTATCGTTTGCCCTGATCGATGACGCTTACAGCAGCTATGGCATTGTAAAGATCATTAGGCCCGCATGGCTGGCAGCAGAGATCATTCCGCCTTTCGTGACAGCCATAGCTATATTGTTGTGGGAGCGCGCAACTTCGGTGGTGCACGGCGATCTCGAAGCGATCGATCGACTCCCTCCACGTCGCATCGGTGTTGGTCCCATACTGCAACTCGTCGCCTCCGTACCTGCCTATGTCTGGAGTTATGCGACGGCTAGCGTGGCGCTTTCAGTATGGTGCGCCACTTTGGCGAGCGCAATGAGCGAGGGCTTTTTCTACCGGCAGTCTTTTCTATTCGATGCTGCATCAATGCCGATCTGCGCAGCTCCAGCGCTTCTTGCGGTCAGGAACTTCAGAATGCCAAGTCCGTCCAGTGCGGCCTTAGAGGCATGCTGTGGCGTGGTGACGTTTACTCTTTCCTTTTACGCCATGATTATCATGTATCTCGTTGCCGCGCAGGCGCCGCCGGGAATTTCCGGAGCTCCTTTCCATTACGGTGTCTTCGCGCAAACGTTTCTCACTCCTCCTGCGGGCGTTGTGGAGATATCGCAAAGAGTCGGCGGCATCTTTGGCGCTGTCTTACTCGCTTCTTGGGAGATGCGCTATAGACTTCAGACTCACAGCTCACTTTTCGGAGCGTTAGCCCTATGGGTGACTTCTTATTGCCGCACTGGCTCCGGGCAGAGAGAAGATCGGTAATCATAAGTCCCCAACCCTTCGGGCTCGATTCCTATGAAAAGACATATATGAAGACAAAGCAAAAACCTAAAGTAAGACTGATCTACAGACTCCTTCTGTTCGTTCTGCCATTGCTGGTTCTATCGGTCGCAACTATCGGCATAGTGCTTTCATTTAGCAATTATAGGGACATGAGCGGTAATCTCGATCGAGATTACCAGAGTATTATCAACAGTTCGTCAAGCGCCATACGATTCTATATGGAGAGCGCTCGGGAAAGCCTCCAGTCGCTCGCCAGGCTGCTCGGGGCCGCCAAGTTCGATTCGTTCGAGCGCCAGATCGCCCTCGAAGCATACAATATGAGCGCCACCAATTACATGTCGATCCGGCTTTTGTCTCCAGACAAGGATGTGCTCGCCGCCACCGAATCGGATGGAGTCGGTTCATCATTCCCCAAGGACAAGGAGTTCGAGGCTGCGCTCGGAGGTGAAACAGCCACATCGAGCGTTATGTTCACCACTCAGAATATCCCCTACATCTGCATGGCGGCGCCCGTATTCCATCAAGGAAAGGTGACAGCCGTCCTGTGGGGCCAGTTGAGCCTCAAAGCGGTCTGGAGTATCATAAAAGACATCAACATAGGTGAAACCGGCGAAGTGTGCATGACGGACTCTGATGGGAGGGTGGTTGCGGCTCAGGACATGGCTGATGTGGTCATGGGTGCGTCCATTGTACAATCTGAAAGTATAGGGGAGTTAAGGGCGTCTGTTGCTAATCCCATCTCGTGGACCGAAACGCACGAGGGCGTGAAGCTCTACTCCCTTGGGCGAGCCATCCCTTCCACTCCTTGGATCATTGTTCTTAGACAAACGGACCGGGAAGTCTACGAATACCTCTACCGAAACATGCGCCTTTCCAGTATTGTGACCGCCTGCATATGCCTTTTTGCTTCTTTAACGGGCTGGCTCCTGATTCGAAGGTTTTTGGAGCCCATTCATCAATTGCATGAGCAGGTCCAAAGGATAGGCGAGGGGGACTTCGAGCGTCGGGTCGATATCAAGCGTCGGGATGAGATCGGGGATCTTGGCGTGGCCGTGAACGGCATGGCCGAATCGATCCGGGCTTATATCGATCGCGAGGTGGAAAACGTGCGGGAGCTGACGCATGCGCGCAATCTGGCCACTCTTGGCGCAGCCTCGAGCAAAGTCACCCACGAGGTTGGAAATCTTTTGAATAATATTGAAACCATCCTGTTTACGCTGAAAAGAGAGAAGATGAGTCCGGTGGCGGAACAATCCATACACACTCTTGAAGTGGAAACGAGACGTATCGCCAAGTTCATCGAAAATATGCTTCAGTTTGCAAAGAAGCCGCAATTGCGCTTGCAGCGGATGGGACTGGACGCCGTTATTCAGGAAGTCGTCTTTGTGTATGGGGCGGAAGCCGAGAGGCGAGGCGCGCGCATAGAGCTCGACTGGTCTCCGGATCTGCCCCCCGTACAGTTGGACGCCTCTCTCATGTATCAGGTCATGAGCAACATCATCAAAAACAGTCTGGAGACTGCAAAAGATCCCACTATCATCCACATCGTCGGAGAGAAGGACGACAATTTCCTTCAGGTGACGATCAAGGATGATGGCGCCGGAATAGAGCCGCATATCCTCGAGCATATCTTCGAGCCCTTTTTCAGCACCAAAGCCGCTAAAGGCACCGGAGTCGGTCTTTCCATATGCAAGACGATCATTGAAGCTCATCGCGGAACTATCGACTGCCGGAGCAAAGCCGGAGAATACGCAGAATTCATCATAAGGCTTCCTTTGAAATAGTTCTCAATAAGATTTCAGGAGAATTTGGGCCTACGGCTGTAAGCATTTCGTCGGGTTCACGGCGAGGAGGGTAGAAAACACCCACCGGATTTGCCTCCTTCAGGGAGGGAAGGGAGATATTGTAACAAAACAGAGAGGGGATTGGCGTTTTTTTCTCACGGTAATTTAAATGAATATAAGAGCTTATGTGAGAACCGACGCAATTGGCGCCGACTCTGCATAAATAGGAAGCATATGCCTTACCTGAAGCTCGGTCCACGATGCTGGTTTTGTGTGGACCGGCTCAGGGAGGCTCCCGTCTGCCGTTTCTCCCACTTAAGATCGGCAGGCGGGATAAATCTTCCAGGCAGTCTTCTATCGTTGTCCGACGTGCTGCGCATATTTTGTGAATTGCAATGTTCCTTGTGGGCTTCTATTCAGCCTTCACTTCAGAATCTCTACTTTGGAAGATTTTTTCCCCCACTTTATTGCGTGGTCTTTTTCACGTATCTTCATAGCAAGATCGACTCTGTTCTTATAGCGCTTATGAAGTCGATCCTTGACGGTGCAGATGCCGAAACCTTCAATGTAGAGCTTCGTTCCCAGCGGAACGAAGTTTGCCGCGCACACTTTTTCTCCCTTGACCAGCTCCTTGCATATGTCGGTCCCATCAGCCGAAATGCAAGGCGTGGCGTCGGTTTGTTTGCGGTCTCCAGGCGTGTACGCCGTGGTGTCTCTGAACGCTTTGCCCGTGACCTGGTATACTTCCACGGCGTAGCGCTTCTCTGCGCGTTCGGGTTCGGGTTTTGCTTTCTGGATTTGAGGGGCCGGCAGCTGTGGAAATTCTTCGATAAGAATCTTGATCTTGCTGTAAGCGAGTGCGCTCAAGCTAATGACTGCAACAAAGGTAACCAGGAAAACAGAGGTCTTCAGAACTGAGGCGCTGGCAGTTCTTCTGTTTTTCATAGGTCTCATGAGCTCATCCTTTCTTGTTTTTCAAAAGTTCAGTGTTGCTGATTACGTGGGATGGGAGTCAACCTACGATAGACATACTCAACCGGAAGGTCTCGGTCTGGATGGTAGATGGGAAAGGTAGCAGCGGTTCTTTGCATAAAAGATAGAGAAATCAAATTATTATTCTTAACCATAGATCCTCGCGATAACTACTGCGTATCTGAGAGATAATAAGAATTCGTTTTTGAAGAAGCAAGTCGGCGGGGACGGCAAAATTCTCTAAGGGTTGGGGAAACAGAAGAGCTTCCTCAACTCATGCGTTTGATAAAACAGCAGAATAGGTCGTTGCGCATCAAGCGGCAGAAAGATCGAAACTACGGTTCTTCTTTGACAAAAAGATTGACAAAACAGCTAACTATAGTTAGCGTGACACCCTGTTTTTTGTTTTGTATAAGCAAGTGGACTTTTTAAGGATTAGGCGCTCCAAGGAGGACTAGAGCCATGACCAACCGCATTTTCAATTTTAACGCCGGACCGGCCGCATTGCCGCTTCCGGTTCTTGAAGAAATTCAGGGAGAACTGCTCAATTTCCGGAATTCCGGAATGTCGATACTTGAAGTCAGCCACCGGTCCAAGTGGTTTGAGGATGTACTCGATGATGGCATAATCCGCATCAAACGTTTGCTCAATCTTGACGACCAGTACGACGTGCTTTTCATCCAGGGCGGCGCGAGCATGCAGTTCGCCATGGTCCCCATGAATCTCGCCCTTCCCGGCAAGCAGACCGCCTATGTCGACACGGGAACGTGGGCGGGTAAGGCCATCAAAGAAGCGCGCATTGTGGGGAAAGACGTCCGCGTTCTGGCAAGCTCGGAAGACAAAGAATTCACCTATATTCCCAAGAATATCGATGTCGATCCCGATGCAGCGTACCTTCACCTCACCTCGAACAACACGATCCGCGGCACCCAGTGGCAGGAGTTTCCCAACAGCAAAGGCGTGCCCATTGTCTGCGACATGTCTTCCGACTTTCTGAGCCGGAAATTCGATCCCGCTCCCTTCGGGCTGATTTACGCCGGCGCCCAGAAGAACGCCGGACCCGCAGGAGTCACCGTGGTCATCATTCGCAAGGACATGTTGAGCCGGGTTCCCAAAGATCTTCCGAACATGCTGAAGTACGACACCTACAGCAGCAAGAAGTCCATGTACAACACGCCTCCCTGCTTCGCCATCTACGTGGTCCAGTTGGTTGCGAAGTGGATCGAGGAAACCGTCGGCGGTCTGGACAAGATGGAAGCCATGAACAGAAAGAAAGCCGACCTGCTCTACGGTTACATGGATAGCGAGGCTTTCTATCGCGGCACGGCCGAAGCTGATTCCCGCTCTCTCATGAACGTCACCTTCCGGTTGGCGGTTCCCGAGCTCGAAGCGAAATTCATCAGCGAAGCGCTTGCGCAGGGCCTTGGCGGCTTGAAGGGACACAGGTCCGTAGGCGGCTGCAGAGCCTCCATCTACAACGCCGTGCCTCTTGCCGGAGTTGAAGCTTTAGTGGCTTTCATGAAAGATTTTGTCAAAAAGAACGGCTAGATAGTTCTATTTCTGGTGTTTGTGGGCCCGTGTGCGCAATAAGCCCGCAAACACCGGTTTTCTTATCGGCCTTTTGGCCCGCCCTCGCTATTTTCCGGAAAATCGAAAAAACCGATTCCCTTCTGATTGATTCCATCCTGGTAGATCTGCAGCATGCGGCCGCCCATAACGGAGGGTATGTGGATCACGCGCACGACCGAAGCATATCGCGTGGCGTCTGGCGCCAGGGAAGTGAGCAGATTGGGGGCTTGAATCAGAAAATCCTCCCTGAAGACCGTCTCCTGCTGATCCGGGTAGAGGGCCAGTGGTACGATCCGGGCTTCGACGAGGTCGTTGAAAAAGTGCGTGCCATAAGAGACTTCCGGCGTCACTCCGGCCTCTTCAAAAGCGATTTCTCCCAGCGCCAGCGTGTGGTTTATATCGTCATAGCCGACCTTGACTCCGAATTTGATATCGTTGCTTCCCCAGCGGGCGGGTCCCAGGAGCGCGTAACGCCTCTCTTCCAGCGCCACATTGATTTTTCCCACCACTCGTCCGACCGCGCTTCTCTCCTGTAGCTCCGACAACTGCGAGTAGGCTTTGGGATCGACATAAACGACGAACTCGATATCTTTAGTGATGCTGTTGGCTACGCTCCGGTTGTTGGTGAAAAGGATCAGATCGTTTGGGATGTCGCCCGGCACGGCTACCTTCTCCACCTGCCGGCGCACCGCAAGAGAGCGGCATTGAAGCAGATAAAGCCTTTCATCGTCCCAGGCGAATTCCACTTCCACTGGACGGCCATAGGCCGCTTCGAGCTTTTGGAGTATTTCTTTCATCAGCGAAGTGAAAGGCGTTTTGGCGAGGAAATTATCGAAAGTGACGCAGCTTCGGGCAAGATTGATCTCCTGCCCCGTGAAGAGCGGAGGCGAGAGGTAGCCGCCTTCTTCCATGGTGGAGAGAGCCTGCGGCAGGTCGGGGTGATCGATTCTCTCGAAGAGATCGACGTAGGGGATAGCCTCAACTTTGCCGGTCTCGAGGTTCAATACGTCCACGATCTTCTGCGAGTATTTCTTGACCTGCACCATGGAGACTTCGGGCCTGAGCGTTGGGTGACTGAGAGCGATCATGCGCGGGTAATCCATCTCTACCCTCTCTACGGCTCGCGTTCCAAGCCCCAGGACGAGCCGCACAAGACCTTCCTCTCTTTTGATGCGAGGGGTCCACGCATATTCGTTTCTGGAAAAAGCCACTCCTGCGGCAAAGGGAAAGAAATAGTCGCCGAAGCGACGGCCGACGACTTTCTGTACGAGAATGCCCATCCTTTCATCGAAGTCGAGCAGATTGTGGTCTCGTCGGTATAGAATGGCGGCCGGGCTGAACGTGCTCATGAGCACGCGCTTGAGGCCCCATACGAACGAGGCGAGCCTTCCTTCGATATCTCCTTGGTTGGCGAGGAAAACCGATTCATATTTGCCGGAGAAGGTGTAGCCGATGTTGTCCTCGAGGAGGCTCGAGGATCGAAGAATCAAGGGATGCTCGCCTATTTCCGCCAGAAAGGTCCGAAAGGAAGCCATGACATCGGGTGGAAAGGACGCCTTCTCGAGCACGGGGGCCAGCTTGGCGTAACCCTCTTCGATGAGCTCTCTCGTTTTGTATTTTTGGCTGTGAAAATAGTAGAAGCGGTTGTAATCGATAAAATCGGAAGTTATTCCGGATTCGAAATAATAGGATTCCGGTATGACTAGAAATTTTTCCAGCTGTGGGTCCCGCTCTCCGAGCCTTGGCAGGAGGGCTTTGTAGGCCAGGATCATTCCTGCCGCCTTGCCGCCGATTCTGCCCGTCCGACGGGGGGTGGAAACGGTATTGCTCAGCACTTCGTCAATATCGCGGACCGTGAGGTGGTGCTTTGCAATGCTGATGAACGGAACCAGATTGGTGATGAAATGGTTGATTAGGGCAACCCGGACTCCTTCGGACTCATCGGGAGAAAGGAAGAGGCTTCCTTGAGGAATGTTCGTGAATTCTTTAAGCGCTCTTCGGATCTGCCCGGGCGTCGCGTCTTCGGTGTTCACGACTCTGTTCAGCTCTTCGAAGGCTTCCTTTTTACGCGCAAGGTTGATGTAGCTCTCTATTTCATCCTGCCTGAAGCAGCGGACAAAATGGAGATCGATTAAAGAGCCCCCGTACTGCCTGATGTTCTCCTCATCGGCGGGCAGACCGTCGGAGAGGAGAATCTTCTGCGCTTCTTCTCTGATGCTTTCCGGCGTAGCAACGCCTTTCTCCGTGAGAGCGACCAGAAAAAGACCTCTGATTTCATCGATCAGGTGGGGATAGAGCATCATCTTCTGGTATGTGCGGTAGGCGCGCAGAAGATCTTCCATCACTCATACCCCCATCCGATCGTTGGCCATTCTTGCTAGTGGACCGTCAACTTTGAATGTTCAGGTTGCAGTTTCTCGAATATTCAGGTTGCAGTTTTTCCCTCTCCCTGAGGGCGAGGGCCGAGGCTGTTGAATTAAGAAATCGGAAGGATCTGTAGGTTGGGTTGAGCGATAGCGAAACCCAACGGGAGCACCGATCAATGTTGGGTATCGCTCATCGCTCAACCCAACCTACGCCTGCATCGGCTCCTTAATACAACAGCATTGAGGGAGAGGGCAGGGGAGATCCTCTTTCAAAAGAATACTTCCCTCAATTTCTAAAGAATACTTCCCTCACCCCGACCCTCTCCCTGAGGGAGAGGGGGCCCGCTTCGACCGGAAGAAACGATGTTGACGACTCATTAAAAGACTACACCCAGCCGCGAAGCTTGCATGCTTCGGCCACCCGGGCGACGGACACCAGGTAGGCCGCTTGCCGCAATCCGATTTTGTTCCGCTGGCTCATTTCGTAGACGCCCGCAAAAGCGCGAGTCATCTTCTTATCTAGTCTCCAGTGCACTTCCTGGAGTTCCCAGTAGAGATTGTAAGCGTTTTGCACCTGTTCGAAGTAAGAGACGGTGACTCCGCCCGCGTTGGCCAGAAAATCCGGCAATACGATGACGCCGGAGTCTCTGAGTATTTCGTCCGCCTCCGGGCTCGTCGGTCCGTTTGCGAGCTCGCAGCAGATTCTGCACTGGATCTTCGATGCATTCTCGTTGGTTATGACATTTTCCAAAGCTGCGGGAAAAAGCGCCGTGACATCCAGCGCAAGAAGTTCGCTATTCGTGATGCTGTCCGAATCGGGGAAGCCGGTTAGGGCTCCGTTTTTGACCTTGTAATCGATCAAAGCTCTTACGTCGATTCCTTTGGGATTGTAGACGCCGCCCTTGGAATCGGAGGCCGCCACCAGTTTGAGCCCAAGAATCTCTTCTCCCAGAAAGGCCGCATGCTGTCCGGCGTTGCCAAAGCCCATGATGGCCATGGTTTTGCCCGCAAGGTCGATATTGGAGACTTTCGCCGCCTCGCGGGTTATGTAGACGCCGCCTCTTGCCGTGGCGTCGCTTCGGCCTTGAGAGCCTCCGAGCGGGATCGGTTTGCCGGTAATGACTCCCGGGTGATTTTCCCCGATGATGGTCTCGTATTCATCCATCATCCAGGCCATGATTTGCGGCGTGGTGTAGACGTCCGGGGCGGGCACGTCCTTGGTGACGCCGACCGATCTTGCGAACGCCCGCATGTATGCGCGCGCCAGCCGCTCTTTTTCAGTTTCCGAAAGCTCTTTGGGATTGCAGACTATCCCGCCCTTCGCTCCGCCCAGAGGAATGTCGACGACGGCGGTCTTCCAGGTCATCCATGCGGCCAGCGCGCGAACCGTGTCGATCGTCTCCTGCGGGTGCCATCGAATGCCTCCCTTGCCGGGACCGCGCGCCGTGTTGTACTGGACGCGGAAGGCGTGAAAAATCTTCGTCTTTCCGTCGTCCATCTTGACGGGAAGCGTCACTCTTATTTCATGCATCGGCCAGCGGAGCAGTTCGTGGGTGGCCGGATCGAGGCCAAGCTTCGCGGCTGCGGCGTCGAGCTGTTTCTGGGCTATTCTGAAGGGATTGAACTTATCTTCCATAAAGGCGCCTCCTTTTTAGAAGGATAAACGATCAGCATGGGCTCTCTTCGTAATGCTTTACCAAGTACCGGTAGATTTCCTTGCCGATATCGACGCCCGTTTCGATGATGTCCGGCCCGTATTGGCGACCGGTAGGCGTGCGAAAAGTGTCCAAAATGCGCAGAACGCCGCTCATGCCCCACGGGAATTTTTTGATGAGCTCGGAGGGCGTCAGTCCTTGATGACTCGCCATACGCCAGAGAGTGTGCGTGAAAGTATCCGGCCCCCAGCGGAATTTATCTGCGTCGTAGAGAGAATCGCTGATGAGCCGAAACCATGGCCTATCCGATGAAACGGGAGCTCCGAATGCTTCGTGATTTCTTATGGCCTCGCATACGCATTGAACCTCGTGATCGGTCAACGGGAAGTCCTTGAGAATCCTTGCTGCTTCAACGGAGCCGGCTTCGGCGTGATTCTCCTCGCCTCGGCAAATGTCGTGCAAAAGGCCGGCGACAAGCCCGAGGAGCATGTTCCTTTCCATGTAGCAGCGGTTGGCGGGATCGGATTCCAACTCGATGAAGATGAGTGTGGCGCTGTCGAGCCCGACCCGTGAACAATGGAAAATGCCGTGGCCGAGCTCCTCCTGGAGCGCCGGCTCGACGAGCTTGCGCAAGACCGCAATCATGGGCGAGCTGAAATAGAGCTTCCGAGCAAGGGCCATGGGGGCTTTGAACCGGATGTAGAACTCGGGTATGCGGTGCTTGGAGGCGATGCGCTCGGCTTCCCTCTGAAGATTAAGCGTTGTTTCATGCATCTTTGTCTGCTCTCGATGTTGTCAGTCACTCCTTTAGGAGGAAGGGCCTCTCTCGCAGCTAAAAAGCAAGGCGCATAGTATTTGTAAAATTAAGACCTCCCCGGAGATTTCACAGCGCCCTCACTTGAGTAATCGAGCTTTATTCGGAAGCAAGCTTCATGCCCGAACCAATAGGGAACGGCTCGGCAAGCGTGAGCAATTTGAGGTCATTCCTCCCGGATCAAGCGGATCAATTCTTCGGCCGAGATCTTTCCGCTGACATCGCTTCCGTCGAGCAGACTTCCCGCCAGATCCCTTTTCTCCTGGTGGAGCCTCACGATCTTCTCCTCGATGGTTCCCTTGGCGACCAGCCGATAGACGGTTACCGGATGCTGCTGACCGATTCTATGGGCTCTATCCGAGGCCTGATCTTCTACTGCGGGATTCCACCAGGGGTCCATGTGGATGACGTAATCCGCGGCGGTGAGATTGAGCCCCAAACCTCCCGCCTTGAGGCTTATGAGGAAGAGATCGCCTTCTCCCGACTGGAAAGCGTCTACCTCTTTTCTGCGATCTTTGGGCGATGTGCTCCCATCGAGGTAGCGGTAGCTGATGTTGCGACTATCGAGGTGTTCCCGGATGAGGCTGAGATGTCCGACAAACTGGCTGAAAACCAGCGCTTTGTGGCGGTTCTCGAGCAGCTCTGAAACCACGTCGCCAAAAAGCTCGAGCTTTGAGCTGGATAAGGTTGTCTCCGCCATGACCAGGCGAGGGTTGCACGCCGCCTGTCTTAGCTTTGTGATTTCGGCCAATATCTTCAGGTGCTTCTGAGCGACCGGGGCGTTATCGGCTTCTATCCTCTCCAGCGCCTGACGACGCAAGGCTTCATAAAACGCCGTCTCCTCAGGGCTCATTTCCACCTGCAGGACTACCTCCGTGCGTGGAGGCAGCTCCTCGAGAACCTGGGATTTAAGACGTCTTAGAATGAAAGGCTGGATCAGCTTCTTTAAACGCTTTTTCGCATCCCGGTTGTTGTACTTTTCGATCGGGATGGCGAAGCGCTCGTTGAACTTTTGGATCGACCCAAGGAGGCCGGGATTGATGAAATTGAAAAGCGTCCAGAATTCGCCAAGATGATTTTCGATAGGGGTTCCCGTGGTGATGATCTTGAAGTTTCCCTTGAGGCCCATGGCCGCCTGGGACCTCTTGGTCAAGACGTTCTTGATCGCCTGCGCTTCATCGAGAACGATGAGGTTCCACTCGACGGTCGAAAGAAGCTCCGCTTCCTGAATCAGCAGTCCATAACTGGTGACGAGCACATCTTGGTGTTGGAGACCCTTTACGATCTCTTCCCTGTTGCCGCTGTCGAATTGAACGACGTTGAGCGTGGGGGCGAAGCGGTTCGCCTCGTTTACCCAGTTCCAGCAAACGGATGTTGGGGCCACTACCAGCATGGGGCCCTGGGTGGCTCGATGCAACATGACTGCAAGAGTCTGAATGGTCTTCCCCAGCCCCATGTCGTCGGCAAGGCAAGCTCCGATTCCCATGTGCGCGAGCCTGGCCATCCAGGTATAGCCTTCAACCTGATAGTCCCTCAGCTCCGCCTTGAGAGTCGATGGGATGGGCGGTTTGATTTTCTGCCCGGTCTGTATGCGCTCGAGCCTCGACTTCCATGCCTTATCGACCTCCAGATTGGGAATAGCCTCCATGAGGTCCTGCACGGCCATGGCGGCAAGAGGATGCAGCCTAACTTCTTTGCCCTTCCTTTCGGCATACGAATCCAGCTCTTCGAGCCTCTTTCTGAATTCTTTGGTCAGCGCCAGAAAGTGACCCTCCTCGAGAGGAATGAACCGGGTGTCCGAGGTCTTGATGAGCTCGAGGAGCCGCTTCATATCGAGCACGAGATTGTCGTCCACCTGGAGGCCCCCGCTTACTTCAAACCAGTCCGTTTTGCCGCGAATCTTCATGCGGAGCTGATCGAGGGACATTTCGCGGGTGACCTTGAGCTTTTCCCCCTCGGGCCATTCGACAGAGACCTCGCCTTTTTCCTGCAGCGCCTTGAGGTCGAGCAGCACCTGCAGGCAATCCTCGGGGTCGTCGAGCTGCCACTGCCTGTCTGAATCGGCAAGCCTCGAGAGAGTGGTAGACACCGCCTCCACCGTGTTCGCCATGTTCTCTTCCGCTTTGAGGTCCCTTCTGGTCTGCATCCTTTTTCCGCCCACTTCGGCAATGACGTTCGCAGCTCCGACACCGGGCTTGAGGTAGGGACTTCCTTCTTCTTTGAAAGGCTTCACAAAAACCTCGACTCGAAAACCAGGGCCAGAGGGAAGCAGATGCGCGTGAGGAGTGGGGTCCGAGGCGACTTCCTCCACGTCTTTGGATTTGACTCCGACGTCCGAGTGGACGAGCACGTGCGAAGAGAGCGCCGTGATGGCGTCAAGGACATCCTGCCTGGCCGAGATCGGCGCGATGAGGCCTTTCTCGCCCAGCACTTGAGCGATGCGCCGATGCTGGTTGCTGATTTCGATTACTTTGAAGCGTGTGGGCGTTTCCTGTATCACCATGAACCGGTCTTCGCCAAACCTGGCTTTGAACCTGATGTTGAGCGACGAACTGGATTTGGCCACAACGATCTCAGGCTCGCCTTTGATGAATTCGACCGGCGTAGTGGGGGACTTATCCCGAAAGAGCAGCGGATGGTCAACGAGCGCGGGCAGAAGCTTGTTCATGTCGAAGGTGTAGCTGTCGCCATAGTAATAGGACTGATCGCGCTTGAGGGAGGCGCAGATGGCATGGTCCTTTTCTGTGATGTAATCGAGCTTGGTGCGATTGAAAAGTCGGCCCAACGACACAGGTCGCCCTTTGCTCCATCCTCCTCTGGCTGTGAACTTCTGCTCGAGCGGCTGCAGAGAGACTTCTTTGCCCTCAAATCCGACAAGCCAGATAAGCCTTGTTGCGGCTGACTTCTTCCCGGTTGCTTCCTCTGGCGCTTCGGCAATCTCGATAAGGGCCCGCAACCCCTTTTGCCATGTTTCTTCGATCTTGAGGGAATACACGATCGACTGCATCCCGCTCTGCTTCATGACCCGGTCGAGGTATTCAGTATGCTCGGGAGTTCCCTTTTTGGCCCGGATAAGCAGCGCCGCACACTCCATGGCCGCCCAGTCCACGCCCGCGTCTCTCGCGGAAGGAAACAGCTCGCTGATCTTTTCGGTCGTTCCCTTGGGGAGATGGCCGTTGATCCAGTAAGCGGCAATGGCGTTCATAAGGGTAGGGATGGGGCTGGGAGCTCTGGATTGGAGCGCAATGCTCCTCTTTGCTTCTTCCACCTCGAGCTTTTGAGCGTGGATGATCCCTTGGAGAGATTCGAAAAGGGATGATGTAGAGCTTAAGATGCCGTCATGGGAAAGGTTCCAGTTCGTCAGTTGCTCGGCTTTCTTCAAAAGGTCGGCGCTTTCGGCCTTGAGAAGAGACAGAACATAGAAGATTCCGGCGAAGCCGCTGAAGTTTATGTTCCTTTTTCCGGCTCTACGCCGGAGCTCTTTCAAATCGGCTTCAAACGAGGCGATGGCTTCATCGTTTCTTCCCTCGACAAAACGTATCCACCCTTTCAAGCCTCCCGTGTAATCGCCCCCCTCGATGTTGGGCAGCATCTTGCCTGCTTCATCCAGTCTGCCTCCCATAATGAGCCGCGAGGTAAGATTGTAGAACAAAGTACCTCTTTCGGCCGGAGGAGCCGATTCGAAGAGGGATGTCTTCAAGGCGTAGGCGAGGGCGTCGGCGTCGGGCTCCAAATCCTCCATGGCCTGGTAGAAAATGGATGAGAGACTGAACGTTTGAATCTCTATCGGGAGGGTGGCGAACCATGCTGCATCGAAGGGAGAGTTGCATATTTGGGCAATGGCGCTGGAATAGTCCGAGAGGCTGCCGCAGTGGGATGCGAGATCGTCGCGGCGCCTGAAAAACATGTCCTTGTCCCGCGCATAGATGCCGATGCGAAGATCTCGCATGATGCGAGGACATTGTGACGAACCGTATGAATAATAATATTGGCGGCTCAAAGGCAATTCTTCTTGAACCGCTTTAACGAGAGGGCCGAAGCGTATGGAGACGCCCACAGGCGTATCGGGGATGGCTTGGGCGCTTGAAGAGAATAAAGGATATCTCCTCTTGGTTTTTTTCAGCTCGGCAAGCGCGGTCTTCGCCATACTCCGGATAGTGAAGTCCTCATCCCCACAGAGCTTTGTAATAATCTGGAGAGCCCAGGCGGGAGGATTCTGGCTCAAAAACGTCATCACAAACTTGCGCACTTCCGGTCTCGGATCATTGCTTCCCTCCTTTAACAAAGCCTGCACCTCGGCTCTTTCCGACGAAATCGTTCCCAGAGCCATTAGCACATTGACGTAATACTGCCACGGCTCTTTTTTGACCATCTTGAGCAGGAGGGGCAGGACTCTGTAGCTCATCTGAGTGCATGTGCGGAGAGCCGCCTGACGGACGGTGGGCGCCAGCGGATGAGACTCTATGTATCCGAGATTCTGCACCAGAAGGCTAAGAAGGTTGCTCGCATTGGGGTGGCTTCTGTCAACGAGCGACATGTGCGCTTCGGAGAAGTTCCAGATGACTGTCAGTCTGCTCCGTATGTTTGCTCCCGGCGAGAGGGAGTCCAGGATTTGCTTCGCGGGCCATTGATCCATATTCTCGTTTGCCGCGATATTTCTGATCTCCGCTGCGGCGCATGAAGGGCAAAGAGGGCCGGGCTCTGTAATGAACGCCTTCTCCCGGATGGGCTTTGCGCAGGAAAGGCAAGCACTGCCGTTTGTTGGAGCGTCTTTCCAGGCCTGCTCGGACTCTATTCCTTTCAGCATGTCTGCAGCGTTGAAAATCCGTCCTTCGGCGACCGCTCGCCTGGTGATGATCTCGACGATGCTTTGGGGGACCTCAAGATTGTCATTGAGGAGCTTCAGCGCCTGTAGTTTATTCAAGTGGGGCTCAAGCGCCTTGCCCGAGTTGACCTTCTCACCCGGAAAGCTCAGGCCTGACCTACGGAATATCTTGTATAAAACGGGAATGCTCACCGGCTCCCAAATTATCGAGCAAAGCTGCGCCAGAGCCTGTTCTGGCGGGGTTAAGCCTTCGTAGGCTCTGAGAAGCTCATCACGAATTTTTTCTTCTGCCTGCACTGTTCCATTCCTTATGTCGAGCGCCGCTTTGCCGGCATCCGCCTTGCGCCCGGGCCAAGCACCGGCCCTCGGCGGCGCGCAGTTCTCATTAGTCTCTAAATACTTCAACTTACATAGTACAATATTGCCATTTTTCAAAGGATTTCCACCGCGCTCTCGGGGCCAACTTGTTCTGCGATGATTGAACAATCGTAACGCCGGGTTAGCCTCTATTCCAGTTGCTTCTGCGTTGGAGCCTTTTTGTTTGTCACGCCTCGCCTCCTTTCTGCAATGCGCCCGATCCGCCACAGCACGGTAAATTTGTTCTCATTCAGAAATGACCATGTGTAGGGATCTTTTTCCCTGCACTTCGCTCCCGAAAGCTTCCCGTGAAAGCCCTGAAAGGGCGAAATACCATAGCCCAGGGCAACGCCCTGGGTCCGGAAGCCGCACAACCTCCCCGGAGCCCTGAAGGGGCGAAATATCCGGAAAGTGGTTATCTCGCCCTTACAGGGCTTGGAGAATATGGCGGAATCTCTACCCGGGGCGATGCCCCGGGCTACGCTATTTCGCCCTTTCAGGGCTGACCCCAACGCAGAAGTGACTGGAATAGAGGCTAACCCAGCGTTACAATTGTTCAATCATCACAGAACAAGATAGCCCTGTCCGCCACAGGTATTGGCTTGCAAAGAAACCGAGGATAAGGCACTATGCGGCTCATCATCCTGCATATTTTGTGAATCGATAAGTATTTAACTCCATAGCGCTTGTTCGGAAAAAGGAGCGGAAGATGAGACGCTTACAAAGGATCTTGTTAAGCAAGTTTTTTCTCATTCCAGCGATATCGTTGGTGCTCTACGCACTCCTTGGCTACCTTGCAGCTCCCTTTGCCCTGCGCTGGTACGCGCCGAAGTACGCCCGGGAGCAGCTCCAATGCGAAGCGAGCCTCGATAAAGTCTATATAGATCCTTTTAGGATGATCTTTGAAGCAAACGGATTCAATCTTTTGGGACCTGACGGGGCGAAGCTTACTGGATTTGAGAGACTCTTCTTCGACTTCGAGGTGACGAGCCTTTTCCGATGGAAGGCGATGTTTCGAGAGGTGCGTCTTGAAAAACCCGCAATCCATATTGCTTTTGAGCAGGATGGATCGATCAATCTGACCAAGCTCGTTCCCAAATCCGAAGGAGAGAAGCCCCTAGAAGAGAAGCCGGTTGCTCCATCTGAATCGAAAGCTCCGGGTATTCTTCTTGAAAGCATCGTCATAACAGAGGGAGAGGTAAGCATAACCGACAGGCGACAAAGCGCGCCGGTGGACTTGACGTTTCAGGATTTGAATCTCGATCTCAAGGCTCTGTCCACAATGCAGGACCAAGATGGAGTCTATTCCCTCAAAGCCAAGACGTCAGATGGTGAAATGATCGAATGGCAAGGAGATATTTGCCTTTCGCCCTTTCGCTCGAGCGGAAAAATTGCTTTTAGCGGCATACAAGCAGCCACGCTTTGGAGATTTGTGCAAGACAGCGTCAGACTCGATTCACCCCAAGGGAAGCTCGATCTTCGCACCGATTACCGACTGGATGCAAAAGAGACCCTGCAAGTGGCGCTGTCTGACTTCCGAGTGGATCTCTCTTCCGTATCGCTCAGGCTGTCCGGAGCCGAGGAGCTTTTCTTTGAACTGAACAAGCTCGAGGTTGAGTGCGCCAGTATGGATCTTGCCGCAAGAGCGCTTCAGGTGAGTCGCGTTCTCGTTGATGGCGGCGCGTTGCGAGTGCGAGTCGATGAGGCTGGACAGGTCAATGTGCAACAGATAGTTCATAAGAAGCAGGGACAAGAGGTTCGGGAAGAGACTAAGGCGGTAACGGAAATGGCGGCGCAGCAGCCGTCCGGCGATGCTCCGCCATGGAAAGTGAGCCTGGATGCCATTCAGATCAAGGACTTCGCTTTGGATGTCTTGGACCGGAGCCGCGCCGCGCCCCTTCATGTCGGGATTTCCGGAATCTCCCTGAGCTCGAAGGCCAGGATCGAGGCGGGACGGAAGGTGGAAGCGACCGTCGAAGAGCTTTCAACAGAGCTTAAAAATGTTCGGGTCGGAAGCAAGGAAGCTCCGCCGCTCTTTGAAGCAGGATTGCTCAGTCTCGAAGGCGGCGGATTCGATCTCGGGTCGCGTGCGATCACGGTTTCCCGCGTAGGGCTCAGCAATGGCCGCCTCGATCTTGTCCGCGAGGGAGATGGAAAGATCAACCTCGCCCATCTCTTCGCTTCGAAGAACGCGGTCCCGGCCGATCCGGTTTCCGAGCCCTCAAAAGGAAATGGCGATGCTCCTTGGAAGTTTCTCCTCAAAGCTTTCGATCTTTCCAACTTCAATCTTGCCCTTTCAGACTTTGCGGCTCTTCCTCAGAAGCCCCTTTATAATCTGCAAAACATCGCAGTGCGGGTAACCGATATTGACGGCAAATCGCCCATGGGATTGGAATTGGGCTTTGGAGTGGAGCAGGGAGGAAAGTTGGCCCTGCAAGGCAAAGTGGACCCAACGACAAAGGCTGTCGAGGCTAACGTGAAGGTTGCCGATCTGAACCTCGCTCCCTTGCAGCCCTATCTAGCGCCCTTCATTACGCTCACGTTGCAGTCGGCTGTTGTATCGACCGAGGGCGCATTTCGCTATGGCGTCCCGGAAAAGGGATCGAATCTATCGTATGGAGGCAGCTTCATATTGGACAAGCTGAGCCTCAACGAACCGGGCTCCAGAGAAGCTTACCTCGGCTGGGACTCGATGAAGATTCCCAAGATACGGCTGGCTCTGGAGCCGAATAAGCTCCAGATAGACGAGATCAGGCTTTCCAAGCCGGTCGGGCGGTTGCTCATCGCAGAGGACCGCACCGTGAATCTTGCAAAGATCGTCAAGGAGAGGCCTGCTGGAGAGAAATCCTCAGTCTCATCCGAAGGCGCTCCCAAGAAGAGCGCAAAGAAGGTTTCCACGCCATCCGCAGCGCCGCGCGGCAAAACTGAGAGCTCTTTTCCATTCGATATCGGCAAGGTGCGGATAGAAGACGGTAATATGGTATTCGCCGATTTCAGCATCCGGCCTAAATTCATGGCCCGAATTCATAGCCTTAAAGGCTTTATCGGCAAGCTCTCCTCAGAGAAGAAAACGGTGGCGGAAATCCGGCTGGACGGGCGCGTGGACCAGTACGGCATGGCCAAAGTAATTGGAAATATAGATTTGAACGACTTCAAGCGCTCCACCGACATCAACGTCGTATTCCGCAATGTGGAGATGGCCAGCGTGACCCCCTATTCGGGCAGGTTCGCCGGCAGGAAGATCAAGTCGGGAAAGCTCTCGATGGATCTCAAGTACCAGATCCAGGACACGAAGCTCGTGGGCGACAATAAGATCATTGTGGACAATCTGGTGCTTGGAGAACGGGTGGAAAGCCCCGATGCGGTGAATCTCCCGCTGGATCTGGCCATTGCTCTCCTCTCCGACTCCAATGGACGCATAGATCTCGGCCTCCCCGTGAGCGGAGATCTCAACGACCCTCAGTTCAAGATCGGGCCGCTGGTTTGGAAGGTGTTCGTTAACGTGATAACCAAAGCTGTGACGGCTCCCTTCAGAGCGCTCGGCTCTCTCTTTGGCGCGGGTGAAGAGAAGTTTGACGTCGTGCAGTTCGAGGCGGGCAGCGCCGAGTTGATTCCGCCTGAGAGAGAGAAGTTGAAGAAGGTGGCCGATGCGCTTCAAAAGCGGCCTCAGCTTAAGCTCAAGGTGCGGGGACGCTATAGCCCTGAAGTCGACGGCCTGGAGTTCAAGCAGCTTGCCGTGCGCCGCTCTGTGGCCGCTGGCGCGGAAGGAGGAGCAAGCAAGGAGGAGTATGAGGAAATGCCCGATCTTGCCGATTCCAAAACGAGGAGCGCTTTGGAAAAGTTGTTCGTTCAACGATTTGGCGAAAAGGCTCTGGATGAGATCGAACAGGCTGTCAAACGCGGGGAGATCAAGCCCTCAGTCCAGGATGATTCCGCTGAAAAGCAAAAGGGGAAGAAGCCTGCCGGCCTTTTCGGGAAGATCAAGACCGTGAAATTTTACAAGGTCATTCCGGGAGCGAAGAGCCCGGAAGAAAAGGAATTGATTGCAGGAGAGCTTTACTCGCGGCTTGTCGAAAGCGAGCCCGTTTCGGATACAGCCTTGCAGCAGCTGGCGGGGAGCCGGGCTCAGGCGATATCTGCGGACTTGCAGAGCGCATTGGGCGTTCCTGCGGAACGACTTGTCACGGAAGAGTCCGAGCCTCTTGCGGAAGAGGCCGGGCTGAGCGCCGGCCTCTCTCTCGATGCTCGTTCGGCAGTTCCTTGAGCCCGCATCCCCGATGCGTGCTATCTCTGCCGATGCTGGATCTGCCGGCAGCTTGCTTCTGGCGCCATTGCCAGTTGGTAACTCACCAGGTCTTCGACTGTGAGCACCGGAAACCGGTGTTTTTCGGAAAAATGAACGATTTCCGGCAGACGCGCCATGGTTCCATCCGGGTTGGTGAGCTCGCACAACACTCCATATGGTCTCAGACCCGCCAGGCGCATGAGATCGACAGTCGCTTCGGTGTGCCCTCTGCGCTGCAAAACTCCTCCGCTACGGGCTCTTAAGGGAAAAATGTGGCCGGGGCGGTGAATGTCTTGGGGGCGAGCGTCATCTGCAACTGCGGCTTTTATCGTCTTGACGCGGTCTGTGGCCGATACTCCCGTGGTTACTCCCCGGGCGGCTTCGATAGAAACGGTGAAGGCTGTTCCAAAGCGGCTGGAGTTGTTTTCGACCATCATGGGAAGCTCGAGCTCGCGAACCTTTTCATCGGTTAGACAGAGGCACACGATGCCGCTGCATTCCCTGATGAGCATGGCCATCTGAGACGCTGTGATGGATTCCGCTGGAAAAATCAGGTCGCCTTCATTTTCCCGATCTTCATCATCAGTAACCAATACTCCCTGGCCGTTGCGCAACGCATCGAGCGCATTTTCCACCCTTTCGAGCGGGCTTCCAAATTGAGCTAAGAGACTCTGATCCATGGCAATTCTCCCTTAAGTTGTTGATTTACCAGAATCAGGGCGGAAGGACAAAGGACTCCCTGACAATGCGCGAACGGGCATGTTCTTGCACGCGAAAGGCCGCGCTTGCGGAGGGGCGTCGACTTCCTTATCCTCTTCCATCCGGACTGTTACCGTCGGCTCTGGCTTCTCACCAGATCTGCTGACCTCCTTTTGCAAAGAAAAGGAGCGCTCGCGGGCTCCCCGGAGCAACCCGGGATACCGCCGGTGGGGATTTCCGCCCCGCCCTGAGAATAAGTTGCTAGACCAGATGCTTGATAGCAGCAGCTGGCGGACGTTGTCAACGAGCTTCTTCACCGAAGCCAAGCTCAGGGATGCGGTGAACGGCCGCAATGGCTTGCGATATCATCGAAAGTGGGAACAATATGCACCATTTCTGAATCGGCGGAGGTCCAAATCACACCTTTATTTCTCCTCCGAAGAAGATTGTATTGGCTCCAGGCATCAAACCGGGAAGAAAATTGCCGCAAAATAATGGAGCTTTCTCTTGCGGACCCTTTTGGCCTGATTCTTGATATGGAGATGCTGCGATGGGGCTCCGGATTCTGGACGCCAGGCCGCGGAGCCTCCAGGTGCATATGGAGGATGTCTGGAGAGAAACTGATGGACAGAGAAATACCCAGGCTTGCTATACCCGTTTTCCGCTCTCGTGTGGCTCCGGTGCTCAACTGGTGCTCGAAGATACAGATCTTTTCCGGGAGCAGCGCTGAGGCTTCTTGCGGGCGGGAAATAAGCCTGCTGAATATGAACGCCTTCGACCGATTGAGGATCCTTCAGGAAGAAGGTGTGCAGACGCTTATCTGCGGCGCTTTGACCCCGGATCTCTTAAGTTATGGCGAAAGCCTTGGGCTGAAAATAATACACGGCATTGCGGGCGAGATTAGCGACGTCTTGAAGGCGTACCATAGCGAACTACTCACTGAGGCTCGGTTTCGGCTTCCCGGTTGCTGTGGGGCTCGCCGTTACAGAAAGGCGTGGAAGGACGGATGCCCCGTAAGCGGCGGGAACGACTGCGAGCTTGACTCGCAAGCTGTTGGAAGAATAGGCGAAGCGCAACAGGGAAGACGAGACGTTGTAACCGAAAAGGAACGAAAAGGAAGGGCGAAATCCGGACCGGGAGGCTTTTGCCTCTGCCCGGGATGCGGCGCCAGGGTGCGCCACGAGCGTGGAATTCCCTGCACCCAAATTGTCTGCCCCTACTGTGATTTGCCGATGGTCAGGGAATGACCGGGAATTGAAAAAGTGCATCCCCAAATCTATCATTAGTGCGAAATATCAATAAAGGAGAAGTCAACATGAGCTCTTGTTCGAGCAGTCAATGCGACCATGGAAGTGAATCTGCCGAAGATGTGCAACTCAAGGATCAACTCAAGCGCATTCAACATAAGCTTCTTGTCATGAGCGGCAAGGGCGGCGTGGGTAAAAGCAGCGTAGCTGCGAATATTTCGTTGGGGCTTGCAAAACGCGGGCATCGAGTGGGATTGCTCGATGTGGATCTGCACGGTCCGAGCATACCGGGCATGTTGGGACTGAGCGGCATGTTCAGGATCGACGAGGGGCAGAAGATGGTCCCCCATTCCTTCAACGATTGCCTTCAGGTTGTTTCCATCCAATGCCTCCTGGAGGATCCCGATTCGGCGGTCATATGGCGCGGACCCGTAAAGCACGGAGTGATCAAGCAGTTCATATCCGATGTAAACTGGGGCGAGCTGGACTACCTGGTGATCGACTCGCCTCCGGGTACCGGCGATGAGCCTTTGAGCGTTGCGCAAACCATTCCCGATGCTCACGCCGTCATCGTGACGACGCCTCAGGAAGTCGCCCTGGCGGATGTGAGGAAGTCCATCAACTTCTGCCGCAAGGTCAATATGCCGATCCTGGGACTTGTCGAAAACATGAGCGGCTTTGTCTGTCCGCACTGCAACAAGGACATCCCTCTGCTCGGCAAAGGCGGAGGGGCGAGAACGGCGGAACGCATGAAGGTGCATCTTCTCGGGAGTCTTCCTTTCGATCCTCGCGTTGTTGAAGCGGGCGATACGGGACGTTCTCTTCTGGAAGCCGCTGACGGGGGACCGTTTGTAAATGCTCTCGATCGGCTGGTCTCGGGTATCCTGGAGCGTTGCGCAAGCGCCGGCAACGGTTCGGGCAATCAATAAAAGAGGGATGGTTCCTATGAGCAACTCTATGGAAGATTTCATGCGCTCCGTCTATGAGAAGGCAGGCAAAGCCGGGCGCGAGAGCTCTCACGAGGATGACGGAGGGAGCCGTCAAAAAATAATGAGAAAGATGCCGGACGCCTCGTGCTCGGGCAGGATCAAGGGCAGCTGTGGCGAATCCATGGAGATTTATCTGAAAGTGGAAGGGGAGACGATCATCGATGCAAGCTTCATGACGGACGGCTGCCAGTTCAGCGTGCTCTGCGGCTATGTTGCGACGAGGCTTGCGAAAGGCGTATCCATTGAGGACGCGGCCCGGATTGAAGGCGACACGATTCTGAAGGCCTTTAAAGAGATGCCGGAAAGTGAGACCCATTGCGCTTTTCTGGCCGCGGAAAGTCTCCATGCCGCAATTCATGGATGGATGACTGATAAGTGAGCGTGCTCGTAGAAAAAGCGTGCATTTGAACGATTCATCAGGTTGGATGATGGGCGGGCGAGGAGCTTAGTCATGAAAAGAGTAGCGGTAACAAGCGAGGGTCCCACTCTCGACGATCAGGTCGATCCGCGGTTCGGCAGGGCGGGCGGCTTTGTGGTTGTGGATCTCGACACGATGGAGACCCGATATATAGACAACGGGCAAACGCAAATGATGTCCCAGGGGGCTGGAATTCAGGCCGCTCAGCTCATAGCCGGGGCTGGAGCGGACTGCCTCCTGACGGGCTATGTCGGCCCCAAGGCCTTCGAAGCCCTTTCCGCAGTTGGGATAAAAGTGGTGCAGAATCTGGAGAATCTGACCGTGCGCGAGGCTGTGGAGCGATTCAAAAGTGGTGAGGTCTCTATGGCGGAAGGACCCAACAGGGAGGCGGGGAAATGATCGTCTCAGTGGCAAGCGGAAAGGGCGGAACCGGAAAGACCACGGTAACCGCCTCCCTCACATCGGTTTGGGACAAACCGTTGCTTGCCGTGGACCTGGATGTTGAGGAACCCAATCTTCATCTATTTCTGCGCCCTGAAATCGAGGCTAGCTCTATGGCTTACCTCGAAGTTCCCGTAGCCGATGAGAGCTTGTGCACTTACTGCGGAGCCTGCTCGGAGCTTTGCCAGTTCAAGGCGATTGCCGTGATGGGCAAGGTGCTCCTGGCCTTTTCCGATATGTGCCACGGCTGCGGAGGTTGTATCGCCATTTGCCCGGAAAAGGCTCTTTCCCCGGGCAAGCGGGAGCTTGGGGAAATCAGTTGGGGACGAGCGGGCCGAAGCGGGTTCCTTATGGGACGTCTTCGAGTTGGTGAAGCGATGAGCCCGCCCTTCATGCGGCTTGTCAAAGCGAAGCTCACCGAAGCCATAGAGGCAAGCGGTCAGGACGCCATCATCGATGCCCCGCCTGGGGTGAGCTGCCCGGCGGTAAGCGCCGTCATAGACAGTGATGTGATTATTCTCGTCACCGAGCCCACCCCTTTTGGCTTCTACGATTTCAAGCTGGCCTGGGAGGCCTTTTCTCCCTTTGGCAAGCCGATGGGCGCCGTGATCAATCGGGCCGGTCTGGGCAATGACGAAGTCTATCGATTCTGCGCGGAGAAAGGAATGCCGATCCTGGCTGAGATCCCATTCGATCGCTCCATTGCAGAAGCATATTCTCGAGGCGGGATCATTGCTGAGGTGTCTGACGATCTCAAGAAGACTTTCATCTCCTTGCAGGCCGGCATTCGCAAACTGGCGGGAGGAGATCCGCCGCGGGAGGACGCCCATGCGTGAAATCATCATTATCAGCGGCAAGGGCGGCACGGGTAAAACCTCTCTCACGGGGGCGTTCGCCCATCTGGCTGCAAACAAGGTTACTTGCGATCTGGATGTGGATGCTCCGGATCTCCACCTGCTTTTACGACCTTCCAAGGAAAGTGTGGAAGAATTTTACTCGGGGAACCAGGCTGAGATCATTGATGAAAAGTGCGTTCGCTGCGGCCAGTGCGCTTCCCTGTGCCGCTTCGGGGCAATTCATGAGAATGAGCAAGGCTTTTCCGTCGATCCTCTGCGGTGTGAAGGCTGCAAAGTATGTGTCGCCTTCTGCCCGTCGGAGGCCGTTCTTTTCCCGCTCAGACACTGTGGCCAATGGTATGTCTCCTCCACACGCTTCGGGCCTTTGGTGCATGCTCAGCTCTTTCCCGGCGCGGAAAACTCAGGGCGGCTAGTGATGGTGCTCAAGCAAAAGGCGAGAGAACTGGCGAAATCCCTTGGCCTTGATCTCATCTTGTGCGATGGGACGCCAGGCATTGGATGCCCGGTGATCAGCTCCCTTTCCGGGGCTCATCTGGCCGTGGCTGTCACTGAGCCCACTCCATCGGGCAGGCACGATCTGGAGCGGGTGGCGGATTTGTGCAACCATTTCAAGATCTCCTTTGCTGTTATTGTCAACAAGTATGATCTCAATCTGGAGGAAACTGCAAAAATCGAAAGCTTTAGCCGTGAAAGAGGTTACCCGGTGCTTGCGCGGCTGCCGCATGACCCGGTTGTGACCAGAGCTATGATCGAGGGCCTGGTTGTTACTGAATTGCCTGATACGGATTTCAGCCGTGAGGTTAAGCTCGCTTGGTCGAGGATCGAGGAGTTGGTGAGACAGGTTGGCTGAAAGCCCCGTTACGGAGTGTTTTTGTGATCCGTGGAATTTTTTTCCACACTATTCTAATTATCTGAGGAGAATTTTATGAAGAATTTACTCGTCGCCGTTCCGTCAACTTTCCCGGGAGGTCTCGACGCCCCTCTTGGCGCCCATTTCGGTCATTGCGATCTTTATACCGTCGTCGAAGTTGTGGACGGCCAGGTTCAGGAAGTTCGGACTTTGCCGAATGTTCCTCACCAGCAGGGCGGATGCATGGCCCCCGTCAATCATCTTTCCCAAAACGGCGTGGACATTCTGATTGCGGGCGGTATGGGAATGCGTCCGCTAATGGGCTTTCAGCAAGTTGGAATAAAGGTCTTGTACGGGAATGGGGCGCAAACCGTGGGCGAGGCTGTGGATGCCTTTTTGAAAGGCGGTCTGCAGCAGTTTACGAGCGAGTTTACCTGTGGAGGCGGGGGCGGAGGCATTCCGAATATTGGCAGGTATTAACCCCTTGGGTAGAGAGCTTACCTTTCGACTGGCGGTTTTGCGCCGCCGGCTCGAAGCGAGAAGCTTCGATGGGAAGAAGTGATGCGGCTTTACTCGCAGGTAAGATTCGCCTGTTCTGAGTGCGGAAGTCTTTCGTTGTCGCGCGCTTCTTCCCGTTCCCATCGATACCCATTGAGCATAACACTGAGATAGTAGGAGAATTCATGCTGAGCATACTTCTGGCCACCAATCGCCCGGAAGCTTTGCGCCCATTTACTGAAGCCCTTCGCCAGGATCCGGAAGTAAACATCCAAGTGAAATCCACCGGCTCCGAGACCGTGGGCTCCGTGCGCGAGCGTTTTCCCCACCTCGTCATAGTCGATTCTACGCTCCCGGACATCCAACCTCTCAGCCTTGTAAGGGAATTGCTTTTTGTCAACGCCATGGTCAATACGGTCGTGGTCAGTTCGCTGGGCGAGGAGGAATTTCATGAAGCAAGCGAGGGGCTCGGAGTTCTTGGAAGCTTGCCGTCCAATCCGGGCCGGAGCGACGCAGCCGAGTTGCTAAAAAAACTCAGGGGAGTTCTCGGATAGCGCAGCAAGAGAAGCGGCAACCTGAGGTCAAGATCACATCTCAGCCTTTAGCGACAGAAAAGGAGGGGAGAAGAAATGGGTAAGAAAGTCGCATTGTTCGCCTTCAATGGCGACGCCATGTGTTTTATTCATGTTCTTCTGAATGCCTTGGACATGCGTGAGAAGGGCTACGAAGCGCAGATTGTCCTGGAGGGCGCAGCGACTAAGCTGATACCCGATCTGGTCCGAGAGGACAACCCACTGATGCGGCTTTACGAGAAAACGAGAGCCCTCGGGCTTGTTGCGGGCGCATGTCGAGCCTGTGCGACCAAAATGGGAACGGCTGATGCTGCGAAATCCCAGGGATTGCCTCTGTTGGACGATATGCACGGCCACCCGAGCATGGCCCGCTACAGAGATGAAGGATTTGAAATCATAACCTTTTAAAGCTGTCGACAAAATCTCTTGCCCAAAAAGCTGAGAGCGACGGGTCGGGGCGTAGGGACATTCGATTCCGACAACTACGCTTTACAACGGGGAAGCGCCGGTGATGTCCAATCGGGCTGATCCCCCTCAATGGCGGGGCCATTCCTCGTTTTCCCTTCGCTCCACAAAATAGCAGAATTTGTCCCACTCAAGTTCCCTGAGACTTACGGGACAGCGAAGCCTAACCTTTTTCTCGTCGGTCCCGATTACCAGCCAATCGCCTCGCCGATGTCCACTCTCAATATGGATTTTGTCTCCCACTTCGAACGGGTACGGTTCGAAAACAAGGACTCTCTCTTTGGACATGCTCTAGCTCCTGAAGGTCATTTTAAAGTTCCCACCTGAGGGTATCTCTTGAAGACCTCTTCACCGTGAGGCGCCTGCTCAAGGTCATCTGTGAGATCCTCGCCGGCGTGATGCCTTTTCTGATGCATGCCGCCTTTCCATAGCCTGCTATTGCTAACGTCGAAGACTTTGCCCTTAAAGACTATGTATACTGGCTTTCCCTGCGTTCCGTCGAATTGAGCCAATGTCTTCAGATCAAATTCCTGCATATTTAAGATACTCCGGAACATCCGGTTTTTTCCATGAGAATCGACAGCCTACCTACATATTCGAGGCGATCCCACATGACGCGCAATTAGGCTCTTACACCCGCCTTTTGCGAGAGTCGCCATGATGGGGGGATGGTGGATGCCGGATAAAAGCCCTACAGCGCCAAGAGCCCCCCATATTCCTATCCGGCATCCAGCATCAAGCATCCAACATCACTTGAATAATGAATTCAAATTCCCCACAGCTTCAGCTAATCCATGATCTCCATGAGCTTTCCGCAGCATGGAGGGACCCGATCACCGTTCTTGAGGTCCACGTACTTGTTGCAAGTCTGACAGTAGCATCGGCATTCCCGGTCCACATAGACGGCTGCGTAGGCTTCTTCCTTGCCTGTAAGGCCCTCAATTGCGAAGCGGGCGCCGCTATTCTTCTCCGGGGTGTATTCACCCATGGGAACAAGCTTCTTGTTGAACCGCACGCAATCGACCATTAGCCGCCATAATCCCTCCAGGTTGGCGGTTTCATGCAGGTTTTCAGGAATCAACTCTACGAAATTCTTTTGAATATCAATCCTCATACATCCCTCCGCTGATCTGTCTTCTTGTTCGCCCTGTCCATGCAGGGCTACTCGCTTCTTCACTCCGCCACTTCCCAATGAACCTATTTATTTAAGATCCTCTTCTCCTCCGAAGCTCTTAACCATATCTATAGGCAACGTCCATGCCACGCTTTGCTATAATTTTGAAGGGTGTAAATTGCTGTGTTTTCAGATTATTAAATTAGTAGTGCTAATCGGTGGGCAACTTAGTTGAGACAGTTCATGATACACCTGCCAGATGTGCTGAAGAACTGGAGGCTGATTCATCGACTCGTAGCGCCACACTACACCTATGTGAGAGTGTTCCAGGTCGAGCTATGATACAATCCTGTCTCTTGAGACAGCGTCGTGAGCTCCCGACCGCCAAAATTTAGGTGATTATTTTGCAAACTTAATGGCTTACTCTCCTCCAATCAGTATCTTGAAGGGAGATCGCCATCCGAGGAATGGGTCCGATGGGAAACGGAAGAAGGCTGGGAAAAGAAAGCTGGTCAATTCGCGTTGTCTTGAGGTACTTGCTTTTTCAGATTCCGGGATGGATCCTCACCACAATGATCGTGCTCCTAGCGGATTACTGGCTGGATCTAGCCTCATGGACGGCGGCGGCTCTCATTCTTCTATGGATTGCAAAGGACATTGTTTTATTTCCCTTCGTCTGGCGGGCATACGATCAGAGCCCTTCAAGGGTCGTCTATGGAATGGTTGGCGAGAGGGCCGTCGTAATAGAGAGGCTTTCACCCGCCGGCTATGTGCGCGTTCATGGAGAGCGTTGGCGAGCGGAGGCCAAATCCGAAGCGGCTCCTGTAGAAGCAGGCCGAAAGGTTAGAATTGTGGAGGTGAGAGGACTTACCCTCGTTGTTGAGCCTGAATAGAATTGTGACTGGATTTGTCTTGCGCGGAAGGCTGTCTTTCCTCAGGTTCATCGGGCTGCCCGTCGCCTTGTTCAGTCACTAGTCGCGAGGCGATACTCAAACCAAACCTTTTTCTCGTTCGATTGCCTCGACCGGCTATCCTCCCGATTGAAAGGCCGAATACAGCCGCAGTTCCTGGTTGGGGGACAATCCCGTTTGAATGGTAGCGCCGCCTCCCACGGCGGCGAGAGGCTACGAAAATTCCGCATTTGTTCTGGCTCGCGCCGCCGTGGGAGGCGGCGCTACCATTGCTCCCCCAATCGTTAGCTACGCCCGCCGAATACAGCCGCATTCCCCCATCGACATAGATGGTCGCGCCGGTGATGTGTTCGATCCGATTCATCTTGAAGAGATTTCTGCCCTTTCAAATGCAGGAATTACCCATTAGGATGATGAGAGGCCTTCTGTTGTAGAAAAGAGATGAAGAAAGATGTGCAAGTGCCGCGAACAGCCAAAAAACTCAGAGGAATACCCGAGGAGCGCGCCCATGAACAGATCAAGGAGAGCTACGGGGAGGTTGCAGAGCATCCTTGAGGAGGCGAAAAGAAATAGCGGTGAATGGGTGAAATCGGAAATATAATCAGATAAGGAAGTTAATGAGCAAGGCGACGCCGGCAGTAATATTCACCGGTTTATACTTTTGTAGCTTCGTCAATCTCAGAATTCTTTCTTGGCTAAAAAGGCCCTGGGAAGACAAGCCGTGAGGGAGGCGACCGATGCAGAGCTCATGCAAGCCACCGCCGGTGGAGACCTTGAGGCGTTCAGCGAGCTTGTTCTTCGCTATCAAGGCCTTGCCTGGAAGACGGCATACCGGTTTGTTGGCGAGCCGATGGAAGCCGAGGACATCGCCCAGGAGGCTTTTCTCAAGATTTTGGAGGCTGCTCCGCGCTATCGGGAGAAAGGATTATTCCGCACTTATTTTTACCGCACCCTGACCCGCCTTTGTATTGACCGCTCCCGCAAAAAACATCCCGCCAATATCAGCGACATTCCGGACATCCCCGACCAATCGCCTGACCCTGTGGAAATCCTGATCGATAAGGAGCGCAGAACCGGGGTTCTCGCAGCGCTCGACACCCTCCCTCCCAACCAGAAGGCCGCCATCATCCTCAAGCATTTTGAAGGCTTGAGTTACTCTGAGATTGCCCGGATCCTCGATGTTACCCCCAAGGCGGTTGAAGGACTCATCGGCCGCGCCGGCGCTTCTCTTTCCGCTCTCCTGGCCCATCTCTTAAAGAAATGAAAAAAAGTTGATTTTTGACCGGGGGTTTTTACCGTCTCGTTCGTTTATACATTTTGAAAGGAGATGATCATGAACTGCAAAAAGGTCCTTTCCCGTTTACAGGCTTACGTAGATGGCGAAGTATCGGCTGGACTCATGAGCGAGATGGATGAGCATCTCGACGCCTGCCCTTCTTGTCGCAGCCAGTTCGAGCGTATCAGGGCGGTTGAAAACATCCTCGACAGCCTCAGTGCTCCCCCGCTGCCGGAGGGGTTTTCCGTTCGAGTCATGGCGGAGGCGAGAAGAATGGCTCCTCTTCCCAGGCAAAGAAGATCCTTCTTTCCCAAGGATTGGCAGCCGCTTCAGTGGATTTTCGAGCTTTCGGTCCCTATGCGGCTTGCCGCCTGCGCCATGGTGCTCCTGGCCTGTTATCTAGGAATGTCCATGAGCAAGGAGATTTCCCTTTCCGCAAATCCCCAGGCATCCGTTGCCGAGTCGCAGAACCTGGATGGGTTCGAGTGGTTCAGCCCCACTCCGCCTGCATCCCTGGGCTCGGCCTACCTCTCCCTGGCATCCAACTCAATGGAGACCCCGTAATGGATCTACGCTACATCGGAAAAGAGCTCTACCACCAGAAGCGAAGAACTCTCACTTCGATCCTTGGCCTCTCGATAGGAATCACGGTCCTGATCGTCCTCAACTCCCTCTCCCTGGCGTACCGCCAGGCGGCTCGAGCGCCCTTGAAGGAGATCGGCGCCGATATCACGGTCCAACGCTCTGCGGAGGTTCCCCAGGAGCTCTCCGGGGCAGTATTTCCCTGCTCGGCGGGGACCATCACAAGGGATGAGATCCAGAAAATCAGTCGGGTTTCAGGCGTGATGGGAATGGGCGAGGCCGTTCTCCTGTGGGTTTTCGATCCTGATCACGCCTGGATCGTGCTTGGAATCGAGAGCAAAAACCCCGTTGGACCTGGAATACTCTCCACAGCAGTGAGTGAGGGCCGGTTCTTCGATTCTGAAAAACCCGAGGCGCTCTTAGAGGTTGCTTATGCGCGCCAGTTTGGAATCAAGATCGGGGAAACCATAAGCGTTGCCGGAAGATCGTACCCGGTCGTGGGATTTATCGACGCCTCGCGCGCCGCCAAGATCGCCGTGGCCAACGTGTACCTGCCTCTCAAAGAGGCCCAGTCAATAGCGACTGTCTCGCCCCAGCTTCAGACCGTTTCGCCGTTTAGCTCTGAGGACGTAAACCTTCTTTTCCTGAAAGTGGAACAGGAGTGGATTAGCGAGGTGGCGGGCGCTACGAGATCGATCCTTGGCAAGAAATCGACCGTCGCCACTCCCGATTCTTTCCTGAAGCTCCTTGGAAGCCTTTTCGCCCTCTCTGAAAAGTTCACCTTCACAGCCTCTCTCATTGCCGTGATCGTTGCGGTTCTCATCGCCTTCAAGACCATGGCTGGAAATGTGGCCGAGCGGGCAAGAGAGATCGGAGTCTTGAAGGCCGTGGGCTGGACCAACCGCAATGTGGCAGCCCAGCTCATGGCGGAATCTATCGCCCAGTGCCTCATCGCCGGGTTCCTTGGGCTTGTCGTTGCAGCCTTGATCGCTTTCTTCTTGAGCTTCATGACGGTGAGCATCCCTATCCCCTGGGAGATGAGCCCCACTCCGCACTTTCTGCCCGGAGGAGGGGACCCGATCTTTAAAACCCTGAGGCTTCCCGTGCATGTGCCCTGGAGCCTCGCGGCCTTTGCGGTCCTCCTTTCCGTTTCCATCGGAGCGATGACGGGAGGGCTCCTGGGAAGGCATATTTCTAAAATCAAACCTTCGGAGGTCTTAAGGCATGAATAGCTCTAACAACTCGGCGATACTAAAGTGTTCGGATCTGGGCATGAAGTACGGCTCCCTTGAGGTGGTGCGCGGGGTATCCCTTAGCGTGAAGGCAGGGGAGTTCGTCTGCCTGGTCGGAAAGTCCGGAAGCGGCAAGACGACCCTTCTATCACTTCTTTCGGGCCTCGAAAAACCTGCAACGGGTGAGGTGCATCTTTGCGGAAAGAAGATCACCAGCGCCTCGGAAAATGAGCTGGCGCTCTTCAGGCGCGAGAATGTCGGCTTCATCTTCCAATCCTTCCACCTCATCCCGACTCTTTCGGCCTGGGAGAATGTCGCTCTGCCCCTTTTTCCCGTAAAGATGGCGGGTGAGGAGCGAAGAGCCCGGTCAACACAGCTCCTCGAGCAGATGGAGATGGGCCACCGGCTGAACCATCTGCCCTCGGCTCTCTCTGGGGGCGAGAAGCAGCGGGTCGCCATCGCCAGGGCTCTCATCAACCACCCCAAGATCGTCTTTGCGGACGAGCCCACCGGGAATCTCGATACCGCTACCGGCGCCGCCATTATGGACATTTTGAACAAACTCCATAAGGAAAACGGGATGGCGGTCCTCATGGTCACTCATGAACTTGAAACCGCGCGCTCTGCCGAGCGCGTCATCCGAATGCTGGACGGGGAGGTGGTTGCATGAAACGGTTGCTATTCTGCTGTGTTGTTGTTGCGATGGTTTTTTCCCTGAGTGGCGTCGTCTCGATGGCGCCTGCCGCCAAACCGCTCCAAATCGATGTGCTCTACATGGATCACGGCCCCCTGCAGCCAACTCTAAAGGATATGCGTGAGCTCTTCTCCCGCTACGGCGCAAGGGTCGATGTCTCCTGGCATGACTTTGAGAGTGATGAGGGAGCGGTCTTCATGAAGAAGAAAGGCATCAGCCAGCATGTTCCCCTCAAGATTTGGTTGAATGGAAAAGACGGCGCCACACTGAACGGTGAGGAGGTCACGTTCTCGGGCTTTCCGACCGGAGCCGGTCCTCTTTTCTTCCAGGGCAAATGGACCGTTTCAGACCTTCAAAAAGCAATCGATCAGATCATTGCCAAGGAATGAGGCCGCCATGAACTATGCCTATATATTGAAGGAACTGCGCCATCATCATCACAGGACCCTTGTAAACGTCCTTGGAATCGGGATCGGGATCGCTCTTTTCGTATCCATCAATGCAATTTCCGCTGCTTACCAGAAGGCGGTAAGCGAGCCATTCAAGAGTATCGGCGCAGACCTCATCGCGCAGCGGGCCGAAAAGCGCAGCGCCGAAGGCCAGCCTCCGGCATCCATGCGGGGCGTACGCCTTCCTTTCTCCAACCAGTCGCTTTCCCCCGCTGAGGTGGAAAAACTTGGAGCCATGGAGGGAGTCGATGCCATGGCCTCATCGCTGCTTCTCTGGGATTTTGACAAGGGCGGCTTCAAGACCATCATGGGGGTCGATTTGGAGCACTCCGACCTCGGCGCGGTGAAAGTAAAGGAATGGCTTGTAAAGGGCATTTTCCCCAAAAATCCCGGAGAAGCTGTCCTTGAGAAGCACTTTGCCAAATTTCGCCAAATTCAGCCAGGCGATTCCATCTCGATTGCAGATCGCTCCTTTACCGTGGTCGGGCTGATTGAAATCAAGGAAGGCTCGCAGACAGCTTCGGCCAACATCTATCTTTCCCTTGCCGATGCGCAGGCCCTGCTCGCTGGCGAACCCGGGGCCGTAAACGTCGTCTACCTTCGCCTCAAGAGCCCCTCGCTTCTAAGCCAGGTAAAGGAGCAGATTCCCCGGGCAGTTCCCGGGGCCTCGGCAGCGAGCTCCGATTCGATGGTCGAGCTCATGGGCGGGATCTCCAAAATCTCCGATCAGTTCTCTCTTTTGGCCTCTCTCGTTGCCCTTGGAGGAGCGGTCTTTCTTATCATCAAAACGATGCTTGCAAACCTTGTTGAACGCTCCCGCGAGATCGGCATTCTAAAAGCCGTTGGCTGGACGGAAAGGGACGTGCAAAGGCAGCTCATGGGAGAGGTATTGCTCCAGGCTCTCCTTGGCGGCGTACTCGGGGTGCTCGTGGGATACCTCATCTCCTATCTGCTGGGGCTTCTTCAGATCACAACCATCACCCCCTGGGAGCTCAACCCGCTGCCGGCATTCGCCAGGGATGGGGAGGCCGCGGTTCAATCCGTCAGGCTACCGATTAGTGTATCCTTTCGCCTTGCCTCTCTGTCTCTAGGGCTTTCGCTCATGGCGGGCGCCTTGGCAAGCTGGCTCATGGGCAGAAGGACGACCGCCATGAAGCCTGCCGAGATACTGAGGAAGCTCTGATTCCCAAAGAGACCGGCAGATAGATGAATTCGGAGAGAATCCAATGAAAGAGAGCATGAAAAAGATTCTGTTCATCGCCTCCATTGCTATGAACATATTCTTTGCTGCAACATATCTTACTTACAAGCTGCCCTTGCTTGCCGGAGCGCATCCGGTTCCGCCTCCCGGAGGGCCTCTTTTCCTGCAACTCGGCCTGACGCCTGACCAGATCGAACAGTTTAGAGCCGAACGGGACAGCTTCCAGGCCCGGCTCCATGAGCTGGGGCAGGAAATCAAGACAAAACAAACCGAGCTCATCGATCTTCTGGGCGCCGCGTCTCCCGATCAGCAGGCAATCGAAAGCAAGCAGCAGGAGATCCAAAGCTTGCAGGGAGCAGTCCATGATCGGGTCATCGCTCATTTTCTCAAAGCAAGCGGTTTCTTAAAACCTGAGCAGCGAGCTCGGTTTTTCGATCTCATCAAGGCGCGCATCGGAACCAACGCGCAAGCATGCCCTCCCTGGATGAAACCCTTCGAGCATGGCAGGCCGGGAGAAAGCCAGGAGTGAATAAGGCGCTTTTCTTCATTAACGCGAAACTGAAAGGTACCTTGCAGTGAAGAAGAAATCCCGACGTTTGATCATCCCGTTGGTTCTCCTCGTTCTTGCCGCAAGCGGGTTAGGATGGTGGCAGTATGCGTCCACCGCAAAGAATGCGGAACCGACTGGTCCCGTAACTGCGCAAGTCATCCGCAGAGATTTCTCCTCGACCGTTCTGGCTACGGGCGCCGTCAAGTCGCAGGTGGGCTCTGAAGTGAAGGTCGGCGCGCGCATTTCGGGCAAAGTGATACGGCTCTATGCCAATATCGGGGATTTCGTCAAGAAGGGCCAGGTCATAGCCGAGCTCGAAAAGGAGGACCTCACCGCCAGGGTCGAGCGCAACAGAGCCGAGCTTGCCGTGGCTGAAGCCAGAATCGAAGATGTTCAGGCGCGGCTCAAGCTAGCGCAGGTGCAACTCCAGAGGCATAAAGAACTCATTGTAAGACGCGCCGTCAGCCAGGATGCCCTGGATATCGCCGCAAAAGAGTTTACCGTCAACCAGGCGGGGCTTCGCCTCGCTCAGCGCCAGGTGGAATCGGCCAAGGCCGCCCTCAAAGAATCCGTGGCGAACCTTGCCTACGCCACCCTCACCGCTCCCATCTCCGGAGTCATCGCATCGGTTTCGACCCAGGAGGGTGAGACCGTCACCGCAGGACTCAACGCCCCGGTTTTTGTGACCATCATCGACCTTACCCGTCTCCAGGTGGATGCCTTTGTGGACGAGGTGGATATTGGAAAGGTGCGAGTGGGACAAAAGGCCGTCTTCACGGTCGATTCCTTCCCGGCCAGGGAATTCGAAGGGAATGTCGTTGCCGTCTATCCCAAGGCGGTCATCCAGGAAAACGTGGTGAACTACGACACCGTGATCGACATCACCTCCCCCTATGACGGGATCCTTAGACCCGACATGACAACCAGTGTGACCATTCTGCTGGAGGCGAGGCAGGGAGTGCTCGCCGTGCCTGCGGAAGCCGTGAAGCGGGAGAGAGGCAAAACCCTTGTCTACGTGCCGGCAAACGGTCGAGCCGAGCCTCGGGAAGTCAAGACGGGATGGAAGGATGGCCCCTGGATAGAAATCGCCGGCGGGCTCAAGGAGGGGGAAACGGTGCTGCTTTCAACTCCCGGCCAGACTGAGAAGAAGAACGGAGGAGCATAGATGATCGAAGTGAAAGACCTTGAGAAGACCTTTTCCAAGGGGACCATCGCCACGCAAGTGCTAAAGGGCGTCTCCTTCGGGATCGAGGCTGGCGAGTATGTGGCCATCATGGGAACCTCGGGGACGGGGAAATCGACTCTCATGAACATCATAGGCTGCCTCGATAAACCCACGGGCGGGCACTACACCCTAAACGGTACAGAGGTCGAAAGCCTTGATGATGACGCCCTCTCCCACCTTCGAAACCATGAAATCGGCTTTGTCTTCCAGCAGTTTCACCTGCTTGCCCGCGCAAGCGCCTTGAAAAACGTTATGCTGCCTCTCATCTACGCGGACGAATACCCGGAGGATGCGGAGGAGAGGGCCAGTCAAGTGCTCTCCTCCGTTGGGCTTTCCGACCGGATGGATCACCGGCCGAACGAGCTCTCCGGAGGCCAGCAGCAGCGGGTGGCTATCGCCCGGGCGCTTGTGACCGACCCGTCCATCATTTTGGCCGATGAGCCCACGGGAAACCTCGACAGAAAGAGCGGCCTTGAGGTGCTCTCCATCTTCAGGCGCCTCAACGGGGAGGGGCGAACCATCATCATGGTCACCCACGATGAGGCGACGGCCGAGCACGCTAACCGCATCATCCAGCTCAAGGACGGCCGGGTGGCAAGCGATCGAAGGGTCCAATCGCCCAAAGATCCGCATGAGGAGCTCGAAGCACTCAAAGCCGGGGAGGATCATCGATGAGAGCCTCTCGCATTGTAAAAGAAGGTGTCCAGTCCCTTGGAGCCAACAAGCTGCGCACGTTTTTCATGATGGCCGGAACCATCGTAGGCATCGCTGCCTTGACCGTCATTATGGCCATGGGCAAGGGGACCGAGCAAAACGTGATGAAGAAGGTGAACAGCTTCGGGATCAAAGCCATCATGATAACGGCCGGAGGGGGCAAAGGGTTTTCACCGCCTCAGGAAGGAATCACCACGCTTAAGCTCGATGATCTCGAGGCCATAAGGAGCCAGGTTCAGGGCATCGAGCTGCTCTCCCCCGGTGTGACTAAGCGGGGCTCCTCCATCAGGGCGGGCAACGCCCAGACGCAGGCAGCTGTTTTTGCCGTAGAGTCCGACTTTTACGAAGCCTGGGAGTGGGATGTGAAGAGCGGAGATCCCATCAACGCCGAAGACATGAGCACCATGGCGCGCATCTGTAATATTGGGACAACCCTTAGCCGCACGCTCTTCGGAGACGCCGACCCCGTTGGCGAGTACATCCAGATTGGCGCCACGCGGTTTCTCGTAAAAGGGGTGCTGGAGAGCCGCGGAACGAGTCCGAGCGGCGGCGACATGGACAACCGGGTACTCGTGCCGCTCACAACGGGCATGCGCCGGCTCCTCAACGTGGACTACATAAGCTACGTCCGTGTCAAGGTGAAAGATACCAAAGACCTTGTCCCCATCGGCGACGAAATCCGAAAGATCCTCCATGAGCGCCACCATATCACCCCTCCACAGGAGGATGATTTTGCCATCGTTACGGCCGCGGATATCGCCAGGGCGGCCCGCGGCATCTCGGGGACGCTCTCAATCCTGCTCATCGCCCTTGCGGCCCTGAGCCTTATCGTGGGTGGGATCGTGCTCATGAACATCCTGCTCATATCGGTAAGCGAGCGGGTGAAAGAAATCGGTCTGCGCAGGGCGCTCGGGGCTACCCAATCGGACATCTTCGTGCAGTTTTTGGCTGAATCCCTGGCCATCACTCTGCTCGGAATGCTCTTTGGCTGCGTTTTCGGCTGGGGAGCGAGCCTACTTGTCGGGATGTATGTAAAAGCGCCCGTTATCATCTCCTGGGAGCCCTTTGCCTTGGCCGTGGTCTTCTCTCTCGCCGTGGGCCTCTTTTTCGGCATCCAGCCGGCCAGGCGGGCGGCTAGGTTGAAACCCGTCGAGGCGCTTCAATGAAGCTTAGCAAGAACCTCGAACTTTCTGTCGAGATCCTTGCGGCCAACAAGCTGCGCACCTTTTTGAGCGTGATCGGCGTGGTCGTCGGCATCGCTTCGGTGATCCTCATGGTCTCGGCGGGCAAGGGAGCCCAGAAGCGCATCCTTGATCGCATCCGCAACATGGGGACCAATCTCATTGTGGTCAATGCCGGGCAGACGCGGATAATCGCCGGGCGGGAGCGCCAGATGGCAACGGTCAAAACGCTCGTTTTGCGGGACACCGAAGCAATGGCCAGGGAGTGCCCGTCCGTAGCCCTGGCCGCTCCGATTGTGAGCAAGAAGCTCACCGTGCGCTGGGAAGATCAAACGGCAAATACCCTCGCGGTGGGCATGGCGGCTGCCGGCTTTTCTATCCGTAATTTCGAGGCGGCCAGGGGACGGCTCTTCAGTGAGGAGGAAGACCGCGCACTCAAAAGGGTGGCTGTTCTCGGGCCGACCGTGGCGAGGAATCTCTTTGGCGAGACCAATCCCATCGGTTTGGCCATCCGGATCGGGCGCGCTCCCTTCGAGGTCATTGGGGTGACGGCTCCCAAGGGGATCGACCAGAACGGCGCAGATCAGGACGATCTCATCATCGTGCCGCTCGCGACCGCCATGCGCCGGCTGCTCAACGTAACCTACGTGCAGTCCGTCTACGTGCAGGCCAGGGACACCGCTTCGATGGGCAAGGCCGAGTCGGAGATCCGGGATCTTTTGCGCATCCGGCATCGCCTGCGAGGAAAGCCGGACGACTTTACCATCCAAAACCAGGAGACGCTGCTTGCAACGGAGCGCGAGGCATCTGAATCTATGACAATCCTCATCGGAAGCGTTGCCGGCATCTCGCTTCTCGTAGGCGGCGTCGGGATTCTTGCGGTGATGCTCATCGCCATCAGGGAGAGACGGGGCGAGATCGGACTTCGGCGGGCGCTTGGCGCACGGTGCCGGGACATTCGGGTGCAGTTTCTCATCGAGTCCGTTCTGCTGGCAGGGACCGGAGGGGCAACAGGCGTCCTTGTGGGAATTGGATGCGCGTATGGGCTGTCTACCCTGGGGTATTGGGAAACCCTGATCTCCTGGCCGTCAGCCGGTATGGCTTTCGGGTTCTCAGTGATACTGGGGGTTTTCTTCGGAATGTATCCCGCATCACGGGCAGCCGGCCTGGAGCCCATCGAGGCTTTGCGCGCGGAATGATTTGGAATCGATAGAGGGTGATTTCTCAGGTCAGTTGAAGAAGGGAAAAGGAGACAATGAAAAAGATCGGGCTGTTATGTGGGTTCCTTGGTATGTGTGCTCTCGCTTTCAGCGTCCATGCTCAGTCAGGCACGGGAGCAGACAGCCCTCGCATTCATTACGGAAAGATGTGGGATGCTCATACCGTCGAGACAGTGAAAGGGAAAGTGGTTGCGGTGGAAGAGTATGTGCCCGGCAGAGGCGGAACGGTCTACGGACTGAGGTTGACGATCAGAACGGACAAAGAAACCATTCCGGTGGTTCTGGGGCCTGTCTCCTATGTCCAAGAGCAGCACTTCAAATTCGAGCCTAAGGATGCCTTGGAAATCAAAGGCTCCAGGATGTCGGTCGATGGGCGGTCCATACTGATCGCTTCCGAAGTAACCAAGGAAGGCAAGAACTTGAAGCTCCGTAGTGAAGCGGGTACTCCGCTCTGGTCTGTCTCTAAATAGCTTCACAAACGAATACTTGTATGAACGGAGTCGTTTTTCATGGAAATAGCAGGAATTTACGAGGCTAAGTGCGATCCGCCGCTCTCCCGGTTGTTCTTCAATTTCCTGCGACTGGGGATCACAGCCTTTGGCGGCCCCGCCATGATCCCCTACGTCCGCAAGATGGCTGTGGGGCAGGAAAAATGGATCGACGGCGAAGCTTTTCAAGATGGTGTGGCTCTCTGCCAGACGATTCCCGGGGCAACCGCTATGCAAATGGCTGCGTACGTCGGCTTGAGGGTCCGGGGAATGACGGGAGCGCTGATGAGCTACATCGGATTCATCTTGCCGGCATGTGTCCTCATGCTGGCGCTCTCCTTCGCCTACGCTCGCACCCATGAGCTTCCGGCGGTGATTGCAGTCTTTAGCGGCCTTCAGGCCGTCATTGTAGCTATTGTGGCCAATGCGGCCCTCTCTTTCGCAAAGACATCTCTCAAGAGCTGGAAAAGCCTGCTCATCGCCCTTGCCGCCGCAGGGCTTTTCTGGCTCATGGTGAACCCGGTTCTCATCATCATTCTGGCTGCTCTGCTTGGAACGCTTCTAAACGGCAGAGAGCCAGCAACTCGAAACGCTTTCCACTCGGAGAAGATGGAGCACACCACCCTCCCGCTGCTTCTCTTTCTCCTCGTTTCCGCCGGGAGTCTTGCTCTACTCTTTTTCTTTGAAAAAGAGCTCTTCCAGCTTGCCCTGCTCATGATCAAGATCGATCTCATCGCCTTTGGAGGCGGCTTTGCCTCCGTGCCTCTCATGTTTCATGAGATCGTAGAAGTCCGCTCGTGGATGGACGCATCGACATTTTTGAACGGCATCGTCCTCGGGCAGTTCACTCCCGGTCCCATCGTCATTACGGCAACCTTTGTGGGTTACCTGGTGCGAGGCTTTCTTGGGGCGCTCATCGCGACCATTGCCATCTTCCTGCCCTCCTTCCTCATCCTGGTCGGCGTCGCTCCCTGGTTCGACAGGGTTCGCTCCTCACCCTGGTTTGCCAGGGCCATCGGAGGAGTCCTGTGCTCCTTTGTCGGCCTGCTTCTAACCGTAACCATCCGTTTTGGCCTGAACGTCCACTGGGACTGGCCTCACGCGGGCCTTGCGGCTGCAGCCTTTGCCGCGCTTTTTCTCAAGGTGGATATTTTGTGGGTGGTTCTGGCGGGAACCGTAATTTCCGCGTTTGCATTCTAGTACTGCTTGGCTGAAATCAAGTTACGGTTTAAAATTAGTTCCTCTGGATAGTTAATAGATTTCAGATAATTTTTATCCAAGGAACGGTAAGCATTATGAACAGAATGAGAGGCCCGGAGCCTGTAGCGATCAAGTTGAGCGAGAGACAGCAAAGTATACTCGCAGAGATTGTCCATCGTCGCCATAGTCCTCAATACGAGGTGGTTCGAGCAAGCATTATCATAGAAGCCAACTCGGGCAAGCGCAACCAACATATAGCCGACAAGCTGGGTATCGGCCGCCCGATGGTTGTGCTGTGGCGTAGACGGTGGGCCGATGCCGCTAAACAACTGGAGCAGGTCGAAGCGGAAAAGGATGACAAAGACCTGCGAAATACTATCCAAGCTGTTCTGGATGATGCTCCCAGGAGCGGCTGTCCCGGGACATTTACTCCAGAGCAGATTTGCCAGATTGTGGCCCTTGCCTGTGAGTCCACCGAGGACTCGGATAGACCTGTTTCCGAGTGGACCCCGAGGGAACTAACCGATGAGGTCATAAAAAGAGGTATCGTATCGAGCATATCAGTCCGCAGTGTCGGGCGTTTTTTAAAATCAGGCGGATCTCAAGCCACACAAGTCAAGATACTGGCTCAACAACGAAAGAGAAAAAGATCCGCAGAAGTTCGATAATGAGATAGAGACAGTGTGCCAAATGTACAAACAGGCTCAGGAGCTCAAGGCACAAGGAACCCATCTGATGAGTACCGATGAGAAGACCGGCATTCAAGCCCTTGAGCGAGCCCATCCCGACCTGCCCATGAAACCGGGGTTAGAGAAGAGGACTGAATTTGAGTACATTCGCAATGGCACCCAATGTCTGACAGCCAACTTCGATGTGGCAACGGGTGAGATCGTATCACCCACTGTTGGGCCAACCCGCAACGAAGAGGATTTCGCCGCTCATATTCAAAGAACAATCGATACCGCTCCACAAGCCCCCTGGATCTTTATCTGCGATCAACTCAACACCCACAAGTCCGAATCCCTTGTCCGTCTTGTGGCCTCTCGGTGCGGAATTGATGAAGATCTTGGAGTCAAGGGCAAATCAGGCATATTGGAATCCATGGGCTCCAGAGCCGAGTTTCTGCAAAATCCAGATCATCGAATCCGTTTTGTCTACACCCCAAAACACACCTCCTGGCTCAATCAAGTTGAGATCTGGTTCTCCATCCTGGTTCGACGGCTTCTCAAGAGAGCCAGCTTCAAATCTACAGAGGAGTTACGGAATCGAATCCTGTCCTTTATTGATTATTTTAACAGGACCATGGCTAAACCTTTCAAATGGACCCATGCCGGGCGTCCTCTAAAGGCTTAAACCGGCTGGAAACTTCAGCCAGGCAGTACTAGGCTTTTTCTCAAAAGGAAGTGAACCATGTGGATTGTTCAACTCGCCCTGCGTCGGCCTTACACCTTCGTGGTGGCTGCGCTGGCGCTCCTGCTGCTGACTCCGCTCGTGCTTTTGCGTACACCGACGGACATCTTCCCGGAGATCGACATCCCGGTCGTGAGCGTTGTCTGGGTGTACAATGGCCTGAGCGCCGAGGAGATTGAGCAGCGCGTCATCTACAACCATGAGCGCATGATCACAACCCTCGTAAACGATATCGAGCACGTGGAATCGACTGCATACAATGGTGCGGGTGTCATCAAGGTATTTCTGCAGCCCGGCGCTTCGGTATCGGATGCCGTAGGGCAGCTTGCGGCCAGTGGACAGACGGCGCTGCGCTTCTTGCCGCCCGGCATGAATCCGCCTTTCATCATCCGCTACAATGCCTCCTCCGTTCCTATCCTTCAGTACAGCCTGGCAAGCACGAAGTTTTCGGAGCAGGAACTGCAGGACATGGCCATGAACCGCGTAAAGGTGGGGCTTGCAACTGTGCGCGGCGCCTCCGTTCCGTATCCCTACGGTGGGAAGGCCAGGGTTGTGGCCGTGGATATCGATCTTGCGGCCCTCAAGGCCAAAAACCTGGCGCCTGCCGATGTCGTAAGCGCCTTCAATGCCCAGAACTTTGTCCTGCCCAGCGGCGCCGCCAAAATCGGCGAAACCGAGTATAATGTATCTCTCAACAGCAACCCGCCAACCATCGCCGCACTGAACGATCTGCCCATAAAGACGGTGAATGGCGCCGTGATACGCATAGGCGACGTGGCTCAGGTGCACGACGGCTACCAGCCTCAACAAAATGTGGTGCGTCTTAACGGTAAGCGCGGCGTGCTCTTGACGATACTCAAAAGCGGCGCGGCATCGACCCTGCGCGTCGTGGACGGCGTCAAGAAGGCGATGCCGCAGATCCTCGCAGGGCTCCCGCCCGAGCTCGATGCCAGGGAATTCGCCGACCAATCGCTTTTTGTGCGTGCCGCCATAGATGGCGTGGTGAAGGAAGGAGTGATTGCGGCCGCTCTCACTGCCCTGATGATCCTTCTTTTTCTCGGCTCATGGCGGAGTACCTTCATCATCGCCATCTCGATCCCGCTATCCATCCTGAGCTCACTGGCGCTCTTGAGCGCCCTCGGCGAGACCATAAACCTCATGACGCTCGGCGGCCTGGCCCTGGCCGTAGGTATTCTGGTGGATGATGCAACCGTTACCATCGAGAACATCCACTGCCACATGGCGATGGATAAGAACAACATCGATGCTATTCTCGATGGCGCCCGGGAAATCGCGCTTCCGGCATTCGTCTCGACGCTTTGCATCTGCATTGTGTTCGTGCCCATGTTTTTCCTCTCGGGAGTCGCTCGATACCTCTTCGCGCCCCTGGCCGAGGCGGTTGTCTTTGCCATGCTGGCAAGCTATGCGCTCTCACGAACGCTCATACCGACCCTGGTCATGTGGTTCTACCGAAACGTCAGGAACGGCGGCCATTCGACGGGGGCGCAGCCGGGTATTTTCGAGCGCGGCTTTGCCGGGTTCCGGGAAGGCTACCGCCGAATGTTGGGAATGGTTTTGGCGCATCGGGCGCTTTTCGTGGTCCTCTTCCCGGCCTTTTGCATCGGCAGCTGGCTGCTCATCCCGCAGCTCGGCCAGGATTTTTTCCCCACGGTCGACGCCGGCCAGTTCCGGCTGCACGTTCGAGCCCCCAGCGGGATGCGCATCGAGGAAACCGCCCGGCTCGTCGACCGGATCGAGGCCGTGATCCGCGAGGAGATCCCGAGCCGTGAGATCGGCGGCATACTGGATAACATCGGCATCCCCTTCGGAGGCGTCCCGCTCACCTACATCGACAACGGTCTCACGGGGACCGCCGACGCGGACATTCTCGTATCCCTCAACCACGGTCACAGGCCAACCGACGGTTACGTGCGTCGCCTGAGATCCCGCCTTAACCGTGATTTTCCGGGAAACACCTTCTATTTCCTGCCCGCCGATATAGTGAACCAGACGATCAACTTCGGACTGCCCGCCCCCTTCGATATTCAGATCGTGGGCCGGGACCGCGATAAAAGCCGGGCAATAGCAGCGAGCCTTGCGGACAAGATCCGCAAGGTACCGGGCGCCGTGGACGTACGTGTGCAGCAGCCCGCCGACCAGCCCGAACTCCACTTCGCCATCGACCGCATCAAGGCCTCGCAGATCGGCCTCACCGAGCGTGACGTGGCGGGCGCGGTGCTTTTGAGCCTTTCCGGCAGCGGCCAGGTGCAGCCCAATTACTGGCTCAACCCCAAGAACGGCATCCAGTACCTGGTGAACATGAGGGCGCCCGAGTATCCCATGGATTCGATCGACGCGATCAATTCAATCCCGGTGAGCGCAAGCCAGCCCGGAAAGAACAACTCCCAGATCCTCGCAAACCTCGCAACCTTCGAGCGGACGAGCGGCTCTCCCATCTTCTCCCACTACAACGTGATGCCGGTAATCGATGTCTTCGGCGGGGTGAGCGGCCGGGACCTCGGCGGAGTGCTCAAGGATATCACTCCCATCATCGAAGAGGCCAAAAAGGAGCTTCCCAAAGGAAGCTTCATCATGCTCCGCGGCCAGGCGGACACGATGCACAAGAGCTACACCGGGCTCGGAATCGGTCTGATTTTGGCCATAGTGCTCATCTACCTACTTCTGGTCGTGAATTTCCAAAGCTGGCTGGATCCTTTCATTATCATCACGGCGCTCCCCGGCGCCCTGGCCGGTGTCGTCTGGGGGCTCTACCTCACGCTCACAACTCTCAGTGTCCCCGCCCTCATGGGAGCCATCATGAGCATCGGGGTTGCGACGGCAAACTCCGTTCTGGTGGTGAGCTTTGCAAGGAACAATCTCGAGGAAGGCATGGATTCGCTCACCTCGGCCTGGGAAGCAGGAGTCGGCCGCCTGCGTCCGGTGCTCATGACCGCCCTTGCCATGATTATCGGAATGCTCCCGATGTCGCTCGCCCTTGGTGAAGGCGGCGAGCAGAATGCTCCGCTCGGCATTGCGGTTATAGGCGGCCTGGTGCTCGCAACGGTCGCGACCCTCTTTTTCGTGCCCGTGGTGTTCAGCATCTTGCGCCGAAGGAAACCGGAAGCAGCGCAGCCGAAGGAATTTCCCGAGGGAGTGTAGGAAACTTAACCCAAACCATCGATTGATAAGGTATTGCGATGAACTCAAGGAAAGAAGATCGAGTGGAGCTGTGGAAAACCTCCGGACCCGCATCTGAATCCCGTCGCTCGACAGCCAGGGTCTTGCTCGCTGCGGCCGTCGTGGTGGTGCTGATTGCCTTTGGGGTGATAGCCGGCCTCATTCCCCGCTGGAGCCAGCACGCAGAGCTTGGGGCCGAGACGGTGGAGCTCTCCATTCCAACCGTGAGCGTCGTTTCGCCCAAGCCTGGCCAGTCCGGGTCCGGCCTGTCGCTCCCGGCTGAAATAAGGCCTTGGGTCGAGGCGCCCATTTATGCGCGCGCCAACGGCTACTTGAAGCGCCGGCTTGTAGATATCGGCGCCCATGTCGAGGAGGGGCAGCTTCTGGCCGAGATCGACACACCCGAGCTCAACCAGGAGCTCGAGCGCGGGCGCGCTCAGCTCGCTCAGGCCGAGGCAACCCTCGGGCTTTCCAGGATCACGGCGGCGCGCTGGGCAAATCTTTTGAAGACGGCCAGCGTGAGCGAGCAGGAAAACGCGGAGAAGCAGGCCGATTTAAAGCTCAAGACCGCCCTTGCCGACTCGGCTCGCGCTGAGGTAAGGCGCCTTGAGAAGCTCCAGTCCTTCAGCCGCCTCACAGCTCCCTTTTCCGGCGCCATCACGGTTCGCAACATCGATTCGGGAGACCTCATCGTAGCGGGTAGCGCAAAGGAGATCTTCCACCTGGCCCAAACGCAAAAGCTAAGGGTATTTGTGCAGGTCCCCCAGGCAATGGCAAAAAGCATCAAAGCTGGCCAAGCCGCAGAGATGAATGTTCCCGAGCTTCCCGGCCGGGATTTTCCGGCAAAGGTCCTCCGTACCGCAGGGGTTATAGCGCCGGATTCGAGGACCCTGCTCACCGAGCTTGAGGTGGATAACTCGAAGGAGGAAATTCTGGCGGGAAGCTATGCCCAGGTGCGATTCATCGAGGCGAAGATGCAGGCTGCGTTGACCGTTCCGGCAAACACTGTCATGTTTCGCGCCGAAGGGCCGCAGGTCGGTATCGTGCAAGAAGACGGAAAAGTCGAGCTGCGCCCTGTGAAGCTCGGGCGCGACTTCGGCCGGATGATCGAGGTGCTTGCAGGCGTGGAGGCAAAAGAGCGCGTGATCGTAAACCCTTCAGAATCTCTTGTGAACGGCTGCATGGTAGCCGTCAATGAAGCCGCTAAAATGGAAAAAGGTCAATGAAGATAACTCAGAGTCCTGTTCGCCAAATGGCAAGAACCAGCCGGGCTTTTACTTTTCCTGTGCTGATGGCGATTGCGCTGCTTATGATCGGCTGCGCCGTCGGACCCGACTACCAGCGTCCCGAAGTCACCACTATTCCAGAGGCATACACCTGCCGCGCGGGTGAGTGGAAGATCGCCACGCCCAAGGCTCACCTGCCCAAGGGCAACTGGTGGGAAATATTCGGCGACCCGGAGCTCAACCGCCTGGAGATCGACGCTGCGACGGCCAACCAGGATCTCAAGGCCGCTGCCGCCAGGTTCGAGCAGGCCCGGGCGGTTGCCGATGTCGCCCGCTCGGGGCTCTTCCCCCGCCTTGGAGCAGCCTTTCAGCCGGTGCGGCAGCGCGACTCAGAAAACAGACCTGTTGGAGGAAAGCCTGGTGAGACCTATGAGAGCTTCACGGTTCCCTTCGATTTAAGCTATGAGCTTGACCTGTGGGGTCGTGTGCGGCGCACGCTCGAATCCGCCAAGGCTCAAAGGGAATCAAGCGCCGATGATGTCGAGTCGGTTAGACTTGCCATCCAGTCCGAAATGGCAGCCGACTATCTTACTATTCGAGCCCTCGATGCGGATAAGGCCCTCCTTGTCTCGAGCATTGAGGTCTACCGAAAATCGCTTGCGCTGGTCCAAAACCGCAGAGCCGGCGGCATGGTCTCGGATCTCGATGTGGCGCAGGCGGAAACGGTGCTCAAAACCACGGAAGCTCAACTACCGGACAATGCGCTGCAGCGCGCAAAATTCGAGCACGCGCTTGCGGTGCTTACCGGGAAGAACGCATCCCTCTTCCACCTGGAAGAACGGCCGCTCGATTTGCCGCCTCTCATCGTTCCACCGGACCTGCCATCGGATCTGCTGGAGCGGAGGCCCGATATCGCAGCTGCCGAACGCCGCATGGCTGCCGCCAACGCCAATATCGGAGCGGCCACGGCGGCGTTCTTCCCAACGGTCAGATTTAACGGACTTGCCGGCTTCCAGAGTGCGGACATAGGAATTCTCTTCGATTGGCCGAGCCGGTTTTGGGCCGCAGGGCCTTCTCTTTCGCTGCCGCTGTTTCAGGGCGGCCAGCTCACGGCAAATCTGAGGCAAGCCAAAGCTGCGCACGAGGAGACCGTGGCCCGCTATCGCCAAATTGTTTTGAGCGCTTTTGCGGATGTGGAAAACAACCTTGCGGCTGAGCATCTGCTTGCCAGCCAACATGAGCAGGTGTTGGCCGCATTGCAATCGGCGAGCAAACAACTCGAAATAGCCAACAACCGTTACAGCTCCGGCCTTGTGACCTATCTCGAAGTCGCTACTGCGCAAAATGCCGTTTTAGCGCTCCAGCGCACCGGCGCGCGATTGCAGGGCCAGCAGCTGGTTGCAGCCGTGGGTTTGATCAAGTCTCTTGGAGGAGGCTGGCAAACGGCGCATGCAGGCGCCGGACCCTGATTTGGACTCAGTCGGAATTCGAACAACCAGGGGCTCTGTTCTACGGAACCTGTCGGGAACCAAAATCAAAGGAAAGAGTGAAGCAGGGATGTGTGTTGGGCCTTCTCTGCATCTGCTAGTCCAACCTGGCCGGATGTTCGGCCTCCGGTGTGCGACGGAAAACTACGATCTTGTCAGCCTCTTCCGGACTCCGAACCTTGTCGAGTTACATCCGGGACTCCCTGCATTCAATAGCGTATAAGGGATCTCGTTCCGGCTTCTATTTCGATGCCACTCCGAGAGGATCGCCCGTTTGATGCTCTTCTATCTGGAAGCGCAAGAACTCATGGATAGCATCCAGCGCTCTCTTATCCGCGGTCGTGATCCTCACCTGCCCGCCGCTCTGCGTGGGTTGGAACCGGTAGTCGATCGCCGCTTTCAACTCCCGCATTATCGGCGCCCCTGGAGGCGTCTTATGGTGTATTTCCATTGGCTGTTCGAATCTGCCTTCGGAGAAGGCTTTTGAAATGTCCTCGAGGTGCCGCCGGATCTGATCCTTGCTCACAGCATCATTCGGATCGTTCGCTTCGACTTCGATGCTGCCGCCATCTGCAAGCAACCGAAAATGGTGGGTCGTCTTTGCCTGGCTGAAGCCCATCACGCTATCCCCGCGCTCGTTCATCTCAGCCATATGCTTTGCGTGATCGCCCGAGTGCTGCGCGGCTGCGTGGCCAAAAGCCATTACGACAGTCAGGAAAGCCAATAGGAACAATGGAAAGCATTTCATCTTTAAAACTCCTCATTCCGGGTTTGTCCCTGTTGTTCGCGGTGGCTAGATCCAAAGCGAACGGTACGTCCAAAGACTCGCAGGTGTGGCGCGAATTCCTTGGAGAAAAACAGAACTCGAGTGAAGATCAATCGCGCACCATGATCGAGTGTCGCGGGAAACAGTCGCTACGGCATCCCGTGCTCGTTCGGGAGGTTCGATAGTGAGTACTTTATTGCCAATAGCGCCTTAATTCTGCTAGTTAATATTATGGCAATGACTTGTCAAGGCGGCAAATCCGTACATGCGCCTCTTTGGACTGCTGACGCGGGTAAGAAGGTTTCGCTCGGTCGAGCCGCAAGTTTTTCACTTCTCAGTTGTTTAACACTATGAAGGCCCAAAACACACATTGTGTTTCTGAGTAATACAGGTCGAACCGTCCGGCGGGTCTTCGAGGTTTTAGAGCTTCCGAAGAATAATGTGCGAGTTGAGAGGATAGGAACAGTCATGATTGGAAGGATGGAGAAGCTGCTCAAGTTAAGCTATCGTTATTCGAAAGATTGTCTCTATTTGTAGAGGATTTTGTGGAGCCGGTGAGCCGGGCGCAAGCTCCATTCACCGAAACGCTTGATGAATTCGGCGATTTTCCGCCCCTCTCCATGGGCTCTGTCTATTTCAAACTGATATCGGTGAACCGATCTATTTGAGAAGGAGGCGTCTCTGTCATGGAAACGAATGTCAAGGTTACTGATGGTAAGGTTCAGGAGGCTGAGGCTGGTGAAGGAGCTGTCGACGCAAAAACAAAGAATCAGTACAATCGGATGGAATGGGCTGGAGCGTTTGGAGACGTCGGCACCTTGATTCCTTTCGTCGTCGCCTATATCACCATTGTACAGATGCCTCCCCTCGGGCTTCTCTTCATGTTCGGCATCACTCTCATGGCATCGGGGCTTTACTACAGGACGCCTCTTCCGGTCCAGCCCATGAAAGCCATCGGCGCGGCAGCCATTGCCGGAGGCATAGCTCCGGCAGCGGTTTATGGAGCCGGCATCACCACAGGGATTTTCTGGCTTCTTGCAGGCGTTACGGGCTTCATCAGGCCCATTGCCAGGCTTGCGACCAAACCGGTGGTTCGCGGCATCATGCTGGGTCTGGGGCTCACCTTCATGGTCGATGGAATCAACAGGATGAAGACGGCTCCCGTCCTTGCGGGTTGCGCTCTGGTCATTACCTACATCCTTCTCACCAACCCCAAGATCCCGGCCATGTTTGTGCTTCTCATCATCGGGGTGGTTTCCGCCGTGGTCATGAACCCCGAATTTATGACCGAGCTGGCCAAAATCCATATCGGCTTCAAGCTCCCGGTGTTCAGCATCCCCATGATCTCGTGGAACGATCTCATCACAGGCACATTGCTCTTCACGATTCCTCAGATACCGCTCACTCTGGGCAACGCGGTCATAGCAATCGTTGCCGAGAACAACGAGCTTTTTCCGGATAGAAAGGTGACCGAGGAAAAGATTGCGGTCTCCCAAGGTATTATGAACCTCGCTTCGCCTCTCTTTGGCGGCATTCCCATGTGTCACGGAGCAGGCGGCATGGCCGGCCACGTTCGGTTCGGAGCCAAGACGGGCGGGGCTCTCGTTATCCTTGGAATCATGCTCATTCTCGTTGCCCTGTTCTTCAGCGAATCCGTTTCCATCATCTTCAAGATATTCCCCAACTCGATCCTGGGCGTTATCCTGTTCTTCGCGGGCTCGGAGCTGGCGATTGTTGTCAAAGACATTGGAGACAAGAAAGCCGATTTCTACGTGATGCTCATCGTGGCCGCCTTTGCCATGTGGAACATGGGTGTGGCTTTCCTCGTGGGGGTCATCCTGGACAACTCGCTGAGGAGAGGCTGGCTCAAAATATAAAGACATGGTGAATCGGCAAATAAGATCCGCTGGATGAATCGTAAGAGAGCATTGCGGTTTTCCAATTCACCTACTCACCGATTCACCCATTCACCGCCATTTATTGAGGTTTCGAAATGGATTTATGGGATTTCGTTTTGGGCTTTGTTTCGGCTCTCATCTTTGCAGCGGTAGCGCTGGCAGCGATTTACCTCCATCTGAAGCGCTCCCGGAATAGCACGGTTGCGATCAAGGGGTATCTTGATCTCATTCCGGATTTGACTGAGGAACAGCGAGCGCTGGTCCAGGAAATCCGACATACCTTCCTGCCCAAGGTAGCCGAGATCCGGGAAAACCTGCGCCGTGAGCGGGCAGAGCTTGCAAGGCTTCTTTTTGTCGATCCACCCGAAAGGAACCGCATCCATGCTGTAGCCCGTCAGATTCTTCTGCACCAATCCGACCTGGAAAATGAGGTGATCGAGCACATTTTGGAAGAGCGAGAGCTTCTCACGCCATCCCAGCAGAGGAAGTTCTACGAAATCATCATCGAGCAGTTCTCCACGGGTGGGCTTGGTGTTCATGATGTCCGAGGCAAGGTCTAACCATAATGGAATCTTCACTGGAGCCGGGTATGAACAGGCATGGAAAAGATAGAGCGGATGCCTTCAGACGAATGATTGTGGCCGCATTCCTCTTACTCATCCCCTTCCTCCTCTCATGCGGAAGGGATGAGGAGGCCATCTACGTCGATTTCTCAAAGAGGGAGGAAATCGGCTTCGAGGAAGCCCTCCATACGATCACATACGCCTATGTGCCACAGTACTTTCATCGGGTGTCCTTCGAGCGCCACCACTCCCTCATCGAGCGCCTCAAGCGGGAAACAGGGCTTCCCATCCGGCAGGTTTTTCCCGATAGCTTCGATGACTACATCAAGATGATCGGACAGGGAAAGATCGACATCTCCTTCGCCAATCCCTTTATCTACGCCAAAGTAGCCCAGCGCTATGGAGTTCGGGCTTTTGCGCGCATCATCGAGCTCGATGGCCGTGAGGATTTTCGCGGACAGATCATCTGCCGAAGCGACAACAAGAAGATCCAGACTGTTGAGGACTGCAAGGGAAAGCGGTGGGTCGCAGTCGATGCCTCTTCTGCCGGCGGATACCTCTACGCTTTAGGCCACTTCTTCGACCACGGGATTCGTAAGGAAGACTTCGGCGAAATCGTCTTTGTGCCAGGGCCTGGAGGTCAGCAGGAGAAGGTCGTGTTGGCCGTCTATAACGGAAGATACGACATTGGCTCCGTCCGGGAAGGAACGCTCGACCTTGTGGCCGATAAGATCGACCTCAGCCAGATCAGAGTCCTCGCCTATACTCCCTATTATCCAGGCTGGATGTATGCCTACAGGCAGGGGTTGGACCCGAAAGTCCTGAGCGCCATAAAGGGTGCGCTTCTCAAAATCGACTGCCTGAGCCCCGAGGACCGGTCCATATGTGATGCCGCTCATTTTGCCGGCATCATCCCGGCTGAAGACAGCGACTACGACTCCATCCGGGAGCTTGCCGCCAAAGTCGGAATCGATCTGAGTGAATAGGATGGGTCGCCATGATCTCACCTGTGAGCTTCCCCACTAAGTGCTTTCTGCGCGCCTTTTTGGTTTCGGTCCGTCGGATTGGCGTAAAATCAGGATGCATGGTGGGTGAAAAACGTCTTGTCATCGCTCTGGCTCAGCGGCAGCGCGACGATGAAGATCGTGCCTTCTCCCGGCGCGCTCTTTGCCGAGATCCTTCCTCCATGGCGCTCGACGATCTTCTTGCATATGGCGAGACCCATTCCGGTTCCTTCGTACTTGCCCCTGCCATGCAGGCGCTGAAACGGGGCGAAGATCCGCTCGACATATTTCTCTTCGAAGCCGATCCCGTTGTCTTTGACGTGGATCTCGCAGAAGTCGTTGCGATCGGTTGCGGCGTAAACATGAACGATGGGCCTGGCGTCGCCGTGATATTTGAGCGCATTTCCGATAAGGTTCTGGAAGAGCTGTCGCATTTGATTCGGATCGCCGTCAATGGCCGGAAGCTCTCCCACTTCGACTCGCCCTTGCTCCGCCTCGATGCGGAATTCGAGATCGTTCAAAACTGCATTGACGGTCCTGTTGAGATCGACTCTGATGAAAGGTTCCGCCTTGGTGGTCACGCGAGAGTAGTCGAGCAATGAGCTGATGAGATTCTTCATTCTCTTCGAGGCCTTCTGCATGCGCTCCAGATAGTCGCATCCCTCCGGGCCGAGAGAAGAGGCGCATCGGCTGCTGAGGCGCTCGGAGAAAGCCTCGATCTTACGCAAAGGCTCCTGAAGATCGTGGGATGCTATTGAAGTGAACTCCTGAAGAGCTTGGTTGCTCCTCTCAAGCTCCTGGTTGCTCCGGACGAGCTCCGCAGTGCGCTCGGCTACTCGCTTCTCGAGCTCATCATGGGATCTCCGCAGAGCATCCTCGGCCTGTTTGCGCTCTGTGATATCGCGCGCTACGGCTACGCAGTATTCGATATCCTGGAAAGCGACCAGCCGCAACGTCATCTCAACCGGCAGCGTCCCCCCGCTCCGGTTAAGCAGAGACGTTACGAGCACATCGAGTTTCTGAGCGTCGGGAGAACGAGCGGCAAAAAAAGCCTCGAGCCATCTTGTCGCCTGCTGAGGCAAAAGACTTTGAAGGGAATTCTCCAGTAGCTCTTCCGGAGGATATCCAAGATGCGCGGAGACGGAGTGACTTGTATAAACCAGCCGTCCTCCAGGAATTTGAATTAAAAAGATCATGTCGTTGGACTGGTCCAACAAGGCTTTGAATCTTTCCAGCTCGAACATCCTCTGCTGCAACTCGGGGTAATAGCTTTTCCGATACGAACGTTCTCCAAGCCCCATGATTTTGATCAGGGCGTCGGGACCCTTTTCAGAGCGCTCTTTCATAGATTCCCTCGATATCTTGCAGATTGAGGCTGCGAGGATTGGTGAGCATGCATGGATCTTCCGACGCCTTTCGGGCAAGCGCGGGGATGACTTCCGGCTTCAAGCCAAGCTGGCCAAGTGATTTGTCAATTCCAACGGCTTTGAGCAGGGTCTTCAATTCGAGTAGAATTTTGGACCTTTGTTCATCGAGGGGCCGGCCGTCCAGCTTCAGTCCCATGGCTTCGCCGATGCGTCGATACCGTTCTGGAATCTCAATGAAATTGAAATCGATCACATGCTGCAGCAGAATTGCATTGCAGTCGCCATGGGCGGCGTCCATCAATCCTCCCAGACTGTGGGCCAGGGCGTGTGTGGCGCCAAGGCTGGCGTTTGAGAACGCCATCCCCGCATAAAGACTTGCAAGCATGATCTTACTGCGCAACGCGACATCTTCAGGCTTCTGAATGGATTCCATCAGGTTCGACCGAATCAGGCGCACTGCTTCAAGCGCATGCAGATCCGTTAAGGGAGACCGGGCGATAGACGCATAAGCTTCTATTGCATGAGTAAGCGCATCCAGCGCCGTTGAGGCGGTGAGCTCCGAAGACATGGTGACCAAGGGAACGGGATCGATCAAAGAAAGATCTGGAACCAGCATTTTGCTGATGATGGCTATCTTGACCTTGCGGTCCGAGTCCGTGATGATGGCGAACTGAGAAACGTCCGCGCCGCTTCCCGCCGTGGTCGGGATGCAGACCAGTGGAGGCATCGGAACTGAGACCCGATCCACTCCTTCGAAGTCCAGCACATTTTTCTTATTGGAGGCCACCAGCCCTATTCCCTTGGCGCAATCGATGACGCTGCCTCCTCCGACCGAGACGATGATGTCGCATTGTTCTCTCTGGTAAACCATCGCCCCTTTCATCACCTCGGATGCGCGGGGATTGGGCGTGACATCCTCGAACAATACGGAGGATATGCCGTCAAGACTCAAGTTCGAGAGCGCCTCCGAGGTCCAGCCGGCAGCGATGACTCCCGTATCCGAAACGACCAACGCCCTTCGCGCGCCCAGATTTTTCGCGTACTGTCCCACAAGCTTCCGAGCTCCATCGCCAAAGACGAACTCGGGGACAACAAATTTTCTAAGACTTATTTCGCCAGCCCGTTGAGTTGCATTGTCTCTGTCTCGCATTTTCTCACCTGTTTGGCGTTACGAGTTAGTCTATTGGATCTCTCCCGATCGGGGGCATTCCAAGATAAATATCCATCTTGCTTATTATAATCAATTGAGTGAGTACATGACAGATCGGCCGCGAGTTTGGGCGAGCGATTATTAACTTGATGACTTGAGGTCGTACTTCTTGATTTTGTTATGCAAGGTTGTTCTGTTGACCTGCAGAACCGTTGCGGCTTTGGAGATGTTCCACTGACACCACTTGAGGATCCGCTCGATATGATGCTTTTCCATTTCTTCCAGAGATAGCGGTATGCTCTTATCCGTCGCCTGGAACAAGAAGGCGAAATCCTCTTTTTCGAGCCGATCGCTTTTGGTGAGCACCACCGCTCTTTCTATCGCGTTTTCGAGCTCTCGGACGTTTCCCGGCCAATCATAGGTCTGAAGCAAAATCAATGCGTCCTCGCGTATGGACGAGACCATCTTGTTCGCTTCTCGGCTCAGCCGATCGAGAAAATGTTGGGCGAGCACGGGTATGTCGTCCTTCCTCTGTCTCAGGGGGGGAACAGTGATGGCTATCACGTTGAGGCGAAAGTAGAGGTCCTGCCTGAAGTGTCCGTGAGCTATTTCGCTGGCAAGGTCCCGGTGAGTAGCCGAGATAAGCCGGAAGTCGAGGCTTATGTCCCGGTTTCCGCCTACCGGCTGCAGCTTCTTTTCCTGCAGAACCCTCAGGAGATCGACCTGCATCTTGGCGGGTATTTCGCCTATCTCGTCCAGAAACAAGCTTCCTCCCCTGGCCATCTCCAGGCGGCCTTTCCTGGCTCGAATGGCGCCGCTGAACGAGCCTTTCTCGTGGCCGAAGAGCTCGCTTTCGAGGAGCGCTTCACTGAAAGCTCCGCAGTTGATCGGGATGAAAGGGCCGAAGCGGCGGCTGCTTTTGGCGTGGATCGCCTTGGCGACCAGCTCTTTTCCCGTGCCGGTCTCGCCCTGAAGCAATACGGGGGAGTCCACTACGGCAACTTCTTCAATCAACGAAAAAAGACGCTGCATGCTCTTCGATGCGCCGATGAGATCCTCGAAGCAGATTCGCGTGTCGATATGATTGCGCAGCAGAGTGTTTTCATCCAGGAGCACCTTCTGATTCAGAAGCCTTTGGACGAGCAATGTGAGCTGCTCGGGTTCGAAGGGCTTGAGCAGGTAGTCCCCGGCGCCTAGCTTCATGGCTTCGACGGCGGTTTCGACCGAGCCATAGGCGGTGATCATCACTACCATCATCTGGGGATAATTGGCCTTGATTTGCTTCAGGACGTCTATTCCCCCCACATCGGGCATCCGAACATCGAGGAAGGCAAGGTCGTAGTCGTTGTAGGCGAGCATTTCAAGCGCGCGCCCGCCGTTCTCGGCCGCCTCCACCTCATGTCCGGCTTTTCTCAGCCATCCAAGGAGAGATTCCCTGATTATGAGCTCATCATCGACGACCAATATCTTGAAACGTCCCACCATCCTGTTTCCTTCCTGCTCCGACACGCTTGCGCGTTATATTCTATCTTTAGCTCTGCCTTTTCTTCTTTGCGCTTCATCCGAGCGCGCTCATGAGTCCGCGATGGCCTGGTTGCCCGCGGGAAGGCGAATGATAAAGCGAGAGCCCTCGCCTACCTCGCTTTTTACAAAAATGGCTCCCCCGTGATCCTTTATGATCCCGTACACCACGGACAGACCCAGGCCGACCCCCTTGTCCTGGCTTTTGGTCGAGAAAAACGGCTCGAAAATGGTGGAAATGTTCTCGGGGGGGATTCCCACGCCGGTATCCTTCACATCCAGGCGCACCTGATTGTTTGCGGTTTCCAGGCGGGTTTTTATATGCAGTCGTCCGCCGCTCGGCATTGCTTCAATGGCGTTGAAAATGAGATTCAAGATGCATTGCTGTATCTGGTCAGGATCGCCTGTTATCGGGGGGAGGTCGCCGAACAGGTCCAGCTTCAGAGTGATTTTCTGCAGGCCGAGCCTGAGTCCGCTCAAGAGTATGACTTTCTGGATCATCTCGTTCAAATCGAAGGCCTCCCTTTTGCCCTTCCTCTGTCTGGAAAATGAGAGCAAATTGCCTACAATGTTTCCGCAACGAGCCGATTCCGTGTCGATGAGCTTGAGGTAGTATTTGAACTTATCCTTCTTTTCTTCGGTGAGCTCTTCTTCCGAAAGCTCCTTGTGCATGAGCCGGGCTAGCATGTGTATTCCGGAAAGCGGGTTGTTGATTTCGTGGACGGCGCTCGCCACGAGCTTTCCCAGAGCGATCATCTTATCCTCGTGGACAAGCCGGGCTATGTTGCGCTTGATGGCTTGCGTCTTTTGTTCGACCTTCTTTTCCAGCTCGGCCGTGATGTCCCGCACAATTTCCAGCACCAGGCCGGGACTTTCCCGATCTCCCGTGAGAGGCATCGTGGTCACTTCGCAGTAGCGGGGCTGACCGTTCGTGTCCGTGTGCTCGTGTATGGTGTGAGCGGCTTCCCCCGTTTCAAGGCTTTTTCGCACCGGACAGTCGCCATTTTCCGCATCGCACGGCAAGTTCGATTTGTGTATGATTTCGTAGCAGAACTTTCCAATGACTTCTTCTTTATTCAATCCGGAACTTTGCAGAAAGGCCTTGTTGGCGTCCACGATTTTGAGATCCGGCCGCAGGATCAGCACAGAATCTCTCATGCTGGAGAAGATGCTTTCGACGATCCGTTCTATGAGATCCAGCTGGCGTTCCTGAAATATAGACTCCTCGCGAAACCGGATGATATCGCCAAAAAGCTGCGACAGGGTGGCTTCGAGCACTCGCACCTTGGCGGGATAGTGTTGACGGAAATCTTCGAGCAGCTCCTCCTTTCCGGTGAGCTCGATGACGAGATCGATATCCTGAATCCGGTAAAAATCGCGGTAATCTGTTGTGGTGTAAATCTGCTTCTCTTTCGCCAGGAGAATCCCGGCCGCTTTGTCGTTGGGGTCGGCTACGGCGACGATCTCGGCATGGAGGTGCGGAAAACGCTTGGCGTCGATCATTTCCAGAAAAGCCTTGCAGCGATTCCCTCCTCCGATAATGGCTATCCTCATGGGGCTTTGCATGAACCTTCCTCGCGCGTTGAGTATTGTCGGAACTGAATGATTAGAAGGGTCGGCAGGCCGATAGTTATTCCATCGCAGCCGAGACGCATTTTTATATACCATACGAATGTTGAAAAATTCAACATATTGTTGAAATAATGGACACTGCCTGTGAATCGTTATGGCACGCTGTTGCATGGGGGCGTATCGACGATGGCTGTTGAAATATTGGACAGGGCGCTTTGCGCTTCTCCTATGAATTCCTTTCATATCAGAGTCCAGCTAAGCCCACGCATTCAGGGGATTTGCGCCTTCCTTCCGCGAATGGCACGGTGGTTGCTCTAAAGAAACTCTGATGCCGTCTCAAAGCCTAACAGCTTGCTCGGCAATCGCTCCATGGGCTTCGAGGCGGTTCGAGATTTCTCCCGTTATTTTTAGATCACTGACTTACGGGAGCTCATATGCAGAGAAAAGAGCCAAGCGAATCGGATAGAGAACGGGAATCTCATGCGTTCAACATCGGAGAAGAGTTGTGTGTTTGGATGAAGGCGGGAGTCGTGAACTTCAAGCTGTGCCATGGGAGCCATGATTGTGCGAACTGCGCTTTCGATAGAGCCATGAGCGAAGCGTATGGAGCGCAGCGGAAGGACTAGGCGATGGCTGAAGGGATGGGAAAAAGGATGTCGAAGAAAATCGGGTTTTACATCTGCCATTGTGGGACCAACATTGCCGGAAAGGTCCGGGTTGAAGAGGTTGCGGAGTATGCCGGCGGTCTGAAAGACGTGGCTGTCTCCAGGGAGTACAAGTTCATGTGCTCCGACCCCGGGCAGGAGATGATCCAGAAAGATATTCGCGAGCTTGGGATCAACCGGGTGGTCGTTGCTTCCTGCTCGCCGAGGCTTCATGAGAAGACCTTTCAAGGGGCATGCGGGCGCGCCGGTCTGAACCCCTATCTCTTTCAGATGACCTGCGTGCGCGAGCACTGCTCCTGGGTGACGGAAGATCCCGCTGAGGCGACGGAAAAAGCGAAGCGCCTGGCAGCCGCCGCCATAAGCAGGGTGAAGCGCCACCAAAGTCTTTGGGAACGTACGGTAGATGTGCACCCGGATGTGCTCGTGGTTGGAGCCGGCATAGCCGGCATTCAGGCTGCGCTCGACATCGCCCGCGCAGGAAACCAGGTCTACCTTGTGGAAAAAGAGCCTTCCATCGGCGGCCATATGGTTCAGTTTGACAAGACTTTTCCGACTTTGGACTGCGCGGCCTGCATCTCGACGCCCAAAACCGTTGCGGTGGCTCAGAATTCCAACATTCATCTGCTCTCGTACAGCGAAATCATGGAAGTGAACGGATATGTCGGTAACTTCACGGTGAAGGTGAGAAAGAAGCCGCGCTACGTTCTGGAAGAGCGCTGCACCGGCTGTGGCCTTTGCGCCGAAGCTTGCCCTGTCTCCGTATCCAGTGAATTCGACGAGCATCTCACAACGCGAAAAGCCATCTACCGTTCTTTCCCACAGGCGGTTCCCATAACCTTTTGCATCGACAAGAAGGATCGCGCTCCCTGCACTACGACCTGTCCGGCCGGCGTGAACGTTCAGGGATACGTGCAGCTTATTTCGCAGGGAAAGTACACGGAAGCCGTTCAGCTCATCATGGAGCGATTGCCACTGCCCGGGGTTCTGGGGAGAGTCTGCCCGCATCCATGCGAATCCCGATGCAGACGACTGGATGTGGATGAAGCGATTGCAATACGGGACTTGAAGCGCTTTGCCGCAGACAGAGTGGATTTTGATCGGCTGCCGCTGCCCGAAATCGAAGAGCGCGCCGAAAAGGTTGCCATCATTGGGTCCGGCCCCGCGGGGCTCACCGTTGCCTACGACCTGAGGCTCAAGGGTTATCAAGTAACGATATTCGAAGCTCTTCCAGTCCTGGGCGGAATGCTCAGAGTGGGAATTCCCGACTACCGCTTGCCTCCAGACGTCCTGGACCGCGAGATTGCCTGTGTTCTCCGGTTGGGAATCGAGGTGAAGACAGGCGTGAAATTGGGAGCCGACTTCACTTTGGATGATTTGAGGAGGGACGGATATCGAGCGATTTTCGTCGGAACCGGAGCGCACCGGAGCCTCCCGCTGAACATACAGGGCGCCAACGAATTCCAAGGTGTGATCGACGCAGTCGATTTCCTGAGGGATGTCAATCTGGGCCAGCCGGTCGATGCTGCGTTGATGCGCCGGGTGGTGGTCGTAGGCGGTGGAAATGTTGCGGTTGATGCAGCTCGAACCGCGTTGCGCCTTGGGTGCAAAGACGTCACCATCGTGTATCGACGAAGCTCGGGCGAGATGCCGGCCTATGCCGAGGAAATAGAAGGGGCGTTGTCTGAAGGGGTCAAGATCAGTTATCTCACGGCTCCGATCCGGGTTTTGGCAAGTGATGGAAAGGTCTGCGGCATTGAGTGCATAAAGACGGAGCTTGGTCCTCCTGATGAAAGCGGGAGGCGAAGACCTGTTCCGGTGGCGGGCTCCGAATTTGTTATCGACTGTGATGCGATTCTCCCCGCTATCGGCCAGGAAGCCGACTCCGCCTGGGCCATCGAGGAAGGGCTTGAGATCGATAGCCGAGGCTCCTTCAGGGTTGACAGAAGATCGCTCCGGGCTTCCACCGCCGATGTTTTTGCGGCTGGAGACGCGGTAAGCGGCCCCGCCACGGTCATAGAAGCGGTAGCCTCCGGTCATCGGGCCGCCGAAAGCGTCGATCGTTATTTGAACGGGATGGATTTGGAGCGCGCAGAAGGAGAGGCCGAAGAGACTTTGGGACGGAACTGGAGGGAGATTCCAAAAGACGAGAAACCAAGCGTCAGAGCGCGCCTCTCCCACATTGCCCTCGAAAATGCTTCCAGGCCTTTCGATGAAGCAGCCCAGGGGCTGAGCGAGGAAGATGCTCTCCGTGAAGCATCCCGATGCCTCAACTGCGGAGTTTGCTCCGAGTGCATGGAATGTGTCCGCGCCTGTGAGCGCAACGCCATAGATCACTCCATGAAGGAAGAGATTTTGGACATCCCGGTCGGAAGCATCATACTCGCCACCGGCTTTGATGTGATGGACCCATCCTCTTTGAAACAGTATGGCTACGGCCTGTATGACAACATCTATACCGGACTTGAATTCGAACGTATGAACAATGCGGTGGGACCGACCGGCGGAAGGATAGTCCTGAAAAACGGCGAGTCTCCCGAGAGCGTCGCCATCATCCATTGCGTGGGAAGCCGCGATGTGAATCATCACGCTTACTGCTCGAGAGTCTGTTGCATGTACGCTCTCAAGTATGGACATCTCATCAAGGAAAAAGTCGGCCATCACACGAAGATCTACAATTTCTACATAGACATGCGCTGTTTCGGGAAGGGATACGAAGAGTTCTACAGGAGGCTTCAGGAAGAAGGCGTGACTTTCGTTCGTGGAAGACCTGCGGAAATTACCCGGACCACCCTCAAAGCCGAAGAACAGGGCAAGCTCATAGTGGTGGGCGAAGACACCCTTCTCGGAAGGCCGTTGCGAATGCCGGTGGATATGGTCATCCTCTGCACGGCTATGGAGCCCCGTCATGACGCCGGTCAAGTCTCCCGCGTCTTCGGAGTCAACCAGGGGGGAGACGGGTTTTACCTCGAGGAGCATCCGAAGCTTGGGCCAATGTCGACGGCCTCGGACGGGATATTTCTTGCCGGAACCTGCCAGGGACCCAAAGACATTCCCGATACCGTCTCTCATGCTTCCGGAGCAGCCGCGCAGGCTCTTGCACTGGCGACCTGCGGCAAGGTCGAGGTGTCGCCCACCGTTTCATGGATCGACCCGGATGTCTGCGCCGGCTGCATGACATGCATCGGGCTCTGTCCCTATTCGGCCATCGAATTCAATGAGCGCGCCAGAGTGTCGGTGGTCAACGAGGCTCTCTGCAAAGGATGCGGGAGCTGCGCGGGGTTCTGCCCGAGTGGAGCCGCCCGGGTAAAGCATTTCAATTCCAGGCAGATCTTCAATGAAATCGAAGGGCTTTTAGACGATATAGCCATGATTGGGTGAGAGATGAATACGGAGGAAAGCATGGGTGAATTCGAGCCAAGAATAATCGCGTTTGTGTGCAACTGGTGCACCTATACGGCGGCCGACCTCGCGGGCGCTTCCAGGCTGGTTCAGCCCGCTAATGTGCGGATGATCCGGATGATGTGCACGGGGATGGTGGACCCCAAATACATCATCAAAGCAATACTGGACGGGGCTGACGCCGTGCTCGTAAGCGGCTGCCATCCCGGAGACTGCCATTACATCAACGGGAATATGAAGGCCCGCAGACGCATGAAGCTTCTCAAGGAGATACTCCCGAGGTTCGGCATCGATGAGCGAAGAATAAAAATGACCTGGATAGGAGCGAGCGAAGGAATCGACTTCGCAGAGACGATTCGCGGATTGGTTGCTGAAATCAAGGCCATCGGCCCTAACGAGCTTCGCCGCACAATGGTTCTTTAGGATGATTTCAGTGGTTCGCGGGCGCTGCTTCCCGGAATGGATATCTATTGAATATGTTGGAGTAAAGCGATGGTGAAAACAGCCATGATCGAGGTGAGAGACGGAAACGCCGTAAAATCGCTCCAAGCGTTTCTCAAGGCGCTGCTTACGCAAGGATTTGTCGATGCTCTTCTGGTGGCGCAGCATCTGCCCAATAAGAGCGCGGTGATGCCGACGCTCGTCTCCGATCCGGAGCAGTTGGACCGCGCGGACCCGCTGGCGCCCGCCTTTCCTTTGAACGCTGCGAAAGTCATGTCGAAGCTCAGCAGGCGTCCGCTTGGCGCTACTGTTGGAGCCGTGCTCCGGCCGTGTGAAATCCGAGCCTTTGTCGAGCTCATAAAGCTAAAGCAGGGAAGTCTCGATGATGTAGTGCTCATCGGCATCGATTGTCTGGGGACATTCCGAAATCTCGACTACCTCTCCTTTGTGCAGGAAGACGCTCTGGATTCCACCATGAGCTTTTACAGGAGCATGGGCTGCGATGGAAAGGGCGTTGTCTCCGATGCCTTCGAGCTTTCCCCCTCCTGCAGAGCCTGCGAATATCCGACTCCAAACGAGAATGCCGATTTAGCCATTGGCGTTTTGGGGTGCGATATCGATAAAGGGCTTATAGCCTCTGCAAACACTTCAAGGGGAGAATCCATCCTTGGAAAGCTCAACCTGCCCGAAACCCGGGAACCGGCGGGGAGAAAGGAGGCGATTGCAGCCTTAGTCGAGAAGCGAATCGCCTATCGTGACAGGATGTTCAAAGAAACCAGCGAAGCTACCGCGACGCCGGAAAAGCTGATCTCCTATCTGAGCAACTGCGTCAACTGCTATAACTGCAGGGTCGCATGCCCCGTGTGCTACTGCAAGGAGTGCGTCTTCGTTACGGATGTGTTCGATCATGAGCCGGCCCAATACCTCAAGTGGGCGAAGCGCCGGGGAATCATCAAGATGCCCACGGACACCACCTTCTATCATATCACTCGCCTGGCTCACATGAGCACGGCGTGCATAGGCTGTGGACAATGCTCCAATGCGTGTCCGAATGAGATACCCGTCATGCAGCTTTTTAGAACGATAGCGAGCGGTACTCAGAAGGCGTTCGACTATGAGCCCGGCCAAAGCCTCGAAGATGCGCCGCCTCTGTCGGCCTTTCGCGAGCATGAGTTTTCCGAAGTAACCGGGGGCAAGGATTGATTATGAAGAAAAAATTCGGCTCGACTCTGGTGGTGGGGGCTGGGATCGGCGGCATCCGCTCTGCTCTCGATCTGGCGGAGACCGGTTATAGCGTTCTGCTCATAGACAAAGCGCCCAACCTTGGAGGAATTCTCAGGCAATTGGACTACCAGTTCCCGACGGATCATTGCGGCATGTGCAAGATGCTTCCGATGATCGACCGGGACGCCTCCTCTCAATTTTGCCTCCGGAAGGGCCTTTTCCACGAGAACATCGATATCATGCTCTCCACCGAGCTGATAGCTATCGAAGGGGAGCCTGGAAAATTCCAAGTCACGCTCCGCTCGAAGGCAGAGATTGTGGACCCCGAAAAATGCATCGGCTGCGGCGAGTGCTCCCGAGTCTGTCCCGTGGAGGTCCCGGATGAATTCAATGCCGGGCTTTCTTCACGAAAGGCGATCTATCTGCCGGTTCCGCACAACATTCCCAACCATTATACGGTCGACGCCGACTCCTGCACGCGGTGCGGCGAATGCCAGAAGGCTTGTCCGACCGGCGCGATCGATTTCCGGTTGGAAGCGCGCCGAAGTTTTCGAATCCTGGTTGTGGATGATGAAATGGTAGTTCGCGATTCCACCAAAGAGTGGCTCGAGGCGGAAGGCTTCGAGGTCGAGATGGCGGAATCGGGTATGGAGGCTCTCGAAAAGCTCTCCCGCAGCGAGTTCAATCTCATGTTCCTGGACGTCAAGATGCCGGGATTGGATGGCGTGGAGGTGCTCAAGCGCGCAAGGGAGATGCACCCGACTCTTCCCGTTGTGATGATGACGGCCTACGCCACCGTCGAAACGGCGGTGGAAGCCATGAAGATAGGGGCGCTCGACTACATCACGAAGCCTTTTGACGTGGAAGCTCTCATCGAAATGACGGTCAAGCTCTTTCAGGGGTCGGAAAAGCCGTCGGAATTCAATATGGAAGTCGGGGCCGTCGTGCTCGCCTGCGGATTCCGGCAATTCGAGCCGAAGGAAGGCAACCCGTATGGATACGGACTGCTCCCGGGCGTGGTGACGAGCGTCGAGTTTGAACGGATGATAAGCGGCTCCGGCCCCACCGGCGGAACGCTTTTCAAGGAAGGTGGAAAAACGCGTCGGGTGGCGTGGATTCAATGCGTTGGATCGCGGGATAGAAACCACGAGGCAGACTTTTGTTCGTCAATCTGCTGCATGTATTCCATCAAAGAGGCGGTGCTTGCAAAGGAAATGAGCAACGGCGCCGTAGACGCCGCCATTTTCTATATGGACATGCGGACCTATGGAAAGGATTTTCAGGCCTATCGCGACCGGGCTGAAAAAGAGCATGGGGTAAGATTCATACGAAGCCGCGTCCATTCCGTGGAGACGAGCGGCGCGGAAAAAGAGCTGAGGCTTCACTACACGGGAGTTGACGGCGCTCAGCTCGATGAGCCTTTCGATCTGGTGGTGCTGGCGACCGGACAGAGGCCTTCCGAAGGAACGCAAGCTCTGGCGGAGATGGCCGGCCTGGAGTTCAACGATTTCGGGTTCTGCCGCTCGAAGACCTCTTCTCTTACTCGCACGGAACGAGACGGGATACTGCTCGGAGGCTCGTTCGGATCTCCCTGCGACATTTCCGAATCGCTCATCAATGCCGGGGCCGGGGCTCTGGCGGCGTCCGCGTTGATCCATTCCAAAGGGGGCGGACTTGCAGTCGTTCCCGAGGCGGAAAGCGCGTACCGGGATGTATCGAGGGAATTGCCGGCGGTCGGCGTCGTCCTTTGCTCCTGTGGAAACGCCGTATCTGAAGCGCTGAGCCTGGATGCCCTCGAGCGGTCGCTCAAGCAAGCCGGCTCTGTCGGCGCCGTTGTGCGTATAGAGCGACTTTGCACACAGCAAGGATGGGAAGAGCTCCAGGAAAAGTTGAAGGGTGAACGCTTCAATCGCCTTCTGATCGGAGCCTGCATGCCGTATGTCTACAACCGCAAGATCAAAGAGTTGGGCAAGGCTATCGGGTTGGATCCCATATTCATTGATGTGCAGGATATCCGTTCTCCCGTTCTCCAGGGCGGCGAAGCCTCGAAAGAGGAGTTGGCGGAGAGCGTCCGCGCTGTGCTCGGCATGGGAGCGGCCAGGCTCGTTGGGGCGGATGTTTCTTCCGCAGCGACGATAGAGGTGGCGCGAAGCGCTCTTGTTGTGGGGGGAGGGCTTGCCGGCCTTACCGCCGCACAGGCGATTGCCGATCACGGCTTCGAGGTGCATCTGGTGGAACAGGCGGAAGAGCTTGGCGGCAATCTTCGAAAGCTCCATACCACAATCGAGGGTTATTCGCCTCGAGAGCTTCTGGAGGAAATCGTCGCCAAGGTTGAAAACCATCCGAAGATCCACATCTACAAGGGAGCGCGGGTCCTTCACGCCGAAGGACAGGTGGGACGTTTCTTCACGATGGTGACGACTTCCGCCGGAGCGAGAGAGCTTCTGAGCCACGGCGTTTCCATTCTGGCTACGGGAGGGCGCGAAGCCGCAACCAGCTCCTATGGGTACGGGCTTAGCGATTCCATCGTCACTCAGCGTGAGCTCGAAGAAGGCCTTCATGCCGGGAAATGGACCGCAGGCGCTCTTTCGAGCGTTGTGATGATCCAATGCGTCGATTCCAGAGTCGAGGGCCGCGACTATTGCAGCCGCATCTGCTGCGCGTCGGCCCTCAAGAATGCGCTCCATCTCAAAAAGGAAAACCCGGAGATTGAAGTCTATATCTTCTATCGCGACATAATGACCTATGGCTTTATGGAAAGCTATTACACGCAAGCCAGAAAAGCCGGTGTCGTATTCATTCAATACAGTCCGGAATCGCCTCCGAAAGTCTCCATTGTCGATGGTCGCCCGGAAGTGAGGGCTAAAGACCCGATTCTTGCCAGGGAGATTATTTTTACGCCGGACTTGCTTGCGCTTAGCGTGGGGATAGTCCCTTCCGAGCAGACTCAGGAAATTGCAAAGTTATACGGGGCCGAGGTGAATGAGAACGGCTTCATCCGCGAGGCCGAGTATAAATGGCGACCCGTGGACGCCGCGAGGGAGGGAGTCTTTCTGTGCGGAATAGCGCACTCGCCGCGCTCTATCAAAGAGACTATAGCAATGGCTGAAGCCTCTGCGCAGCGCTCTCTCAGAATTCTCTGCCGTGAACGGATCAAAGGCGGGGGCGTTGGAGCCGACGTGAGGCGGAGCTTGTGCTCGCTTTGTGAAAGATGCGTCGGCGCCTGCCCGTACGGGGCGCGCCGGCTGGATGAAGAGGAAGAGCGCATCGTTGTGGACGACGCCATGTGCCAGGGTTGCGGCGCCTGCGCAGCCGCCTGTCCCAACAGCGCGGCGTTTGTTCGAGGCTACAGGGATCGGCAGATATTCGCGGTTCTTGATGAGGCGATGGGAGATTTCTAGATTCTGGACCCCTGCACAAACTTTTCGGACCTGCCCAGAGGAAGAAGAACGATGAGTGAAACGACAGCGCAATCGCCCAGGGAACCGGCGGAGCATGATCTGAGCGCCATAGGGGAAAAGATCCAGGCCTGCATGCAATGCGGGACGTGCACGGGATCGTGCGTCAGCTCCCATGCTATGGATGTCACCCCAAGAGCTCTATGGAGGCTCGTGCAGCTGGGGCTCAAAGAGGAGATCTTTAGCAGCAGGACTTTCTGGCTCTGCGCGAGCTGTTACTCCTGCACGCTCCGCTGTCCGCGCGGGCTCCCTCTGACGGAGACTATGGCGGCGTTGAAACGAATCGCTGTAGCCGAAGGCTATTTGAAGGACAAGAAGAGCCCTCTTTTCTATGAGACTTTTCTGAAAATCGTTCAGCGATACGGAAGAGTGAGAGAAGCTGAGTTGATGAGCAGGTTCTTTATTGCTTTGAAAGACCCCATCGTTCCCTTCGGGTTCCTTTCGCTGGGGGCAAAGCTCATGGCCAAAGGAAAGCTCTCCGTCGAGATGCCGATCCTGTCCGGCAAAGGAAAGTTGGACGCCATCTATAAGAAAGTGCAGGAATTGGAGGCTGGCGAATGAGGTATTTCTACTACCCGGGTTGCTCTCTGGAAGGTACGGCCATTGAATACAATATGTCGACAAAGGCTGTCATGAAGCTGCTCGGCGCTGAGTTGACGGAGCTCGAGGACTGGACTTGTTGTGGGGCGAGCGCGGGGGATGCCGTGAGCTACCTGCTCTCTCTCGTCCTCCCTGCCAGAAACCTCGCTCTTGCGCAACGGACAGGCCGCAACGACGATTTTCTGATCCCATGCAGCGCCTGTTACCTCAACCTCCGGAGAGTCGATGAGCACATCAAGCGGGATGATGCTCTCCTTGGCAGGATCAACGCCGCTCTTGCCGAAGAAGATCTCCACTACAGCGGAGGCGTGAGAGCCCGCCATCTCCTGGATGTGCTGGCCCATGACATCGGGGCCGAGAGGGTGAAGTCCGTGGTGGAGAGGAGCTTGTCCGGTCTCGTCGTTGCTCCCTACTATGGCTGCCAGGCTCTGCGGCCTTATCCCGCCGGGGATGATCCGGAGCGGCCAAAATCGATGGAGCCGATCATAGAAGCGCTTGGAGCCGAGGTTTTTCCTTGGGAAATGGGGGCCAAATGCTGCGGGGCCGGGTTGATGACGACCAAGAGCGAAGTGGCTTTGGGGCTTGTGGAACAGCTTCTTGCCCAGGCGCAAGGCGCCGATTGCATCGTCACCGTCTGCCCCATGTGTCAGATGAACCTGGAAGCCTATCAGAAGAAGGTCTCTCGAGCGCGGGGCGAGGATCTTGGCATCTCCATAATTTACCTGCCTCAGCTCATGGGATTGGCGTTGGGCTTGACGGAAGATGCTCTCAAGCTGCGGAGCAACTTGGCGCTTGGCGATTCATTTCAGGAAAAAGTGGGGAGTGCGCGTTAGGCGTATTAGATGAGGTTTTGGGTGATAAGAGTTGGAGCCGGACGCATCGGCTGAAAGGGCGTGAAGGGATGGCTGAGAAGCCCCGAAGGGGCGTAACATCATAGCCCAGGGCATCGCCCTGGGTATAGAGA
>CAZOEL010000025.1:39787-76194 GCA_964578835.1 uncultured Syntrophobacteraceae bacterium | reverse complement strand
CGGTGGGTGTTTCTGAACCAATTTTGGTAGGTTATTTGTTGTGAGCTGCCTAAGGCTGCCCCGCTCGAGAGGAACGATGGCTCGACTCTCGCTCGGGGTGACTGCTTGGCTGTTGCCGATTTTGACCGGAAGAATCCCGGGAGCCGATTTTTCTTCTCTCCCGGGATTCTGAGCGCGGGCAATCCTTGAAGTCCGCCTAGTTAACCATTTTCCCTCGGAATGAATTCCACCAAGCCTTCGTGAGGCTGCATCGTAGGCGAGCTTTCGATCACGATGGTTGTCTGGCAGCGCTCTTCCAGCTTAATGATATCGGAGCGCTTCTGGTTGAGCAGGTAATTCGCCACGCTGCTCGGCAAGGTGGCTTTGATCGATGCGGTTTTCTTTTGTGACGCGCCGAGCCAGATCTTCCTCAAATAGCTGAGCGCCGTGGCTTCGGAAGAGCGCACCAGGCCGGCTCCATGGCAGAGGGGACATTCCTGGAAGGAGCCTCGCAGGATATTCAGTCCGAGGTGCTGACGGGAGAGCTCGAGGAGCCCGAAGCGCGAAATCCGGCCTACTGTGATTTTGGCTTTGTCTTTCCGGATCTGTTCTTTGAGTTTGCGCTCCACATCGCGCATGTGCCTGTTTTCGCGCATATCGATGAAATCGATTACGATCAGGCCTCCAAGATCCCGCAGTCTGAGTTGTCGGGGAATTTCCGCCGCAGCCTCCATGTTGACCTTGAAGACCATCTCTTCGAGGGCGCCCTCCGCGTTGGTCCTCCCCGAGTTCACGTCTATGGCCACGAGCGCTTCCGTTGCGTCGATAAGAAGGTATCCGCCCGATTTGAGAGCCACTTTCCTTTGGAAGATCTGGTCGATCTGATCCTCGAGATTGTATTTGCTGCAAATGGGGCTGTCATCCTTGTAGAGCTTGACGACGCGATGATGCCTCGGACTGATGATGTGAAGGAATTCCTTGACCTGCCGATGAACTTCCTTGTCGTCAACAAGGATGGTTTTGATGTTGGGATTGAAGTAATCGCGGATGACGCGGATGGCCAGATCCTGTTCTTTGTAGATGAGTCCGGGCGCGGGCGTTTCCTGGACCCTTTTCTTGATTTCCTCCCAGATTCTTACGAGGTGGTTCAAGTCCTTGGAAATTTCACGCTTGGTGCGGTTTAGAGCGGCGGTGCGGATGATGATGCCGAACTCTTCGGGAACTCTCAGATCCCGGACCAGTTCTTTGAGCCGCCCGCGCTGATCTTCGTCGTCGATTTTTCGCGAAACGCCCCGCTGGGATTGTCCCGGCATGAGCACGACATCGCGGCCGGCCAAAGAGACGTAGGTGGTCAGTAGAGCGCCCTTGTTGCCCACTTCCTCTTTGACGACCTGAACCAGGACTTCCTGGCCCGGCTGGATGACGTCCTGAATGCGCGCCGGCTCCTGCGCTTCTTTTTGGTAATATTCCGGATGTATTTCCGGGAAGGGGAGAAAACCGTTCCGTTCTTTTCCGAAGTTCACGAAAGCGGCCTGGAGACTGTTTTGAATATGGACGATGATGCCCTTGTAAAGATTGCCCACGACTTTGCCGCGAGCCTCTGTTTCGATGAAAAAGCTTTCGAGGGTTTGTCCCTCCACGAGCGCTACCCGGAACTCCTCGGGATGAGCGGCGTTGATAATCATAGTTTGATTCATTTTATTGCCCTACCGTTTCGTCCCGCAAGGCGGGATTCCATATGCTGTCTGGCTTGATAGATGAATGTGCGCAGGGCGACGTCCCGATTGGGTTGAATGGCTCCATCGTAGGGAGTGTCCAGATAGGGGATCTTCATTTCGTGCAACAGTGGCTTCAGGACAGCCGAGCAGATGGTGCTGGGCATGCATGTAAAGGGGAATACGTTGACTATGCCGTCAAAGCCGTGATGCGCGTATTCCAGGGCGCCGCCTATGCTCAGAGCTGCTTCCGTACCTATGGCGAAATGAAAGAGACGGTTTCGGTCCAGCCTTCGCTCGATGGCGTCGATGCTGTGGTCCTGCTGGATGTCGAGGTGCGACAAAGCTCGTCGATAGACCTGGCCCTGCCGCCACATCTGGTAAGACTTCTCTATCTTGAGGCCGATCAGTTTCCGAGCGACGCTCCTGAGAGCCTTGTGATCCTTCTCTCTCCACGCTGATTTCCACTGATGCTTCAATTTCCGAATCCCTTCGGAGGTGATGAAATTCACCCACTCTCCCAAGGATGCGTTCACTGTTTCCCCCCCGAAGCTCTCCAACTGACGAATCAGGTCCTGGTTGGAATCGGGATGGCTGCGCAAATAGATTTCACCGACGATGCCTATGCGAGGTCGACGTGGCTGGCTGGGGTCAATGAATGATTTTGCCGTGGCCACTATATCGTCGACCAACTCATAAAGCTTGTTGAAGTCGAGGCTGGCCCCGACCGATTCGATAGCCGCCATCATGGCTTCCAGCGCCTCCTTCATGAAGGCGTCCGTAATGCCTGGCCTGCATTCGTAAGGGCGCACTCGATAGATGGTGCGATCCATGATGTCGGCGATAATGATCGCCACGTAGCTGAGCTTGCGGAACGCTCGAGAGCGTTCGGGCAGCATCAGGTTTTCGGTGGCGTAGGTGTTCCGTGTCGATACGTAGACGATGGGGATGTCCCGAAAGTCGTCGAATCGATCCAAAATGAGGCGTTGAAGCTTGTTGTACATTCCGAAGCGGCAGGGCCCGTCGGCTTCCGGAAGGAAATAGACGTAGCGGTCGGGAGAGAATGCGGGTCCCAGACGCTCCTTCTCTTTTTGTAAGTGGTGGAGAATGTCGCCCAGGGTGACCTGACAGGGAAAGCACTCTTTTCCCGAAGTAAACTCCCTTCCCAACGGCAGTCCCTTGTACGTCTCCATCATTACCGTGTTGATGCCGACGGCTCGAAAGCATGCGGCAAGCATTGGCGAGCCGAATGCCGCCATGTTGGGCATCAACAAGGTCTTGCCTGAAACGTCGAACTGTTTGACTTTGGCGCTGAAGCGATCGAAAGAATTATGCCCGTTTGAACCCGCCATACAACTGTTCTCCTATTAACATGAGGCTTCAAACGGCATTTGCGATGCGTAGCCGTTGGCGTGAGCGTGACGCCGCTGTTGAAGATTTTTAACTACATTCTGGTATGCCTCGATCCTGGTCATGAGACCGGCGACGGCGCTGTGCTCGTCAAGCTCCAGTATCAAAGAGGGCTTCTCCCGCAATATGTGTCGGTAAAAGTGCTCGATAAAGGAGTCCGCGCCACAGCTGAAGTTGGTGAGATGCACGCCGAACCAGTTGGGCGTTCGGGCTATCCGCTTGGCCGCCCGCAGGATCTTTGCTCCGAGCCCCCAGTACATCCCGGGAAAATCGCTCAGGTCTTCGGAATCCAGATCCAGGTAATCGATAGGCAACGCCCGGATGCCGAGCTTGGCCAGATGCCTTCCCAGCTGAAGGTTCAACCGTTCGTCATGAAGGTTGTAGGGACGGCCGCTGACGATCCAGAGTGGCTGTGAAGGCGGGGTTTGCTCCAAAATCTCGAGGCCCCGTCGGATGAGCTCGGCTCGGAATGCTTTCTGCCTGTCCCATGCGTTCGCCACTATTCTTTCGAGCTCCAGCCATCCCGGCCGCATGCGGCTTGGGAGGCTGCTGTAGATGGCGTCGACAAGGCCTTCGGGACCTTCCTTCAGGTAGAAAACCGGTCGTATGAGGCGGTCATCGGGAATTCTCAAGGCGGCGCGCACCATATACTGGGAGCTTTGCACCAGAGGACAGAACAAACCGGCTTCCCGCTCTTCGGGAGTCGGCATATTGATGACGTTCGGCAGGAATAGATAATCGGCGCTGTCCAACAGGTAAGCGACGTGCCCGTGGAATACTTTGACGGGAAAACAGGTTTCCGAGGTCATGCTTTCTACGCCGCTCAGCGCAAGGCGGTTATTGGTGCGAGGGCTGAGCAGCACGGAATAACCGAGTCCTCTGAATATTTGGGACCACAGGATGCCCCATTCCAGCGTGTGCAGGGACAAAGGAATCCCAACAACCGGCTTGGACCGGTCCTGTCTGCAGGCGTCTTCCAACGAAGTCGATGCTCCGCTCTCCTCCAGCGCCTCCTGGAAGAGCTGTTGCCGTTCAAGAAAATAATTTTTCTCCTGCATACCGTCGAAACGGCTGACCTCGTAACGACCGCAGTCGCCTCCCCAAATGCTTTTGTGTCCGCCGAAATTGTAAACCTTCAACTTACATTCGTTATGACATTTTTTGTCGGTTTTGCAAATACTTTCAGAAAACTGCACCTCCGTCCTGGACAATCCTTCCAGATCGCGGACATTTTCAGGAATCTCCTCCTTGTGGAAAAGCTCCCGGACGGCCAGCGCGGCTCCGAACGCTCCCATCACTTCCCGATGTTTCGGCACGAGGATCGGGCGGTTGAGAATCCGTTCGAAGGCGGCGACAATGCCCTGGTTCAGGCTTGGGCCTCCCAGGAACATTATCCGCTGCCCGATATAACGCTTTTCCACCACTCGATTCAAGTAGTTGTGCACGATGGCGTAACAAAGTCCCGCAATGAGATCGTCGCGCATGGCGCCCTTTTGGGCGTAGCCCACCAGATCGGATTCCATGAAAACCGTGCAGCGTTCCGCAAGATGGACGGGCGTTGCAGCGGAAAGCGCAATCTCTTCGAACTCGCCGACTATGTTGATCTTCATCTTACTGGCGAGCTCATGGAGAAAGCTGCCTGTTCCCGCCGCACAGACCTTGTTCATGTCGAAATCGAGAGGGTGCGTGTTTTCGATCCGTATGTACTTGGAGTCCTGCCCTCCGATCTCGAAGATAGTGTCGATCTTATGGTCGACGGCTACGGCGCCTCTTGCGTGAGCCGTTATTTCGTCAATGACGAGGTCCGCCCGCAAAAAGTCGCCCACCACATTCCTCCCCGACCCGGTGGTGGCGATGGCTGCAATGGGCATCCGCTTTCCAATCTCCTGGACCAGCGTTGTCAAAAGCCTCTGGGTCACTTCAATCGGCTTCCCCTGCGTGGGGACGTAGCACTTGTGGATGATTTGGCCTTCATCGTCTATGAGGGCGTACTTGGTGGAAGTGGAGCCGATGTCGACGCCTAGGAATGCGTGTGTGGGGTTTTTACGCCGCGCTTCCCAGGGAGAGAGGCTGTTGTCTCGATCGAAGACGGTCAGCCTGAGCTCCAGAGGCTCGGCCTTTGGAAACTGATATTTGGATCGAGTGCCGTTTTGCTCGAGCCCGGAAATGTCTATCCGGTTTCGCCAGCCTTGTTTCTGAGCCTGTAAGGCGACGCCCAGCGCTCCCATGGAATCGTGATGGCGCGGGACCTCAAGCTTTGGAAAATAATGTTGAAACGCTTTGACCTGAAGGCGATTGGAGGCAAGTCCGCCAATGAAGAGGATGGGATCGGCGAGCTCTCGGTTTGCCACAATCGTGCTCACATAATTGGCGGCGTTCCCGTAATGCAAGCCGGCTATGATGTTTGGGAGAGGCTCTCCTTTGTTCTGCAAATGGATCATATCGGATTTCGTGAAAACAGTGCAACGGCAGGCTACCGGCGCGGGATGAGCGCTCTGGAGCCCCAACGCTATGAAATCCTCCAAAGTCTGCTGCAGTTTCTCCTGGTTCATGTGGAAGTCCTGGCCGTACAGAGAATGGACCAGTCGCTCCGCCTGCTGATCGATGAACGATCCCGTGCCGGAGGCGCAAGGCCCGTTCATATTGAACGCTTCGAGATGCCAGACGCTTCCCTCGTAGGCCAACTGGAAGAGCGCGGCGTCTTGGCCTCCGATGCTTATGATGGTGCGCGCTCCGGGCATCACGTGCGTGACCCCGAGAACCTGAGCAATGGTTTCAACCTCGTAGGGAGCTGAGAGGCTTCCGGAGAGAAGCTCGCCTTGAACTCCGGTGAAGGATACGGAACGGATCTGATCCGAGCCCTTTATGAAGTCGAGCTCAAAAATACGTTTTAAGAGCTTGTATGCTTCTTCATACACGAGACCGAAGTGACGGAGATAGGGAGCCTCAAATACCACTTGTCCATGATCGTCGATTATAATGCAATTGATGCTTACGGAACCGACATCAACTCCTACGTCATATGCCATGCGTATATTCCTTATAGCCTCTCAACAGGATCTCAAAATACGCCAATATCCCAATGGACATCAAAATGCGTGTAATATAGTTTCTTTATGATAATTGTTCAATGCTTCATTATCTAAAAGACAGGGCTATCTTGTTCTGTGATGATTGAACAATTGTAACGCCGGGTTAGCCCCTATTCCAGTCACTTCTACTGTTGGAATCAGCCCCTTCAGGGCTTTCACGGGAAGCATTTGGGAGCGAAGTGCAGGGAAAAAGATTCCCGTACACATGGTCATTTTTGAATGAGAACAAATTTACCGTGATCTAAAAGAGGCTATGAAATATCGACGGCTGGTGAATGAAGCGCCTATGGGCAAGGTGCTGATGAAGACGCATTTAAAAAACATGCGCGACTTCCTTGCAGAACCTTCTTGACAGGAAGGGGGCTTGACTACAAAGTGCTTCCGGCTGTTGCCGACTGGCTGGATGGCTTAGGAATGCGCCTGTGCGAAAATACGGGGCGTTAAGGCGTTGACACTGGTAATCACATGATAAGAATAGAAAATCTAGCGAAACGATATAAGAGCATCCATGCCTTGAAGGGCGTCGACCTCCACGTCGCCAAGGGAGAGCTTTTTGCCTACCTCGGCCCCAACGGCTCCGGGAAGACCACGACAATCAAGATCCTTACCGGGCTGGCTTCTCCTACGTCCGGGGATGCTTATCTCCATGGGTTTCACATCGAGAGGGAAACGCTCAATGCAAAGCGGCAATGCGGCTTGGTTCCCCAGACCCTCAATCTGGACCACGAGCTTACCGTCTACGAAAATCTCGATATTCACGGCATGCTCTTTCGTATGCCCAAGAAAGAGAGAATGGCGAAGATCGACGAGCTTCTTGACTATGTGGGAATCGACGAGCGCAAGCACAGCCCCATCAAGCAGCTTTCCGGAGGCATGAAGCGCAGGGTGATGGTCGCGCGCGCGTTGATGCATTCTCCGGGAATTCTTTTCCTCGATGAGCCCACTGTCGGCCTGGACCCGACGATAAGAAGAAAGATCTGGTCTCTGGTGAAAAAAATCCAGCAGAATGGAACGACCATCTTCTTGACCACCCACTACATAGAGGAAGCTGAATTTCTGGCCGATCGCGTGGCCTTTCTGGACGAGGGTAGAATCATAGCCGTGGATACGCCTCAAAATCTCATGGCGCGACTCGGAGCATGGGCGCTTGACGAGATCGTCAACGGCAACATGGAGACCTCCTACTTCAACAGTCGCGAAGAGGCCCATGCGCATATCGAGCGGAAAAAGGGGAGCTTCTCCATGAGGAGGGTGAATCTCGAGGATGTGTTCATTGCCGTGACGGGAAAGAGGGTTCAGGCATGAGAGGTTGTCTGGCGATATATTACCGGGAAATGATGATCCTGAGAAAAAAGCTGTCCAGACAGATCGCCTCCATGTCTGTCGGGCCGCTTCTCTATCTTGTCGCCTTTGGCTTCGGAATGGGGCAAGACGTGCAAGTGGAGGGTCGCCCATACATTGAGTTTCTGATCCCCGGACTCGTGGCGATGAACAGCATGACGCAGGCTTTCGCCATTGCAAGCGAGATAAATATTGCAAGATTCTACTGGAGAATCTTTGAAGAGTTTCAAGCGGCTCCTATCCGGAACATCGCTTATGTCACGGGAGAAGTCCTTGCGGGAATTACCCGCGCCATGCTGTCCGTAGCGGTCATAATAGCGATCGCCCTGCTTTTCGGCGTTGTTCTTTCCTACAACCTGTTCTTCTGGCTGGCCGTGGTGTTGAATAGCTTCGTGTTCGCGTCGCTGGCGGTTTGCCTGGCCATGCTCGTAAAATCTCATGCCGACCAGGCGTTGCTCACGAACTTCTTCATCACGCCCATGGCTTTCCTCGGCGGCACCTTTTTCCCAGTGGACAGAATGCCCGTCTGGGTTCAAGAGCTTCTACACTTTCTCCCTTTGACCCATGCCGCAAAAAGCATAAGGAGCGCTTCCTTTGGCCAGGCGCCCGATACTGCTTCGTGTTTGCTCCTGGCGTTAATCGGGATCGCGTTTTTCGTCCTGGCTTTCTATTGTGTTAACAGGGCGAAGGAATAAGGAAAGCAGCCGGAGTTACGCGAGCCTTCACCATCTTAGTGCGTGAACAGGTGTTGCCTTTCGGCTTCTTTTTTTGCAGCGCGGCGCGCCTCTTCTGCGACTCGCCCCGCTTTTTCTCTTGTATCGGCTGCAAACTCGCCTGCTTTATGCTTGAGACTTTCCCCGGCGCCGCGCAGCAATCCTCTATCTCGAAAAGCTCCTCCGGCTGAGAGTCCTACAAGCATCCCTACAGCAAGCGCCGTCAAGCCCAGCATGAGGGGCTTTTCTTCAACCATCCGCGTAATGCTGCCGCCGTGCGTCCCGTGTTGCCGGCTGTGACCGAGATGCTTCGCTCTTTCTTTGACCTCTTCAGCAATATGGCTCGCTTTCTCTCGTACTTCGCCGGCCGTCTCTTTCACTTTGTGCAAAGCCTCTTTCGCCCTCGCCTGTGAGCCGTAGGCGCCACCCTCCCGGTAGTCGGCGCTCGCGGGGTCTTCGAGCCCCGCCTGAGAGAGAGCCTCGGATTCCGGGCTCCCTAACTGAGTGTATTCCTCCGGGAGCTGTTCCTGCACACCGGAAGTGCTCCTCAGACTTTCCATTACAAGCCAGCCGATGCCCAGACCGAGCAACGTTGCTGGAATGGGGTTGTCTTTGATTGCTTCCATAGTGCTGTGTCCAATCTTTCCGCTCATTTCTCCAAGATGCCTTTCCATATTTCTAATCCTTTCGAATAGCGCCTGTTCAAGCTTTTCTCCCGCTTGTCTCACGACACGATCCAGATTGAGCTTCTCCTGAATGGCGTCAATGGTTTCCGCCAGCCTTGCTTCGGTCTTCTCGATAGTCGATTTGATTCGATCGAGATCCGGCTCGTTACTGTCTACCTCTTGCTTCTCGCCTGCTTCAATCTCCACCGTGGTGACGGCGCCGCGGCGGACCTGATTTGTCGCGTCGTAGCGCGAGGTTACATCATCTGCTTTTTGATCCATTCCTTGTCTCCTTTGAGAGCCTCAATAGCCTCCCGGGGAGCGATGTCTTCCTCACTGAGCTTCTTTCGGCCGATCCACGCCATCACCAGTCCGATCGCCGCCACCACTAACCCGGTCAAAAGCGCCGCGGCGCTCAAGGGCATGAAGTTCGCCAAACCGAGTACGACTGCAGCCAGAATGGAAAGAAAGCCCGCGTATACGACGGCCGCTCCCGCTACCAGGTACATGGAATTCCTGGAGGCTCTGGAAACCTTCCTGGACATTTCAATCTTCGCGAATTCCAACTCCTGGCGCACGAGTCTGAAAGTCTCACGGGAAAGATCCGTAAATAGTTCTCCTAGAGACCTGTCATGCCTGCTCGGCGCAATGTCGTCTCTCTCCCTTTCCGGGCTAAATCGGTCAGTGCCGTTCATAGGGCGTCTCCTCGCTCTTCTCCAGACCGTACCCGGCCGAAGATCCATACTCTGACTCGGGAATGCGCTCTTCGCGCGTTCTGTCATCGCTATTGCTCCTGAAAATCTGGCCGAGCAGGAAGCCTGCCGCCAGCGCGCCGCCAACGAAAAGGGCAGGGCGGTGGCGAGCGAAATCCTCTACCTTGTCCACCATCTCGTCTATATCCTGCTCCTTCAAGTATCCCGAGAATTGCTCAACCTTTGCAGCGCCGACATCTGCGGCTTCTGCGATCGACTCCCGATCTTCTTCTCTCAGTTTGTTGCCGGTCTGACGCAATGCCGTAGCAAGCTCATGGAGCTGCCGGGCTATGTGATCCTTTCGGCTTGCCAGAAACGATTTTGTTTGTGAGCCCACCTGCCTGGATATGCTGCGGGCGGTATGCTTCGATTGCTCCACGACTTGGCCGAAGGCGTCTTTTTCGTGGCCGTCGCCTGCTCGTGGACCTCCGGAGGCGGCTTCCGCTCTTTGTTCGAAAATATCTGAATTTTCTACGTCCATATCTCTTCTCCTAATATGGAAGACGAATATTAAGGATGAATCACTGAGGCATGCGCTAATGGTGATTGATATTTCAGTGCTTATTAGACAATATTGTTCATGGTTTCTCTCTCCGTCAACTGTTGCGCCTGGATGCCGGCTCCTATCGGGTTTCTACGCTCTGTGCTGAATCGGGATGAATGCGCTTCCCGGCAGATTGGGATCTTTGGGCGGCGGCGAATAGTTTTGGCGAAAGACTCAATATTTTTTCCTCGTTTAGCCTGGCGGTTTCGGTATCAGACATTATTCCGAGTGGGATGAGCTAAACGCCACAGATCCTTCTGCCGCAAAGGCTTACGAATCCTCTGCTTGGGAGAGTGGCAAGAATAGGAAAATCATTTAGTTACAGTTGCTTACATGCTTATATGCTCCTATTTGCGATAATGTCTATTTATTGATTGACAGATGTTGGAAGTGCAGTATTTTCGTTTTTGAAACCATTCTAAGGGGAAGAGATGGCCATTCAGGGCTTGCTTGTTCTGCGATGATCGAACAATCGTAACGCCGGGTTAGCCTCTGTTCGAGTTACTTTTGCGTTGGAATCAGTCCCCAAGGGGCGAAATGCCATAGCCAGGGGCATCGCTCCGTACCTTATCTTTCTTCTCATTCTGCAACCTGTTCGTTTTCAACGCAAATCGTTTCATAATTTCTGCGGAAAGGGTTTTTCTATGTCCGATGGCGATGAGAGTCCCTGGAAGAAATCCCTGCTCGAAATCGAAAGGGAAAAACAGAAGCAGATTCAACTGCCCTCAGACCATCTCTTGTCTTCAAAGAAATTGTACGATTCCCTCCTCAGCGAACTGGCCCGGCAGAAGGCGCAACCAGCCATTGCAATCAGCAGCGAGACGCACTCCAGGCTCGAGGCTGCCAGCATCGGTTACGTGTTGGCAGCCCTGACCGTGGCAGGTTGGAAGTTCGAATGCGGCAAACGCTTTTCCACGAGCGGAATGGCGTCCAAGCTTGGGGTGATCGATCAGCATCGCCGGCTGCTCGGTCGTTTGCTCGAAATGCTTTGCGAGGAAGGTTTTCTGAGGCGAACCGGAGAGGAATGGGAAGTGGTTGTGGAGCCTGGGGGGCCGGATTTGGAGGAATACGCTCGAGAGTTGTCGTCTCCGGAAATGGAAACGGAGTCCGCCCTGTTCAGACATTGCGCTCCGGAGTTGGCCCAGGTTCTTCGGGGAGAATGCTTGCCTCTGGAGCTATTGTTTCCCGACGGCGACATAGAGCTTTCGGCCACTTTCTACTATTATTCGGCCGCGCCACGGATGATGAACCATTTGATAGGCGAGGTGGTCCGTTCGGAATTGGTCCACTTCCCCGAAAACCGCAATTTTCGGATCTTGGAAGTCGGCGCGGGCACGGGTAGCGCGACTTCATGCATCCTGCCGCTTCTTGCCGAGCGCCAGGCGGAATATGTCTTTACCGATATCTCACGTTATTTCTTCAAGAAGGCTCAGGAAAGATTTCAAGGATGTTCCTGTTTGAGCTATCGGATTCTGGACATCGAGCAGGAACCGCAGTCTCAGGGGTTCGAAACGGGCGGCTACGATCTTGTTGTAGCCGCCAATGTGCTGCATGCGACACGGGACTTGCGCAAGAGTCTCGACCATGTGCGCCGGTTGCTCCGCCCTGGAGGAATGCTGGCGCTGCTGGAAATTACTGGTTTGGCGCGCTGGATGGATCTGGTTTTCGGTCTGACAACGGGATGGTGGTTGTTTACAGACCGTGATCTGCGTCCCTCCCATCCACTGCTGCCACTCACCCGTTGGATATCGCTTCTGAATGAAAGCGATTTCGAGCAGGTCGTTGCCGTTTCATCCAACGACAACCCGGGGCAAATTTCGGTCTCAAGTGATCCCGGGCTGCTGCTGCCGCTTTCCGTGATCACGGCCCGGAAGAAGAGTGCTTAGGCAACTCACAACAAATAACCTACCAGGAAGAGGGGTTCTGTCATTCCGGCATGGTTTTGGCCGGAATCCAGCCCCGCGAAAAAACGGGATTCCGGCTTGAAGACTGCCGGAATGACGGTGGGTGTTTCTGAACTAATTGTGGTAGGTTATTTGTTGTGAGCTGCCTTACGAGAAGATCCCGCACCGAGAGATGTCGCTCATTTTTGGAGATCAAAACGTCGAAAAAGATGCTGAAGAAGCTTGGAAACCGCCATCAAGGAGCACTAACGATGTCGCATATGGGAGAGCATGAGCCGATCCTGCGCCATGCGATGCGCCGGCCGCTCTGGGACCATTCCGCTTCCACCCGGCTGGTCGGCATGGACCGGACGCAGATCGAACGTTTGATTCCCCACCGCGCCCCTTTCCTGCTGATCGATTTCATAACCGCGCTGGATTTCGAACAGCGCGCCCTCGAGGGAAAATGCCGAATCGATCCTCGGGATCCTGTCTTTGCCGGTCATTTCCCCGGCCGGCCGATCTATCCAGGCGTGCTCCTTTTGGAAATGATGGGACAGCTCGGGCTATGCCTTATAGCACTAGAGGCCGAGCGGGCGGATGCGGGAGGGACGGCCGATGATGCTGTCGTTTCCAATGTCCGGCTGGTAAGGATTCAATCATCCCTTTTTACGGCCCCGGTGCTGCCGGGAGATGAGATGACGCTGCGCGCTATTTTGATCGAGGACAACGGATTAACCGTTGCTTTTGCCGCTCAGGCCTTGCGGGGAGAAGTTGTCTGCGCTCTCGGTTTCATGGAGGTGTGCTGTGGCTGACAGGAAGAGGATTGTCATAACCGGCATGTCGATCAATACGCCGCTTGGAGACAAGCTGGACCTCTTTTTGGACAGCCTGCTTCAAGGACGCTCTGCAATAACCCGCTGGAAGAGCCCTGAGGCAACCGGGATCTATTCCAAGATTGGGGGAGATCTATCCGACTACGATGTTGAGGGCAAAGTGTCATCTCTTCGCGAACGGATACCCGCTTCCATGTTCATGCGCCTCTTGAGGTTGACCGGCAACGCCCCCTGGTCGACGAAGCTGTCCATTCTGCTGGGCGTCGACGCCATGCTGGATGGAGGGTTGTGCGGGCGTATGGGGGATGGGCGGCGCGTGGCGGCCATTGTCGCGGGCAGTAATATAAACATGATGCACATGTACAGAAACAGCCTGCAATATAAGGAAGAGCCGGACTATATCGATCCGCTTTACGCAGTCGGCTTTCTGGATACCGATCACGGGGCGTGCGTGGCCGATGTGCTGGAGATCGAAGGCTCGGTCTACTCTGTGGGAGGCGCCTGCGCCTCGGGAAACATCGCCTTGCGCTACGCCATGGACGAGATCCGGCATCATGATATGGATATAGCCCTCGTTATCGGCCCCGTCTACGACATCAGTCTGCTGGAGCTGCATGGTCTGGCGATGATGGGGGCGATCTCGACTCTGAGCTTCAACGACGAGCCGGCCAGGGCGAGCCGGCCATTCGATTGTGCTCGCGAGGGGTTTGTTCCTTGCCATGGCGGTGCGGCCCTTGTAGTCGAGGAATTGGGTCACGCCCTTGAGCGGGGGGCTCGGATTTACGGCGAGATGCTGGGAGTCGAAGTGAATTCTGCGGCTTCGCGACTGCCGCAGCCTTCCGAGGATCACCAGGTTCGGGTAATGGAGCGAGTGCTTCGCAGCACGTCGATCGATCCCCGCTTGATAGACTTCATATCGGCACATGCTTCGTCCACACCCCTGGGCGATGTGTCGGAGATACGCGCAATCAAGCGGGTGTTCGGGGAGCACGCCGGAGCGCTCAAAATCAATGCGCCTAAATCGATGCTCGGGCACACCTGCTGGTCCTCGTCCGTTGTCGAGATTGTCGCCCTGATGCTGCAAATGGGCGCCGGACGCCTCCATCCCTCGATCAATATCGATCGTCTCGATCCCGAGATCGATCTAGATGTCTGCGCCAACAAGATGGTGGAGCAGTCGGTGCGCTACGCTCTGAAGAACAGCTTCGGGTTCGGAGGAATCAACTCGTCGAGCATCCTGCGGCGCTACGAGGGCTAGCCCCCCATAGGCTACAAGCCAAGCAGGGCGGCTCAGTTCGTCATCATGCTTCGACAGACTCAGCACAAGGATGGTTGGAATGTTAAAGAGCTTTCGGTCGGGCGCTTATTCTGAAGCCTCTGTGGGCAGGCTTCGGCCGGGCAGTGGTCAGACCCGTTCAACGCCACGTAATGATAGGAGGCTTGCGCGCCGGAAGCCTGTGATAACCGAACTTCGGGCATCCTGCCACCATGCTGCCGAAGCATTGGTGATTTTGGGGGAGTGAAAGAGCCTCTTTCATAGGCGGGAAATAGGTTGCCGCAGCGCTGAAGTAGCCCGCCCAGCAACAGCCCAGACCCATGGTTGGCGCCGCCAGTTCGAGGTAGCCGAGGGCGAGGGTGCAGGCAGAAGCCGCCATTCGGTTGCCCGCCTCTGCATGCGCTACGATCAAAACCGGCGCGTCGCGCAAAATGACGTCATTGCCGTTTTCAAACCGCTTCAGCATCTTATCCATGTGTCGGCCCAAGTCGGATTCCGGCATACTGTCTATCACCCAGCGCATCCAATCGGCAACGATTTGTGCTAGAGCGCGCAATTGCTCCCGGTTATCGAAAACCAGCCACTCTACGCACTGGCAGTTGTGCCCGGAGGGAGCGTAGCGGGCGATTTCGATGACCCTTGAGATGTCCGCTCGCGGAACCGGCTCGCTCTTGTAAACCCTGATGGAACGTCGACTGCGCAAGAAATGCTCGCAAAAATCGGGTGTCGGGAAAAGCTCTCTTCTTAGGGGAGCGCATTCTCTGACTGCCATTTCCCGATGCGAAAGACCACCGACCGGACATGAAGCCACACAATGACCACATCGTATGCATATATCGTCGGCATCGTGAATGGGGACAGGGTATTCGCCCTTCTGAAAGGAAACGGCGCCTACGGGACAGACGGCAGCGCAGATTCCGTCTTGCTTGCACAATTCACGATCGATTTTCAACAGACTCATAGTATCCCTCCTGTGGACAGTAGACGCTGTCTTCCAGTCCATGCGCGAGTTCCCGAAAGAATTACAAGAGGAACCCCCCTTCAGGTTCGGGTTCGAGGCTTCCCCATTTTCGAACGTTCAATCACCATGCTGTCTATTGCCCGGATGGATGGGAAATGCAATCCATTCTTCGCGATTATTATGGCTGTGCAAGCGGTTTTGGTTTATTCTGCGCGGAAATCTGGAAGGAGGCGTACTGAGCCCGGACCTTTGCGGTTCGTTTGTACAGAGCGGGTGTAAGGGAAAGCTCGGGTCTTGAAACGGTTGCATGGCGGCAAATGCGGAAAAAGGCGTTGCCGCGCCCAACTACTGCAGAAGAAAGGAGCATGGACAAATGACGCGAGAAGAAGTAACGGCTATGGTGTTCAGGCATGTGTATAGCGCGTTGCCGGAGTTGCGGGAGAGACCTCTCGATGCCGGCATATCGTACAAAGAAATAGGGGTCGACAGCCTTGCCTTGCTGGAGGTTGTAACAGGCTCCACGAAAGAGTTGAAAGTAAAAATTCCGAGAAACGAGCTCGCTGCCATCACCAACGTGAATGGACTGGTCGATCTGCTCATCAAAGCGCAGAGCCAGGCTGGAGCATAAAGGCATCATACGGGGGGCTGTCTTTCTCGCAGAATTGCGCTGAACGGGGAATACTAAGCCGGATCTTTGCGGTTCTGCGGGAAATTAATTGTCCCTCAGCCCTTTCCTGAAAGTTGATTGTTTATATCCCGGCGAATGAATTCCAGGATGTCCCTGGCGCGTTGGGAGAAGAGCTTTATGGAATCGAAGTTCGGAAGCGAGACGAGCTTTTGCATAAGCATTCCGTCCGTATCGAACCATCTCGGAAGAAAGCCGCCGAAGAAATAGCCCTTTTCCCGCAACACGGATGTGGTCCGGCCGGACCATGGCTCGCCCAGGTTTACATAAACCTGCACGACCTGGATTTCACGGCTTTGCGCCTGGATTTCCGCCGCGGCCAGGATTTGCGGGAAGTCTTCTCCCGTGCGAAAACCGCTGAATCGGGCTACCCCGGCAAAGTCGAAAAACTGGGTCTGCAAGTCTGTGGAAAGACCCGATGGAATCCCGGTCTCAGAAGCCGCGACATTCCTCGTGAGGTCCAGATCCGACAGAATGTATTTCAGAACCTGTTCATATTCACCGGGTATATAGGTGGTGCGCATTTCGTCGCGCACTCTTTTGAACGACAGCACCGTGGATATCCGGTCATTTGGAAATCCCGGGTTCTCGTAGGCTTCGGCAGCCATCAATCCGACTTCGATGCCGGTTTCAATGAAGTCTGCTATCAGGAGCATCCGTTGGGTAATGAGATGGTTGCAGACCGCCTCGCCGAATACCTGATCAACCTCTACGCAGGGGACCAGGTCATCGAAGATATAATCCTTGATACACAGAGCGGCGAAGGTGGAGCGGTAGTCGGGAAGAACGATTGCCTGGCCTGCTTCAAGGACTTTGGGGGAGGGCGCCGAGCTTCTGTACAGGGCCGCGCAGGCTACGATGTCTCCGCTTTCTGTTCGTGCGACGACGCTGTGCACGTCTCCCGTCCTGTTTGCCTCGACGAGCTTTTCCGGAATGTAGTAGAGATCGAAGGGATAGTGCTCGCCGTAGACGGCATAGAAACAGCGGGCAACGCCCCACGCATCTTCCGGCTGCATTCGGCGGACTTCAAAGTTCTGGCCCGGTTTTACCCTGTGATCTTCCTGCCTTAGTCTCCGGGTTGCTTCCTCTTTGTTCATTCGGCTTATCCCCTTTCCATTCCGATTCCCCAGCCGAAGGCTATCCGAGCCGATTCGACGTCCTCTTTAATGATCCCATCGGTTTGGGAGATCTTACAAGCAAAGCGAGGCGATGGAAAGAGAAGACTCAAACACTGCGCCAGGCCCTCCCATTTGTCCAGAGATCCCTATCAGGTAAAGGTTTTCAGGAAGGGAAGAGTGTCGGAACCGGACGAGTCTGAGTATCCTCTGCCGGGATAGGAGCCGGTTCAGTCTTTGGCAAAAAAATAGGCTCGAGAAGCAGAGGAAAGGGATTGACACCGAAATAAAAGGAGGAGAATAGACTCATATCATGAGGTTCGCATCATCGTAGAGCATGTCATATCGGGAGTGAAACGATGTCGAATAGTCAAAGATGTTTTCAGAAACACCAAAGATCAATATGATGATCTGGTGATCGAGATTGCTTGCGCTCTGCATAATTTCAGAGTCCACTCTAGATCGGCCTATTTGCGATAATGTCTATTGTTCTGTGTGCAAGCTTTGAGAAGCGGTCGAAATGATTGCTTGGATCGGAAGGGGATGGGATGGGATTTCTTCATGGTGGATACGGCGCAAGGGGCTTCAGAAGATTCGGGGCCATCACCGGAGTCTTGATCAAGCATGGTTTTGGCAATTTGGTCGAGCGCATGTTCGATTCCGGCAAAACAAAAGGGAAAGGAGTTGAGGATGAAGATCTCATATTCAGCTCCGGTTTTCCTTCTCCCAGACGCATTCGGCTGGTTTTGGAGGAGCTTGGTCCAAGCTTCATAAAGCTGGGTCAGCTCATGAGCACTCGCGCCGATCTATTCCCTCCCGAGTACATAGAGGAGCTCGTAAAGCTTCAGGACAGCGTTCCCCCCATACCCTTCGAGGATGTTAAGGCCGTCCTCGAAAAAGAGCTCAAAAGGCCTTTGAGGGCTATCTTTGCTGAATTCGATCCCGAATGCATCGCCGCGGCTTCCGTCGGCCAGGTCCACAAGGGACGGCTCTTTACCGGCGAGAAGGTGGCGGTCAAAGTCATCCGGCCCGGCATCGACAAGAAGATCCGGGAAGATATTCGCCTCATGTATTACCTGGCGGAGAAGATAGAAAATTCTTTCGAGATTGGGCGCATATTGGGAGTCTCGAACCTGGTGAAAGAATTCGAGCGCGTCATTTTTAGAGAGCTCGATATGATGATCGAGGCCGGAAACATCGAGAAATTCTCTTCCAACTTCCGGGATGTGGACGAGATTTACATCCCGGCGGTCTACTGGGATTACTGCGCAAGGTCGATTCTTGTCATGGAGTATATCGACGGGGTCAAGATGGATGATGTGGAGGCTATCCGGGCGCTTGGAATCGACCCCAGGGAAGTGGCTCTGATTGGCTTGCGCTCTTTTTCCAAGCAGTTGATGGAATTCGGCGCGTTTCATGCGGACCCTCATCCGGGCAACACCATCGTCATGGCCGACGGCAGGGTCAGCCTCGTCGATTTCGGCATAATCGGCTATCTCGATGAAGAAATGATGCGCCAGATCGCCAATCTATTCCTGGGTTACGCCGAGCACGACTACGACATGGTAATGGACGCCTTGACCGATGCGGGACTTATCGATGAAGAGACGGTGGATATCGCCGCCTTTCGAGTGGATCTCAAAGACATGAGCGAGTCCTTCTACGGCCGCTCCCTCAAAAACATATCCGTAAGGGACGTCTACGATCAGGTAATGCAGCTCGTGCTCAAGCACCACATCCAACTCCCCAGAAACCTTCTCCTTCTTTTCAAGACCTTCATACAGACCGAAGCGCTCGGCAAAATACTCGGCAGCGACGCGAGCATTCTCGAAGTGACGAAGCCTTATGCGAAACAGTTGATACAAAAAGGGTACGAGGCGAGAAGCCTGCTCAAAAACCTGGGCAGAGACGTCCGTTACATGGGGGGGTATCTCAAGAACGCTCCGAAGTACCTGAACGATATCCTCAAACAGGCGTCGAAGGGCAAACACCGCGTGGAGCTCTGGCATGGAGGTCTGGATAAAATAGAAAATCAGATCGAGAAAGGCGTTAACCGGCTGACGGTGGGGATTGTCATATCCGCATCCATTCTGGCGGCGGCCATGATCCTCAATTCCGGCCAGAAAGTGCTCGAATTCAGAATCGATCTGTTCGGGTTCCAGACCATCTCCCTGACCGCGATTTTTGGTCTTGCCGGCTATATCGTCGCCACCATTTTGGGCGTCTGGCTGATAATTTCCATTTTGAGGTCGAGGAAGTTATAGGATTGGCGGCGCTTCTCATTTTGACGAGCGTAGGGTGGGCGGAGGTTTTTTCCCGCCCACCAAGGACCGGTCCTCTTAGACAAGCTTGTGGGCGCAAAAAAAGACGCGCCCACCCTACGCTCGCTACGTGCGCAGTGGGATGATGACCCGAAGTTTATTCGAGGTGGAGAAAGATGGACGGAGCTCCCTGTAAAGATTGTCCATCGCCCAGGAGCTTATGACCTTCCTTGTCTATGGGATGCCAAAGATCGCTTATACTGCGCTCTTCGACGTATGTGAGTGAGAGCGTTGTCCGCTTCGCCCCGGATCTATGCTTTGCGCTTTCCAGCCCTTGCATCTGTTTCTCGATGGCTTGCGCTCTTTCCGCCAGTTCTTGCTCAAGCTCTGAGTCATGCGGGTTTCTCAGGACTTCTTCAAGACTTTTCCAGTAGGATTCCAGCAAGCCCGCGTCACTCATTCCGCGGACCATCGACGCAAAGGCCTCTTTCGACAAACGATCCGCACAAGGTATCGAAGCCAGGGAACGTCGTGTGATGCCAAAAGATTTGCCCGCCCGGTCGTATTGCGCCTGCAGATGGTCGAAGAGCTCTTCGGCCGAGTCTCGCACAATAGTCGTCAGGACCGGCTTTTCGGCGAGCGCATAGCGCGAGAAAAGCCGGAGCCAGCAGGTCATTCTCTTTGAGAGCATGAAGGCGAGGTTTCCCTTGCCGATTGAAAGAGGCGGGGTGACGGATTCTATGGAGTCTTCCATGTCGTCGCCCTCGCTCATCCCGATAATGCGCCGGAACTCGTCTTCGAGGGCTTCTGCCTGAGAGAAGCCGGTCTCGAGATCGCGCTCCTTTTCGTCAAGATCCAGGGCCATTTCCAAGAACGTCCCCGCCTCAAGCAACAGCGCTTCTTCCGGGTCCGGCGTCTTGGTCTCCTTTCCTCTCAAATCTCCCTGAATCTTGAAGCGGCTTTCTCCAGACTCCCGAAGACTGAGCTTCTGGCTGACAGACGCCAGAAGGCACTCGTTCCCGTAGAAACTTCCGACTTCCTGAAAGCTTCTCAAACAGGCGTCGATCTGTTGCATACGCTCTTGTTCGTGGAAGACCTGCGCCGCGGAGAACTGCCCTTCCGCCCATAGCGGTATGGACGGAGCGCGGACGACCTGGAGTAAGGAGAGGTTGGGGAGCAAAATCGACAAGCTGCGGAATTCGCTTTCGGACAGGCTTGAATGAGGAAAAAGGAAGTATCGAAGCATCTTTGATTCCATGATTCTCTCTCTTGGGGGTTATGTTGTCCAAAGATTGGATCCCATGCCGCATGCCATAGACAAGCATGAGCATGGGCGATTAACATGATCAAAACGCAAAGTCGAAAGATGGATCATAGGGCGTCATCCCAAAAGACAGGCGCTTCGGGCAAGGGCAGGCCTTCAAGCTTTGCGGCTGCTTCGAGCATGTATCTGACTGCCTTCTTCCCTTCAAAGCCGGCATCCATACTGAAATCATTAACAAACATGTCGATGTGCCGGTGGATGACTTCAGGCGCCATCTCTTGTGCGCGTTCTCTTATGTACGGCCATGCATCCTTGGGCGACGTTCTGGCGTACAGCAGGCTTTCACGAATCTTGTTCTCCATGAATTGAGCCGCATCCAGTCCCATGTCGCGCCTCATGACAATGCCTCCAAGGGGGAGGGGAAGCCCTGTCTTCAATTCCCACCATTGACCGAGATCGAGGACCAGCTCGAGCCCTAAGGCGGGGTAAGTGAAGCGGCCTTCGTGGATGATGACGCCGGCTTCCACTTTCCCGGAGGCAATGGAGGGCATGATCTGGTCGAACTGCATCTCGACGCTTTCGCCCTGATGGAAGCCGGAAAGCTGGAGCAGCAGATTGGCTGTCGTGTGCCTGCCCGGTATGGCGATGGACTTGTTGCCGAGCTCTTCCGGCTTCATGGGCTTCGAGGATGCCACGAGAGGACCGCAGCCGCGTCCGATGGCCCCGCCTGACCCGAGCAGGTGATAATCTTCCAAAAGGTGCAGGATGGCGTGAGTGGAAACTTTGCTCACGTCCAGCGCTCCGTTCCGGGCTTCCCGGTTGAGAGCTTCGACGTCGGCAATCGTCAAGTCGAGACGATAAGGGTTTGCGCTGACGCGTCCTTCCGCCAAAGCGTAGAAAATGAAGGTATCGTTCGGACAGGGCGAAAATCCCAGTCGCATCGACTGTCTCATGTTCTCCTCTTTCATCAGATGCGGCTTTGAGCAAGCCATCCCAATATTATAGCATTACAATGCGAGATCGCCTCTTCCAACCGCCAGTGCGCTTTGGATCTATTTCCGGCAATGTTGCTCATCCCCCGGCATTCAATAACTGGAACGCCGAAGCGAAAGCAAGCCTGAGCAACAGCGCTTCCTTCCATGTTTTCAGCAAAGGCCCCGTAGTGCGAGAATCGTTTTGAGGCCGTGGCGAGATCTGCGCTCGCCATCCCTACCGTGAGGCTGGGACCGTAGACGATCCGAAAACGTTCCTCATTCTTTCTTGCTCTGTCATCTGATTCTATAACCCATTCAGCCTCGGGAGCCGGGCCGCCGGTCGAATAGCGCCAGCCGCTTGGGATCTTCCCTCGAATTCCTTGACCCTCCAGATGCTCGTCCAGGGGAATAGAGTCGAAGAACTGCTTTCCGTTGTGTACGAGGATTGGGATGCCAATCTCTCTTGAAGACTGAGGTCCGCCTTCGCCAAGAATCCCCTCGTCGCCGAGAAGCGAGTCGTCCGTCAACAGCACGTCGCCAACTTGCAGGGGACCTTCTGCGTAGGCTCCCGCACAGCCCATATTGCAGACCCTCGAGACGGAAAAACGCTCGAGCAGCGCGGAGGTCGTTATGGCTGCGTTCACTTTCCCGATGCCGGTTGCGCCGACCAGAAGGCGTCTGCCGGCGTAAATTCCCGAAAAAAAAGACTGTCCTCGGAGCTCAAAGCTATGCAAGTCATTGAGAACGCCGCATAGCGGCTCAATCTCCTTGATGACGGCTCCAAGTATGGCCGTGTCAATTGTCCTTTCGGGGGCGTCCATGGCGTTTTATCGTGTTCCGCAATGATTTCAGACAAGTGAAGCCTGTTGTAATAAAAAGCGCTCAATGCAGTCGATAAGCTAACAAAGGGGGAATTAAGTGTCAAATGGTACAAGGCGGCATGGATTGAAGCGGCGATGCGGAGAAGGCTCAAGCCTGATTCAATAGAAAGGCTGAAGGGACCAGGTTTCGGAGCAATGCCAACCGATTCGTTTATGGGAGCTGCTGTCGCCTGTATGATGCGCCGTCCTGTAGAACGAGCGCCTAGTGCGCACAGGACGGCGGACAGTCAGTTCGCAACGTGTTCAATGCGTCAGCGGAGCATGCTTCGCCTTATTCATTTTGATAATCTGCTTTAGGGCCGCGGATTGATTTTCAGAGAGCTCCTCGAACTGCAAACCGCAATGGACGGTTTCCAGGGGATCGAAAGCATCAATATCCACGACATCCTTGTGGACGAGCTTGCATGAAATCCGGCCCATCGACGCCGCCGCCATCTCATGCCCGGCTATCTCGAGCTCCATCCGCCCATCAGGCCATTCCCACTTGCCTACATGCGCAAACCCCAAGCCTCCTTCACTGATATCTTCGACCAAGCCGATCTTCGTCATCAGTTCGCCGGGTTTCCGCAGTGCGGCGAGAGCTCCGTATTTGACATGAAACCTGGGATGTTTTCTTTTCTCTGCTGACATAGCGGTTATCCTCCTTCAAATATTGTTGTGAGTGGAGGGGGTGTGTCATACGTCGATTTCAGGATTTGATATCACAGTACAGACGACTCTGTCCAGCGCGCAACAATTCTCATTTAGATTTAGCGAAGCAATTTGATTACCGACCGCCTTCTTTTATGCTAATATCTACCGTCTGGTAGAGGCTGAAACCACGATGGGAGCCATTCCGGGCTGCACTTGCCATGCTTGGAAATCTCCGATCCCCCCAGAGTTCGGTAATCTTTATCGGGAGCGCAGATGAAGAAAGAATCGAAAAGAGCATTGGAAAACGTCCTGCAAACAATTGAAAAGGTCGCGGGAGAGATCCGTGAAACCGAAGCGGATGCTCATAAAGCGCTCTTTACTGACAACGATCCTGATGGCTACCGTCGTCATCTGGAAGTAAAAAGCATGATCTTATTGGATCTGCCTGAAGCAGTGGAACCACTCCTTGAAGATGTCGAGCACAGCATCCGTGAAGAAATCATGAGCGGGTTGATCGATTTCGCCAAACGGGCTGGTTATGCGCTGCACCTGGGGAGCGTCTTCTATATGTCTCTCCTTCTCTACCCGGACGATTACCAGGAAGGGGATAAGAACGATCTGGAAGAATTGGTCGAACGCCTTCGGCGAAGCTTGCCAAGCGATTGAGTTGTTCGGGAAAAAAGAAGGAAGAGACAGAAATGCAGAATCGGAATAGATCATTTATCAGAGCTCTGTTGGTAGGTATGCTTCTGCTTTCCGGTTTTTGTTTAGCGACTTCTCACCCTGATGCGCTTGCTGATGATCACGGTTACAAAGGGAAGCATTTTGGCGGGAGCGCATTCTCCACGTCTGGACATGGGAGAGGTGATAAAGGAAATGAGCTGACAGGAGAGTTTGCCGCCTGGATATTTGGCGCCGCAAATTTGCCGGTTTTGCTTAGCTTACTGATCAGAGGGCTCATTCACAACACCGCTATGGCTGAAAGTCTCAAAGACCGGTTGAAACGGTTCAACCAGGCTCAAAAGAAGTATCTGATGCCCCTGCATTACACTTTGAATCTGTTGGCTCTACTGCTGGCCTCTATCCATTTTAGCCTATCGCATTGCAGGTCAAGTTCTCTTCCGGAATGGGGGTTGACAATAATGGCCTCGCTTGCCGCTATAGGCATGGTAATAAAATTCAGGATCAGTCCCAAGAGTATGCGAAGGACTGTCTACCAAATCCATACACACCCCCTGTCCCTCGGTTTGCTCGTGATCGTCTTGCTCGTTGGACATAGCATCATAGATTGAATATGCGGGGTGTTTCCAGTAGGACGCCGGCGCATGACCGGCGTCGTCATGCCTATTAGCTTTTGCCCTCTTCGTGAAGGCTCCTTTCCGATCGCATATTCGGTTCAGCACAATATCATACGAGCGACTCTATTGCTATCTGACGGATCCATTTGTAAATTAGGCGCCAGTTGTCGATGTTATTCATATTCAAAGATGGATGAGAGGATGCGTATGAGTGGGCGACTGTTCTTTCTGTTTGCGCGAATCCCGAACGGAGCGTGGATTTATCTTTTGGTTATTCTGCTTTGCCCTAGCTGTAGCTGGCGCGAGCAGTCCCAACATCGGGAAGCTGCCTTTTCTCTTCCACCTCCTTCGGCCGTCCTTCAGCAACAGGAAGAATCAAAGCTTCCTGCGCAAGAGCCCAAAGGCTACCTTACTCTGGATGCGGCGATCGATGAAGCCCTAAAGGCTAACCCCGAGCTCATCCAGATCACTCAGAGGATAACCGCTGCCGCCGAACAGGTTGCGCAGGCGGAAGCATCCTTCTATCCCCGGCTTGTGCTGTCCGGAGATTTCAACATCACAGACAATCCGGTTTTCGCCCTCATGCACATTATCAACCAGCGAAGGCTCGAACCCAATGTGAACTTCAACGACCCCGGCGAGCAGCAGAATTTCGGCTCGAAAGCGCAGGCGGAGTGGGTGCTTTTCCAGGGCGGAAGCCGCTGGCATGAGCGCAAAGCGGCCATGGCGATGCATCGATCTACGGAAGCCGAGCTCAAAGCGGGGCGAAACCAGCTCGTGTCGAAGGTTACGGAAACTTATTACCGCTGGCTGAGCGCTCTTAGCTTCATTGGCGTTGCGGAGCGGGCTCTCGGATCGGCGATGACCGACCATCAGATTGGCGAAGCGAGAGGGCGGGCTCAAATGGCCCTTCCGAGCGAGCTTTTGCGCTTGAAGGTTCGCGTCTCAGAGGCGCAGGAGAACCTGCTTACGGCCCGTACGGGAGCACGGAAGCTACAGGCGGCTCTGGAACGGCTCATTGCCCGTCCCATCGGCTCTGAGGAGATTCCTGGCCCCGCTCTGGCTCTGTCTCTCGAGTCCATGCCGCCGGCATCCGATGCAGATTCCGCCTCTTTGGTTCGACAGGCGCTGAGCAATCGTCCTGAGATGGCTTCGGTGAAAGCGCTCATCCAATCCGCTGAAGAGCGGGTGAAGTCGGCAAAAGGCGGGCTTCTTCCGAGGTTGGGAGCAAACGCTCAGTATGAGGTGGATTCCGAGAAGCTGGATGGGAGCGCCGATAGTTGGATGCTGGGACTGCAGGCCTCCTGGCCCATCTTCGAGGGAGGAGTCAGCATGTCGAGAATTCGCGAAGCCAAAGCCCGCCTCAAGGAGATCGAAGCGCGCGGAAAACAGATCGAGCTCGATATTGCGCTGGAAGTCAATCAGGCCGCTCTGGCGCTGGAGGAAGCTTCGGAAAAAGCCCGCGTCGCCGATGAACGAAGCGAGTGGGCTGAACAAGCTCTCGATGAAGTCCGCAATCTGTATCGCAACGAGGTCGCGGGGGTCGATTCGCTGCTTCAGGCGGAGCTGGCCTGGAATCGGGCGGAGGTCTCGCGTACGGCCGCTCTTTTTGAAGCGAGAATCGCTCAGGCGCTGCTGAGAAAATCCCTCGGAGATTTTGCAGACGGAATGCTTACGGAGGAGTCCAAATGACAACGGAAGTGGAAGCAAGGGATCGCCGAAAAGTTATTCGAGAAGTTGTGAAGGCCTCCGTAGTTCTCGCGCTGCTCATCCTGATGATGCTTTGGCTTTCGGGGTTCTTCATAGAAAAAGTAGAGCCCGGCCCTCCCACGCGCAAACCGCTGCCTCAGAAGCTCACAACGTTTAAGGCTGCCAAGCAAAGCTTTCCCCTCGTAATCGAGCAATCGGGAAGCGTAGGGGCGCAGACCGAGGCTCAAGTGTCCACTCGCATCATGGCTCAGGTGAAGGAGATCCTTGTTCGTGAAGGGGATCGGGTTGTTGGGCCCGAAGGCGGCTCTTCCGCGACCATCCTCGCGCGGCTTGACGATCGAGATATCCTGGCGAAATTGAAACAAGCTCAATCTCAGGTTGCCGCGATTGAGCAGGCCACGGAAGTCGCCAAGGCGCGGCTGACGGCGACAAAGGCTCAAGTGCAGTCGGCGCGCGCGAACAGGGAAAAAGTGGTCTCCGACTACCGCCGATACGTCGATCTCGAGCGCTCCCGGGCGGCGACCGGCCAGCAGCTTGAGCACGCGCGCGCTCAAAAGGATATGATTGAAGCGCATCTTGCTGCCACTCTCCAGGAAGTGGAGGCGGCGCAGCGGGAGATCTCCAGATCCAGGGCGCTGAAAGAGCAGGCTGAGGCCGCAGTAGCCGAGGCGCGCGCCATGCTCGATTATGCGGTCATCCGCGCCCCATTCTCGGGGCGAGTCACGCGGAAGATGGCGAGCGTCGGCGATATGGCTTCACCGGGGCAACCTCTCTTCTATATTGAAACCTCCTCCCGGCCTGAGCTCCATGCTTTTCTTTCGGAATCTCTCGTCCCTTTTCTGAAGATCGGCCAGGAAATTGACGTTTCCGTAGAGGCCCTAAACAAGACGCTCCCGGGGACATTGCGGGAAATCATTCCCCACTCCGACCCGAGCACTCGAACGGTGCTGGTCAAGGTGAGCCTGCCGCCTGAGCCTGGATTGACAAGCGGCCTCTTCGGACGCCTTGGCATCTCCCGCGGCAGCTATGAGGCTTTGGTCGTTCCCGAAAAGGCCGTGCGCGAAGTCGGCCAGCTTTATCTAGTCGACGTTCTTGATGCGGAAGGCTATCCTCAGAGAAGATTCGTTACATTGGGCAAGCGCCACGATGGCTTTGTCGAAGCGCTCTCCGGCCTCAATGAAGGCGAGGAGGTCGTCCTGCCATGAGCGATCATCCCACCCCGCATCATTCATCGGAGGATCAGCGCGCAGAGGGCGAGCATCATTGGATGACTCGGATCGTCGAGGCGTTCCTCAAGGGCAATCTCTCCGTTTTACTCATTCTGATCAGCCTTATTGCGGGCATAGTAGCCCTTTGGGTGACTCCCCGAGAGGAGGATCCGCAGATCATAGTCCCCATAGCCGATGTGCTCGTCAGCATGCCGGGGGCGTCGGCTCGGGAGGTTGAGCGGCAGGTGGCGACCCGCCTCGAGAAGCTGCTCTACCAGATAGATGGCGTGGAATATGTGTACTCGACGAGCTTTCCTTCCCAGGCCATCGTCACTGTGCGCTTCTTTGTCGGGGAGGACAGAGAGCGGAGCTGGGTCAAGCTCTACAACAAGATTCAATCCAATATAGATTTGGCGCCCGCGGGCATTGCGGGATGGGTGGTGAAGCCGGTCGAAATCGACGATGTCCCGGTCGTCAACCTCACGCTTTTCAGCAACCGTTACAACGATTTCGATCTTCGCCGGATGGCCGAGGAGTTGGAAATACGTCTTCAGGCTGTGGAAAACGCGGGACGGACCTACATCGTGGGAGGAAGACCAAGAGAGATCTCCGTGCGCCTCGATCCTCAGATGATGGCCGGGCGGAACATCGGTTATCAGGATGTCCAGGGCGCCCTGCAGGCGGCAAACGCGGCGCTTCCCGCCGGAAGCCTTGTTTCCGGAAACGAGGTGGTTCGGCTTGATGCAGGGCGGTTTTTGATGTCGGCTAAAGAAGTTGAGAACATCGTTGTGGGCGTTTCACAAATGAGGCCGGTATACCTCAAGGATGTCGCCTCGGTCGAAGATGGTCCTGCCGAGCCCGCCGTCTACACCCGCATCATGTTTGGCGAGCGCGCATACTCCTCACTCGATCCTGCATCGGAGGAAGGTGCTCCGGCGGGCATAGAAAGGTTCCGCGACTATCCGGCCGTGACCGTGGCCGTCGCCAAGCGAAAGGGAACGAACGCGGTTTGGGTGTCCGAGGAGATAAGGAAAGAAGCCGAGAGGTTCGCCCATGAGGTGCTGCCCGCCGGGGTGGAGCTTCGCGTCACGAGAGACTACGGCCATTCGGCCGATGAGAAGGTAAACGAGTTGGTCGAAGCGCTCCTTGTGGCTATCGCCATCGTGGTGCTCCTGCTTGCCTACAGCCTTGGGTGGCGCGAGGGGATCATCATCGCTCTCGCCGTGCCGGTCACCTTCGCCTTCACTCTGCTTATCAACCTCTTCCTCGGCTACACCATAAACCGGGTTACGCTTTTCGCCCTAATCCTCTCCCTGGGACTGGTCGTGGACGACCCCATAGTGGATGTCGAAAACATTCATCGCCATTTCACCATGCGAAAAGAGCCCCCCTTCCGGGCGGTGGTGAGCGCTGTTAACGAAGTGCGGCCGCCGATTATCCTGGCTACGCTCGCGGTCATCATATCCTTTGTGCCCATGTTCTTTATAACGGGCATGATGGGGCCCTACATGGCTCCTATGGCGCTGAACGTTCCCGTCGCCATGCTCATGAGCCTGGTTGTCGCCTTCACCATTACGCCCTGGCTTTCGCTTCACATGCTTGGCGGGGTCTACAAACAACCGCACGAAGAGCGTTCCTCGTTGGAAGAAACGAGCCTCTATAAGATCTACAACGGGATCATGGAGTCTATCATCCGCTCGAGAAGCTTGCGATGGGCGATCATCGGGGGAGTCGGCGCACTGCTTTGCTTCGCCGTCTGGCTTGTGCTCTCTCAGAGAGTCCCTCTCAAAATGCTTCCTTTTGACAACAAAAGCGAGCTCCAGGTGGTGGTGGACATGCCCGAAGGCGCAAGCCTCGAATCGACGGAGGCCGCCGCTCAGGCGATTGCGGACTACATTGTTAGAATCCCGGAAGTGACCGATGTGACCCTTTTCGCGGGGACATCGAGTCCCATGGATTTCAACGGACTGGTTCGGCATTATTACCTGAGGCAGGGAAGCAATGTCGCCGATGTGCGCATGAATTTTATCGGAAAGAAGCTCAGGGCCGAACAGAGCCATGCCATAGGATTGAGGCTGAGAGAGGATCTGAAAAGGATCGCCGACAGGCATGGCGCAAACATAAAGATTGTCGAGACTCCTCCGGGTCCGCCCGTAATCGCGACGCTCGTGGCGGAAATCTACGGCCGTATAGGACAACCCTATCATGAGCTCGGGCTGGCTGCTGCGAAGGTGCGAAGCCTGATGGAAGGAACGCAAGGAGTTGTAGACGTGGATGACGTGCTGGTAGCCGGCCAGCGAAAAACCGTATTTCATGTCGACCGAGCCAAAGCGGCCCTTCATGGGATATCGAATCGCCAGATCGCTGAAGCCCTCCAGGGGACGGTTCTGGGCTCCCCAGCGGGCTCGATCCACCTTGACAACGAAGTCAATCCGACAGTTATAAGACTGCAGTTTCCCAAAGAAGAGAAAGCGCTCGAAGCTTATCTCGGGCAGCTAACGCTAAAAGGGGCGTCGGGCCGGGGAGTTTTTCTCACGGATTTGGGAAGCTTCGAGCGTGATGTCATCGATCAGCCTGTCTATCATAAGAATCTCAAGCCTGTTGTCTATGTTTTCGGCGAAACGGCGGGACTGCCTCCGCCCGAAGCCGTGTTCGCGCTTGAAGATAAGGTGAAAAATGCTCCCGAGCTTGAAGGCTTTGAAGTGATTTGGTCCGGGGAGGGGGAATGGGATATTACCGTGCGGGTTTTCAGAGACCTTGGCATCGCCTTCGGGGTCGCCGTGCTGGGGATCTATATCCTGCTTCTTTACCAGACGCAGAGTTATCTCCTGCCCGCGATCCAGCTCATCGCCCTGCCTCTTTCCGTGATCGGAATCTTGCCCGGTTTTTGGCTTCTGAACCTTGTTTCGAGCCGTCAGGTAGGCGGATTTGAAAATCCGGTCTACTTCACGGCGACAGCCATGATCGGGATGATTGCCCTGGCTGGAATCGCCACCAGAAATTCGATTCTACTCATAGAATTTGTCGAAGAGCGAAAGAAAGAGGGAAAGCCCCTTGTGAGGTCTCTTGTTGAAGCAGGAGCTCTGAGGACCAGGCCTATTTTTCTCACATCCTTTGCGGCCATGCTCGCCGCGTGGCCCATCACCCTGGATCCCATATTCTCCGGCTTGGCGTGGGCGCTGATTTTCGGCATCACGGTTTCGACCTTCTTCACCCTGATCGTGGTGCCCCTGGTCTACTATATGGCGTACGGGGATAAGGCCGCGGGTTCTATTTGAAGGCGGCTCCGGGCTTGACGCCAAGAGCTTTGAGGATCTTCGCCAGGGGACAAAAGCCCGTGATGGACGCCTGGAGAAGATTGCCGCCGACGAAGGCGGTGAGGCAAAGCCAGAAAGGAGTGTAGATCAACGCCAAAATCAGACTAATGAGGATGAGGCTTCCTGCAAATCCGAGCACCAGTCGGTCAATGGACATGATAATTCTCCTTTGGACTGTCGAGTGAAAAGATGTATCGAGTGGCTTTGGCGGCGTTGCCCGCCATACCGGCTGCGTAGCGCAATAAACGTCTCAGTGAATTGAGATTATAGAAAAAGCGGGAATAAAGGAAGGAAAAAAGCTGCACGCCAGTGTTTGAGAAAGGCTCGTCCCGGCAGCGTGTCCGGCCGCCGCGCGCGGCCGGTCTCCAATGCGGACAGGCGGGAAAACGCGATCAATGATCGCGATGGGGGGCGAATAGGCGCATCTGCCGGCGCCCACCTCCTGCGACTGAGGAAACAGGGCGCTTGCATTTGCAAATGATTTCACACTCTCTTTCAGGTACCGACAGCGGGGAGTGGCGGAAACCTCCTCCCCGCTGTCAACCCAAGGCGCCTTGCGTCTGAAGCAAAGGCCACACCCACCGCCATCTGATGAACAACTTGCGCTGTGCAGCTAGAAGGCGCGTGGCTGATCTTAGTTTGAGCAATAAGCAGGCCAAGAAAACGGGAGAGTGCTCACAAAGATCGACGCCTTTATGTAAATATTTGATTTAAAGATTATTTTTGTCATATCTGGGCTAGCCGATCGTCTGTTTCTTTGTCTATCTGAAGGACGTGAAAGCGCCAACCGAGTTGGCGCTTTATTGAGTTCGGTAAACGAGCAATGTTCAATTAGATCTCCGAGTGAGGCGCCAATTTGGTTGATGGCGCCAACTTGATTGGCGCCTCTGTCGGACGTTTTGGTAGAGCGCTTTGCTTTTCAATGGGCTGCGAGTCGGGTTGAGAGGGATGGCTGTCTTCCGCTCAAGGCTTTCAGGCTTCGATGAAGAAATCCGTATGGCTATTTCGCATGGGGCAAAGGCAATAATTATAGGTCTGCTGTCAGCGGTTGCAGGCGTGGCGATTAGCGTCGCCCCCGTGGGGCTTTACCTGGAAGAGGACATAGGCCTTGAAGCTCTGTTCCATGTGCGGGGCGCGCTTCGCTCGTCTCCCCACGTCGTTGTGATCCATATAGATCGGGAGACCATAGACCGCCTTGACCTGCCCCCCGAAATTGCCGAATGGCCCCGCTCATACCATGCCCGCGTGGTTCGAAATCTTGTCCGGGCCGGAGCGCGAGCTATCGTGTTCGATGTTTTCTTCCAGGATGCTCGTTCTGCCGAAGGCGACCAAGAGCTTGCCGATGCCTTCAGAATTGCCGGCAATGTTGTTCTGTGCGAAGCTCTCCTGAGAGACACGATCCCCATCATCCAGGGAGAAGAAGCGCGCAACCGTCTGGTTGCCGAAAAACTGCTTCAGCCTCTTCCTTTGTTTGCAGAATCTGCGACTGCGCTCGCCCCGTTTCCGCTACCCAAAGTTCCCGTCAAAGTGAGCCAATACTGGATGTTCAAAGGGGGACGACCTACCTTGCCCGTGGTGGCCTTTCAGTTATTCTCGCTGGAGCTATACGATATTTTCCTGGAGCTGCTCAAGCACGCGAGCCCGCATTTGGCGGATGCGCCGCCTCTCTTGACAAGGGACTCCCTTCGTTCCGGAGGGATCGATAAGCTTGTATCCGGCCTCAGAGATATCTTTAGAAAGGAGCCTGAGCTTGCCGGGAAAATGCTTCACGCCCTGGAGAATGCGAAGGGCTTGAAGCTCAGTTTAAACGATGCGCAGACCAGAACGCTACGGTCTCTCATAAAAATGTATCAGGGCCCGGAGCACCGTTATCTCAATTTCTACGGTCCTCCGGGCGCCGTTGATTCAATTCCATACTACAAAGCGCTCGACTGGAAAGACAGATCGGGAGCCGGAGCTTTGCTTCCTGATTTGAGAGACAAAGTCGTTTTCGTCGGAGTCACGGGAAAACGGCAAGTCGAAAAACCGGATGGATTCCATACCGTTTTCTCTCAATCGAGCGGAGTGGACATAAGCGGGGTGGAAATCGCTGCTACCGCCTTTGCGAATATCGTTGAGGATGTGCACGTACAGCCATTAGGCGCAAAGCTTCGACTCGCCATAATCTTTGTCTGGGGACTGGCTATGGGGTGGGCCTGCTATGCTCTACGCGCCGCCATATCGGCTCCTATGATGGTTGGGGCGTCTTTTGCTTACTTTCTGTTTGCTCTCCATCGGTTTGAAAATCACGCCGACTGGAGCCCCTTGGTCGTTCCTTTGCTCATTCAGGCGCCTTTGGCATTCTTCTCGGCCGTTCTATGGAGATATGTCGATGCAGCTTCGGAGCGCAGAAACATGAAAAGGGCTTTTCAATTCTATCTTCCCGGCAGCGTGGTCGATCGACTGGCAAAAGATCAATCCAATATCAGGAATTGCAGCGACACGGTTTATGGCGCTTGTCTCTGTACGGACGTCGAGCGGTATTCGGCCATTTCTGAGATAATGCATCCCGGGGATCTAAGAGAGCTGCTGAATCGATATTACGAGGCCGTCTTTCAACCCATAGCGGCATACGAAGGCAGGGTTTCAGACATAGTGGGCGACTCCATGATGGCTCTTTGGACAGGGGAAAAGGATGACGCCGAACCGAGGATAAGGGCCTGCCTCGCAGCCCTCGCTATCGACAGCGTGGTGAGGAGGTTCAATGAGGCATCGGCAGGCTTCGAGCTTCCCACTCGAATGGGATTGCATGCGGGACAGATGTCTCTTGGCAATATCGGCGGAGTGAACCACTACGAATACAGGCCTGTCGGCGATGTTATCAATACCGCTTCGAGAATAGAGAACGTGAACAAGCATCTCGGAACCCGCATATTGGCTTCGAGCGAGATGCTTGCCGGGCTTAACCGTTTCCTGGCGCGAGAAGTGGGGGCATTCATGGTGGACGGGAAGTCCATGCCGGTTGTGCTGTATGAAATTCTCTGCCACATCGATGATGCCGACGCGAGGAGGACGGATCTCTGCTCCGCCTTCTCAGAAGGGCTTGCTTCCTATAAGAGGCGAAACTGGGACGCAGCAGTCAAGTGGCTCGCTTATTCCAGCTCTCTCTACGGCAAGGACGGGCCTTCAGAGTTTTACCTCAATCTTTGTCGAGCCTACAGAGATCTACCCCTCGGAGCCGAGTGGGACGCAACGGTGCGAGTGGGGAAAAAGTAGATGCTTGATACCGGATGCCGGATAAAGACTGGCCAGCCAGGAATTTGAAACTTTCATCCGGCATCCGGTATCAAGCATCCAGTATCTTCTTAAAAAGGCCTCAGGACTCCGGGATGCCGTCGCCGGAGCCTCTATTTCATTAGCCTGCGAGCGATGACGAGACGCATGATCTCGTTTGTGCCTTCGTAAATCTGAGTGATCTTGGCGTCGCGCAGGTGGCGCTCCATGGGGTAATCCTTGCAGTACCCATAGCCTCCGAGCACCTGCACGCCTTCGACCGCAGCCCACATGGCCGTGTCTGAAGCCATGAGCTTGGCCATGGCGGCTTCCTTTTCGTATCCCCGGCCATTCTGTTCGAGCCATGCGGCTCTGAGCGTGAGGAGCTCCGCGGCGTCGAGCTTCGTAGCCATGTCGGCAAGCTTCCACTGGATGGCTTGAAAGGAGGCGATCGACTTCCCGAACTGCTCGCGGGTCTTGGCGTATTCCACGGCCTCTTCCAGAATGGAGCGGCCGATGCCAAGCGCCTGGGATGCAATTCCTATCCTCCCGCCATCGAGGGTAGTGAGCATTTGCTTGAAGCCTTCTCCCAGCTTTCCAAGGAGGTTTTCCTTGGGAATCCTGGCCTCCTCGAAGACCAGCTCAGCGGTTCCAGAGGCGTTGATGCCCAGCTTCTCCTCAACGGTTCCCACATGGAAGCCTTGGGTATTCTTGAGATCGACTAAAAAGGAGCTGATCCCCTTGTAGCCGGCTGACTTGTCCGTCACAGCGGCCACCACGCTGTAGTCTGCAACGTTACCGTTGGTGATGAACTTTTTGACTCCATTTATCACCCACACATCTCCATCGAGCACGGCTGTGGTGCGCATCCCGGCAGGGTCGGAGCCAGCCCCTGCTTCCGTCAATCCATAGCACCCGATGGCCTCTCCGCTCGCAACCGGGCGCAGGAATTTTTGCTTCTGCTCCTCGGTCCCGTACTTGTAGACGGGAAAGTTGTAGAGGCTGTTGCAAACGCTCATGATCACGCCGCAGGAGGCGCAGGCCTTCGATATCTCGATCATGGAGAGCGCATAGCTCACATAATCCATCCCCGCTCCGCCGTACTCCTCCGGGATGACCACCCCCATCAGCCCCAGCTCCCCCATCTGGGCGACAATCTCCGCCGGGTGCCGGTGCGTTCTATCCAGCTCGGCCGCAACCGGCTTGATCTCACGCTCGGCAAATTTGCGGGCCATCTCTTGGATCATCTTCTGTTCTTCGGTCAGATCAAAGTTCATATCTCTTCCTCCGGAAATTATTCCATGCTTTCAAGTCGCTTGCCTATCGCGCGGCCTTCGCTCGTCGAATCCTTTTAGCTGATAATAGATTACAGGTAAACCAAGGATTCTTTATGAAATGTGCAAATCTGGCGCAAATGAAAAGGGTTGCTCTCAACTTTTCATTGCTTTGTTGCTTAGATGAAAGCGTAGAAAGGATGCCATGCTAGAATGGGGGATAGTGCGTGGGCGGACAAAGTGGAGCCTTTCGGCCCCACCTTGTCTATGAGGTTGCTGTTATTGGCTTATAGCGAATGCCTGATTCAGTAGGGTACCGCCTCCAGAGGTCTGAATACTGAAAGCCCCCGTGGTGATTGGCAATCCAATGGTTGGGACCCGTCTTCTAAAGGACCAGTTTCCTCGAGCATTGGCAACAGCAGAGCCAATATAAGGACCTGTCGTGTCCGGTCCCAGATAGAAATTGAGGGTTGCGCCGGGAGTTGCAGTCCCCTGAAAACTGAACTGTGGTCCCCGTATTGCTGCTGCTCTGGTTTTTGCATTCACGAATGCCCTTCTGATTGCAATGGCTTCCCCGCCAGCAGGTGGAGGAACGGTTCCAGTCGGAATAATGCTGAAGGACGCATTACTTGTGTCCGCCATGCCTGCGTTGTTTGAGACTGACACTCGGATGCTGTAATCTGCGCCTACCCGCTGGGCTGTGGGAACAGTCCAGTTGAAAGAGCCTGAGCCGCCTGTTCCTATTGGAATCCTTCTGGCTATTCTCCTGGCTCTTCTGTTGTTTTGCATGAGTTCGATATCTACGGTCGATCCAGGATTACCCGTGTAGCTCCATGAGATCGTAACTCCAGCTCCTCTTGCAAAGGATTCTCCACCGTTTGGCGAGATGACGATAACACCGTTTGCTATCGGGGATACGGTTACGTTTACCGTTGCAACATTGGAGATTGCTCCCAAGTCGTCGCTAACCGTATAAGTAAAGCTGTCGGAGCCTATGAAGGCCAAATTCGGGGTATATGTGACCACGCCCGCAGCGTCGACAGTCACGGTTCCGTTTGCCGGAGCTGTAGCTGTAACAGTTGCCGGGTTCAAGACTCCGTCTGCATCCGTATCATTGGCGAGTACCGTGATTGGCACGGCGGCGTCCTGAAATGTGGCTGCTGTATCATTAACCGCAACCGGAGCGACATTGGCGGCGTTGACGGTGATCTGGAGTGGCTGGGAGGCGCTAAGGCCGCCCTGATCGGTAACGGTGACAATGAGGCTGTAAGGAGTTGGTGAGGCATCGGCATCGGCCGGTGTCCAGCTGATGAGTCCGGTTAGCTGATCGATTATAAGACCTGTGGGCAGAGGCGTGATGCCGTCGGC
>CAZOEL010000025.1:0-39687 GCA_964578835.1 uncultured Syntrophobacteraceae bacterium | reverse complement strand
GTCCGGTTAGCTGATCGATTATAAGACCTGTGGGCAGAGGCGTGATGCCGTCGGCATTGGCCATGGAGAAGGTGAGCACATCGCCAAGGGTGTCGGTCGCCACCGCCTGGAGGTTCAAAAGCTGACCGACAGTCGAGATCACAGGAGCAAGCGCGTCAAGAAGCGGAGCGACATTGGCGGCGTTGACGGTGATCTGGAGTGGCTGGGAGGCGCTAAGGCCGCCCTGATCGGTAACGGTGACAATGAGGCTGTAAGGAGTTGGTGAGGCATCGGCATCGGCCGGTGTCCAGCTGATGAGTCCGGTTAGCTGATCGATTATAAGACCTGTGGGCAGAGGCGTGATGCCGTCGGCGCTGGCCATGGAGAAGGCGAGCAGATCGCCGGGAGCATCGGTTGCAACCGCTTGGAGGTTCAAAAGCTGACCGACAAGGATGGTAACAGGGTTGAACGGCGCCAGCACAGGTGGCAAATTCGCAGGAATCACTACAACTGGCTCGGTATCCGATCCACCTGCCGAGGACTTGACCGTGACCTTTGCTGGAGGCTCCGGTAAGTTGGAAACTACCAGGCTTTGAGTAGCTCCGCCTGCCGCGGGAGGAATCAAATCGCCCAGACCTACCGCTGTAAGGACGGGAAGCAGAGCTTCATCGCTCGAGAACGCTTCTATGGTCAATTCCTGCGCAGCTATTGAATAAGATGCTTTGGTGATCTTCACCAGATCTGTGACTTGTTTGCTCAACTGAGTGGTCGGAGATCCGGCCAGAGACGCCTGGACAACGAGGCTGGTGGGAATGGCCGCAGGGTTATTCTGTTGTCCCAGGAAACGGTTTGTCAGCGTGTCTCCGATCAGGGGAAGCTCCCCGCCAGGCGCTACGGCTTCTCTGTATGTGAGTGAGGCAGCCGGATCGGATGTGGCGAAAACATCTAGCCGTGTTCCGGCAGCCGTGCGGCTGTAGGTTGCCCGGTCAAAAGAGAGTGGAGCAGGAAGGGCGCCGCCGAAGATCTTGCCGGAGATGGCGAATAGATCGGTCTTCAGGACTATTCCGTTAGGCCCCTCTATACGAAAAAAATTGGTTCCGAAAGGGCTGCCGGTTACAAACTGTAAGACATTGGGATCTCCCACGAATGTCTCTGCGCCAACTGTAATCGGAGCAGGCGCGCCGCCGGGAGCATTTGATCGGACCAGAAAGGGACCGATATCGCCTGCGAGGGCCCCTGTGAAGATGTTTTCGGCTACGCCGAGGTCGCGTGTGTATTGAATCTCTCTGCCAATGGGATCAATAGTGTCGACAACGAATGTGTCGACGCCGAAAGGATGTGTGAATGTGTATGTGCCCGGAACAGTCAGGTCGACAAAGAAGCGGATTCTCGTAAAGCTTATCTGATCTCCATTCTTGACCACTCCTGTTGTGAAGGCTGCCTCAACGGAGGATACAAAACGGGCATTGACTCCCGCGGTTGCATCGACAATATCGGCGTCAGCAGTGAACCAGAAGGATTCGCTGGGGAAATTATCCGGGAATACGATGGGCAGCCCCAGGTTGTATCCGGGATCGGCATTGAGAACGCACATCGGAAAGCCCGGAGCCGCAGGCGACTCCGTTGTCGATAGGCAGAGCTCCAATTGTCGTCCTGTAGTATCCTGGTACCAGACCGGAAAATATCCCGTTCCCGGACTAACCGGACCGACTAAGTCTAAATCCGGCAACACCACCTGTGATTGTGAGGTCTGAACAACGCTCAGCAGCATGATGGCGGATAAGAGCATTATGACTATTCTCTTATGCATGGTGGATCTCCTTCTATGATGGGCGATTCTCTCATTCGCGGTTCTCATGGTTCACCTCCTTCTTCCGTTCTATGGAACGTAAATCACTTCTTCTGTGTCAGAGCCGCCTGCAGTGGAAGTCACGGTAATTACCGCCGGAGGAATCACAATTCCGGGAATTGTGAGGCGAAGGGTCGGGGGTGGAAGCAGGGGGTCAGATACAAGGTCTCCAAAGCCTGTTGCTGTCAGCGCTACCGGTCCCGCTGCATCTCCGATTTCATCGCTTGATGAAGCTTCAATCTCGAGCGTTTGTGTGGCTGCATTGTATTCAGCCCGTGTGATGAAGACGAGATCCGTTACCGGACTGATATAGGTTCCTGTACTGTTGGCCGGCATAGAAGGGAGATTATACGGTGTGTTGTTTGATGTCAGCGTCACTGGTCCCAGAGTAGCTGGCGGAACAGGCGCCTGGCCGAAAAACTTGCCGGGAGGGTGTGCGTTCATGGGAACAATAACTGGAGGCGCGGAAGAGTCGGCAAAAGAGAAGATCGCCGTTTCCGGGCCCGTGGAGAAAATGTCCATTTGTGTGCCAAGAAGGCTCCTGCTGTAGGATGTGCGATCGACAGAAACCGGGGCGGGAATCTCCTCGCCTTTGAATACTTTACCGGAAATTTTGAATAAATCTGTGATTAAGTCTATTCCGCCAGGCCCTTGAGCCCGGAAATAGTTCTGTGGAATTCCCTGAGCGTCAATAATCGTGCTGCCCGTGACCCACTGGTCGACGTTTGGGTCGCCAAGAAAGGTGTCGGAGCCTATCAGGATTGGTGTGGGAGCGCCACCGGGACTGTCTGCTTTGACGAGAAAGGGTCCGATATCGCCTGAGAGCGCGCCGGTGAATGTTCCCGCGACTCCGATGCCTATATCCCGAGTGTAGTTGACCCCCCTGCTTCCGGTGTCAGTAATGTTTAGCACTTCGACGCCGTAGGGATGAGTGAATGTGTAGACTCCAGGGACTTCGACTTCTCCACGAAGGCGTACTCTGGCGAAGCTTATCTGAGCTCCTTCCGGAGAAAAAGCCGCTTCCAGGTTGATGATGATTCTGACATCAAAGCGTCCGGCGTTTCTCACTCGGGCATCAACTGTGAACCAAAAGGCTTCATCGGGAAAGTTGCCGGGGAAGGCGATCGGCAAGGCGGGGTCGAAGCCCGGTCCAGCTAAAAGGACGCACATAGGGCCCCCTAATGCAGCTGGATCAGGCGAGATAATGTTTTGAAGGCAGAGTTCCAGTGGCACGCCTTTCGAATCCTGGTACCAGAGTGGAAAGAAGCCGGTTGCGGCAGTATAAGGACCGGGATCGACTGCGTTCAGCGCCGCGTTGGCGGCGGGGACCATCGTAAACGCGATAAAAAAGATAGCCAACGCTGTTGATAACCTGTTTCGTTTTCTCATTTCATTACTCCTTTTGACAATTTGTTCTCATCAAACTGGGTTATTCCTAAACAGCCTCTCGATTTGTCCACCCTCCTCTGGAAGAGACTCACGCACGCTCCGCTTATTCGCTGAAATGGCTCTGTGCGTAGCTCAGGTTAATGGTTGTTTAAATCGATTGACCCGATACTCACCGGCGTCGTGGGGCTGATGCCTTCTGACCGACATAAATCCTTCCCTCTGAACAAGAGCCATCAAAGCAGTCTTTGTTGCTGAAGCAACAAATCACGGGAGTAAAATGCGCTCGTTGCGGAGGCAGTGAACTATTGGATATTTCAACTCACATGGCTAAGCTATTATAGTTATAGCTATACCCAGCGTGTCGGGATCTTGCATGTCACAATAGTGAATTTAATTGGGTGGGACAATGGGTAAACTAATGCATATCTGCTGCGCGCATGGTGTATTTAAATAATGGGTATTATATACTATAATAGATAGACCAGATATGCTACTGACTTAGCCTTCTGATTTTATATAGTGTGTATCGCTACGGGATCTCTGGGTTGTTTGGTAGATAAACAAGAAAGAATTGAAGGGTAACGTCCAACGGCTCGGGTTAGACAAGCTAGCTATACGTTATAAATCAGTTAGATAGTATTGTTAGAATAATGACTCTTGAAATACTGCATCTTTTCATGGTCGGATACTGACTGCAGGGTATGAGTTTTGCTAAATGTTGGTTGAAGAGAAGGGGAGAGGTTTTTGAGAGGAGGGATTTTTTTAGCTGGAGTGATGGAAATATAATTAAGGGGAGTAACATGGATAGGAGTATTGTTTTTGACAGGGCGGTAGAGTTGGTGCGGGACCGCTTGAGCATGGACTCGCTCGATCAGAAGGTCATCTCGGGAAACATGGCCAACATCAATACGCCGGGCTATGTGTCAAAAGCTCTTTCCTTCGATGAAGCATTGCGGCAGTCCATGGAGGGGGAGGGCATGAATTTGGCTATATCGAACAGTCAACACATTGACCCTTCGGATCTGCGCGCGGCCATGGCGTCGCCTGAAATCGTCGAAACGGGACCGGTCGACTTGGATCAGGAGATGATGAAGCTCAGCAGGAACAACATCGAGTACAACATGATGGTGGCGATGCTGAACAAGAAGCTCAATGGCCTCAAGGAGACCATTCGCGATGCGTAATGGCGCAGGCGCGGCGAGCCCACAGGCTATGACATTGAGAAGGATTTGAAGAGTATGAAGATTTCGCCAGCTTTGCAGCAAATTCAGGGAGAGTACAAGGATGCTGTCAAACCGGGGCAGTCCTCGTCGTCGCCCTCCTTTTTCGATGAATTGAAATCGAAGCTTTCAGAGGTGGACAAGCTGCAGCATGAGTCAAGCGCGGCCATGATGCAGAGCGTCATCAACGGCGGGTCGAATATACATGAAACAATGATCAAGATGGAAGAAGCCGGCATCAGCCGGCAATTGCTGGTCAAGGCTCGCAGCAAAGCCATGGAGGCGTATCAAGAGATCATGCGCATGCAGGTATAATACTCCTGCCTGTTGATTTTCACGCCTTTTCTTGAAGATCGTCGCCAGAGCTCGTTGTGTTCAGAGCCTCGCGCACCGAGCGCAGAAGCTCTTCGCTGCTGAAGGGCTTTTGGATGAGCTTAAAGCCTTTTTCCAGAACGAAGTTGGTGTGCACGGCGTTTTCGGTGTAGCCGCTGGCAAAGAGAACCGGTATCGTCGACTTGAGCGCTTGCGCCCTTTCATAGACTATCTTGCCCCCAAGTCCCGGCATCACCACATCCAAAAACAGGAGGTCAATTTCTTCGGCCTTCATTTGGAACAGTTTCCAGGCCTCTTCGCCATTCTGGGCAGTCAAAATTTTGTAGCCCGCTCTTTCCAGGATGCGCGCCGCTAGATTCCGCACCATCTCTTCGTCTTCGGCGAGGAGAATGGTTTCACTTCCACCCACCGCGGCTGGTTCGATCTTTGATCCGACATCGCACGCAAGACGTTCTACCGCGGCAAGGTACACCTTGAAAGTCGATCCTTTGCCCGGCTCGCTGTAGACGTGAATCAGGCCTTGATGCTGCTTCACGATGCCGTAAACCGTCGCGAGCCCGAGTCCGGTTCCCTGTCCTTGTTCCTTGGTGGTGAAGAACGGCTCAAAAATTCTTTCCTGCGTGGTTTTGTCCATTCCGCATCCGGTGTCGGTAACGCTCACAAGAATGTAACGTCCCGGCAAAGCCCAGGGATGAGTTTCCCGATAACTGCCGTTGATCCAGACATTCTCCGTTTCAATGGTCAACGTCCCGCCGTCGGGCATGGCGTCGCGCGCGTTGACGCACAGATTGACCAGTATTTGCTCCACCATTCCCCGGTCTGCGTAAACCGTTCCAAGACGATGACCGGGCACGAAATCGAGCCGAATGTGCTCTCCAATGAGGCGTTCGAGCATCTTGAGCAGATGGGTTATGACCTCGTTCAAATCCAGATTCTCGGGTCTGAGCAGTTGCCTGCGGCTGAACGCGAGCAGTTGTCCCACAAGGCTCGCCGCGCGCCTGCCGGCTTTGGCCACCTCGATCAAAGAAGAAGTCGACGCATGCTTAAAACCCAACTCCTCGATGACCATATCGGTATAGCCGTTGATCACTTGAAGCAGATTGTTGAAATCATGAGCGATGCCTCCCGCGAGGGTTCCAACGGCCTCCAACTTCTGCGCCTGACGCAGCTGAAGCTCCAATTGCTCCTTTTCTTCCTCCGCCTTTTTGGCCGAGCTTATGTCCTGGATGGTTCCGTAGATGCGGGCGGGAGAGCCGGATGCATCCGGCTGAACTTCCGTGCGCTCATGGAGCCAGCGAACATCGCCATCGCCGCGTATGATTCGGTATTCGACATCGAAGCTCACTCCTTCTTTGCGAGCTCTTTTGAATAGATCGAGAGCAAAATCCCGGTCTTCGGGATGAAGCAGAGAAGAGATGGAATCAATAGAAAGATCATTCTCCTCGCATCCCGTGATCTGTTTGAGCTCCTCGGACCAAACCGCCTTGCCGCTCGCGATGTCAATGGAATAACTTCCTATATGAGCGATCGAATGCGCTCGGCTAAGCTCTCTTTCTCTATCCCTGAGAGCTTCTTCCGATCTCGTGCGGGAGGTGACATCCGAGAAAATGGTTGCAAAGGTTCTTTCTCCCAATGGAGCCACGGATATTTCAAAATACCTGTCCATCGGCGAAAAGTATATCTGCAGGCGCGATGCGACGCCGGAAAGCGTCGTTTCGCCATACTCTTTCAGATAGGGAGCTTCGGAGGTCCCATAAGCCTGCGACGCCAGTTTGCCGATGATGTCGTTGCGCCCGATTTCCAGTATTCTCTCGAACCCTGGATTGACATCGATAATCCTGTAGTCTGTGGGCTGGCCGCTTTCGTCCATCATCAGCTCGTGCAAGGCGACTCCCTCGGCCATGTTTGAAAAAAGCGAGTGGAATCTCTGCTCGCTCTCTCGCAGTTCTTTTTCAGTGCGTTGACGTTCTTCGAGCATCGAGTTGGCGGAAGCGCCGAGCTCGTGCAACTCGCTCAAAAGAAGGCGCTCGGTGGCGACCGGGCGTCCACCTTCCTCCATGTCTTTGAAGAATAAAAGAAAAAGGTCCAGTTGCCTCTTGAAATAACGCGAAAGGCAATAGCTGAGCGCGAGTGAGCCGAACAGAATGGCGAGGAGGATAAAGCCGAGACCGAAAGCTCCGTTCAGCATCTTTTGCTTCATTTCGAGCTCTCTTGCAGCGATAATCGACTCGACTTCATCGGCGTATACACCCGCGCCGACCATCCACTGCCATCGTGGAAAACCCTTCACGAATGAGATCTTCGGGCTGATCAACTTCGTTGATGGCTTCTGCCAGTGATAGTGTATGAATTCGCCCTCCGGTTTTTCAGCCGCCTTGCGTTCTTCCTGGATGACCTTGACTCCGTAGGGGTCCGTCATCTCCCACATCGGTTTTCCGATGAGCGCCGGTTGCACGCTGTTCATGAGAGTGACGCCGTTATAGCTCACCACAAAAATGTATCCATCCTCTCCGAACCGGATGTTGCCGATCCGGTCCAGGACTTCCTTCTGAATATCCTTTTCCACATCGTCAAGGTACTCCCCCGTTCCGATGAAACAATTCAACGGCTCGAAATATTTGATGTAGGCAATCTTTGGGAAATCGCGTCCTTCGGCATCGGGCTTTGTCCATGCGTAATGATAGAAGCCTTCGCCTTCGCGCTTGACGAGCTCGATCATGTCTCGAATCACATACGATCCATCGCTGGCCTGCAGATCGAGAAGAGATCTTCCCTCGAATTCAGGATGATCGGCAAAGAGAAGCTCGACGCCGTCCATGGAAGTTGCGAAATAGTAACCACGTCCGTTGTTGAACCGGATCCGGCGAAGCGCATCCAGGATGAGCTTGCGCATTTCTTCGTCGCTCTTGCTTTTATGGTGCTCCGCATAAAGATGCGCTGCGATGGCGTGAGCCTCATAGACCCTCTCTTTGACAGCAATTTTGAGACGATTTTCGGCTTTTGAAGAACTATAGTAAATAAATTCAATGACTTTACACACTTCGTCTTTGATCTTCTGTTGTTGACTCTTTACATATTCTTCTCGGAGTCGCCCCGCCTCCAGCTGAAAGCTTCTGTAATTACTGCTGAAAAGAAAATAGCCGATTCCAATCACGATTAGAGTGACAATGGCGGCGAACGCCAAAAAGAGTATCCAGAGCACGCTGAATCTCTTTGTATTGCTATCCATCCAAAGGTCTCCCACTATCCCAGGCTATTGATTTCTGCAATGGGCAAAGGCCTGCCGTATAGGTAGCCCTGAGCGTAGTCAAAGCCAAGCTCCTTGCACATTTGAGCTTCTTCAGGGCATTCAATGCCTTCTGCAAGCGTGGCGATTCCGAGGTCTTTGACAGCTTTGACAAAAGTCATGATCATCTGGTGCAAACGCTTGGGCGCAAGGTGAACCTGATGAATCAGAGAAATGTCGAATTTGAGAAAGTCAGGCGGAACCTCGGCGAGCTCGATCAGGCGCGTCTGCCCCACCCCGAAATCGTCGAAGGCCATGCCGATGTCAAGCTTTCTTAAGGTATTGCGAAGCCTAAACATCTCTTGCGTATTGGTTATCGCCTTTTCGTGGATCTCGATCACGATCTTGCTGGAAGGCGCGATATTTCGAATCTTTTCCAGTGAAGTCAAAAGATGACTCATCTGATCCATCTCGACAGGATTGATATTGACAAAAAGAAGAGGCGATCCGGGCAGACTCGTTCCCTCCTTGACGCCCACTTCGCGGAAAAGAGCGCTGAGATCGGAAGCCAATCCCAGGTAAACCGCAACATCGAAGAGGTCAGCCGGGTTTGGGGGCAAATCGCTCGCGCCGATTCGCCCCAGAATCTCATAACCGACTATTTGCATATCGGCAAAACTCAAGATCGGCTGGAAGTGGGGAATTACGCTCCGTTCCAGAAGCAATTCCCGCAGCCGCGGCTCAAGGGAGGCCATGTAAATTACATCGCTGGAATCATCCAATGCATACGTGTCGTCAGATTGATCGGACGGAGCGACGGATGGAGAGCTTACGCTTTTCACTCTGAATTCTGATTTGCCGATGGTGATAATATCGCCGGGCTCAAGCAGTTCCGCCGTTTGAATCTGTTTTTGGTTCACAATTACGCCATTGGTGCTCCCAAGGTCATGTATCCAAAAATGATCCCCATTCCTGCGGATCTCAGCATGATGCCTGGAAACCCACTTGGATTGCAGCCTGAGGTTGCAGTCCTCGTCGCGACCGATAACAAAAGGAACCGGGTCAATGGCAACCATCCACTCCCTGGTTGGATCAACTTCTCTAAGGAACCATTTTGATTGGTCTTTCGGTTTCTTGCTATCCGGTATCACCGGAGGATCCTCCATTTCACATTTCCCGCCGGAATGTCGCGCCTGCTGGAAAGATGATGTCCGTTTGTCGCTTGGCGCCGGATAAAGGCTCATCCGGCAAGTGGAAGCTTTTGTCGCATCTGGCGCCTCCCAAATGCGGCAGCTCCCCAGGTTGATGTCCAGCCTCCCCAATCGGCTGTCAAAAATACACTTGAAGATTTTTTATTCTTCTTTCCATTTGGACGAGATCGTTCATGAGGTTCCGGATAAATGCGGCTGCATCGGGCGTCAGCGTGGGACTGTATGTAGCTGCAACTCCAGCGACCCGGAAGTTCAGTAGAACCCCATCCACATTCATAACATTGGTGCTCAGCAGCTTCAGATAACGTCTGAGCGCGCTCTGCGCCTGGCTTCCTCCCGTCATGGGCAACAAAAGCACGATCCTGTTTTTGCCGAGCTCCCCAAGAATATCCGCCTCCCTTGCGGTTGCGGATATTGCTTTCAAAACTGCCGTCATGCATGAGGACGGAGATATCTTTGCGGGAGGCCCCGCGGACTTTTGAACGGCCTTGACCAATGAAAAGGAAATCGCTGAAAATGGCATTTCATACCGCTTCGCCATAGCGATCTCCTTTTCGATGACCAGCGTCAGAGTAGAGGCATGCAGAAATCCTCCGGGCATCCCGCCCGTGCGCTCCTCGGCGCGAAGTTGCTGTTGCCTGCTAATCTCGGCATAAATCTGCCCGAAATCGTTTTCGTCCATTTCGTTCGCCTGGACTTTGGCGCGCACTGAAGCGAGTATCTCGCCGAGCTCGTCTCCTTCAGCGACACTATGCTCCAATAGTTCAAGGACGCTACGCTCTTTGCTTTGTTGCTTTTCTTCTTGACAGGAGTGAGATTGTATCCAATCAAGTTTCACTTTCTCGAGAATTTCATCCATTCGCGTATCGAATTTTTGTTCTATACGCTCCAGAAGGTCATTCTTGACGTTCATCTGCTTCAAACGGCCTACGACGCGAGAGCCGATCGCCGTGATGATTTGGCGAAAGCGCTGCTCTGCATCGGCTTGGTCGGCATTGGCGTCTGTAAGAGCGGAATCGGACCCGATGCGCTCAACGTAATCTACGAGTAGATCCGCTAGAGCCCGTTCGTCGCCCGAGCCTTTTCGAATTTCAGATGCGAGGAAAATCAGCTCCGCTGCATGCGTAGGGCTCCTCTTAAGCTCTTCGATGAGCGCCTGCCCGTCAATGCCCAGCTCCTCGGAGCTTTGCTGAAGAATGCGAGCCAGTTCATCGCTCTGCAACTCTTTGCTCAATTCTTGAACCAGATGGAGATAGTCGCCAAGAAGCATGCCTTCTTCCATGAGCGCAACTCGGATGGAAGGCAGGAGACGTTTGAGCTCCATGGGGTCGGGCGCTAACCGGCGAAGGATTTGCGCCAGTCGCTCAAGGGATGTCTTGCCGCCATGGTACTCATCTTTGACTATCCGCTGGATGACCGAGTCTGAGATCTCATTCACCTTGTCAAAGATCATCTCTTCGGTTGAAAAGGTGATCTCCAGAGATTTCTGAGTCTCAATGCTCTCCAGAAGACGCCCTTTCATTTCCGTAAGAGCCGCGGCGACATCATGAAGATTGACGCCATCGCTCGAGAGCAAATTCCGATTGACCTCGTCTCCCAGTATTTCCAGTTGGTGAAGGAGCACCACTCCCGGTTGATTTCCTTCTTCACCCGTATCGCCGGCGCCCGTGAAGTCCTTTTCCGCCATTGTCTGCGACAGGGCTGCCGGGTTTTTGAGCAGGTTCTCTATGGTAAGCGTTTCTTTGAGCTCTTCCGCCAGCAAATTTTTAAGCACCAGATCGACAAATGCCTTTTTCGACCTCTCCTGGTCTTCCAGGGAAACGTCGGGAACGAGCTTTTTTAGGGCCTTATGTGAAATGACTTCATCGTCCTGAGAGACCTTCCTGAAAAAGACATGGTTGAGCTTCATATGCCTGACGCCTTTGACCACCATCGCCTTGTTCATCGCCTCTACGTCGGGATAGGCCTCGAGGGAGGTGAATATTTCCAGGAATGCCTTAATCTCGTTTTCGCTAAGACCGTTCTCAAAGGAAATAGACTGCAAACCGGCCTTTTTAAAATGTGAGACTATCCGTTGGACGTTGTTGCGCGAGTCGATAGGCTCTTCGTCAAGGAAGAACTGATCGCGGTGCAGGATGAAGACAACGGGGGAAACATTTGCAAAAACCTGTATGATAGCAGGGTAAAATTCCTCGAGCGACTGTTTCACATAAGGGTGATTCATATGATACATAGTCGCACGATTGAACAACATGACAATAATGCGGCTAAGCTTGAAGATATTTTCCTGGAAAGACGCGGTTTGTTTAGCCATACCGTCCCTATGATGAGCGTTGCTCCAGGTGGAGAGCCCGATAAGATTTCAGATCGTGAATAAAGTCGCGACAGGATGCATATCTATTATCGGGCGCATAGGCGAGGGCCTTGAAGACAATCTTGTCCATGTCCGGATGTATAGAGGGATTTACATCAGAGGGCTTCTTTTGAAAAAGTTGATCTTTGAGGAGCGCCTTCATGGTGATCAGCTCTTTGACTGTGCCGTAGGAAGGAATAGGCAGCTCCATCGCCAGAAGCTCGAAGAGCATGACTCCGACTGCGTAAATATCTGCACGGCCGTCAACGGCGCCTGCAACAATCTGCTCGGGAGCCATATAGATCGGAGTCCCAAGGATTTCGCGCGTGCTCACATCCGGGCCCCGCATGACCTTGGCTACCCCGAAGTCGGTGATGATTGGACGATGCGTTTGAGCTTCAATCAGGATATTGGCAGGCTTGATGTCACGGTGAACGATCTCGTGCTGGTGCGCGAAATCGAGCCCATCCAGGACGCTTAGGAGAGTCTTTATGGCTTCTTTTAAGGGAAAGACCCGTCTCGACGGCAGCGGGTGCTGTTTGATCCTGCGAATAATCTGGGAGAGGGACATGCCTTGGATAAGCTGCATCGTGAAATATAAAAACTCTTCTGTCTCTCCCACTTCATAGATCGGGACGATATTCGGGTGTGACAAAAAGGCCGCCGATTCTGCTTCCTGCTGGAAAAGCTCGGCGCTTGACCGGGTGAGAAGCGATTTTGGCAGGATTTTTACCGCGATCTGGCGCTTGAGAGTCTTCTGATAGGCGACAAAGATGACTCCCATACCCCCTCGGGAGAGCTCTTTGAGGAGTACGGCTGTGCCGACTTCCCGTCCTACAAGATGGTCAAGCTGCAGATCGTCTATACGCCCCATGGCGGCATAACTATCCAGTTATGTGATCAGGATAAGGGAATTGGCTTTAATGGAAAACGGTGACCCAATCTAACACACTACATCTAAAGATACACCGTTTTTTTCGGTCTTTTGCTTTATAGCCAGCAGTTCTCATTTTGGCTTGCGTAGGGTGGGCAGAATCGATCCGTCTCCACTGTCACCCCGGCGAATGCCGGGGTCCAGACGGGCTCTAAAAAGTGGATTTCGGCTTTAAGACTGGCGGAATGACGTTCGAGCAGTGTGAAGGCTGGATACCGGAGGCAAGCTCAAAGGATCGTCCGCAACCGGAACAGTAGCGCTTCGGCCGGTTGCGAGCGATCCCATCTGTTGCGATCCTATTGAGCTTCGTTCTTTTTCGTAAGAATATCTACCGTCTGCTCGATCTCTTCGGTGGTGACGCTCTTCCTGAGCGCTTCGAGGTTTTTCATTATGCTTGCGAATCGGACCCCTTCGGCTGCGCTCACCCACTCGAGCTGGAGGCGTTCGGAGCGGATGCCGAGCTTTTCCATCTTCTTTCGCATCTTCTCGACCCGTTTGACCGTCCACTGATTGGCGTTTATGTAATGACAGTCGCCAATGTGACAGCCGCTAACGAGCACGACCGGAGCGCCGTCGGCAAAGCCCTTCCAGACGAAATCCTCATCGACCCTGGCCGAGCACATGGTGCGGATGAGGCGCACATTGGGCGGGTACTGAAGCCTGGATACTCCCGCATAGTCGGCCCCGGCGTACGAGCACCAATTGCAGGCGAAAGCCAGGATCTTTTCTCCGGATTCCTCCGCAAGCAGGGCGTCGACTTGGCCAAGGATCTGAGCGTCGGTGAAGTGATTCATCGTGATGGCGTCGAAGGGGCACTCTGCAGCGCACGCTCCGCAGCCCGCGCAGGCTGCTGTGTTCACCACCGCCGGCGTTTTCTTCTTCACATCGACCGAGATCGCATTGTAGGGGCAGACTTTGGCGCACTTGCCGCACGATGTGCAAAGCTGCGCAACCACTTCAGAGGTGATGGGCTCGGTCAGGATTTCGCCTTCATGCATGAGGCGAATGGCCCTTGCGGCTGCAGCCGACGCCTGTGTGACGCTCTCCTTGATATCCTTGGGCCCTTCAGCGCATCCGGCGTAGAAAACTCCGCGCGTCGCGGCGTCTACGGGCTGAAGCTTCGGATGGGCTTCCAGGAAAAAGCCGTCCGAGGTGAGCTGAAGCCCGAGCATCTCTTGAAGCTTCTGGGTCTTTGACGAGGGCTTTACCCCAATGGCCAGGACGAGCATGTCCAGTTCGTGGCGCTCGATTCCGCCCGTAACCGTGTTCTCGACCGCAACACTGAGGCTTCCGTCGCTTGTTTCCTCTACATTGCCCGGCAGTCCTCTCACGTAGTGGACGCCCATCTGCCTGCTTCTTTTGTATAAGTCTTCGAAGCCCTTGCCGAAGGCGCGGATATCGATGTAGAAGACCTTGATATCCATATCCGGGTAGTGCTCCTTCAAGACAAGAGTGCTCTTGATGGTATTCATGCAGCAGACGTTTGAGCAGTAGGAGCTTCCCTTCCTCGCGGACCGCGAGCCGACGCACTGGATAAAGCCGATCGATTTGGGCGTTCTGTGATCCGTGGGGCGAATGAGCTCCCCTTTGGTCGGACCTCCGGCGTTGACCAGCCTTTCGAACTCCAGGCTCGTGAGTACGTTGCCGAAGCGCGTGTAGCCGTATTCGTCCAGCTCTGTCGGGTCATAGGGCTCCATGCCGGTGGCGACAATGATGGAGCCTACCTTCTCGGTAATTTCCTCATCGGACATATGGAAGTTTATGCAATGCTTGTCGCACGCGTCGACGCACTTTGCGCAGACCGCCGGGTTGTGTCCCAGGCATTCGTTCACGTTGATGACGTAAGCCGAAGGGACGGCCTGCGGGAACGGCGAATAAATCGCCTTCCGCGAGGAGAGGCCGAGATTGAACTCATCCGGGCGAACGACCGGGCAAACCGTGGCGCAGTCGCCGCACGCGGTGCATTCCTTTTCATCCACATAACGGGCTTTTTTCAGGATCTTTATTTCGAAGTTGCCGACATAGCCTTTTACGTCAACGACTTCGCTCATCGTGTGGAGCTTGATTCGGGGATGCCGACCGGCATCCGTCATTTTAGGCCCGAGAATTCAGATGGAGCAGTCCATCGTGGGAAATGTCTTGTCGAGCTGAGCCATTGTCCCGCCGATGGAGGGCTTCTTTTCCACGAGAACCACATCGTATCCGTTATCGGCCAGGTCGAGGGCGGCCTGGATGCCGGCGACTCCGCCCCCGATGACGAGAGTCTTTTTCGTGAGCGAAATCCGCTCGGGCTCGAGCGGCTGGAGCTTGCGCACGCGGGATACGGCCATCTTCAAAAGATCCGCCGCCTTCGCCGTTGCAGCCTCCGGGTCGTTCATGTGCACCCAGCTGCAGTGCTCCCGTATGTTGGCCATCTCCATGAGGTAAGGGTTGATCCCGACGGACTGGACCATCTGGCGGAAAGTGGGCTCATGAAGCCTTGGAGAGCAGGCCGCGATAACGACTCGATCCAGATTTTGCTCCTCAATATCATCTTTTATGCTGTTCTGACCGGGCTCAGAGCAGGCGTAGGGAACATCTCGGGCGATGACGACGTCATCGAGCCCCGCCGTTGATTCCACCACCTTCTTACAGTCAACGGTCCGAGCGATGTTGAGCCCGCAATGGCACACATAAACGCCAATGCGCGGGCGGAATGCCGGATTGTCAGTTCTTTCCATCATAACCTTCTTATTCCCACTTAATGGTTTTGGCCAGGACGGTTGTGAGATCCATCATTTCCATCTTGAGCTCTTCGCCTCGGAAGGGGTCCTCCATGGCGCAACTGAGGTGGATCTGACACTTGGGGCAGGCGGTGATGAGCAGATCGCTCCCCGTCTCTTTGGCTTGACGGAGGCGTTTTACCTGCAACGCCTTCGTGTAGCTGTCGCATCCCGTCCAGGCGCAGTTTCCGCAACAAAGGGCTGAGACTCCACGGTCCTTCATTTCGCTGAAGCCACGGGAGCGGAGTCTATTTATGAGCTTTCTGGGCAGCTCCGCGCGCCCCTCGAGGCGGCTCAATCGACAGGGGTCCTGGAAAGTGATATTGCGATCCAGCTTTTCGAAGCCCACGGCGCCTTTGTCAATTTCCTTTTCCAGAAGGTCGTATATGTGAGTGACCTTGAAGTTGATGGCGACTCCCTCGTCCGGGTAATGACGAGCGAGGGTCCTGTAACATTCGGGGCACGCAGTCACCACTTCTTCTATGCCCTGTTTTTCTATGGCTTCCACATTCAACCGGGCAAGCTTCAGAAAGTTCTTCCGGTCTCCGGACCACAGAAGATCATGGCCACAGCACCTTTCATTTGCAAGCAGCGCGGGGTGAATGTCGAAAAAATTGAGAAGCCTCAAGCTGTTCAACAGTATATCATTGGTCCGGACCTTGAGGTGATGGCCGAAGAAGGTGTCGAAATAAGGCGCGCAGCCGCCGAAAAAGAGCACCTTGCTCTGAGCGTCCACGCGGATATCCTCGGGAAGATTCCGCCACCGCTGCATCTGCATGTCGGGCGACGTCATGGTGCGCATGAGAGCCTGAAAGAAGCCGTCGTGGGCCTCATGGCCGCCATTGCCTTTCGCCTTCTGCAGAACGCGCATGTCTTTGATGAATTCGGGGAAATCCACCGCCGAAGGGCATCGGTCATAGCACAGGCCGCAGGTGAGACATTCCCATACCCCCTCCGCAACCGGCGCGGAATCCTTGCCCCCCGCGATAATGGCGCTTGCCATGGCCCTGGGAGAAAAGGGTTTTCCCGAGAGCGTCAGAGAACAGGCGGAAGAACATTTCCCGCAGTCCTGGCAGGCGTAGATATCGTGGGCTGCGACGATTTCGTCCGCTTTGCCCGCGACTTCTTCTTCCACGGGCTCCCTTGAGGCGACGGTTACGGGACTTTTTCCCAGGGCTGCTATCTCATCCCTGAACCCATGGAGGAAGGCAAGCATCTCCTCGGACTGCTCGGGAAGGAATGTCGCCCAGCGCAACCGTCCCTCTCCAAGTCCAAGAAGCTCCATGATGCCCCTTGTGTCATCTGTATTGCGTTTGGCCACCGTCGTTCCGGCGCCGTAACGGCACGACCCGGGCTCGCAGCCAACCAGCGCGACGCCGTCGGCGCCCATCTCGAACGCTTTGAAAAGTAAAGACTTGCTGATCCTGCCGGTGCAGGGAATCCGGACCATGTGGATTTCGTTCGGAATATCCGAGCCATTATCCTGAAGAGTCTGGAAAGCGGCGTGCGGGCTCCAATTGCAGACAAACAGTACGATTTTCAGATCATTCATTGTCTAATGCTCACAAAGGCTATAGCAAAATTTCATCAACCATCTGCTCGAGATAGAGCCTGTCGCGGTATGGACTGTCAGCGGCATTGGACGGGCAGACGGAAATACAGTTGCCGCATCCTTTGCAAAGCGCTTCATCCACCACCGCGCACCAACCTCCCACCGAATTCGACCGGAAGCTCACGGCCTGATACGGGCAGACTTGCACGCAACGGCCGCACCCCCTGCATCGAGCTTCCTCCACGACGACTGTGTAACCCTTGTTCTGACGAGGACGCCTCGGCATGACGGAGGCTGCAAAAATCGCCGCAGCCGCTCCTTTCGTCCGTTCCGAGACATTGACGCCGTGAGGATTTGCAAGGAAAAGACCGGGGATGGACGTCGCCCCGGGTGAGAAGAAGGGAATGCCTGTAACTCCCCTCTTCTGCATGGACGACTCCACCATGTGAGGCGGAAGATCGGCCATCGGCATGTAGGGAATGCGCTTTCGAGATTGCTCGCCCAGAATCACGGCTCCGGCATGGAACACTTTCTCCGATCCGTCCGTTTCGACCACCACTTCGAAATTTCCTACCGTGCCTCGAATCCCTTTAACGGACGACCCGTCGAAGCGGTGGATATTCGGGTGCGTAGCGGACTTTGCCGACTGCCGGTCTCTGATTCCGAAAAGAAACACCTCCATGCCTATTTCAGCGAGAGTCATGGCGCTTTTTATGGCGGCCTCGGAATCGCCTATAACAGCAGTGGTGAAGTTGTAGGGGCGAACCGGCAAGGGCATGGCCTTGAGATGCTTCGCCCTGCCGATGGATCTATCTATGAGCCCCTCGAAACGATTCACGGCAAGCTCCGGATAATCTTCAAGCAGGCGGAGCGCTTCGCCTCTCAGGTTGCACGTCTCGAACATGGCCCGGCTCAGCCCCGTGCCATTGAAAAGAGCGTCTTTGAGCCTGCTTCTCTGATCGGTGCATGCGCTGCAGATGAAATCGAGGGGACAGCATACGCAGGAGGCCATGACTATGCGCGTGAGGCCTTTTTCTCGAATGGTGCGCAGCACCGCTGCGGAACCTTCGGGCGTACAGGCCGAAGGGATGCTTTCCGCATGAGCCACTTCAGGCTTCTCGGTCAGGGAATCGATGTAGTCGTTGAGCTCCGGCTTCCATCCGAAGACATCGTTGCAGCGACAAACAAAGACTCCAAGCTTTATCTCCGGGGAGAGCTTCGGGTCGGGGGCGCCGAAAGAGAGCCCATGGCCTCTGAGTCTCTGAGCGCCGTCGCCGAGCATTATCATTGCTTCCGCCGCCGCTGCAAATCCGCGAACCATCATCGCGAAAACGTCCTCTTCGGCGGCCTTGGCGTTGTAGGCTCTGATGACGTCCTCTCCCTTTACCGGAGGGGCGGCGGCAGGGTCTGCAATGATAACGACGCCCGCCTGCTCGGTTTCTTCGGATTCCGGCTCGCTGTCGTGGCGAATGGCGCCGGCGAGACAGACTTCCGCGCACTGAAGGCATTCGGAACAGACGCCGCACTGAAGGCATCTGGAAGCTTCCGAGAGGGTTTGAGCTTCCGTGAGCCCGAGGGCCACTTCCTCAAAGGAGCTTTTCCTCACGCCTGGCTGCCTCTCGGCCATATCGGCTCTGGCCTGGGAAGGGATATCCGGCGAGATGTCGGCATACGCCTTCTCGAGAGGCCTTCTAAGGCCTTTCTCTGGAAGCTCTTCTCCGCTCAGCGCCCGATGAATGGCGCGCGCGGATTCCCTTCCGGAAGCCATCGCCTGGACGACGGAAGAGGGGCCGCTGACGATATCGCCTGCGGCGTAAACGGCCGGGATGCTCGTTTGGCGGCAGGAATCCGTTTCCACATAGCCGCTTGCCGTGGCGCGGGGGGCTGCGCTTGTGGCAAACAGCTCGGGATCTCCCGCCTGACCGATGGCGACCACCGCGCGGTCGAAGGCCAGCTCGAACGGCTCCTTGCCCTGGATGAGCACGGGCCATGGAATTCCGTTGGCATCGGGCTTGCCGGGCTCGGTGGAAGCGCAACGAAGCTTTATGGACTTCTTGCCGACCGCCTTAAAGCCAACCACCTGTGTGCGGTATACAAACGAAATGCCTTCTTCGCGAGCTGCTTCGACTTCCTCGCGATCGGCGGGGATGAGCTCTTCGGGGAACCAGGATATGATGGCGACTTCGGCCCCCAGGCGCACGAGAGCGCGAGCGAGGTCCAAAGCCGCGTTCCCGTCGCCAATGACCGCGACGCTTTCTTTCAGCTCTTTGATCTCGCCTCTGTACACTTTGCCCAGCAGCTCGACGCAGCCATTGACCCGGGCCAGATCTTCTCCCGGCGCCCCGAGCTTTCGATCCTTCCAAGTTCCGTTGGCGATGATGACCGAAGCGTATTCCTTTTTAAGGTCATCCAACCCGCTTGAAAGATCGATTGCGCTCGAAGTCTTGAACTCCACTCCAAGCCCTTCGATGAACCGGATTTCGGAATCCAAAACATCGCGAGGCAGCCTGTGCGGCCCAATGCCGTAGCGCAAAAGTCCTCCCGGCTTTTCTTCCTTCTCGAAGACCGTAACGCCGTAACCGAGCCGGGCCAGATCCGCGGCGGCGGCTAGTCCGGCTGGACCGGAGCCTATGATGGCGATTTTCTCGGGCCTTTTTTCCACCTGCGCTGCGGCTTTTGTTGTCCGGCTTTCACTTTTGGCCGCGCAATCGGCCACAAAGCGTTTGATGTCTCTTATGGCAAGAGGCTCGTCCAATTCACTCCGGCGGCATGCGGCTTCACACGGGTGCGTGCAGATGCGGCCGCAGATGCCGGGCAGCACGTTGTCCCGGCGGATGAGATCGAGGGCTTCGGAGAACTTGCCATTCTTTGCAAGCGCCATGTAACCTTGGACGTTGACCCCCAAAGGACAATTCTCCTGGCAGAGCGGCTTGCTGCGCTTGTCGATGAAGGCCCTCCCCGGAAGGCTCTGTCTATCCGCATAATGAATGGGCTTTGCGCCATCCCTGTACTCAACCGGGCAGGCGTCTGCGCATAAGCCGCAAAGGGTGCAGCGCTCCGGGTCGATAAAAGACTGATACCCTTTTATACGAGCGGCAAAGCCTTGCGGGGTGTGCTTGATCGAGGTGATCCGACCCGGTAGGACGCAATGGATTCTCGGATTTCTCAAGATCCGTAAAAGCCCCGGCCTCAGCGCATAATTCAGGGGGACTCCTGAAGTCAGGCGCCATTTTTCTTCGGCCAGCTTTCTGTTGAGGTCTTCGTCCGAATCTACCAGAGTTACCGGTATCCCCATCTCTCCCAGTTTGTTCGTTGCGGCAATCCCCGCGGGCGTAGCGCCTATGACGAGAACCCTGTGAAGGCGTTCTTTGGGAGCTCTCATCCGTTAGCTCCTTTCTTTCCTTCCGCTTTCTTCTGTCGGCCTTTGAGCAGGGCCATGCCGTAATCGTAGCCTTTGTTGAATGCGGTTGTGTTGAGCTTTTCCGTTCCCTTCGGAACCGAATCCAATACCGCGTCGCGGGCCGATTCCACCGATACGGCTTCCGTAATGGCGGTGATGAAGCCCAGCATGACGATATTGGCCATCATCTTCCTGCCCAGCTCTTCGGCGAAGCGTGTCGACGGTATGGCGTAGAAGCTGGAGGTCTTGGTTGGAACCGACTGAACGAGGTCCTGGTCAACGATCAGGATGCTGTCATCTTTCGCGGTCCCGATGTATTTGTCGTAGCCTCCCTGAGACATGCAGACGAGAATGTCCGGTTTTCGCACGTAGGGGTAGTGGATGGAGCCGTCCGAAATGATGACCTGCGCGCTGCATGCTCCTCCACGCGCCTCGGGCCCGTAGGATTGAGTGAAAGTGCTCTCTTTGTGGTCGCCAAGACTTGCGGCTTTTCCGAAGATGAGTCCGGCGAGCACGATGCCCTGGCCGCCGAAGCCGGTAATTAGAATTTCTTTGCGTAAATTGCTGGTTGCTTGTGCGCTCATACAGCCTTGTCCCCGTCCAGTAGATTATGCGGCCGGCAGGTTCTGTCGTAACATTCCGAATAGGTTGCACGGTCCTGATCGATGAATTTGCCGAGCGTGATCCCGCATTCGTAGTCGAGGATTATTTCGCTCGGATGGGCTCCGTTTTTGATGATGGTGCGCTCCTGGTAAACTTTCAGAGTGTCGAGCGACTTTTGCCTGTTGCGGCGCCCGTAACCGGTGGGGCATGGGGCGAGCACTTCGATGAAGGAAAAGCCTCTGCGCGTCAGAGCCTCTTCGATCGACTTGGTGAGATCCCTTATGTGCAGAATGGTCCACCGGGCCACGTAGGTCGCACCCGAAGCGTAGGCGAGAAGCGGCAGGTTGAAGGGAGATTCATGATTCCCGAGGGGAGTGGTGGTTGTTTTGGCGTTCTGAGGCGTCGTAGCAGCAGCCTGACCGCCGGTCATCCCGTAGTTCAAATTGTTGACGCAGACAACCGTCAGATCGATGTTCCGCCTGGCTGCATGAATGAAGTGATTCCCGCCGATGGCGAAGAGATCTCCGTCGCCGCTGAAGACGATGACGTTCAGTTCGGGGTTGCCGAGCTTCATGCCGGTTGCGAACGGAATGGCCCTGCCGTGGGTCGTGTGATAGGAGTCGAGCTTCACGTATCCGGCCGCGCGACCCGAGCAGCCGATGCCCGACACCACCGCAGTCTTATTGAGATCTATGCCGGCGCCTTTGACCGCCGTCAGACACGAGGAAAAGGCCGTTCCAATGCCGCAGCCCGGACACCATATGTGAGGAATGCGGTCCGTCCGCAGAAGGCCGTCCAGAGGATGTTCCGATTTGCTTTTCGCTTTGCTCATTTGCTCTCCTTTGAACGCTTCGCTTTTCCCTTCCCGCCTTTCATTTCTTTGAGCGCCTCTACGATTCGGTCCGGGGGAATAACCGTGCCTCCGGCGTCCCCGACAAGCTTGACGGGCGCTTTGCCCGCCGAGCAGCGCTCGACTTCGAGATGGATCTGCCCGAGATTGATCTCAACCGTAATCAGGCCTTTGACTTTTGCAGCGATCTTTCGAACCTGCTCTTCGGGGAAAGGCCATACCGTAATGAGCCTCAGGAGCCCGGCCTTTATCCCGAGCTCTCGCGCTTCGTCGACGGCTGCCAGGCTGCTTCGGGCCGAAACCCCATAGGAGACGATCACGTATTCGGCGTCCTCCATGCGGTATTCCTCCGTCATGATGATGTCGTTGAGGTTTTTACGTATCTTCCCGATCAGGCGCTCCATCATGGCGCTCTGGGCTTCAGGGGTCATGACCGGATAGCCGCGCTCATCATGAGTAAGGCCGGTGACATGGATTCCGTATCCGTCGCCCGCAATGGCCATGGGGGCTATGCCGTCCGGCCCGGCTTCAAAGGGCTTGAAGCGGTCTTTTCGTCCTTTGGGCTTTGCGCGCGAAACCGTTTTGATGGCGCTCGCATCGGGAATGATGACGCGCTCGCTCAGATGCCCGATGATTTCATCGGACATGAGCAGTACAGGGAGGCGATATTTTTCGCTCAAATTGAAGGCCAAGATGGTCTGGTAAAATATCTCCTGGGGAGAGGTGGGGGCCAGGGCAATGATCTCGTAATGGCCGTGCGAGCCCCAACGGGCCTGCATCATGTCTCCCTGAGCGCCGAGGGTGGGAAGGCCCGTTGAGGGTCCCGCTCTTTGAACGTTCACCACGACGCATGGGGTTTCCGTGCATATTCCAAGGCCGATATTTTCCATCATAAGGCTGAAGCCGGGACCTGAAGTCGAGGTCATGCTCTTGACTCCGGCGCAGGATGCCCCGAGTATGGCGGCCATCGCCGAAATCTCGTCTTCCATCTGGATGAATGAGCCCTCGACGTCGGGAAGCCTCGCGGCCATGTGCTCGGCTATCTCCGTAGCCGGCGTGATGGGATAGGCGGCAAAAAAGGTGCAGCCCGCGGCAAGGGCGCCTTCGGCGCAAGCCTCATCGCCCGTAAGAAAATGCTCACCGGTTAATACTGCTGGTTTCATGATAAAACTTTCGGCGTCTGTAAGTTGCTGTTTGGCGTCTGGAAAAGTTCCGGATTCGATACGCGCGCGGCGCCGGGGCGCGATGCTACTGCGAATTCGTCTGTTCCGAGTCCATCGGCGCTTCTACGGAAAAAATGGCGAAATCGGGGCAGATGATTTCGCAGTAATGACAGTTCACGCAATCCTCCGGCCTCTTCACAGCGGGGGGATGGTAACCCTTGATATTGAATTTGGAAGAAAACTCGAGCACATTCCTCGGACAATACTCGATGCAGTATCCGCACCCTTTGCATCTTTCTTCCACAATATGCACTATTCCCCTCGAAACTATGATCTCTTCCGTATCCAGAGGAATCCGCCAATATTTCATTTTCGCCTGTCCTTCTCATGTTGCGGGTTGCCTGCTGTGGAAACTCTTTTGACGCGGTTGAGGCGTTTCCACGGGATGCCAGTCGAGGTTGCATTTTAGCGAATGTTTGGAGCAAGTCAAGCATTTCTTCCAGTGTAGTTGGCCAAACTTTGCCATACCGCACATTTTTTGAGGGGGGTGTGGGTTGATGTGTAAGTAAGGATGAATCTGTTCTAGTATTTTTGATTTCTGCTTGAGTACAAAATGAGCATCGGAGTTGCTGGTAAGGCCAAAATTCTCGTCAATGCGCTAAGCCCCCCTTCTTTCGCTCTGGAGTAACGGGTCTTGCCTTCCATTTATACACGGGATTTTTATGCATTCATCAGGAGATTCAAGGTTGCAGCCGGATTCCAGAGGAGGGAATTGTTGACAGAGAAGCCTTTGTGAGTTTTCTTATGGGAGAAGCAAGATCTGTTTCTCAACGATAAAAATATCTAAAAGAGGGATAATCCGATGACTAATTTCGATAAAGAAACCGAATCCGAGTTTGTTCTCGACGTCACGAACCTGAGAGAACAGCGGAGGCCTTTGTGGATGAGCTCTCTTGGAGTCGATCACCCGGCTGACATGGTGGGCGGGGGTGGGGATATCTGGTCCGATCGGCTGGCCCCGGAATGGCCCCGTTACTATGGTCAGGAGCTTATGGGTGAAGAATCTCAGGCGCAGGGGCAAGGCTCAGAACAGATGAGCTTCGAAGGTCGTGAAGGCTTTCCCCCAAAAAGTGAGCTCACCAGTACGGTCGAAGAGGCTTTCAGATATATTCATCCCGATCTCCAGAGCGAATCCTCCGAAATGCAGAGCCAGTCTTCAGAAGAAAGCCAGCCCGAGCAGAAAAAATCCTCAGGCGGTCTCAATGTGGGCGCTGACATCAACGTTGGTTTGGATATAACCTGATTCAACTCTAGAGAATGCGATTTCCGCCCTTTTATAGGGGGATGTTTCTGCACTTAATCGTCCACCCTTGCGGACGCATTCAATAATATCCTTGATTCTGCACGAGCGGACAACAGAAGCGTCCGCTTGTGCTTTTTCTTTATGAGGCTCTGTAACTGGAGGCAGCCTGCCGACCAGAGGCTTATCCCCGCATCGAAGGCGTGGTCTCACCACTATCTATTACTGTGTCATGTAATATGAATTACTGTTTATGCCCTATCGACATTCTTCCACTCTTTTTTTAACTTCCATAAAAAAGGCGCTGATTTTGCATAGAATTGCGACAAGGTAGAAAGCGCCGCCTTGGCATAGAGATAGATCGACGGCGCGCTGCTCCCCGTTGGGGCTTATGGCGATTGTTTGGAACGCCGGCGTTACCCGAAATCCGCAAGGGTGGATTCGCGGATTATTTGAAAAGTAAGGAGGGGACCATGTTCCCGATAGAATTTGACGCCAGGATCCTCAGTAGCCTTCCATTGCCGGACGATGCGGGAAAAAAGAGAGTTTTGGACATTATGAATTCCGTCATAACCCGGCAAGTCGCTCCGCATTTCAGGAACAAGAAGGGGACGGACCTCTTTCAGCTAGCCCGCATAAAGCAGGGGCTCTCGATCTACCGTCTGGAGGATGAGGACAATCGGGTCCGGCTGGTGAGCGTTGTCTCTTCATCCGATCAGAAATGGCATTTAGGCGTTCATGAACGAATATTCGATTATATGGTCTTTGTCATCCCGACAAGAACTGAGCTTGCTACAGGGGGTGAAGCCGCTGAAGAACGGAAAATTACCGTTTTTCTGGAATTCATGCTGAACCATGAGGTCGAGCATATGCTCGATTTCGAACGAAGCCAGCACTCTCTGATCCGCTCCGACGTCGATCTGGCCATGGACTGGCGGCAGCGCGACCCGCAGAAGTATAGAATGCTCAGGAGCGTTTTGTCGGATGAAATGAATGGAATTCTTGGTAATTCCTACCTAAATCTGTTCGACCTCGCCGAAAAGGGACAGCCGCTCGATGCAAATGTCAGCGACATGGCGAACGCTTATGGCGCTGCAGTTGCGAGCCTGCCCGACGCATTGCTGGAAGGGGTCTTTCCGCACCTGGATACGGCCGTCAGAGCCAAGGTGCTGGGGGATTGGTTCAGAATCAGCAAAAGCACATCGTTCACTATTATTCAGAGGGCTTTGAGCCTCCAGAAGCTTGTCAGATTCTTCAATTTGATGCTTGGGGAGAGCAAGGAGCGAACCGCCAGGGTCTTCGATGCTTTCAAAGACAGATGGGGCGCTGTGTCTCTTCTCTATGAGCTTGGGGCGCCCGAGTCGAGAGTGGACGGGAAGAGTGGGGAAGAGCTTTTCCAGCTATTGGTGAAAGCCGTGGGCAGGTTCGAGGCTGACAACAAGAGCAAGCCCATCAAAGCGGAAGTCATTGCTCCGGCGATTGCGCATGCGCCGTCCGAGTCCAGGAGACTGCTGGAGCCGAAGTCCCTTAAAGAACGGATCGAGGAAGCGCGGAGCGATCCTTTCTTCTCGCAGCAGGCGATGGAGCTCATAGATAAGAACAAGATGAACGCAGCCGGTCAGAGTGGGGCGAAATATACGGAATTCATAGAAACCCTTCTAGCGATACCCTGGGGAAAAATCAAGAAGATCGATGTATCCCCTGCGGAGTTTGAAGATGGGCTGAATCGAAGCCACTACGGTCTTCATAAGCCCAAGGAGATTGTCTGCGATATTTTCTCGAATCTTATCTGGAGATATCAGCGTTTTGGCGAGAAGGAGCGGGGATCGTGGCGCCATACGGGAAGCGCGCTCCTTTTTGTCGGCCCTCCAGGCGTGGGCAAGACTTCTCTCGCCATCTCCATCGCGAAGAATCTCGGCATTCCCTGCCACAAGATCTCTCTTGGGGGGATGAAAGATGAGGCGGATATACGTGGATATGGCTTTACCTATGAAGGCTCCAAGCCGGGCCCCATCATTCAGGGCTTGATCAAGATGGGCGTGATGAATGGAATGTTCATCCTGGACGAAGTGGACAAGACGGAAAAAATCGCCGTTTCCACTCTTCTCGAGATTCTCGATCCCGAGCAGAATCATCTGTTCCATGACAAATATACTCAGAGCACTGTGGACATAGATGTGTCCAACTGCCATTTCATCCTTACGGCGAACAGTCTCGAGTCGGTCCCGCCGCCGGTTTTGAACCGTTGCGAGGTTGTTTTCGTGGATCGTTACAGTGTCGAGGAAAAGATCGATATAGCCCGAAAGCACCTCATTGGGCGAGTCCGCGAGAAGTATGAGATCAAGGATGAGGAGATCTACTTCGATCCTCTGTATGAAGCTGAAGTTCTCCGCTATCTCATCAAGAACTTCACTCTGGAGGCCGGGGTGCGGGAGTTGGAGCGCATCCTTCGCACTCTCTTTCTTCGGATTCATAGAAAAGAAATACTCAGTCTGGACAAGGATTCCGCTCCCATCACAATGGAAAGGATCAGGAAATATCTCGATGAGCCGAGCCTGGCCAGGATGATCAATCCTGACGATCGAGTCGGAGAGATGATGGGGCTTGGCGTAAACGCCGAATTGGGCATCGGGTCGCTTATTCCCATTCAGGTGACCTCCGTTCGACTGAGCGGGGAGGAGGGGGCGCATGGACTCAGTGTGGCGCATACCACCGGAAACATCGAGAAAATAATGGACGAGAGCCGTAAAGTGGCTCTTACAGCCATATCGAACTGCGCCGAAAGCCTCGGGATCGACGCCGAGCGGGTCAAAGACCCGGTGCACCTACACTTCATGGGAGGCTCTACCAGGAAAGACGGTCCATCTGCTGGAGGCTCCATAGCGCTGGCCCTTGCGTCTTTCTTGCTCGATAAGAAGATCAGACGCGACGTGGCCATGACCGGAGAAATTGATACAAAGGGAAGAATTACCGGCATTGGAGGCCTTGGCGTCAAGATCGAAACGGCTTATACGGCGGGCTGCAAGACGGTGATCATCCCTAAAGAGAACCTCTATGGAAACGAAGGGATTGACAGGCTTCCAGATTCTCTCAAAAAAGAGCTCCAGATGCTTACTTATGAAGAGTGGAGGAAGCCTCACGCGCCTTTTGATTATAGAAGCCAGGTTCTGCAGGTGATTGCCGTAGACCATATCACTCAAGCGGCGGATATCGCCTTCATTGACGAGAGAGAGCTTCGGAACCTGGAAGATGAGTTCATGTTCAACGCTTGTCTGGCTCATGATGACATAGCCGGGATGGACGAGCTTCCGCGTCGTTTGCGCGTTCTCTACCTCGACAACCCGGAAGAGCTGGATCTCGATTTTCTTGAAGCTGGAATCTGCAGGGACGAGCCCGGGTGCATCCTCCTCACCCCTGACGATGTGTACGAGGCTCTTGCCTATAAGCTCAAAAATTTCGATGGAGGCGTGACGATTCGGAGCTTCAATCCCGACCGTGAAAGTCTCTCTGAAGTTGTCAGAAAGATCCAGTCGTCGGCTTCGGAATATACCGTTTTTCCGGTCGGCATTTCTTTGACCGCCCCTCTCTTTCTGCTGAGGGAAGATGGAATCGGAAGGGACGTTGAGAAGTCGACGCTTGAGGGACCGAGGATTTTTGCAACCAGTTGTACTGCCGAGAATGTGAAGATTAGAGACTGCAGGAAGATACTGGGTAGAGTCTATCATTATCTTTCTTTCGTACAACAAGCCGTTCTCGATGAATGTCCGTTTTTGAGCCTGAGAGACGGCGTCTATGAAGTGGATATGTCGTTCATCCCCGAAAAATATCGTATCGACACGGATCGCGCTCAAGAAATCTTGCATGAATGTCTGACGCAGTGGCTCCGCCTGGTGGGAACTCTGGAGCTGATAGTCGAAGATGGAGATGCTGTTCCGCTGAGAGAGATGTCTACGGCCGGCGCGAATTGAGCCTGTATTTGAATATTGCCCTTTTCATTGGGCTTAGGTGTAATGAGTGAAAGGACGGCGTCTATGGCATCCTTGGATCACATAAGGATTTGTGAAGTGGTTGTGGCTTTTATCAGGCTCCAGGAGGCGGCGGACAGACGTTTGGCTGAATCGCGAAAGCTCATCCATCAGGGTCGCAAAGCCGAATCGCAAGAATATCTTAGAGAAGCGTGCGAGCTGCAATCTCAGGCGACCGGCATGCTCAAGAAATATGAAAGCCTCAGGCGCGCCGGCGACAACGCTGCTCCCGGCGTTGCCGGGAGCTAATATGAGGCAGCGAAAGTCTTTAAGGTATCTTCAAAAGATTCCGGATGCTGGATATTGATGCTGGATATGCGCCGACAGGCATGGGCGTGGAATCTCTTATCCGGCATCTCAATTGGGGTATACGTTCCCAGTCTCTAATATGCACCAGCCGTTACGGGTCTTCCCCAGCAGTAGATTAACTTGCCATCCCTGCCTGCAGTGGTCTGTAATCTCCCGGGGGACGCGCACTTCCACCTGTCCCGTGATTCCCAGCCCGGAAAGCCAGAGCAAGCCGGGCTCAATCTTCTCAATCGTGAAATATTCATCCAGCTCCGCGGTCCAGTAGCGCGGCGCATGGTTTTGGGCGTATTCATAAAGGAGACGCGCGAGCCTTTCGGCTGCGGGAAGCTCTCGGGCCGCTTCCGTAGCAATCCTGGTGGCTCTGAATGACTGGTCGCTATCGATATAGCCGCATTCCTCCAGCCACTTGATAATCCGCTTGGTTACTGTTCCTGAAGCTTGCAGCAGGGCTTCCGACGCCATGACCTTGCGAATCATGAAATAATTCAGAAAGTGGGGGAGCGAGTGTATGATCTTCTCCGGCCCAAAAATGGCGCAGAACTCAAAATTCTTATGAAAGTAGAATTTTTCGTAAAGGGCTATATCCGAAGGATTTTCCAGCTCATGATAGCCGTAGCTGTTCAGACAGTGCTTGAGAAGGTCCACCACCTCCTCGTAGCGGCGATAAGTCTTGGCTTTGAGACGCTTTTGCTGACTTCTCAAAAACTTCCCAAGTATCTCGTCTATATTGGGCTCGGCGAGCGTGGGGAATTGTAGAACATTGTTTCGGTTTTTCATCTTTTCCACCCAATTGAGTTACAACCAAGATTCGGATTGCCGGCTTATAACCGCGTTCCACAATGAGGACAATAGCTAAATGATCGCTCCACGGGACGCCCGCACTTTGCGCATGCGTCTGCGCTGAAGGCGTGGGGAGGCGACTGGACGGGCTGGTCCGGCGAAGATGCCGCTTCGCATCGATTGCAAATCAAAACGGGCTCTCCGCGTTTAACAGGGAAAAGAGGGATGAAGAAAAGGCTCAGGTAATAGTCTACCCTTTTCAAACGAGCCTGAGCCAACCCGCAATACGGGCAAAGCCGCGGGGTATTGTCCAGTTCCACTGTTTTTGGCTGAATTCCCCCGATAAAGAAGAACATTGGAGATCTCCATCACTCTGAAAACAACCGATTCCTTCAGCTTAGCGAAAATTTATAACATACTTTTAGAGTGTTGGCTACATTCCAGACACATGCGCGCAGTCTTGCCAGGTTATTTAAATACTTTCCTATACTCTTTGGATGCTTTACTCCGGAAGACCGCCTCGAAAAACCGAGCTGCCTTTTCAGTATCTTTCCTGCCGGGCGAAGCCTCAACTCCCGAGCTCACATCGACCGCATCGGGCGCGGCTGCGCTGATAGCGCTCGAGACGTTGTCCGGAGTCAGCCCCCCAGCAAGGACAGTCGGATAATTCCTTGAAAAATCCGCAATCATGCTCCAATCCCAAGCCATGGCGTTGCCGCCCGGAAGCGCGCCTCCACCATGCTCGACCAGGTATGCGGACGCACCGTAGGATTCAGCTGCGTCGAGAGCAGGCGCCGCATTCGCGTACAGGCCTTTGATAACAATGAGTCCTTCTTTGGCCAGTTCCACCACGAGACTTGGCGGTTCGACGCCGTGGAGTTGAACGGCTGTGAGCCCACATCGCTCAACCTTGCGCATGATGAAGGAGAAATCCTCGTCGACGAAGACCCCGACACGACATATGCCGGTAGGCAACGCCGCGCAGATATCCCGAGCCTGCTCTTCCGACACGTTCCTGGGACTCCTGGCATAGAAAACACACCCAATGGCGGAGGCGCCAAGCCCGGCGCAGCTCAACGCCTCATCAACCCGCGTAAGTCCGCATACCTTCACTTGAGGAATGGATGGGCGCGAGTCGTCCTCCACATTCTTCTCGTTTGTGCCGTTCATCTTCGGCTCCTGCAATGAATCTGAAAGAATCCGGATCTATTGGCCGAGCAGAGATCTCAAATGCTTTACCGGATCATCCGCCCGCACCAGGCTCTCTCCTATGAGAAAGTTCCAAATGCCCGCCTCGCGCAGTCTTTCTATCTGCGATCTGTCATGGATGCCGCTTTCCGCAACGGCTACCTGATCGGGCTGAAAGTAGGGGATCATATCGATAGAGGTCCGAATATCCGTTTGGAAGGTTGTGAGGTCTCGGTTGTTGATTCCGATGAGGGTTGCCCCGGCTATTGTGGCCTCTTCGAGCTCCTCTTGCGAATGCGTCTCCACTAGAGCGTCCAAATTCAGGTCGCGGCAAAGGTCGAGGCACGCCTTGAGAAACTCCGTGGATAAAGCCCTAACGATCAGAAGCACGGCGTCGGCGCCCATGACTGCTGCTTCGTAGATCTGGTAGGTGGAGACAATGAAGTCTTTACGGAGCACGGGAAGCCCCACCGCTGCGCGAGCTTCCTTGAGGTCTTCGGAGCTTCCCTGAAAGAAGGCCTTGTCCGTGAGGACCGATATGGCTGCGGCTCCCCCTTTCTCGTAATATCGGGCATACTCGGTCGGATCGAGATCCGCCCGTATGGCGCCGCGAGAAGGCGAGCCTCGCTTTACTTCGGCGATTATATTGATTCCAAAGCGCCCTGGAGTCGAAAGCTTCTGCAGGAAAGAACGTCTTTCCTTCGGCTTTCTGGCTTCGACCATCAGGCGAGCTTCCGGGATCTTTCTTCTGGCTTCGTCAACTTCCTGCTGTTTTGCCTTGAGTATCTTGCTGAGGATATCTTCTTTCATTCTTCCACCATTCGAGTAGACTTTTCTTGAGCTCAAAGCGTGGGCTTCACTCGGCTTAGCCCACATCCGCGCCTCAACCATTTTCATTGGTGAATCGGACGAGCGCGTCCTTTTTGTCTTTAGCCGCGCCGCTGTCAATAGCTTCCTCGGCTCGGAGCACTCCGTCCTGAAAATCCTTTGCAATTCCTGCAGCGACGAGAGCCGCCGCTGCGTTGATGACAACAACGTCGCGCTTGGGCCCCTTTTCTCCGGACAGGATGCGCTGAGTGATCTCTGCGTTTTGCTCGGGGTCGCCTCCCTCCAGCTCTTTTGGATCGGCGCTCCTTCCGATGAGCTGCTCCGGCGTGACATCGTAGGTGCGAATGAGCCCGTCTTTGAGCTCGGAGACTCGCGTGGGAGCGCATACCGAGATTTCGTCGAGTCCATCATGGCCATGAACCACGAAAACGCGCCTTGATCCAAGCAAACGAAGCGCCTGGGCAAACATCTCGGTCAGCTCCGGAGCATAGACCCCGAGAATCTGGCAATTGGCTCCAGCCGGATTGGTGAGAGGACCCAGCATGTTGAATATGGAGCGCACTCCCACTTCCTTCCTCGCTTTGGCGGCATGGCGCATGGCGCCATGGAAGACCGGCGCGAAGAGAAATCCGATGCCGATCTCGTGAATCGCCTCTTCGACGAGCTCAGGCCCCACGTCCAGGCGTACGCCCAGCTTCTCGAGCAGGTCCGCGCTTCCGCATTTGCTCGAGACCGACCGGTTCCCATGCTTCGCCACCGTCGCGCCGCAGCCGGCCACAACGAATGCTGCGGTAGTGGAAATATTGAAAGTATTGGATCTGTCCCCACCCGTTCCGCAGGTATCCACAACGGTGTCGGAGGAAGCCTGGATTCTTGTCGCTTTGCGGCGCATGGCCCTTGCCGCCCCCGCCAGCTCGGAGAAGGTCTCGCCTTTGGTCGCGAGCGCTCCCATGAAGGCGCCTATCTGCGCGTCAGTGGCCTCCCCCGACATGATCTCGGTCATGACGTCAGCCATTTCGGTTTCATCCAAATCCTGTTTCTGAATGATCTTCTTGAGACTGTCCTGAATCATCGCTTTCTCCGTTTGTTGTCAGCAGGTTGTTCTTTGAAGAAAATTCTTGAGCAGCCGTTTTCCCACCTGAGTCATGATGGACTCCGGATGAAACTGAATTCCCTCGGTGGGATGCTCTTTGTGTCGAACTCCCATGATTTCGCCGTCTTCAGCCTCAGCCGTGATCTCGAGGCATGATGGAATGTCCTCCCTCGATATTGCCAGAGAATGATATCGCATCGCCTGGAAAGGACCTTTGACGCCACGGTAGAGCGCCTGGCCGTCGGCGGTCACGGTTGAGACTTTACCGTGCATGAGCTGTTTGGCGCGAATGACCGTCCCTCCGAAAGCCACCCCTATGGCCTGATGGCCAAGGCAGACGCCGAGGATCGGGACCGTTCCGGAAAGCGCCTGAATGAGCGCAACTGAAATGCCCGCCGTCTCGGGTCGGCATGGGCCGGGAGATATGACGATCCCCTGGGGGTTCCATGACTTCACTTCCTCGATGGAAGCGGCATTGTTTCGCACTACCTTCACTTCTGCTCCGAGCATCTGAAAATATTGGACCAGGTTGTAGGTAAAGGAATCGAAATTGTCGATCATGGCTATCATGTCTGCATCTCCTTCTTTTGGCGGATTCTTTCCTGCGCAATGATGGATCTGGTCAAAGCCTAAATTCGGGGAGCACTCGCTTCCCGTTTGTAGCCGGCTTCCAGCTTTCCGAGCTTTATTCAGCGGACTCCCTTATGAGTTGCAACGCCCTCTGTATGGCCATGGCTTTGTTGACGGTTTCCTGACGCTCCTTTTCCGGTTCGGAATCCGCCACAATGCCGGCGCCGGCCCGCACCGTGAGAATCCCGTTTTCGATGCATGCCGTTCTAATTGTAATGGCCAGGTCCATGTTTCCCGTAAAGGAGATGTACCCGATGGCTCCGCCGTAAGGGCCGCGAGGCTCTTCTTCCAACTCGGCGATTATTTCCATCGCGCGGATCTTGGGCGCTCCGGAGAGAGTGCCCGCCGGGAAAGTCGCCCTGAGGAGGTCCCAAGCGTCGTAGTCCGAGCGCAAGTCACAGGTGATGTTGGAGACGAGATGCATCACATGAGAGTACCGCTCCACAATCATGAGATCCGTGACCTGGACCGTTCCGACTTCCGCGATGCGGCCCAAGTCGTTTCGACCGAGGTCGACCAGCATCAGGTGCTCGGCTCTTTCCTTGGGGTCCTGAAGGAGCTCGTCTGCAAGCTTGCGGTCCATTTGCTCGGAGTTGCCGCGGGGGCGGGTGCCGGCGATGGGGCGGAGGGTGGCGACACGGTTTTCAAGCCGCACCATCGTTTCGGGCGACGAGCCTACGAGAACGGTCTCGCCGAAGTGCAGGTAATAGAGATAAGGAGATGGATTGATGTAGCGCTGGGCTCTGTACAAAGCCCATGGATCGGGAGGGGCGGGGCATGTGAAGGGCTGAGAGAACACCGTCTGGATGACGTCGCCCGCGCCGATGTATTCCTTGATCCGAGCCACCCCGTCGCGAAAGGATTGCGGAGCTATGCGGGGCTCGAGCTTAGAAGCCGGGGCCGGAGGGCTGATCCGGTCCAATGGCTTGGCCAGGGAAGCCCTCATTTCGTCGAGCTCTCCGAGCGCCGCCTCATAAGCTGCTTCCGCATGCACGCCTTCTGTATAAGCATAGGCGACGAGGGTCAACGTGTGGCGGACATTGTCAAAGATAAAGAGCTGGCCAGGGAGTATGAAATGCGCCAGAACGGCTGAATCTGCACACTGATTTGGAATTGCTTCGAAAAAGGATACCGCCTCGTAGGCCAGATATCCCACCAGACCGCCCCAGAATCTCGGAAGCCCGGGAACCGATACGGGACGATACCGCGCCATGAAGGAGCGAAGAAAAGAGAGCGGGTCGCCGTTATGAGGGAGCTCCTTGACGGATCCATCATCTACGAGGTGAATCTTGTCCTTGAATATCTTGATGCTCGTTCTCGCGGATCTGCCGAGAAAGCTGTACCGGCCCCAGCGCTCCCCTCCCTCCACGCTTTCCAGAAGAAAAATGGGGCCTTCTTTGTCAGAGATCTTCGCCAGGGACGATAACGGCGTTTCTGTGTCAGCAAGAATGTCCATGAACACGGGGATAAGATTGCCCCGTTCGCATAGGCTCAGAAATTCTTTTTTATCCGGGTATAACTTCAGCTTCATATGAGCGCCTTCACAGAGTAATAAGATATTTGACCAGGAATTTCAGTTACTCCCGCGTGTGGGAGCAGCTTTCCGTCAACCAACGGCGACGGCGTCATAGACGCCATGATTCGCCGATTTGAAGACGGAGAAAATGGTTTCAGCCTGTCTGCGCAGATCGTCGAATTGCTCGGGGTAGAGCGACTGGCTTCCGTCGCTGAGAGCGGTTTCGGGGGCATGATGCACCTCCACCATAAGACCATGAGCTCCCACCGCCACAGCAGCCCTGCTCAGCGGAATAACCTGATTCCTTATTCCGGCGGCGTGACTCGGGTCGATAATGATCGGAAGATGGCTTTCTTTCTGCACGACGGGGATGGCGGACAAATCGAGAGTGTTTCTGCTGTGATGCGCAAAGGTGCGAACTCCTCTCTCGCAGAGGATAACCTGTGTGTTGCCGCCTTCCATGATGTATTCGGCCGCCATCAGCCATTCTTCGATAGTCGCCACAAGCCCGCGCTTGAGCATGACCGGCTTCTTCGCTTTGCCGGCGCGCCTGAGGAGACTGAAATTCTGCATATTTCGCGCTCCAATCTGGATAATATCCGCGTATTGCTCCACCAGGTCGAACACTTCATGGTCGAGCGCTTCCGTCACTACGGGCATGCCGGTTTCTTCACGGACCTTCGCCAATATCTTGAGTCCTTCCTCTCCGAGTCCCTGAAAGGCGTAAGGCGATGTCCTCGGCTTGAACGCCCCGCCTCTGAAAATCTGAGCCCCGGAAGCCTTTACCATTCGAGCTATGGTAAGAGCCTGCTCCTCGCTTTCAACAGCGCAGGGGCCGGCTATCATGGTGAGATGACCGTTTCCAACCAGGACATCGCCTACTTTTATGACGGAGTCTTCCGCCTGCGACTCTCGGCTAACGAGCTTATAAGGGCGGGTGACCGGGATGGCGTCCTTCACGCCCGGCAAGCCCACGAAAAAAGATTGTTCGACGGGACCATGGTTGTGAAGCACGCAGATAGCCACTCTGTGTCCGCCGGGTATCGGGCGGGCTATGAAGCTTTTTGCTTCAATGGCAGCCACAACATTGTCAATTTCTTCCTTCGTTGCTTTCTGATCCATGACTATCAACATGGCTTTCACTCCTTTACTCATCGAACGTTGTCGTGTCGTTTATTTTTGCAGCCGATTCGCGATCGGCATGTGAGGTTCGAGCTAACAAAAAAAGGGACCGTGGCGGCTTCGCTCGGTCCCTCTTCTTCTGCAAAAAAAAGGACCGTGGGCTGGGGGCCCACGGTCCTTTGAGATATCTAAACTGATGGCTCAGTCAAATCAGACCTTGTCGGCGCACCCCTCCCCGCCAGCCTGCCACCACCAGCACCAAAACCCGCTATTTTTTGTCAGAAACTTAGGCATATTCACAAATCCTATTCTTCTTTTAAAGTTAGCATCCATTTATAAATAGACGCTATCAGGCTGTCAAGCAGAAATATCTCTAATTTGGAATTTTATCTTTACGAGGCGTTTTCCTGAATCCAAGAAGTGATTTGTCACAGCGACATTTCTCCAATTCACCGATGTACATTTTCGATCACTGCGGGTACAATGCGCCCCAAGTTCTCATGGCGCTACTCGTCTTTTGACGTCAGAGAGCCGAGAGATCCGTCGAAGCTCTTTGCGATGAGAGCCCCCGTCTTCAAACGGTTTTCCGGGTGATGTGTGAGCTATTGCCAACAAACCATGAATTTCCGCGAAGGAGTGTGAAATGGCGCTGGATCCTGGAATAGGCTATAAGGTGGTTGCCACCGTCGTGGGCGTGAAGGGCAAGTGCAGCGCGGGGCACGTTGTGGGCGACACAGTGGAGATCAGCTGCCACGATACCGGCGGTTTGTGCGGTTTTCTTTATCATCATATTTTTCCTGATTTACAGACTTTCCAGTTTGGAGGGAGTCTTCCCTGGTGGAAAGGCGACGCCGTCGAGCTTCAATGCCCGGACCACCACAATCCCATAACGCTCAAGCTGGAGAGATTTAAGAGAACGTAGCTTGCCAGTCTATAACTCGATGTTCAAGTTTTTCTACCCCGGAAGGGGTTGATAAACCAGCTCGGGGAATCACCCCGGGTATGCGGTGAAAGAAGATATTGTTCCCTGAAAGGGATACATAAAAACGTGATGATTTTTATGTGTCCCTTTCAGGGAATAGAACCTTGCCCGACACTATTCCCGGGGTGGCGCTCACGCTTACCCCGGGCTGGTTTATCAAACCCCTTCGGGGTAGAAAAACCTCGAAGAAAAAACTTGAACATCGAGTATAAGGACTGCAAGCTCTTCTAGTGGACCGTCAACATCGTTTCTTCCGGTTGATGCGGGCCCCCTCTCCCTCAGGGAGAGGGTCGGGGTGAGGGAAAATCAGGCTCACAAAGATCTCGATCTCCCCTCAACTTGCCCTCTCCCTGAAGGAGAGGGAAAAAACCTCAACCCGAATGATCGATCTGGACAGCTCACTAGCTTCGGTTCATTGAATTTCAACTCGATTAACCTTGAACTACCGGGGACGAGAGTCGGCATATGGATCAGAAAATCGTCGGCAGGGCGGAAATCAAAGTATTGGGCGTAGGCGGGGCCGGTGGCAATGCTGTCAACAACATGATCAGAGAAGGGCTCGAAGGAGTTGATTTCATCGCCGCCAACACCGATTTCCAGTCTTTGGCGCAGAGTCTGGCTGATACAAAGATTCAACTTGGCGTGAATCTGACCAGGGGACTGGGCGCAGGCGGCAACCCTGAAGTTGGCTCCAAGGCGGCTGCAGAGGATCAGGCCAGGATCCGTCAAGCTGTTGAAGGCAGCGACATGGTCTTCATCACCGCCGGAATGGGTGGAGGCACGGGAACCGGTGCGGCTCCCGTAGCGGCGCAGATCTGTAGGCAGATGGAGATCTTGACCGTGGCGGTCGTGACGAAGCCGTTCTCTTTGGAAGGGAAGGTCAGACACCGTAATGCCGACATCGGTCTGCAAGCCCTCAAAGAAGTTGTCGATACCCTGATCGTTATTCCCAATGATCGCCTCTTTGCTCTTGCCGGCCAGAAAGCCACTTTCCTCGAGATGTTCAAGTGGGCTGACAGCGTGCTGTTGTACGCCGTAAAAGGGGTGGCGGATCTTGTCACTCAGTCGGGATACATCAACGTCGATTTCGCGGATCTCAAAACCGTGATGAGCGCAAAAGGAATGGCTGTCATGGGAATCGGATCGGGGGAAGGCGAAAATCGGGCGCTCAATGCGGCAAAACAGGCCATTTCCAGTCCGTTCCTTGAAGATATCTCTATTCGCAGCGCCAAGGCCGCCCTCATCAACATATCCGCCGGACTCGATTTTGAGATGCAGGAGTTTGACGATATTGCATCATCCATTCACAAGGAAATGGATGATGAGACGAACATCATTACAGGATTGATCATTGATGAAGAGCTTCAGGGAAAGGTTCGCGTGACCGTAATCGCTACGGGAATAGAAGGGAAGAAGCCCGTGGAGGATTCCAGGGTCAAAGCGCCGCGGCGGCCCGGCGGACTGGAAGGTTACGGACGATCCGCGGAGCGGGATTTTATTCCGGGAATGCGGACCAGACCAGGAAGGTGATCCCTTCATTTCTCCTTCTTATTCGGCTGTTTGTGACCCGTCGGATTAAAGGAATATGATGGAAAGCGCAAGGGCTGTAATATGGATTTTGGCCGTCTGCAGAAACAAATCGAGTTTATCGTCGAGATCGACAAGTTGAAGAACATTGTGCGTCAGACCCTCATCACCGACGGGTCGAGGCAGGAGGATTCCGCGGAGCATTCCTGGCATATTGCCGTAATGGCTATGGTCTTGTCCGAATACGCTAAAGACGAGGGCATCGACATTTTCCGAGTTTTGAAGATGGCTCTCATTCACGATCTGGTGGAGATCGATGCGGGAGACGCCTACTGCTATGACGAAGCGGCCAACGTGGGAAAAGTGGAGCGAGAGCTAAAGGCCGCGGATCGCATCTTTGGCTTGCTTCCAGAGGAACAATCGATAGAATTTCGGGCTTTGTGGAAAGAATTCGAGGCGAGAGAAAGTCCGGAAGCCAGGTTTGCCGCAGCTCTCGACCGGCTCCAGCCTTTGCTGAATAACCATCGGACCGAAGGGCGCATGTGGCGCAAGCACGCCATCAAGAGCGACAAAGTGTTTTCGAGGAATCAACCGATGGAGGAGGGGGCGCCCGCTCTGTGGGGATATGCCTCCAGCTTGATCCGTGACGCCATTGAAAGAGGTTGGCTGCAGCCTTAACCGGAACGGTTTCTGACTGGACCAGATTTATGCGCTTCGAGCGATTCCGGCGGCCGGTGAGCGTCTTATAAAGAAAATGAGGGATAGCGCGCCCATGAACTACCTGATGGAAATCAGACCCTACAATACTCGAAAAGGACGCCCGGACCCTGATAAAACGGCGCTTCTTGTGATCGACATGCAGCATTATTTCGATGATATCGCCTCGGCCATACAGCACAATATTCAATCCATCATTCAAGCTTGCAGGCAGGCGGGGGCCAAGATCGCTTTCACCAGACACGGCCATCTCGACCCGGTTCGCGATGGCGGGATGCTTGCCAAGTGGTGGGGTGATCTCATTATATATGGAACCGATGAGTGGGAGCTCATCGAAGTGCTTTGTCCGACAGCCGATGAGCTCATTATCGACAAAATGCGATACAGCGCCTTCCTGGACACCAACCTCGATCAATGGCTCAAACAAAATGGGATCGAAAATCTCATCATCACGGGCGTACTCACCAACTGTTGCTGCGAAACGACGGCAAGGGAAGCTTTCGTTCGCGACTATAGAGTCTTCTTTGTAGCCGACGCGACTGCGACGGTGACCGATGAGCTGCATCTGGCTTCGCTCAAGAATCTCGCCTTTGGTTTTGCGCACATAGTGGGGACTGCGGAATTGTGTAGGTTTTTTTTGAAGTCCTCGCCGAAATAGCCCATTCCAGTGAGCCCGCCTGCTCGGTGGAGAACGGGCTCTTTCCATGCTCGCTTCATTTCCCGCCTTTTTGCCTGCCTACGAAAGAAAGATTTCTTTGGACTATGCTTGGCGTTGTTGCCCGAGCAATTGACCGTCGATGTTGAATGTTCAGGTTGCAGTTTTTTCCCTTTCCCTCAGGGAGAGGG
>CAZOEL010000024.1:0-76480 GCA_964578835.1 uncultured Syntrophobacteraceae bacterium | reverse complement strand
CTTAAAGAGAGCTCATAAACCATTTTACTGCTTTGTGCACCTGCTCAATGTCGGTATCGGTATTCTCTCCAAGGCTCAAAGACAAACATCGAACGTGCGGAATTATTTTGTAGGAGGCACAAACCACCCAAAAAATATGATCCTGATGAACAGTATTTCAAGGAAGATCCCGGAGTTGATCAAAGAGAATACCGCCGATTTTAGATGACAATCCATTTTTTTAGGAAGGGGTATACTAGATACCCCCTTCGGCCAACCGCCTAATGCATCTCCTCCCGTGCGCGGCGCTCCCGTTCTTCTGCGTCGGGCGGGCGGTCCATAACTTGGGGAAGGTACACTTGTGGCTTCAAGAATTCGGAATGGACGGTAATATCCTGCTTTTTTGATGCCATCACGTTGTAATAGCACTGAAGCGCTTTAAGCCGGATATTTTCGCTTTCACTTCTGAAGGCCAATCGTGCAAGCTCTTTCCCGGCCGTAGTTCCTGCAAACTTCCCCTCTTTATCGAAGGCTTTCACTAGACGCTCTACTTCTTTTTCGCCAAGCTCTTTGCGTTTACGTCCGGCACCTTCGCGCTTCCCGCCTCTTTTCTCTGTCATGCGTTCCCCTCCTGGTGCCTAGTTACTGCAAGCTGTATGTCTCGAACTACTTCCAGCCTTTTGTCTTCCGGCAAACAATCCCAGATAATTTCAAGTGCGCCCTGTCTCAAGAGGGTGCTTTCTTTGGGATTGAATGCTGTCCTGGCTATGAGTTCACCAAAGGTATACCCCTTTTCCTGTTCCAATCTTTTCATTGACTGATAGATGTCATTCCTGCGTTCATCGCTTATTTCTTGTGCTGTGAGTCTCTTCTTCATGGCATTCCTTTCATTACATTTTTGTGTGCCTTTGATTGAGTTTTCAAATTCAAAAATTTGCGGGTTTGCGGGCTCGCAAGGAGTACTTATGCCGGTGGCCTTCCGATCCCCACCCCCCCCTACCCGGGCAACTGTGAGATTCTTTTTTAATCCTTCACACGCCCGCGGCGCCTAGCTCTACAGCACGGCCCCTGCTTCCGGCTCCTTTATGCCCTGCTCCCTCTGCGCCTGGTCGTGTCTCTTCTGGATCTCATAGAGGTACTTCGAGAGAAGCTGATAAGTCATCATCTCCGCAGCCCCGCGCCCGCCACAAAACAGAAAAGGAATACCGTAGCGGTTGGTGAATGCCGCAATGGAAGCAATGACGGCTTTTGGCTGCATCTTGGAGCGATACCGGCCCGCAAGGATCTCATGCAAATGGCCCTCTATCACCACATAGAAACGCTCGAAGCTGCGCGCCCTGGCAAGCTCCCGCTCGAATCGTTCCCTATCGGTAGAGAGACACATTGCAAGCTCATCGAGCCCGTTCTTTCGCTCGACTGCTATTCGATCGGTAAAGCCTGCAAGGGAGTAGTCGCCAGTATCGAGCTTCCCGCGCTCGGCCTTCGCCCCTGCATAGTGCTCCTGGTCAAAGAGGTAGGGGTTTTGCTCCCTGGTATCCACAATCACAATCATGCGGCTTTTACCTCCTTGATCGCCTTTAGCCCTGCTCGCCAATGCTCCTTAAGTGCTTCAAGCTCCTGCCAGCAATCGCGGCCCGCCTTCCATGCTGCTGTAAATGCCTGCTCAAGTTCGTCAAGCTTTGGCTTCCACCCAGGAAGAGCGATAAGCTGCTTCCAATGCTCCTTTGAGTATGCCTTGCCAATGGCTTCATAGACCTTCATCAGTTCGCTCTTTGTGGTCTCTCGGTCCCTGCTGCATGTCTCGGGTTGCGGTTCTGGCGCTTCTGGTTGCTTTTCCCTTATCTCCGGGATTCCGGCTTTGACCCATGCACAAACACTTACCCCGGCCTTGAGCATCTCGCCCGGATCTTTTCCATTGATCGGAGGCCAGCGTTTAGCCTGGTGGAAGTGTTCCGCCCACCATCGCCAAGCCTCTTTTGCGCCGGCTTCATCGCTATCGAGGGAAACAAGTATAAGAGAGCGGGTTTTAAGGGCTTCTGTGATCTCGGAATCAGGTCTCGCGCTCGCCGATCCAAGCGCCAGCGCTCCGCATAAATCGGCTGCTTCCTGGTGGATAAGGATTGCGTCAAGCTCGCTTTCTACCACTATGAGAGCCGTCCTTTTGTCATCGATCGCCATTGCTTTCGTGCTGGATCCAGGCAAGAGGTAGTAACGCGGATCTGCGTCCGGCTCTGATCGCCGGATCTTAATCTTAATGAGGCTTTCACCCTCAAAAAAGGGAATGAGGAGGCCCGCGGGAATCCAAAGGCGCTTGGGCTTTCCCTTATCGTTCATTATCTCGGGCAGCCCCCATGCCTTCCGCTCTTTCCATAGCGTTTGAGGCATCCAGCCCAGGCGAAAGGCTTTGATGGTCTCCTCGGTGAATCCTCGTTCATGACGCAGCCAATTGAGCGCGCTTTTTCCGGCATCACTCCAAAGCTCTTTTTCGGCCCTTTCTACGAGTGCAACCGCTTCCCTCCTCCATTGGTCGCCCACGCATGGTTTGGCATCTCTGGGGGTCCATTCTGCCCCTTCTCGTCTATCCCATGAAAGAAGCGCTGGCCCCGGCTCACATCCAAGAAACAGGCAGGCTTCCCGGAAGGAGAGCTTGCGCACATCCCGGCAGTATTGAATAAGGTCTCCTCCAATTCCGCATTGCCTGCACCAATATTTTCCGCCCTCGCCTTGTTCCGGCCAGGAATGAAAACGATCTTCGCCGCCGCATATCGGGCAAGAAGAGGCATACTCGCCGCCCTTAATCCCAGAAACCTTCTTTACTGTGATTCCATCAGCTTTTAGCAGATCAAGAATATTCATGAATTTACCTCAATCCTGAAGAGTCTGAAGGGTCTGAACCTTTTTGCTATAAAACCCCTATAGAAAATCGATTTTTCTCGTTAGAGTTTCCTTACAAAACCCTTCAGACTGTTCAGACTATTCAGGGTTCATCCTCTCAGAGGCGAGCCCAATCCCAAGATAGAAAACCCCTCTATAGTCCTGGTATGAATCGAAGCGGGCTTTCATCTCCTCGCCAAACTTGCGGCCTGATACCGGCCTATGCCCCATCTGCTCGCACCATCCTTCATAGGCTTTTCGCAATATTCCGGCTTTAATCTCGGCCCCTGATTGGATGATGCACTTCTCCTCGATGAAATGCCCTATTATGTCTTCTGCGGCCTTATATTTGCTGGTGGCCTCTTTGACGATAGCGGGAGGATTCAAGCCTTTTTGCTGCCATTCGAGGCATCCGCGCACCAACCATGCCAAGATTCCCGGCGCTTCTGCTTTTAGTCTATCCGGTAAGGTGGGATCTCGTAGGCGCTCGTTTGGCTGTTGCGGCTCAGTAACAAAAGAGAGGTTAAAAGGAATCAGTAAGACTCGCTGCCATAAAGCATAATCGGAAGCGTCTACGCGCGGCTTATGGTTGGTAATCAGAAAGAGCGTGTGCGAAGGCCTAAAGCTTATCTCTCGCCTTCCGTATGGCTCACGGCCGCACAACGTATCCCCGCCGCAAAGCCATTTCACGCGGCCCGCATTCAATTTCCTGCCTTCATCGGTTTCACTGGCCCAGGCAATGCGCCTGCCGCGCAAGGCTATAATATCCGAGGCAGGCCCGGCGCTTGATCTCATGCGGCCTTGGTCTAAAAGCATCTCCGCTTGTATGGGCCCAGCCAGAGGTCCAAAGACATGCGCCCAGGTCTCAAGAATAGTCCCTTTGCCGTTTCTGCCCTGCCCCCAGAGGATAGGAAGCACGTTCTCTGTAGTCTGCCCGACAATGGCGGCCCCAAAGAGGCGTTGAACGAAAGAAACGAGGGATAGATCATTGTTGAAGACTTCCCGGGTGCAAAGCTCCCATGCTGGTGCCGGAGCGTGAAGCCCGTTCCATTCGGTAGGGCAAGCGGTTTTTATGTAATCTGATGGTCTCCCTGGTCTGAAGGAGAAAGGCTTAAGCTCGATTACTCCGTTCTTGCACGCCAGAAGCCAAGGGTTGCGGTCCCACTCCTCGCCCGAAAGTCCAAGCGATCGCTCCCCGGCCGCCGCCAGCTCGAGCACTGCTTTTTTCCAGCTTAGCTTTTGGAGAGAGGATATCTTCTTGTAGTATTCGCGCTCTTTCCTTGAAGCCTTATCAGCTTCTTCAGCATTGCCTTCTTTTGAGGCTTTCAAGGCAAGCCAGGAGAGGCGCGAAGCCTCCTTTGCATAAGCTTCCGATACGGCATCTATAGCGGTCAAGGCCTCCTCTGTGAGGTCTTCCCTCCAAGAGTGCCCGCTCCATTGAAACCATCTTCCCGCCGCATGATCGAAGCAAAGCTTGTCCCGGTATATCTGAGTGAAGAGCCAGGCGTCACCGTCATGTTGCGACTTCATTGCCTTGTAGAGTTCAGCGGCGGGAAAAAGTTCTTTCTCTTTTGGATCTTCAGCTATCTGGCTGCGCTCTACCTCAACTTGAGCGTTGACTTGAGCTCTTATTTCGTCAATTATCTCATCGCTTCTCATGCGTTTTTCCCCCATCTCGATTCCAAGGGAAGGGGAAGAGCGCCTTCCTGATCGTCTGCCCGCGCCGTGTACGCGGGCATTCTTTTTTCATGAGTCCGAGTTCAGTAAGCGCTCTTTCCGCTAAGAGCTGCTCCCGCTCATTGTTGGCTATGATACAGATTTCCGATATTCGCCCATCATTAGTAAAATGGAGGCTTGCGCCGGGTCTCATTGGGCAGCCTCCCTTCTTTCACCATCCACAAGAAGTGAATCCAGGTAGGCGTCAATGTCTGCCAGATCAAGAAGAGGCTTCCCGCCAAAGCGATAAACACGGATCGGAAGAGGCTTCTTTGCATTTCGGGAAAGTTGATTGTAAAGGGTCTTTGGAGCAAGGCCCAGGTATCGAGCCGCATCTGTGATACTGACAGCCCGTGGCCGGATGCTTTCAACTTTGACTTGTCGAGGAGGCTTAGACATTTTCCACCTCCACGCTCATCAGATGGTGCTCAACTTTGTGTTGCTCGAGATATTCAACTACGGCTTTCAGGGGATAGCGGACACTGCGCCCAATCTTGCAGTAAGGTAAACCTTTTCGGGCAAATCTGTTATTCCGTAAGGTTTGCACACTACAGGATAGGAGTTCGGCGGTTTGAGCCTCAGTAAGATAGCTGAATGACCGAAGCTCAGAGGGAAGAGAAGAACTCGCGGTTACTTGTTGAAGATCGGCATCTGCCATAAACAAAAGCCTCCCTCTTCGTGTCACCCTGTTTGATCCGGGGAAGCGCTTGCGTGCGGCCGGACAAGGTAAACACACGAAAGGGGAGGCCTAATGGCGTGCCCTGAGTGATGTTTTGCTGATTATCATCATAACCAGCGTTGGAATTACCTTTACGTACTTAGGCTATGTGATCTCGTACGCAGAGTCAAGAACAATCTGCAATCCCGCTATCAGTTGAACGTGGGGGATCGCGGCGCTCTTTTCTCCGTGGTCAATTTCCAGTCAAGAACATGCGAAAAATACCCCCTGTTTTCCCTATGTTTCCTCGCACGCTCAGAATAGAAGGAATAGGCATCTTTTCTAATGATTACGATATCCTTGAATTTCCCTGTATTTCCCTACTCTTACACTCAAAATCCAGTGGGACTTGCGCCCATGAGAGTTCGATTCTCTCCTCCGGCACTTAGGAAAAACAAAGGGTTGGCTCAGAGACGGGCTAGCCCTTTTGTTTCTGGTCTGACGTTGCGTGCATATTGCGTGCACACGTGCATCTCAAGCCATCACACTGCGTAAGCCATATTCAGTTTTCAAAGAACCGACGCAAGGCTCAGGGCGGAGAGCCCCAGGCCATAGCGATTATTTTTCTATGTGCGCCTCCGAGCGGATCCCGGCCAAGAGGAAATCTTCCGTCGAGGCCTCCGGTTGGTCTAGCTGCAGCTTCCTCGATAAAAGGCGGATAAGCTTCCCCGCGAATCTGTCCGCGTCTTTTTCTCTCTTAACAGCTTTTTCCAACCATTTTTTTGTGTGAGGCTCCGTATGAAACAGGATCAAGGATTCTTCTTTGTTGCGATAGTGTAAGGCAGCTCACAACAAATAACCTACCAAAATTGGTTCAGAAACACCCACCGTCATTCCGGCAGTCTTCAAGCCGGAATCCAGTTTTTTCGCGGGGCTGGATTCCGGCCAAAACCATGCCGGAATGACAGAACCCCTCTTCCTGGTAGGTTATTTGTTGTGGGTTGCCTAAGCGCCAATGCCCGAGCTCGTGAGCCAGCACAAAAACCTGAAAAGCCATCGGCATGTCTTTCCGGACGAAAATTCCGACCTTACCGCTTTCCCTATCCTTCATGATCATGCCTGGAAATCCGGAATTGTCGCGGATGACTTTTATGCCTTCTCTTTGTCCGAGATCGAGGAGCTGCTTAAAGATTCTGGTGGATGGGACTCGTCCAATCGGAAGTCCAACTCTTTCCCTGAATTCAGTTCTCATGGCGGGTGTTACTGTACGGTTGACTCTGTTCTTCATGATGCGCCTCCCCGGGTGTTCTCAGGGGGATTGGAATCGTAAGTTCCATTCAGATAAGTGTCTCTCCACATGATGTCGCACCCTTCCCGTACGATTTAGTGTCATGGATGATTAAAGGCTTCTCCCGAGGAGCTCCAGGCAATCAACGCCCGTCACTTTCCTTGTGGCCTCGTTTGCGCTCATGGCGGCCGCGTCTCCCCTGAGTCCTGCGGCCCTGGCAAGTGCGATGAAGGACTTGTAGACCTTCACGAGCTCCGGCAGGGGGAGTGGAAGCAATGTCTTTTGTGATGTGATGGAAGGTGCGATTGCTTGTTGTTGTCGATACTGTTTACCGGCTACTGCGTCAGTGCCTGTCTTGCGGATCGCGGGAAGGACATCGGATGTCACCCATTTTCTGAAGGGCTTAGCTTGGGGTTTATCCGATCTGAGGATAAGAGTGTAGAGGCCGGATTCATTGATCGTCTGAAGAGTCTGCATACCTCCATGGGTGTAAACCTGACTTACACCCTTTTCATCATCATCGAGTCTATCAACCGCCATTCTGGAGTTGCTCAACTCGAGCACATCACACACGTCTTTTGCAACCCACCGTGGCTCCCCCTGCTCATCGAGCTGAACCCTGATCTCCTTGCCCTCGAAGATGAAAGGAGTGATAGCCGTTTCCTCGCTTGCGTCTTCAACTGTCCAGACCACCATTTTATGTTTCTTCCCAGAGCGGCGAAAGCGTAACCCCTGGACGGTGTAACCTTCTCGTTTGCTGATCCATATTCCGAGACGCTCATTATTGACCTTGATACCATCCCAAGCGATTTCATACATGATTGACCTCAACAACTCGTCAACCCTGATGCCTCCAAAGCCTCTAATAATGGCTCCGTTGAAGGCCAACTTAGCAGCTTCCGAAACCGTCGCGCCTGCTGGTTCATAATGACAACCGAAAATTCCCCCGCCTCGATGGCTGAAAATTCCCCCACCCTGCTCAAGTTTTTCCCAAGGGTCTTGGGGCGAGACCGGTGTCGAGGGAGTGGGGAAACGGAAGGAGCCCGTAGGGCGACTGGAGTTTCCCCACTCCCTCGGAAAATGCAGTAAATCCGCCAATAGTGAAGGGCAGTAGTTGCGGGGGGCATCGACAGGGCTAGCCCGTTTTGATACTCGGATGTTTTATCACCCCCGTTCTTTTCTGCCGCATTCAGAGTTGCCTCATTTGGAGTCCGCTGTCTGAGGTGCAGTTATCTTGTTTGTTCCTTGTCTATCGAGGCATGCAAGGGATTTTTCCATCCATGGCGGGATGGGACGCTGGCTGGTTTCCCAACGGGATATTTGGCTTTTGTGGACGCCAAGCATTTCAGCCAGCCCTGGTACTGTCAGATTGTGCCGCTTGCGAAAATCCCAAAGCACATGAGGTCTCAAAACTCTTCCTTTTTTTGCTCCAAAATGAACCATCAAAGTGACCTGTAGTTGCTATTGGCAACCAGACCGCTCTTGTACGAGAGGAAGCCCGGATCAATCGTAGCAGCCGGTCCTGCCATGGGTTAACCGCTGCCTTGCCAGTATGCGGGCAATGGTGCTTCTGGAGGGTAGCGGAAAGTAGAATTCATCCAGCCTTTTTCGAATGGCTTCAGGGCCACAGGGGAGGTTGCTCTCGATTTTCCGAATATCGACAAAATAGCCCGAGATCGGTTCAAATTGAGTTCCTACTTACCTGGAATCTTGTGTGAGTTAGGAATGCAAATCAGCTAGATCTAGAGTGCTGGCGTTTTTAAGCCGGATCAGCTTTCCGGTCGCAGCCTGTATTGACTTCCATACGCCTAAGGCGTATATACTTCCTATGTTCACATTCATTGAATCCAGTATTTTTGAGCGTGAGCTTCCGATTTACTTGGATGACGACGAGTACGCCGCTTTGCAGTGGTTTCTCATGGAGCATCCTGAAGCCGGAGATGTAATCCCGGGCGCCGGAGGTTTGAGGAAGCTCAGGTGGAAACGACCGGGGACTGGAAAGCGCGGAGGTGTTCGTGTGATCTACTATGTGAGGCGCCGCCCTGACGAGTTTTAGATGTTGACCATTTATGCCAAAGCCAAGCATGACAACATCCCAGTGCAAATCGTCAGAGCGCTGAAAGAGAGGTTTTCCGATGAGTCGTAAGCTAAGCGGCAAGGCCCTTGCCGAGCACGAAGATAAGCGGGATGTCTGGCAAGAAGTGCTGGACTCGGTTGATGAGATCAAAGCCGGTGGAGGCAAGCGATACATGATGGCTTCACAGACGGAAGCAGCATGTGCACGGCTTAAAACCGGGCTTTCGCAGGCACAGTTTGCAGAGCTCCTCGGAGTGTCCAAACGCACGCTGGAGCAATGGGAACAGGGACGGCGCGAGCCATCGGGAGCGGCCAAGACGCTCATCAAGATCGCCCAGTCACGCCCGGAAGTTCTCAAGGAGATTGCCTTGCGTGCATCTCACGATGCCCCTTCTTCTACCGCTCAAGTCGGCGTTTGATTCAAAAAGGAAAGTCCCTGATATGCGTAGCCTCACCATGTACCGTGTCAGCTATGTATGTGTACGGACCTCCGGCACTTAGGAAAAACAAAGGGTTGGCTCAGAGACGGGCTAGCCCTTTTTTTGTTTTCCCGACCTATGCTGCCTTGTCTATCATAGAATTCCCAAATATTGGCTTGATGATCTGAAGTCCCCGGCTCTGGCGGCATTCTTGACGTGATGGCCTAGGTTCCCGGCCTCCACACGATCCCTTGCCATACACAGTCTTCGGTCAAACAGCCCTTAGCTCCTTGAGCAATGGAGATCCGCCGATAACTCCTTTTACCTCTGACCTGAAGGCGTGGTGACGAGGAAACTTGACCTTCAGGAATTCGTTTAACAGCGATAGAGCCTTATCCTTTCGATTCGAAAGCACATAATATTCCGCTAAGGCCCCAAGCACGCAGGCGGCCCGATCGTAAGCTCCTCTATGTTTGTTCGACACAATCTGCTCGATGCGGCTGCGGCCGATTCCATCCGCCCATGCCGCATATTTCTGTCTTTCCTCCCGGGTCGGGCTGACAAGGGCGAGACCCTTCATGATTTCGGCATATACTTTTTCTGCCTTCTCCTCGTTACTCCTGTAAAAGCTGTGTGATCGCGCTGCATACTCTTTCAGCAACGTGTTGATTGTGGCCGCTTTCTGTGAGGTTTCGCTCAATACCGACAGGATGGCTGAAAACAGGGCTCCGGCCTTTCCGTAGGACCAGCCGAGGCTTGCTTCGTTCTTTCCCAGGTTGAAAGCTTCGTCAAGATCGCCGGCCATCAGAAGCATCTTGAGGCGCAGTTCTCCCCGCCCGCGCTCGCCTCCCTCGATTTGCTCTCGGGAGCTCAGAATGGCTTCAAGCTCATGAAGCCGTACGTCCTGACACTCAGCTTCTTCAAGGAGCTCAATCAGGTTTGCTTCATTGGGAGCAGACAGGAACTGCTCACGTTTTCCCCGAAGAACGAGATTGGCATTACCCAGTTCAGCTGCTGCTTTGACAAGACGCCCGGCGGCCTGTTCCCGGAAACCGCTATTGGGCAATACCTCCAGAGCTTCCAGACCGGCTTCGAGCATCCCCTGCCAGTCTCTCTTCTCCTCCAGGCATTGTATCCAGAAGAGGTAACCGCACGGCTGGTCCGATTTCCACTGCCTTGCAAGACATGCAAGCCCGTCAACGCCCTCGATCCGTTGTACTGCTTCCATCTGAAGAATCGCTGCTCTGGTCGTACGGCGCGCGGCAAGTCTTTCCTTCCAGACGGGCAGGAACGATTCCCAGTCCGGAAGATCGCCCGGTCTGGCGTCAATTATGTCCTGCAGCAAGGGGCGCGGCTCTGAATTCAGGTCCAGACAATAGCGATGCATCGGGGCATCAGTGTCCATGCACTGGAGAAGCTCTTCCACACGACGAGCCGGCTCCGTTGTCTCATAGACGCAGCGGCAGTATCTGGCTCGCGCCTCGCGTAGATCCAGGGATTTTCGGGTAATGCTGCCGGAAATCTCTTCGTCTGAATCGTGTAGAGCAAAAAGGCCCTGATACAATCGGCGAGCCGCTTCCAATTGGCCCGACAGAAAAAAACCGTCTGTTTCAAGGAACAATTGCTCCAGTTCGTCAAGCTGTTCTTCCGTTATTCGATCGGGTTCCTCATCGTAGTCCTGCTCTTCCCGATCAGCGAGCTCATCCCAGTAAGCGCCGTTTTCAATGGAGGAGATTCTTTCTTCGATTTCCTCCTTCAAGGTCGCGATACGTTCGAAAATGATCTCTTCGATATTCGTTTCCGTTGCTTTTGCGGTGGAAGCGGCTCGGGATGCGCCGGCTCCTATCTTGTCGAGGAACGCGACACGCCCTCCGACCGATGCTTCCTGAGCGAGATCGAGAATGGTCTCTACCAATTCCTCTCTGGAAAGCCCTTCGCAGTGTGTTCTGACGGCTTCCAAATACGGTTTCAGCGCTATCTTGGATGAGGCTGCCTGCATCGTCTTTCTGTCCTCCCTCGGTTGCTGCTGTTGCTGTGCTTCCGGTGAGCGATTTCAGCTGTATCCGGCATCGCGGCGCTCATTATCGTTCCACCAACCGGGCGTCCAGTATCATCTGTTTGACGGCCGGATCGGATCACTCGGACCCCTTTTATCTTTATCTCGGTATCCGTAATCATTCGAGCTCCTCTCTGATAAAGGTGATGGGATCGGCAACTCTAATTTCATCGATGCCGGCAGACTTCTTGATCAGATGATCGTCGGTCGTGAGAAAATAGTCACATCCCAGCGAAACAGCGCATGCAAGATGTAGGGCATCCTTGGTTTTGAGCCCCAACTGAACCAAGGCTTCGGCCTTCTCCAGAATTCCCTGTGTCTCGTCAGTATCGGCCGTTGCATGTGTCCTCCATTGGTAGACCACCATCTTTCTCTGCTCAAAAGGGTTCATCTCATTCTCAAAGTCGAGGATGTAAGACCATGCGAGCTCAATCTTTCCCTCCAGGATCATCTCCTGGACTCCCAGCTTGGCTTCCGCTTCAAGCCGAATGCGCAGCTGCTTTTGATCGTCGAAGGGACGATTATAACAGCAATTATCAAGATATATTCTCATATGGTCCTTTGCATCAATGAATCATGAAAGCAAGCAGATCGGTTTGTGATTCACCGCCAGCCAAGCTCGCAGGGGCCAACAGCTTGTCTGGCGCCCCTTTCAATTCCTCATCAGCTTTCGCCCAGATCATTCAAGGGGAGCATTACCTGTTTGTTAATGACATGATCAGGAGGCAAACCGGCGACCACCCTGAAACGGTGCTTCAGTATGGCCTGGTGAATGCTGGCCACAATCTGCCGGTCTTTCCATTAACAAACAGGTAATGCTCCCCAGCAAAACGTGTTTTCCAAAATTAAGAAGGTCGCAGGATGGCGAAATAGAAAAGAAATATCGAAACTGATAAAATTAGTTCTGGGGTGTGAATCTGGAAGCTCTGTTAGCAAAAAAGTTAGCAATTATCCCAAGATACATTATCAGGCATTTTGTTATTGTATCGATTTTACAAGTAATTCTGAGCGGGCGACCCCAGGATCGAACTGGGGGCCTTTGGTTCCGGAGACCAACGCTCTATCCACTGAGCTAGTCGCCCTTGTCAGCATCTCATGCTAACAGCAGGGTTTCTGGTTACCATAGCCGACAAGCCTTGTCAATCTATTCATCCCGCTGATCTGGAGACTTCCTTTTGTGCTCGGAAAGCTTTGCGGCTTTCAAGAAAACAGAGACGCTGGCGGCGTTGGCGGTTATATGCAGTGTTGCTGGACGCTCCGGAAGGTGTGGCTCTCAAATAAATGCATCTGGTCGGGCTTGGCGCAATAGATGCGTGAGCGGAAAAGACGATGAGTTTGGGGTAAATGCATAATTGCTAAAGCTCTTGTGGAATAATGCCGAAATTATTCTTGAATTATGCGTAGGTTCCCATGAAAAGGAAAAGTTCATCGCTGGGAGCGCCTTGCTCCGGAAGCAATCAGTCTTAGAGATTTCTTTTTAGGCGAGGATGGAAAGGCCAGTAATAATTCTTTTATGAATTGTATGGGAAAGACTGTTTGCGGGGGGAGGCGGTATGAACGTCAAAAGGATAATGCAGGATCTCGGGCTTAAAGAAGACGAAGTTCTTGAAATGATGGATATATTTATTGAGAGCGGCAAATCGGATCTGGATATGGTGGAAGCGGCGCTTGGAGAAAACAACATTCCTGATGTTGCTCGCTACGCCCATTCACTGAAGGGAGCGGCTCTCAATTTCGGGCTCGACGAGATTACGCGGAAAGCTCAAGAGATGGAGTCGGAGGCCAGGAGCGGCGCGCTCCAGGGCGGTTTTGAAGCAGTGGCGCTGCTTCGGAGCATGCTGCAAGATGTCGCCCGTACGCTCAGGTGAGGATTAGGCGTTTTAGCGCCTGTGTGCGGGGGTAATGGTCTTCGTGTGCTCTTTATGCTGCTTTTCTGTGTATTGATCGGGTGAGTCCAAAGGGAAAGGTTCATGTCATGGCTGGTAAGATACTGGTGGTTGATAACCATCCTCTCATGCTGAAATTCATGAGCGGTTTGCTCTCAAAAGAAGGATACGAAGTCCTGACGGCGAAGGATGGGCTTTCAGCTTTGGACATATTGTCGAGTTACACTCCGGAAGTCATTTTCATAGATCTTATCATGCCCAACATCAATGGAGAAAGGCTTTGCCGCATCATACGGAAGAAGCCTGAGCTTGCGGACGCGTATCTGGTCATTCTTTCAGCCATTGCGGCGGATGAGGATGTGGAGTTTCTGGGGTTCGGCGCGGACGCCTGCATAGCCAAGGCGCCTTTCGATCAAATGGGGCGCCATGTCTTGGCTATTCTGAAGGAATTGGGCTCGAAGGAGCGCGGATCTGCGCGTGGAGAGACTATTGGCGCCGACGCGATGCGGCCTCGCGAAATCACCAGAGAGCTCCTGACCGTAAAGCGCCATTTCGAGGTCATCTTGGAGAGTATGACAGAAGGCGTAATGGAGCTTACCCGTGAGGCAAGAATCGTCTACGCCAACCCGATGGCTCTCAATCTGGTCGCCATCCCGGAGGAAAGGCTCTTGGCGTCTTCTTTCGAGGAATTGTTCGAAGGAGCCGAGCAGGAACGAATAGGTGAACTGCTGAAAGCCCAAGGCTTTTCTACTACGGAGGATCTCGTCGATCCGCCGTTTGTGATGGGCGACAAGCTGATAATGCTCAAGTTTCTCCCCATCAAGGAAGAAGACTCGGGCTTCCTTGTCATTTTAGAGGACGTCACGGAGAAGAAGCGCATGGAAGCGAGGCTCCTCCAGGCGGAAAAAATGGAGGCCATTGGAAATCTTGCGGGAGGCATCGCGCATGATTTCAACAACATCCTTGCCGCCATTCTCGGAAACGTCTCGCTGGCCAAAATGCGCGCCAACCCTGCCGACAGCATCTTTGAGGACCTTGAAGAAGTGGAGCGAGCATCCTGGAAGGCCAGGGATCTTGCTCAGCAGTTGCTCCCCTTCTCCAGGGGCGGAAAGCCGATCAGAAGACCGGCATCCCTCCCAGGGTTGTTAAACGAGATATGTCTTGCCGCCTTCAAGCATTCGCAGATTGAATGTCATGTGAACATAGCCGATGATTTGTGGACTGCCGAGGTTGATGCGAAACAGGTCAGACAGGCTCTGAACAACCTCCTGACAAATGCCTGGCGCTCAACCCCCGAAAACGGAGTCATCCATGTTTCGGCGTCAAACGTTCCTGAAGGGGTGGAGCTTCCCCAACCCCTGAAGAGGGGGAGATATGTGAGAATCTCCATACGGGATAATGGCTGCTTCATCCCCCGGGAGCAGCTCCAGCGAATATTCGAGCCCTATTCTTCGCCTATCGACACCGGAGAAGGTCTTGGACTAGCCGCTGCCTACTCCATCATTGATCAGCATCAAGGATTCCTTTCCGCAGAATCGAAGGTGGGAGAAGGCGCCACTTTCCAGATACTACTCCCGGCGTACGAAGCAAAAGAGGATGCCGCCACGAAAGAGCTTTGCCAAAAGGGGCTGGACGATAGAAGATATAAGATCCTGGTGATGGATGATGAAGACATGGTGCGTGGCGTTGTCTCAAAAATGCTCGAGCATCTGGGTTATGCGGTGGCATTGGCGAGGCGCGGCGAAGAGGCGTATGAATTGTATAGGAATTCTCTGGAAGCTGGAGATCCCTTCGATGTCGTGATTCTTGACTTGACCGTGCGAGGAGGGATGGGCGGAAGAGAAATAATAATGGATCTTCGGAAATTGGATCCCACCGTCAAAGCAATCGTATCGAGTGGTTATTCAAATGATCCCGTTATGGCGCATTACTCCGAGTGCGGGTTCAGCGGCGTGCTGGAAAAACCTTATCAGGTAAGCGCCCTCGAGAGCGAAATCCGGCGGATTATTACCGCTGGGGCGTATGAAGCTTGAAGATATTAAGATATTTCACTTCACTCAGCTATTCTTTTCAGTCTCATGAAGGCGCGCCTCGACAAGGCGCAATAGGCCTTCGGCTAAAATCGTCGATTGCGTTCCTCTCGTTCGAAACCATGGATAACTTCACAATCAACCAGCCGCATGATGAGTTCATAGACCTCTCTGCTTATCTTTTAAGATGAGATTTAACGTGAAGGGAGGTTTTGAAATGAGAAGAATAGAAAAGATTGGCCGCTTTATTCTGACGGCGCTGCTTGTCCTTACAATCTCGGGTTGCGCCGGCATGAGCTATACAGAACAGAGGATGCTGAGTGGGGGAGCGATTGGCGCTGGCTCTGGAGCCGCAATCGGAGCGATTTCAGGGGGCAGCGCGGGAACTGGAGCCGCTATAGGCGGCGCCGCCGGTGTGGTTGGAGGAATTTTGGTCGATCAATATGAAAAGAGCCGTGGAAGGCCTTAACGCTGTAGAGATGAAGCTGGAGCGAGTTGCGCTCCGGAGATGAAATATGAGGAGAAGACCAATGTCTGTTAAAAAAATCGCCACCCTTTTCTTCGTTGTCCTGGCGCCCGTTTTAGGAGTTATCTTTGGGCTCTCCAGTTCGGCGGCGCATGCGAGCGATTCATATGCGGAAAGCGTAATGCTCGCACAGGCGAAGCAAGGGGCGGCCGCCAAAATGGATGAGTCTGAAATGCACAGCCGAGAAGGCTTGAGCGCTTTTGCCGAGGGTGATTATGAGCAAGCAATCGGCCACTTCAGTGAAGCAATCAAGTTGGATCCCGATAACGCCAGGGCGCTCAACAATCGTGGCATGTCGTACGTGAAAGCGGGAAAATACGATCTTGCCATGGCCGACTACACCCGCGCGTTGCAACTGAATCCGCAATTTGCCGAAGCGTACCATAACCGGGCCATAGCGTCATTCCGCGCCAACGACTATGCGCGAGCGTGCTCGGACTTGAAGCGTTTTCGGCAGTTGGGCGGAACGCCTTCGCCGGACTTTGTGAAGGATCTGGAGCGCTCGGGATCAGGGAAATGTTGATCGGCGCTCTTTCAGACTTCCAAGTCGACCTATGAGGGTCGTAAAACCCTGTCCGGCAAGTCATGCGGGCAGGGGGCTCCTTCTTTCTCGCCGTCTTCTTTCTATCTTGCTTCCATTATCTTTATGAGCTGCGTGAGTGTGCGGTTTACGGGAGTTGGGATGTTCAGTTGTTCACCGAAGCGGACAATGGCTCCATTTATAGCGTCGATTTCCGTTCTCTTTCTGCGGTCCACATCCTGTCCCATTGATGAGCGGTTCACGGCTGTGGCCTGAGCGACCGCCAGCACCCTCTGAACGATGTCGTTTGCTATGCGAATCCCTTTGGCCTGAGCGACCAGCGCGGCCTCCTCCACCGCGGCTCTGGACAGCTCCGAAGCCGGCTTTATCTCGGCGATCATGCCGTTGCGGATTCCGGTGAGCGCCGTTATTGCGTTGATGCCGATGTTGATGAGAAGCTTATGCCATATGAGGTCCTCCATGCATTCCCCGGCTTTGGCGTCGAGGCCGGCCTTCAGGAAGATCTCCATAAGCGAGTAGATCCGCTTTGTAGGAGGCCCGGAAGGCTCTCCGATGAAGGTTGCTCCATTGCCTCCATGACGTATTCTGCCAGGTTCCAGGAGGGTGGAGCCTTGAGCTGTGATTCCGACCGACACTCTGTCGGCCCCGACTATTCGGGCGATGCTCTCCCAATTGCCGATGCCGTTTTGGAGCGTGAGAAATAAAGTGGAAGGCCGGCAATGGTCCATTAAATCGAAGACAGCTCTTTGCGTTGCATAGGCCTTCACGGCGACGATCACGAGGTCCGCCTTTTCCTCCACAGCGTTCGGATTGTCATGACAGACCGGATGATGGCGAGTTAGAGAACCGTCAAGCTCTTCCACCACGAGCCCGTGCTCGAGAATGGCCTCAATATGTTCACGGTTGACTCCGAGAAGAGTGATCTTTGCATCCGTTCCGGAGAGTCTCGCCGCAAGCAGGCTTCCCAACGCTCCGGCGCCTAATATGAGTATATGCATGAGCGGTTTCCTCCTTTTTTTCTGTCAATGCTCTGCATTATTGAAACTTTCGCATATATTATGAATTAAAGCTATGGCATACAACATCCGGACGGCAATTCCCATTCCGATTCGAGTGGGGCGGGGATTCTCCCATGCCTTCCGGAAATCGGCTCTTTGCTGGGTTCGCTTGACGCCCAAAGAAGCGCCCATTCTACGAGGGCATTTGTCATGCTCGGGAATAGAGTCGCCGCCGCGCTCTTTACTGGCCTTTGACTTTTCAGGTGTTTTGGTCCATCTTTTAGCGCATTTGAATGTTTTTGAACGATAAATTCCAGGTGAGGAGCAATATGAAAATCGTACAAACCCGCGTCGGATATATGGATGTTTTCTGCTACATGGTCTACGATGAGGAAACTGGAGAAGGCATTCTCATCGACCCCGCCGGAAACGAAGATCAACTGCTTGATCTGCTGCGACAGAAGAATGTCAAGCTCCGTTACATAGTCAATACCCATGGTCATGCCGATCATACCTGCGGCAACGACTATTTGAAAGAGGCGACGGGCGCTCCGGTTGTCATGCACTCCCTGGACGATGATTTTTTCCAGCGAGCGGACATCAAGGGTTGGACGAAGATGATGGGGCTCGATACCCCGGCGGCGGCCGACGTCCGGGTTGAAGACGGCGATGAGCTATCCTTTGGAAATATCGTCATGAAGTTCCTGCATACTCCGGGACATTCTCCCGGAGCCTGTTGCATATTGATCGACGGCAACCTTTTCACCGGAGACACTCTTTTTGTCGGAGCCGTTGGGCGGACTGACTTTCCCGGGTGCTCTTTCCGGCAAATGAAAGAATCTTTTGAGACGAAGCTTCTTAAGCTGCCTCCGGATACGGTTGTGTGGCCGGGACACGATTATGGAGATCGGCCGTATTCCACAATCGGTCATGAAGCGCAAACAAATCCTTATATCATGGATTTTGTAGCCAAAAGTTAGAGAGTTGTCGAGGAAATGGCTAGTTCTATCATTCGTTATGCGTCCTTCTCGTCGCCTCTGGGCTGGATTCTATTGGCGGAAAGCGCAAAAGGGATCTGTCTCCTTGAATTTCTCGGAGATGAGCTTCCTTCTGCGGACGGGATCCATGCCCGCATGCTGGAAGCATATCCCGGACCTTCGATCGCGCTTGATGAGGGTTCCGCGCTCCTGCGGGAAGTGAAGGGGGCGATTCTTCGCTATTTCGAGGGAGGCGACGCGCTTTCCGATTTTCCCGTGGACGCGGACTGGGGATCTCCTTTTCAGAAAAGAGTGTGGGAAGCCCTCCGTCTCATTCCTTCCGGAGAAACCCGCACCTATATTGAAATCGCCCGAAGCGTCGGAGCTCCGAAGGCCGCTCGCGCCGTGGGCGGAGCCTGTGGCAAGAACCGGGTCCCCATCCTCATCCCCTGCCACAGGGTTGTGGCCTCGGGAGGCGGCATGGGTGGGTATACTGGAGGGCTTGGAATCAAGAAGGCGTTGCTTGAGCTGGAAAAGAAGGCTCTGCGGGGATGAGCGCAGGATCTCGTTGTCAGCCTGCGCCAACATTTTCCCGAGCGCTGGAGGAGGCGCCGGCCGGGCTCGGGCACGGTAAATTTGGTCTCATTCAGAAATGACCATGTGTACGGGAATCTTTTTCCCTGCACTTCGCTCCCAAATGCTTCCCGTGAAAGCCCTGAAAGGGCGAAATACCATAGCCCGGGGCAACGCCCCGGGTTCGGGAGCCGCACAACCTCCCCGGAGCCCTGAAGGGGCGAAATATCCAGAAAGTGGTTATCTCGCCCTTACAGGGCTTGGAGAAGAGTATGGCGGGATCTCTACCCGGGGCGATGCCCCGGGCTATGGTATTTCGCCCCTTCAGGGCTGATTCCAACAGCAGAAGTGACTGGAATAGAGGCTAACCGGGCGTTACGATTGTTCAATCATCACAGAACAAGATAGCCCTGCGGGCTCGGGCTTGACTCTTGACAGGTCGCACGTCAAGGGCTTAAGGTGTTGAGCATTTGATTATCCGGGAATAATTGCGCAGTGCTTGTCTTGAGCGATAATCGGCGGCGGCGATGCGAATTGGCGAAGGCGTCGATTGCCGAGCCGGGCATTGCCATTTCATTGGTAACGGAGGGTAAGGCGTTGAAGGAAAAGAGTTTGAAGCGAAAGGACCAGATTGAGGCGCCCACTGGAAAGCTGGGGGTTCTTATCCCGGGCATCGGCGGTGCGGTGAGCACGACTTTCATAGCAGGAGTTGAACTTGTCCGCAGGGAGCTGGCCGAGCCCATCGGATCTCTCACGCAATTGGGGACCATTCGGCTTGGAAAGCGCTTTGAGCGCCGAAGCCCGAAGATAAAAGAGTTTGCGCCTCTGGAGCCTTTGGAAGGCATCGTTTTCGGCGGGTGGGACATCTATGAAGCCAACGGCTATGAAGCGGCGCTGTACGCTCGCGTGCTGAAGCGCGAACATCTGGATCCCATCAAGGATTTCCTCAGCGGCATCCGGCCCATGAAAGCTGTCTTCGATCGTCGCTTCGTAAAGAATCTCGATGGGACTTACATCAAGGAAAACCCCGATCTCCGGGGGCGGGTCGAGGCTCTCAAACAGGATATTCAGGAGTTTAAGGAGCGCAACGGGCTGGAACGCTGCGTCATGGTCTGGTGCGGAAGCACGGAAGTTTATCTCAAGCCCGAAGAAATCCACCAGTCGGTGGAGGCGTTCGAAACGGCGATAGACAGAAACGATCCGAGAATTCCTCCCAGCATGCTCTATGCGGTTGCAGCGCTCGAGAGCGGAGTCCCCTTCATCAACGGCGCGCCTAATCTCACGTTGGATGTTCCGGCAATGGTCGAGCTGGCGAACCAAAACAATATTCCCATAGCCGGCAAGGATTTCAAAACCGGCCAGACTCTGATGAAGACCATTCTGGCCCCTGGCCTCAAGTCTCGCATGATCGGGCTCGAAGGCTGGTATTCCACAAATATCCTGGGAAATCGCGACGGCCTGGTGCTCGATGACAAGGATTCCTTCAAGACCAAGGAAGAGAGCAAGCTCTCGGTGCTGGAATATATCCTGCAACCGCATCTATACCCCACTCTCTACAAAAATTATTACCATAAGGTTACCATTAATTATTATCCGCCGCGAGGAGACAACAAGGAAGGCTGGGACTGCATCGATATCTTCGGTTGGCTCGGATATCCCATGCAGATCAAGGTCGATTTCTTGTGCCGAGACAGCATCCTGGCCGCTCCCCTGGTGCTCGATCTCGTTCTCTTTACCGACCTGGCCAAGCGCGTCGGCATGAGCGGAATCCAGGAGTGGCTCTCTTTCTACTTCAAGAGCCCCATGCACAAGGAGAACCTCTATCCCGAGCACGATCTTTTCATCCAGCTCATGAAGCTCAAGAATACTCTCCGCTACCTCATGGGCGAAGAGCAGATAACCCATTTCGGCCTGGATTACTATATGAACGGAGAAAGCGAAGAATAGGCGCTATCAAGGGATTTTTTAATGAACAAGCATAAGCACACCTTTGTCGATGCGTATGACGGAATAGTCGCTTTCGGCTTCTCGAGGGAAGTGGACGAGAAGTCGCTCATGTATTACCTGCAGAAATTCTCCGAAGATGACTTCATGGCGACGCTGATCCCGAGATTGAGCGATGGAGAGATAAACCAGCTCTTTGAGCTCATGGGTCAGCTCATGCGCAATCATTTTTCAGAGGATGAATATCACCGGTATTTTCTGAAAGACGAAGGCCATTCGCACCAGAACGGAGACGGTGAGGGCTGATGGCGGCAAACGTCGGAACGGGCTCGATCCCGCTTCATAGAGCGGCCAACGAGTAGAGGAGTGAGATGATCATGGTGGAATTGCCCGTCTACAATCGAGCCCGGACCTATGCGCTCAACCCGACGAAAATCATCGCTCTCGGTCTCAACTACCGCGAGCATATTGCCGAAAGTCATTCAGTTCAGGTAAAAGGCTTCACTGATGAAATCCCGACGGAGCCAATCCTTTTTCCAAAGACTCCGAACGTGTTAATAGGGCCGGATGAACCGATCGTGATTCCGGCCTTCTTGAAGGAGTATGGATTCGAGGACTTAAGGACCGACTATGAAGCCGAGCTTGCAATAATCATTAAGGACCGATGTAAGAACGTCCCTTCCCGGGATGCCTTGAGCCATGTCTTCGGATACGCGTGCTTCAATGACGTGAGCCAGAGAAATCTTCAAACGGGAGATCGTTCCGGCTGGTTTCGGGGAAAATCCCTGGACGGCTTTGGTCCCATTGGCCCGGTGGTGGTTTCGGCCGAAGATGTCCCGGACCCGCAGAACTTGAGAATCCAGTGCCGATTGAACGGCAAGGTGGCCCAGGATTCGAGCACCAGTTGCATGATCTTCAAGATCCCCGAGATCATCTCCTTCGTATCGAAAAACTTCACCCTGATGCCTGGAGACATTATAGCCACCGGCACTCCCGCCGGAGTAGGGCGCATCAAGCACGGCGACGTCGTTGAAGTGGAAATAGAGCGAATAGGAATCCTGAGAAATCCGGTCATCGAAGAATGAAGAGTGCGCCCGTTACTGCCTTAACTTATTGATATGCTGATATTTATAATGTTATAGCTGAATCGGGAGACGGATCGATCATGACGGAAAATGTTCCGGACCCGTTGAATGATGCGCAATTCATTCAGAAGAAGCTGCGCGAGCTCAGCACGCTGGCTGAGATGAATGAAGAGATTCATTCGACCATGAATCTAGACGCTCTTCTTCAGATTCTGGTGAAAAAGGCCATTATCGGGGTTAATTTCGAAAGGGGATTGATATATCTCGTCGAGGGAGATTTCCTGCGATGCGTGGCGTTCCTGGACCGGGTGAGGCGGGAGCAGGCCTCAAGGATCAAGGACTGGGTCGGGTTCATGATGGATGAGACTGCTGTCGAGACCCTTTGCGTGCAAAAGGGGATCGCCGTGTACGTTCAAAACGCTCGGGAGGATGCGCGGGTCAGTCAGAAATTCCTTAAGATCACAGATACTGAAGAATACTGCGTCGTTCCCCTTCTTGGCCGCAGCAGGGTGTTGGGCGTGTTGACCGGAGATAAGTTCTACAGCAGGCAGCCCATCTACCCCGAGGATATAAAGACCCTGGAGCTTTTCGCCGGCCACATCAGTCTGGCCATAGAAAATGCCGGACTGTATGAGGAGAAAGAGCACTTCAACAAGGCGCTCGAAGCGAGAATTGAGGAGCGGACTTCGGAGCTGGCTTTGGCCAACGAGCAGCTTTCAGGCAAGATGAAGGAGCTTTCGACCCTCTTCGAGATGTCCACTCTGCTTAGCAAGAGCCTCCAAACGGAAGCGGTGGCGAAGCGGATTCTTTCCATGGTTCGACGTCTGGGGCATCGGTGCGCCGTACACCTGGCGGCTCAAAAAAAGCCAGGGCCAGTCTTTTACGAAGGGCTGGACGCGCAATACGGAGCTACCGCTGCGAGCCTTTCGCAGAAAGATTTCTTCGAGAAGCTCTCTTCATGCGCTGAACCGCTCGTGATACCTGAAATTCAGTTACAACCATCGCTCTCCCCGTTTTTGCAGTATTTCAGAGCAAGCGGCATCCGCTCCGGCCTGCTGGTCCCCCTTCGCTCCAAAGAGTCTTTGATGGCCGTTCTGGCGATCTATGCCTCCGCGCCTGACGCCTTCGGAGAGGATCAACAAAGGTTTTTCTCCGCTTTTGCCAAACAGGCCTGCATCGCTCTTGAGAACGCCTTGATCTTCCAAGATATATTGGACCAGAAAAACCATATGGAAACGCTCTCCAAACGGTTGGAGGAGGAAAATACTTCTCTGCGCGAAAAGATCAAGGCAAGCCTGAAGCGAAAATTCATCGTTGGCAACAGCCACGCCATGAACGAGGTGATGGAGCTGATCCGTAAAGGGGCTCCCACCTCTGCAACCGTGATCGTTTACGGAGAAACGGGAACTGGAAAAGAGCTCATCGCCAATGCAATCCACGAGCTGAGCCCGAGAAGGAATGGGCCGCTCATTAAAGTCAACTGCGCCGCCATACCCGATGAGCTCCTCGAGAGCGAGTTGTTCGGCCATGAAAAAGGCGCCTTCACCAGCGCTCACGAAAGGCGAATCGGGATGTTTCAGCTGGCTCAAGGCGGGACCATATTTCTCGATGAGATCGGCGATATTTCCTTAAAGACGCAAACAAAGCTCTTGCGGGTCCTCCAGGAGCAGGAGGTTCAGCCGCTGGGAGCCAAGTCTCCCATTCATGTGGACGTGAGAGTGATCGCCGCCACGAACAAAGATCTGAAAGACAAGATACAGGATTCGAGCTTCCGTTCCGACCTGTATTACCGCCTGAACGTCTTCCCGATCCATTTGCCGCCATTGAGGGAAAGAAGACAGGATATTCCTGAATTGGTTGAATTTTTTGTCAGTAAGTATGCTTACCTGAGGCCGACTCGGGCGCATCTGGACACTGTGGTGATGGATGTGCTCCTGAAGTATCCCTGGCCCGGGAATATACGAGAGCTCGAGAACATCATCGAACGCCTGATGATCGTCGCCAGGAATGACGCTATCACGATTAAGGATCTTCCAGCGGAAATGCGGGAAGAGACTTATTCTGATTTGCCTGTAAAACCTCTGGCCGCCGCCATTGAAGAATTCAAGAAAGAGATGGTCGCCCATGTGCTGACCCTTGCGGGCGGCAAGCAATCCAAAGCTGCTGAGATGTTGGGACTGCCCCGCTCCAATTTTTCCCGCCTGCTCAAACAACTGGGCATGCGATGATGTTATCAACATGATCTCACGTAAGGTCCCCAAGGTTCGGCTCTCTGAAAAGTTGGGAAAATATAGGATGGAGAATAAAATATTATTATAAAAATAAATACTTACCATGGATTTGCCTGCCTGTGCTCTTCTGTGAAGTCATGGCTCTCTTCTGAACGAGCTCCGACGCCTTCGAAACTAAATCCTCCCTTCGTGCGTTTGTTATCGTTTTGATCTTTGATTGGCTATCAGTGCGATAACTTTTCGCCGATTTCAAACGCCGTTCATGCTCTTTCTGTTCGGGTGTCATTGTCTAACTATCTGTTATGTAAACAGTAAAAGTCGTTCTTGAAAGACGGCATATTGTTTGCCTTCTAAAGCTGCGAACGGATTGGCGCCTGGTCGAGATCGAGCCGGCTAAAGGATTTGCTCTTTCCGTTCCTGGCTGAGATCCTTTTTCCTTATGGCCCATTTTTGCGGATTCATGAACGGATGCAATCAGCTTCCTGGTGAATGCGTACAGTCCGGCAAAGGAGGTTTGCGACATGACTTCAAAAACCAAAACAGTATATTCCGGATGCACTCTTTGCTACCACAGCTGCGGAGAAGAGATAACGGTGCATGATGGAAAAATCGTCGATGTGCAAGGTCAGCAGTCCCATCCTCTGAATAAGGGATTTCTTTGCCCCAAGGGACGAGCAACCATTGAGCATATTTACCATCCGTCGCGGTTGCTCCATCCCTTGAAAAGGGAAGGGACCGGATTCAGGCAAATATCGTGGGATCAGGCTCTGGATGAAATCGCCGCAAAAATGCGTTCTCTCAAGGATCGGTATGGCCCTTCGGTTTTGGCTTTCTTCTGCGGGTCGGTCGGAGTGGAAAACTTTGAAATGGTTGAGCTGACCCAGAGGTTCAAATCGGCTATGGGCTCCGCCAATTATTTTTCGGTGGAAAGCATCTGCTACCGCATGAGGATTCGCAGCCGCCAGATAACCTTCGGCAGCTATCCCGTCGAGGAACTGGACTCAAATCTTTATATTCTGTGGGGGCACAATCCGGCCGCATCCGATTTTCCACTGGCGATGGCCATAAAGGAAAACCGGCTCAAAGGCGCCAAAGTCATCGTAATCGATCCCAAACGCATTGCTCTGGCCGATCAGGCGGAAATGTACCTGAAGATTCGACCGGGTACGGACGGCGCACTGGCTCTGGCGATGCTGCATGTGATCATCAACGAAAAGCTCTACGATGCGGATTTTATTGAGAAGTGGACGACAGGCTTCAATGAGCTCATTCCACATGTGCAGCCATACACGCCGGAATGGGCTGAGAAGATCACCTGGATCGCGGCCGATGACATCAGAAAGCTTGCGCGCATATTCGCCACAACAAAAGGCGCCGCTATTTATCAGGGCACGTGTACTCAGGATCAGCAGGCGAATGGAACCCAGACCAATCGCGCGATCGCTATTTTGCAGACCATAGTGGGAGGCATCAATGTGCCCGGCGGTTGGGTTTTGAGCCCTCGGTTGAGAATGAAAAATATTGGACTGGGCGGTTTTCCTCCAAAGGATCAACCACTTGGCGTGGATAGATATCCCTTGTTCTATAAGCTGTGGGGGCGCACCAGTCCGTACGGGATCGTCTCCATGGTTCCGGAAAGCATTCCCCAGAAGCTCAAGGCGTTTATGGTGTTGGGCGGAAATCCCATGGTCACCATGCCCGACTCCAATGCTTTCCGAGAAGCTTTCAAGCGGCTCGAGTTACTGGTCGTCTATGAACAGTTTCACACCGATACGACAAAGCTTGCGCACTATGTGCTTCCGGCCACGAGTCACCTCGAAGGATGGAGCCTGGCCTATAACTACAATGTCTGTCACTGTTTGCCCTATGTGATGTTGCGCGCCCAGGCGATCGAGCCGTTGGGGGAATGCCGCGGCGTTCTGGACTTATACAAGGGGCTGGCTGAGCGGTTGGACCTGCAGGACAAATTCCCCTGGGAAGATGAGAGGGCGTTGGTGGAAGACCTTTTGCAGCCGTGCGAGCTCAGCTTCGATCACCTTACGACGCAGAAGCCTGAAGGCGATTATTATCAGGAAAAGAGGTATGAGATAAAAGCCGGCGATTTCAAAACCCCTTCCGGAAAGATTGAAATCTACAGCCAGGCCATTGCCGAGGTCGGCTTTGATCCTCTGCCCACATATCGTGAGCCGGACAAAACGCCTCAAGGCAGCCTGTGGGAAGAATTGGGAGAAAAATATCCGCTGATTTTGTCCACCGGTCAGCGTGTGCTCACCAACACCGCAAGCCAGATGCACCACATCCCTTGGCTGAAGAACAATGAACCCTTCCCAAAGGCAGAGCTTGGCCCCGAGACCGCCGCCCGTTACGGCATCTCGGACGGCCAACGCGTTTGGGTGGAAACCGACCGGGGCCAAGCCCGCATGTGGGCTTCCGTGGATGACCGCGTTGCAGAAGGTGTCGTGTTGGTTCCACACGGCGGCTCCGGCGAGGAAAACTGCAATCTGCTCACCGATTGTCAAAACCGTGAGCCGATCATGGGTTATCCGACCTGGAAATCCGCTTTGTGCAACATTCGTCCTGCCTGACAGTCTGTGGCGGCGTCATCTGCTGCCCCGGCCCTCGCCGGGGCAGAGGAAATCCCATGAGGGACAGGATTTCAGCTTTCGCTTATTGCCGTCAGGTTAAGGATATTCAATGGTAACACGATGGAAAGCGTTAGCCGCTATTCTGCATGAAGTCCGAAGTCAAACCCTTTTGCGGATAGGAGTCTGATCTCTAATACGAGCTAATCTTTCCAAGTGTCAGGGCTAACTTGTTCTGCGATGATCGAACAATCGTAACGCAGGGTTAGCCTCTATTCCAGTTACTTTTTCGTTGGAATCAGCCCTGAAGGGGCGAAATACCCAATACTCATATTTCGCCCCTTCAGGGCTTCGGGTAGGTTGTGCGACTCCCGGACCCAGGGCGTTGCCCTGGGCTATGGTATGTCGCCCCTTCAGGGCTATCACGTGAACCATTTGGGAGCGAAGTGCAGGGAGAGGGAAAAAGAATCCTTAGGCAACTCACAACAAATAACCTACCAGGAAGAGGGGTTCTGTCATTCCGGCATGGTTTTGGCCGGAATCCAGCCCCGCGAAAAAACTGGATTCCGGCTTGAAGACTGCCGGAATGACGGTGGGTGTTTCTGAACCAATTTTGGTAGGTTATTTGTTGTGAGCTGCCTTATACAAGGTCGCTCCTGAATGAGAACAAATGTACCGTGACCAAGTGTCGACGACTCGCCACGCTCGAATAGCGCTTATGCCTCAAACTGAGAATGCGGCCAATATGCGGGAGATGAAAGGAAGCAGGGAGGAGGGCATAATGCCGAGCCACAAGATGAGCAGAAGCATAGTCCCCGTGGCGATGTTGCTGTGGATATCGGCTCTGGGGATGAGCGGCTGTGCTTCCTCTGCCCGCATATAGAGGGCAACGATTACTTTCAGATAGTAATAGACTGAAACAATTGCCGTTGAAATGCCGATGATCGCAATCGTAAGGTAGCCGGCCCGGATCACAGATTGGAAGATGATGAATTTGCCTATAAAGCCCGCCGTCGGCGGAAGGCCCGCCAGGGAGAGAAGACACAGGGCGAGCAGCGCGCTATGCCAAGGCCTTGAATACCCCAATCCCCGATAATCATCCAACGCATCTCGGTCTGAACCCGTAGCGGAGAGGCCGGCTATTGTCCCGAAAGCTCCTAGATCCATCAGTGTATAAACCGCGAGATAGAACATCACTGCGGAGGCTCCGTCCTCTTTTACGGCTAGAAGCGCTGTGAGGAGGTATCCCATATGCGCTATGGAGGAGTAGGCGAGCAGGCGTTTGAGGTGCGTTTGCGCGAGAGCGGTCACATTGCCGACTATCATGGTCAGAGCCGCAAGCGCCCACAGAACAGGCGCCAGGTGAGCCCAAATCCCGTCTGAAGCTGTCATTGCAAACCGGAGCAACGCAGAATAGAGAGCAGCCTTCGATCCCGTGGAAAGAAATGCGGTTACGGGAGCCGGGGCGCCCTGGTAGACGTCAGGGGTCCAGAGATGGAACGGGACCAGAGACACCTTGAACCCTATGCCCGCAAGTATGAGCCCGATCCCGAGCATCGCTCCCGCCTCATTGCCAGCCGCAGAACGAAGGCTCTCCCCAATCTGCATCTTTCCCGTCACGGAATAGAGCATGGCGATGCCGAAAGTGAGAAAGCCGCTCGCAACCGAGCCCATGATAAAGTATTTGAGCGCGGCTTCTCCGGCTGCAGCATCGCTTCTTGGAGCGGCTATGAGAATGTAGAGCGATATGGATAGCATCTCGAGGCCGAGAAAGAATGTGAGCCAATGGGCTGCGCTTCCTACCAGCGCCATTCCGAGAGCGGCAAAAAGCATGACCCCGTAGAATTCGTCTCCCGAAAAACCTCTGGCTTGAACGTACTGCTCGGCAAAAAGAAGAGTCATGACCGTTATGAGGCTGAATAGAACGGTGAAGAAGCGAGCGTAATCGCTTCCATCGATGAAGCCGAAGAAGTCCGGAGTCTCGGGCTTTATGAGGGCGGCCCCAAGTCCCGAAATAATAGCGGAGGCAATCGCCAGCTTGAAGAGCAGTCCCGCCGGACGCTTCTTCCAGAACGCTCCGATGCAGAAAATGAAAAGCCCTCCCGCAGAAAGAGCCATCTGGGGAACAATGATTGCCCAGTCCGATTGCATTGCCCGTATCTCCTCTTTTTTAAACTTCTCATCCCCCAGCCATCAACATTTCCGTGAGGCTTTGCACGGGCCCCCGAAGCAGATTGAGGACGGGGGAGGGGTGCAGGCCGAGCAGGATCACCGCAATGGCGAGCGGGATCAAGATGGCGGCCTCGCGCCCCGTCATGTCTTGTAGCACCGGTTCGCCCCGTTCTTCGCCGAAGAGGACTTCTTGAACCAGCCTCAACGTATAAACCAGTATGAAGACAATACCCGCAAAGGCGATTGCGATAGTGATGGGATTTTGTTTGAAGGCTCCGACGAGGATAAGGATCTCGCCTACGAAATTGTTGAGCCCGGGGAGCCCCAGAGAGGCCATGCTGAAAAGAAGAAAAAAGCCGCTCAGCGCCGGGGCTCTCTTCCACATGCCCCCGTAAGCGGCGATTTCCCGGGAATGCGTGCGCTCGTCGAGCATCCCGACCAAGATGAACATGGCCGAAGTCGAAATGCCGTGGTTTATCATCTGCAGCACGGCCCCGGATAAGGTGACGGTGTTCCAGGCGGCGAGCCCGATCACGATAAGCCCCATATGAGATATGCTCGAATAGGCGACGAGCCGTTTCATGTCTTTTTGAGCCAGAGCAATCCAGGCTGCGTAGAAAAGCCCGATCAGCCCGAGTGTCAGGAGCAGTGGCGCGGACGCCTTGGCTGCCGCGGGGAATAGCGGCATTGCGAAGCGCAGCAGAGCATAGGCGCCGGTTTTGAGAAGAAGGCCCGCGAGAATGACGCTTCCTGCCGTCGGAGCTTCCGTGTGTGCGTCCGGAAGCCACGTGTGGACCGGAAAGACAGGGATCTTGATAGCGAAAGCAAGCAGAAACGCCGCATATAGCCACATTTCCATGCGCGCGCCAAGGCTGGTCTGCATGAGATCGAAAAGCGAGAAGGTGTAGTTTCCCGTCTGGGCTCCGTGAATGGCGTAGAGCCCGATGAGAGCGATCAGCATGAGAAGGCTGCCCGTTATGCTGAAGATGACGAATTTTATTGTCGCGTGTATTCGCCTTTCGTGCCCCCAGATTCCTATGAGAAAGAACATGGGAACTACCTGCAGCTCCCAGAAAAGATAGAAGAGAAAAAGATCGGTGGAGAGAAACACGCCGAGCACGCCCGATTCCATGACGAGCAGGAAGAAATGGAACGCGCCGACCCGCGATTCGACCTGCTTCCATGAGACCAATACGCACAAGACTGTAAGAAAAGCGGTAAGGAGGATCAATGTCAGGCTTATTCCGTCCATGGCGAGACTAAAGCGTACTCCAAGCGTCTCTATCCATGCATGATCTTCCATGAGCAGCCACTCGCCCACGGCTCCGACCCTGCTTTGCGCTATAAAGAGCGTGACCAGCGCCAGGACGAGCTCGCCAAGAGTTATGCCGAGGCTTATCCAGCGGCACTGAGCCGGGCTCCGCCATGAGAGGAGAGCGAAGATGCTTCCCGCCAGAGGCAGGAAGACGATTGCGGAAAGAAGGGGAAAGGATGTCATGCTCATGGCTTGTTTCACCTGAATCCGAGGGCAAGAATGCAAATCAAGGCGGTAAACCCTAGAAGCAACATGCCGAGGTATGTCGAAAGTCTTCCTGTCGTCCAGAGGCGAAGTCCAAGAGAAATGTGAGGAAAAAACCGTCCGGAAAGCAGGAAGCCCTTATCTACTCCGGCTTCATCTACCCGAGTCCAGAGGATTTGAGCCATCGCGACATAAAGGCGTGCGATGATGGCATGATAAAGCCTGTCCAGGCAAAAGCCCGAAAATAGAAAATCGCGCACTGCTATGCCGGCGCCGGTGAGAGAATGCCTTCGCAGGAGGCCTCTCGGCCCGTAGAGCAAGAAAGCGAGGATGATCGCGCTCGAAGCGATCAAGCTGTCTCCAATGGCCACGCCCCACTCGGTCTCTTCGGAAACGACGCCATGAGGCGAGGCCCCGGGAACCGATGCGAGATAGTGCGCAAGCTGCTCTCCGCCTCCCCAGAGAGGAGGAATAATGATGACTCCCGCAACGAGAGCGAGACCTGCAAGAGGCCAGAGGACCCAGATCATGAGGCTGGGCAGAGGCTGAATTTCACGCTCTAAGCCGTCTTCTGGCTTTCCCGTGAAGACGCAGAAAAAGAGTCTGAACGCGTATAAAGCGGTCAGGAACGAAGTGAACGTCGCAATGGCCCAGAGGACTTTATACGCCGCGCCCGGATGCGTCAGCGTCGCCACGAGAAGCCGATCTTTGCTGAAAAAACCGGATGTTGGCGGAAAGGCCGCAAGGCAGAGCGCTCCTGCGAGAAAAAGAATGAAAAGGGTTGGAAGGCGTTTTCGAACATAGCCTCCCATTCGGAATATGTCGTGCTCTTCATGAAGGGCCTGGATGAGATAACCCGCCGCAAGAAAGAGCAGGGCTTTGTAAAAGGCGTGAGAAAGCAGGAAAGACATGCTCCCTGTGATGTCGCCCGCTCCGACGCCGAGGAACATGTATCCCAGTTGGCTTATGGTCGAGTATGCGAGCACGCGCTTGATCTCCTTCTGCGCCAGGGCGGAGCAGGCGGCGTAAAAAGCGGTGACGGCGCCTGCGGAGGCGATTGCGAGCATGGCGGTGGGGGAGAGGGACACAACGGGAAAAAGCCTCATGAGGAGGTAGACTCCCGCTGTGACCATGGTCGCGGCATGTATGAGAGCTGATACCGGCGTAGGGCCCGCCATGGCGTCAGGGAGCCATACCGAGAGGGGAAGCTGAGCGGATTTGCCCATGGCCGACCAGAGCAGCAGCATCCCGAGCAGCGTGGCTATCTCCGGGGCGAAGGCGGCTGCGACGCCGTTTATGTGCGAAATCGTAAGTCTTCCGGCAAGAGAGTAGAAAAGGGCTATGGCGATTCCGAAGGCGACGTCCCCAATGCGAGTGAGGAGAAAAGCCTTCCTGCCCGCAGAGGCGTTGGCCGGATTCTGAAACCAGAAGCCTATCAGCCCGTACGAGCAGAACCCGACTCCTTCCCAGCCCAGGAAAAGGAACAGGAGATTGTCCGCCAGCGTGATAACCAGCATGGAGAAAACGAACAGGTTGAGATAGCAAAAATAACGCGCATAATCTTCGTCTTCACGCATGTAGCCGACAGAGTAGATATGGATGAGGCTCGATACAAAGGTGACCATCAAGGCCATCACAGCCGCCAGGGGATCGTAAAGGGCGTCCATCGAAGCTGAAAGATCGCCCGCTTCGAACCAGCGAACGAAAGTAAAAGTGTGGGCTTTACCTTCTGAAAGGAAAAACCCCGATGCGGCCGCCAGGAAAGAGCCAATAACGGTTCCACAGGCTATGAGCTCCACTAACCGTCTAGGAACAAGACGCCCGAAGAGCGCGTGGAATACGGCTCCCGCCAGCGGGAGCGCGAGGATGAGAGCAAGTATGGCTTTCACAATCAACCTTTCAGGACGCTGTAGCTATCGGCATCCACAGAGCCCGTCCGTCTTTGTGCAGAGACTATCAGCGCCAGGCCAATCGGGACCTCCGCCGCGGCAAAAGCCAGAATGAATAAAACAAAAACCTGCCCGTCCATGGAAAGCCAGCGAAGCGATGCTGCGACAAAGGCTATGCCGGCCGCGTTCAGCATAATCTCGACTCCTATGAGGATCATGACGAGGCTGCGTCGCGATACGGCGCAAATCGCTCCCATAAGGAAGAGCATTGCCGCCAGAACGAGAGCCTGACCGTAGGGGACGATCATGGGATATCCTTATTCGAAACGGGTTCAGATGCAGGAACAATGTCTGCGCGTCTGCCGATGTACAATACGCCCACCAAGGCAACAAAGAGCAGGAACGATGCGATTTCGACCGGCAGCCAGTAATGTTGGAAGAGATATTCGCCGAACGCCGCGGGAGAAGCCATGGCCATTCCAAGAGCCGACTGGCTGATGGGGCCGAGATAGATGAGCGCGCCCGCGGCTGCAAAGGATATGACGCCAAGAGCGATAGGAAGCGCCCAGTTTTTCATTGAAAATCCGTCCATCGTCGGCTTTTCGGTCCGAAGCGTCATGATGATGAAAAGAAAGAGAATCATGATGGCCCCGGCGTAGATGATCAACTCGAGAGCGGCAAGCAGCGGGGCTCCGAGCAGGTAGAAGAGAAGCGCGGTCCCGATGAAGGAAAATATAAGATAAATCGCCGCGTGCACTTGATTCCTGCGCGTTATCGCCATGGCCGTGGAGCCGAGTATGATTGCCGAGATCAAATAGAAAACCATGGAGTGCAGAGTCATGGAAGCTCCTGATTTCCGGAATGCGCCCTTGGCAACCGTTCCGGCTGAAAGGTCACGGCATGTTGCTCTTCACATTAACCGGCGGATTCTCTTTGATATGCGAGCCCTTGTCTCCTTCCACCCGTAGGCCCGCATGCCGGTAGTAGTTGTACTCGTTATTCTTCCCGCAATGGTCGACCAGCAGGTCCTCTTTTTCATAGATAAAATCCAAAACGTTGTACTTGCAGAACTCGTAGTCGGGGGTGAGTTGAATGGCGAGCGTTGGACAGGCTTCTTCGCAGAAGCCGCAGTAGATGCAACGGGAGAAATTGATGCGAAACCAGAGTGGATAGCGGCGCTCGCCTTCATGTTCTGCCGCTTCGAGCGAGATGCAATCCGTTGGGCACACGGCAGAGCATAGGTAACAGGCGACGCAACGCTCTTCGCCCTTTGGATCTCTGGTCAGGATGATTCTCCAGCGCGCTCGCTCGGGAAGCTGCCGCTTTTCTTCCGGGTATTGCTCGGTAATGGGCTTCCTGAAAAGGTGCTTGAAAGTAACGGCGTAACCTAGCGCAAGGCCGATTACTCCTTCAAGAAACGTCTTCATGAAAGCAGAAGCCTGCTCAATCATAATTCTCATATCCCTGCCATCAGCATTATGGCGGCTGTGATTACGATGTTGAGAAGCGCTGCGGGCAATAGCAGCTTCCAGCCAAAATGCATGAACTGATCGAAGCGCAAGCGCGGAAGCGTCGCCCGCGTCCAGATGAGGAAGAACGGGAAAAGCATGACTTTGATGAAGAACCAGACAATGGGGGGCAGAAAAGGCCCTCTCCATCCTCCAAGGAAGAAGATGGCCGCGAGCGCTCCCATGAGAATCATGCCGATGTATTCGCCAAGGAAGAATAGGGCGAAGCGCATTCCGCTGTATTCGGTGTGGTAGCCGCCAAGAAGCTCGTTTTCCCCCTCCGGCAGATCGAAAGGAATGCGCTTGAGCTCAGCCGTTGCGCTCACCAGAAAGATAACGAAGGCTATGGGTTGCACGAGGATGAACGGATACCGCTCCTGAGCGTTTATGATATCGACCAGGCTGAAGGAGCCCGCGAGCATGACAACCGGAACGAGGGACAGACCGAGCGCAAGCTCGTAGCTGATCATCTGGGCTGCGCCGCGAATCCCTCCAAGCAGGCTGTACTTGGAATTCGACGCCCAGGCGCTCAGCACGATTCCGTAGACATTCAGGGAAGAAAGACCCAGAAAGTAGAGCAGACCGACATTGAGATCGGCTACGACCATGGGAATTTGGCGGCCGAAGATGTTGATGTCGCGCCCGAAAGGGACGACGGCAAAAGAAAGAAGAGCGGCGACCGTCACGACGGCGGGAGCGTAAAGGAACACGACCCGGTCGGCTCCTTCGGGGATCGTGTCTTCCTTGAGGAGCATCTTGATTCCGTCCGCTACCGCCTGGAGCGATCCGAAGGGACCTACGCGGTTGGGGCCGTATCGCACCTGGAATCTACCGAGAAGCTTTCGTTCGACCACCACCATTGTGGCCGCAATCCCCAGCAGAACCGCCAGCACGATGCTCAGCTTCACCAAAAGAAAGATAAATCCCGTAATCCACATAATCGCTCTACTTGCTTTCGAGTCGCAGGGTTACCGATTTTCAGACGAAAGCGCGGGATAAAACGGGCGCATTGGCTGAAAAGGGGTAAAGGTATAGTCGCAAAGCCCCAAAGTAGCGAAGCCCCAAAGGGGCGTAACATCATAGCCCAGGGCAACGCCCCGGGTCATAGATCCCGCAATATTCTCCAAGCCCTGAAGGGGCGGAATATCTAGAGAGTGGTTATCCCGCCCCTTCAGAGCTTCCATTCTCATCGGTATGCCCAGTACCCAGGGCGTTGCCCTGGGCTATGATATTGCGCCCCTTCAGGGCTTGCACATTGCCGCTTTTTTCAACGCATTGTTCCCTTTATGCATATGCGTCCTGGTTGGTTAAAACCGGCCCGTAATCCATGACGCCGTTGTCCATTGCTCGGAGGCGTCAACCCTGAGAGATAATCCGCTCGACGGCCCCACGATGAACAATAAAGGGCGTCGATTCCATCTTCTGCCATTCAAGGCCCCACAAACGAGGAAGAACGAGAGTTGCCGGAGCCATCCTTTCCGTAACCATCGCCGTCAGCTCCAAGGCTCCCCGATCAAGGCGAAGGCGAACTTTATCTCCGTGCGATATTCCCGCTTTTAAGGCGTCCTTTGCGTGAATGTAAAGACAGGGCTCCTTTGCGAGAGATTGAATGACGTCGGAATAAGCAGTAAGCTCTTCAGAGCCGAACAGCCTATCCGTGAGTATCAGCTCAAAATCCCCCTCGATGAGGATTTTTTCCTCTTGCGCTCTTTCCTCCAATTCCAGTCTTTCGCCAGCTTTTTCCGGTATTACCCTAATGTTATCGAAGGGATATTCAGCGGGGCTAAGATGGGAAAGAATCGGGATTTCTTCGGTTACCGCCGACCAGACAGCAGCTGTCGGCCATTCTTTGCCAGGGATGAAGAGCTCGGTCCTCTCTATTGGCTCGTTGCTTCTGCGTTCGAGGCTCCGAAGTTCGGTCGAAAAGATCTTCCCGGGCTCCGTTATGGCGTGGGCGACCTCTGAGAGCGCCATCCATGCAGCCTTTGGCTCTCCGCCTGGTACGGAATCTTTGAATGCCTTCGGAGGATGAGCCCCATAGAGAGGAATTCCCGGCATATGGACCGGCTCTGCAAATTGGAGCCGTCCTTCCTGATTGATGAAGCTTGATCCCGTCTCGAAAATGGTTGTGGTGGGAAGAAAAACGTGCGAGCGCCGGGCGGTTTCGGACGGCAGATAGTCGAGCGCAAGGAGGAAGTCCAGCTTATCCAGGGCTCGCTCGAGCCTCTCTTTGTCCCCGAAGCAACGCAACGGATCGCTTTCTACCACTATGAGCGCCTTTATAACGCCCTTTTCTATGTCTTCCAGCGTATCCAGGAAGGAAGGACCAGCAGGTGATGAGAGGAGCGAAGCGGCGAATGCGTTAGCCCCTGGAAACAGGTAAAAGAGTCCAGCTTTCCCTTTGCCGGCAAGCAGCGAAAAAGCGTGGTTAGCGGCAGCGACGGGGGTGGTTTCCCGAACGACATCGGTTCCGCATATGATGACCGGGTTGCGTGCTGCGCGGAGCTTGTCCGAAAGAGCTGAAATAGAATCCCGGAGCGCGGGATCGATCGTTGAGGAGTTTGACGGCGCTGACTCTTCCTCCCGGGTCAGCGCCTTTCTCGTCAATGCCTCGATGCATTCCTCAATGAGGCCGGGAGCGACCGGGAGATGTTCAAATTGCATGGGAAGAGCGACTGGCCTTGGATCTATCACTGTGACGACTGCTCCCTTCCGCCAGGCTTGTCTCATGGAGAGAGCAAGCATGGGAGCTTCGTTTACGGGATCTACGCCTGCCGCAAGAATGAAATCCGCGTCTTCGATTTCATGAAGAGAAACGGCTATTCTTTCATCGAGCCTCGACACCGCGCTTCTAACTTTGCGCAGGGTGGCGGGATCGAGAAAGAAGGCTGGCTCCGCCCAACCTTCAAGCCTGCTGATACGCTTCAATAGGGCGAGAGCTTCCAGGCTGCTTCGCGGCGATCCCAAGGCTGCAATGGCCGTGGGACCGGCAGCTTTAGAGATGCGGGATAGTCTTTCGGCGGCTGATTGCGCGGCTGCGTCCCACGACGATTCCTCACCGCCTATTCTCGTCTGCCGCGGTCTTTGCGCCTTGCTGCCCTCTCCTCCGTTGTCGTAAGCGAAGCCGAATCTGCCTCGATCGCAGATAAAATGGCCATTCACGAGCTTATGATGACGCGCTTCGATCCGCATCGTGGCCCGGTATCTCGCGTTGGCAATCGTGTTGCACCCGAGCGAGCAATGAATGCACAGGGAAGGCGAGCGCTCGAGGTCCCAGCGCCTCACCTTGTAGCGCGCGGTCTTGTCCGTATAGACGCCCACAGGGCATATATCGACGAGGTTTCCCGAAAAAGGGCTTTCCAGCTGTCCTTCCTTGAATCTTCCGAAATAGACCCGGCTTCCGATCTGCATTGCGCCGAGATCTCGGTATCCGCCATAGTCCTGGTAAAAGCGCGAACAGCGGTAGCAATGAATACAGCGATTCATCTCATGGTGGATGAAGACTCCCAGATCCTGGTTTCGATAGGTTCTCTTGTAGCCGGGGTAGCGCCGGATTGCGTGGCCGCTCGATACGGTCTCATCTTGAAGGAGACACTGTCCTCCCTCGTCGCAAACCGGGCAATCGTGAGGATGGTTGATCATGAGCAGTTCGATGATCCGCTTTCTAAAGGCTACCGCTTCCTCATCGGTCGTGGAGACGACCATGCCGTCCTGAGCATCGATCATGCAACTCATCTGCACGCCTCGAAACGGACCGTGAATGAACTTCACGGCGCACAGGCGGCAAGCGCCGACAGCTCCCAGAGCTTCATGGTAGCAAAACCTCGGGATCACGATCCCGAGCATATCGGCTGCATCGATTACTTTCGTCCCGAGGGGAACTTCTATCTCGTAATCGTCTATGGTGAGCTTCGGCATGATCTTCCTTCAGGCGAGAGATTAATGTCGCTCTAATACCTGCTACGCCACAAAATCAGCTGATAGAGATTGTAGATGCCATGTACATCCACAGCTTTGTTCTTTGACACAGTGGAGCTACTGACCGTCAATTTTGAATGTTAGGGTTGCAGTTTCTCGAATGTCCAGGTTGCTTTTTCTACCCTCTCCCTCAGCTGACAATGCTACACACATAACCCCGTGTGTGCATAAGTGGTTGATTTTACATGAGGCAAGAAAAGAAATGATTCTGCCGAATTTGAATCGTATTCACTGAGTGCCTTTCCAAGTTGTTGAAAGCGTTAGATGCACTTGGTGCGCCTCCTATAGCACTGGGGGTATGTGTGTAACATAGTCAGCTCCCTCAGGGAGAGGGCAGGGTGAGGGGAGAACCTCTTTCATAAGAATACATCCCTCAATTTCAAAAGAATACTTCCCTCACCCCGACCCTCTCCCTGAGGGAGAGGGGGCCCGCACCCACCGGAAGAAACGATGTTGACGGGTTGCTAATGGCGGAACGGACATCCCCTGGCGCTCATGTGCTCTCGAACCTCGTCTTCAAAGTACGCAAAAAGACTCTCAAGCGGCGATGCGGCTCCGGGGGCAAAGGCGCAGTAGACGTTCCAGAGGTCCTTGGACATTTGCCGCAGTTCCGAGATGTATTCCTCTCTTCCATCTCCAAATTCGATGCGGAAAAGGAGATCCCGAACATAGGGCAAACCCTCGCGGCACGGCGTGCACCACCCGCATGACTCCCGTGCGAAGAACTCGATGAGATTCAACGTTGCGCCCACCATGCAGGTCTTATGATCGAACACTGTGATGGCTCCGGCGCCAAGCCTGTGGCCCACGGCGCTCATGGAGTCGAAATCCAGTTCAATATCGAGAAAATCCTTTGGGAGAAATCGCGTGGAGGCTCCTCCCGGCTGGCACGCCTTGAATTCGGACCCTGGGAGCATGCCTCCGGCGTGCTCTTCTATGACTTCCCGCAGTCGGATACCCATGGGCAGCTCAACGCAGCATGGACGGCTCACCATCCCGCTGATGCAGTACAGCTTCGTTCCTGCGCCTTTGAGAGCCAGGCTCTTGTACCACTCGGCTCCATTTCGGATGATGAAGGGAACATTGGCGAGAGTCTCCACGTTGTTGACCACTGTCGGGCGATCCCAGAGGCCTTTCTCTGTCGGGTAAGGCGGAGGCTTGAATGGGTTGGGCCTTTTCCCCATTATGGCGTTGAGAAGCGCTGAAGCTTCGCCGCATATGTATCTTCCTCCGCTTCGATGGACTTCGATATCGAAGCTGAATCCCGAGTCCAGAATATTCTCGCCGATAAAACCGGCCTTCCTCGCGTTACCTATTTCCAGCTCCAGAATGGTAGCTGCGCTTTCGTAAGCAGGGCGGACGAAGATGAATCCTTTTTCCGATGAAATCGCATAGCCGGCTATAATCATACCCTCTATGAGAGTGTGCGGATCGGCTTCGATGAGCGCTCTATCTTTGAAGGTTCCGGGCTCCATCTCATCGGCGTTGGCGACAACGTATCTCGGGTATGCGCCGTCATCCGGAACCGAGAGCCATTTCTTTCCCGTTGGGAACCCTGCGCCGCCCCTTCCTCTGAGTCCTGAATCGACAACTATCTGTGAAACCTCTTTGGGAGACATATTCTCGGTAAGGACCCTGGTCAAAGCTTCATAACCGCCGCTCTGCTGGTATTCGTCCATGGCGGCGCTTCGATTCGGCTTCCTGTTTTGGAATAACACCTGGGGATGCATAGGCCTCATTCATCCATATCTTCGGGTATGGTTCCGTTTTTCAATTCGTCCAAAATCCCGTCGATCTTTTCAGCGGTGAGCAGCCCATAGACCTTCTGATTTACGAGCATGGCCGGAGCGCGGTCGCAGTAGCCCAGGCAGACTACCGGGAGCAGGGTAAAAAGGCCGTCTACAGTGGTCTCGCCCATTTTGACGCCCAGCTTTTCGGTTATGTGCTGGATCACCGATTCATGATCGCGCATCCAGCAAACGGAGCTGTCGCAGACGCGGATCACGTATTTTCCCGCCGGCTCGCGATAGATGAAGTCGTAGAAAGTGGCCAGCTCCTCGAGCTCCAAAGGCGTCATGCCGAGCATCTCGGCGGCTTCCTCCATGGCGTCGTCGGTCATGTGGCCGTAATAATTTTGTAGATCGTTCATGACGTCTATCGCCTTCTCCCGTGGATGGTCTGAGAGGGCAATCATGCCGACGAGCTTTGTCTTCAAATCATGGGGAAGCATGAGCGGAATGCTCCTATCTATCCGTGTCCGGCGCAATGTAGTCAAGAGAGCCTATGATGGAGGCGAAATCGGGAAGAAGACGCCCGATCGACATCAGCGGAATCGTCTGGATGTTGGCGAAATCAGGTCCACGTATCCGCATGCGATAGGCCATATTCAGCCCGTCGCTCACGATGTAGTAACCCTGCTCTCCGCGAGGCGCTTCCGTTGCGGTGTAGGCCTCGCCCCAGGGCATCTTGGGACCTCGCGATACGTTGACGAAGTGGTGAATGAGGCTGTCTATGTCTTGAAGCGCATCATCTTTCTTCGGGACGGTGTAACGGTACTCATCCGTAATGTAGCGGCCGGGAGGCATTCCATCTGCGGCCTGTCTGACGATCCGAAGACTCTGCCTCAATTCTTCTATCCGAATGAGGTATCGGGCGTAGCAATCCCCTTCCGTTTGCGTCGGAACGTCGAAATCGAACGCTTCGTAGCTCGAATAGGGCATCTTCTTCCTCAAATCCCACTCGAGGCCTGACGCCCTAAGGTTTGGCCCCGTTACTCCCCATTCCATGGCGTCCCGGAGCGGCAGTCGGCCAATGCCCTGGGTCCTCGCCTTGAAAATGGGGTTTCGAGTCAGCAGGGCTTCATATTCTTTGAGGCGTGAGGGCATTATCTTGAGGAGCTCGTCAATCTTTTCCTTCCAGCCTTCCGGCAGGTCCTGAGCTACGCCGCCGATCCGGAACCATGAAGGGTGAAGCCTCGCTCCCGTGATGAGCTCGATTATGTCCATGAGCATTTCGCGTTCTCGCGTCGTGTAGAACGTTGGTCCCATGCCTCCGAGATCGTGCGTGAAGGTCCCTATCCAGAGCAGGTGATTGCTCACCCGGAAAAGCTCCGAGAGCATCACGCGGATGAACTTGGCGCGATCCGGGACTTTGATTCCGGCAAGGGTCTCAACCGACTGGAGATAGGAGAGATTGTTGGCGACGCCGGCAAGATAATCGACCCGGTCCGTGTACGGAATGAACTGGTGCCATGACTTGACTTCGCCCGTCTTCTCCTTGGCTCGGTGGTGATAGCCGATGTCTATGCCGACATCGGTCACCATCTCTCCTCTGAGAGCGAGGATGAAACGGATAACGCCATGCGTGCCGAAATGATGCGGACCATAATTCAGGATGAATTCGCGCTCTTCGTCCTCGACTTTGACGAAGCGGCTGGCGTCGAGCGGTTGATGCTTTTCCGCGTCAGCCCGCGTGAAGGGTGGAAAAAGAGTCCCGCGGGCGGGGTAGCTTTTGCGAAGCGGGTGTCCGTCCCAGTCGTGGGGGAGGAGAATGCGGCGAAGATCCGGATGCCCCTCGAAGCGTATGCCGAACATATCGTAGACTTCGCGCTCGTACCAATTCGCCGAAGGCCAGATGTCGGAAACCGTTTTAGCCGTGGGGCTCTCGCCTATGAACCCCACCTTGAGGCGAAGGCGCGCTGCGCCCTCGAAGGAAAGCAGGTGGTAGACGAGAGTGTAATTATGACAGACCCCGTGCATCGGACGCTCTTCGAACATCGCGACATCCTGGACGGCTTGCGCGTAGCCTTTGTTCCAGATGCAATCGCGGCGCGCCGTTTCATCGATGGCCGTGAGGTCGTCCAGGCGTTGGTATTTTGGAGCCGCTTCATCCTTAAGAAAGCGAAGCACTTCCTTGATATGGCTTTCCCGCACATAGAAGGTCGGCATATCGGAGGAATGAGGCTCCTGCCGGATAACGTTCTTGAATCTGGCTCGCAAGGCAGCCGAAAGGCTCTTGTCCTGCGCGTTAAGTTCTATTCGATGCGCAGGGGGCGCCCACATGTTGTCCGACCTGGTCCCCCAGAACTTCGGCGCAACGACGGAGGTCCCTCTAATGGGTACGCCTTGATAGCCGGGACCGCGCGTGTCCCTCGACTTGGTTTTGCCGTCTATCAGGACGGGCTTGGTGGTTCCCTCGATTCCGTCTCCCAGGTGGAATACGGAGCGGCTCGGCCTTTCTTTAGCGGCTATCTTCTGCTGCAGGAGGACAAGCCCTTGAAGGAGCGCTTCCGGGCGCGGCGGGCAGCCGGGAACATAAACGTCCACGGGCAGAATCTGATCGACTCCCTGCACCACGCTGTAGACATCGAACATGCCTCCGCTGTTCGAGCATGAGCCCATCGAAATGACCCACTTGGGCTCCGACATCTGCTCGTAGAGCCTCAGAAGCGCCGGCGCCATCTTCTTGAAAACCGTTCCGGATACGATGAGAAGGTCTCCCTGCCTTGGGGAGCCGCGAAACACTTCGGAGCCGAACCTTGCGATATCGTAGCGAGACGTGAAGGTGATGGCCTCTTCGATAAAGCAGCACGAAAGCCCGAAGAAAAATGGCCAGAGGCTGTTCTTTCGCGACCAGTTGACAGCGGCGTCCAGCGCGTTCAGGATGCGACTCTCGGGCTGATCTATTCGTTTGGATTCTCCGGCTTCCCCCAATCGAGTCCTCCCTTGGCCCAGACGTAGAAAAGGCTGACCATCAGCACAAGAATAAAGAAGGAAATCTGAATCCATCCCTGCCAGCCCAGACTTCTGAAGGCGACGGCCCAGGAGAAGACGAAGGCCGCCTCGATATCGAATATGAGAAAAAACGCTCCAACGAGGTAGAAAAGAACCGGATAGCGGAACCGGTCCCAGCCCGTAGGGATGATTCCCCCCTCGTACGGTCTCACTTTTTCAGCGGTTATCTTCTTCCTGCCGGCCCATCTCGTGAGGAATAGGATGACAGCCGTGAGCCCAAACACCATGAGAGCGTATACCGTCAGGGTGAAAATGCCTGGCTCCCAAGGGGATAAGACTCCAAAAGGTTGTTGCTGCATGGATTCCTCGCGCGAGAGGCTGTACAAAGGTAGACTGGGAGTTGCTGAATGCCGACTGTGCTCAAACAATTGCGAAAAAAACTAGAAGCAAGATAAGGTGCGGCATAGGAAAGTCAATAAGGGCTGGGGAATGGCGGCAATTCTCAAAGAAGAGGCGCTTTGCGAGAGTGGTGAAATCGTGAAGGAAGGTTTTGGGGCTGAAATTACCTTTGAAGGATTTTGATCCTCTCTAATCAGCTCAATATACTGTCCAAAATTGTGGGGGAATTATTATAGCGCTCTCTGTCCTCATGCGTCTCCACAGCACCCATAGTTCACGTTTGCAAAGCCTCCTTAGCAAGCCACTGGAAAATCAAACTTTTTGGTGGGGATGGCGGGAATCGAGCCGCATGGCCATAGGCTTTGCCCCTGTGTCTCGGGTGTTCCTGCCCGACTGGTGAAGCACGCCAAAAGAGGGGTTCGAATCTTGGGGACTGCGTATGCCGGCCAACTTGACTCGTGACCTCTTTAAGGACTATATTTGGTCATGTCTTGAAGGAGGTGGAACATGAGACTGTCCAGACAAATCAAACCGATCAGCTATCTCAAGGCGCATGCGGCAGAAATCGTCCGCACCCTGGGCGAGAAGGGAGAACCTTTGGTTATCACCCAGAACGGCGAAGCCAAAGTAGTTATCCAGGATATCGAAAGTTACGAACAAACACAGGAGACCATGGCGCTGTTGAAAATTCTGGCGCTTGGCGCCCGCCAGATCGAGGAAGGCAAAGTCAAGTCTTCTACCGAAGTGATTAAAGAGCTCCGGGAGCGCAGGAAGGCCGGCTAATGCCATTCCAGGTATTCTTGACGGACGATGCCGCCGGCGACTTGGAAGAGTTGTACGATTACATAGAGTTGCACGATGCGCCGGACAAGGCGGAGCATGTCCTCGAACAGATTGAAAGGTGCTTCGCCAGCTTGTCCGAAAATCCCGAGCGCGGAGCCTATCCGAAGGAATTGCTGGCCATCGGCCTTCGGGAGTATCGTGAAATCTTCTTCAAGCCGTACCGCATCATTTATCGGGTTATGGCTGGAAACGTCTACGTACTTCTGATCGTCGACGGGCGACGTGATATGCAGGCGCTGCTTCAGCGCCGCCTGTTGCAGTTCTAACCGAACAACTTTTTCTCTTCAGCCGGGATTTGGCAAGACTTGCGACCGTAGAACGGCGCTTTCAGGTGGAAATCAAGGAGAATAGAATACGGAGAAGCGAGTGGTGAAATCGACAAGCTGCCGATAAGTCATAACTTCTTGGTGCGGAGGGCGGGAATCGAACCCGCACGAGCATTCACCCAGGAGATTTTAAGTCTCCAGTGTCTACCGTTCCACCACCCCCGCAAAACCGAAACGCATTCTAGCCGTGTAGCCGTGTAGGGTGGGCACAGGTTTTATCGTGCCCACCTTTCCCCAGAACCGGCATGAATTGTGGGAACATAATCCGCCTGCTCCCCTCCTGATCAAACAAAAGCCTGCGACGGTAAGTCATCACCATGAAGAAAAAAGTCCCTCCGAGCGCTTTGGCGCGCCGGTAGTTCGCCATAGCCACTTCACTTATCGTGTGAGGTTATCTTTTGTTTCAGACATCATCCTCTTTGTCTGGCGCATCAAAATGGTGGGCACGATAAAGATTGTGCCCACCCTGCCGGGCTGCTTGGTAGAAACGCATAATTTCCTGGGCGTCCCCTACTTTCCCACCTGGCCAGAAGCGAGGCGATCTGTTCGATAAGAGAGGTCATTTCACAAATGGGAGGTGGCCTTTGACATTCGAGATCATCAGGCGATCAGGTCTGGAAATTCACCTTTTCCAGAAAGTCGAAGATATTCTGAGTCTTTAATTCCCAGTCGCAACCAGTTACGATTGAGTTCAGCCATATCCCGGTTAGCACGATTTCGCCGTGTTTCACCAAGCCAAATGAACTTGGTAGGGTGAGCTTCTGCTGATTCAAAAGAGAAGATCAAATCTGCACTTCCCTCTATGGCCATGCGCTTCGCCTGAACCCGGCCTGTAACGGCATTGCCCCTAAAAAGAAATGATCGAAGATAAATGGGCTTGGGGTCTATAAAGAGCTTTGCTAGCTTATCATCCTCCTCTGCCACCAGGAGATTCACACTTTTCTTTGCTCTATTTAGTTCAAGAAAATGGAACGTCCGTTCTTTGTCGGGTAATCTGCCCGTATCACAAGCAGGCGTAAGGCAGTAATAATACCTGGGATCACCCTCATTGTTATCCTGGCGAATCAGAGTTCCCAGTGTAAGGGATGGCAGCCAGTCCTCAGCAGAGAATTTGGTATTGCCGAATGCCTCTCGCTTCAGTACCACGAATCGTGCGAGATTTCCTTCTCCTGCTTTGGATGCTCCGTCCTCGCCGTGAAGAGCTTGGGAAATTTTGCATCGCTGCTTTTCAGGGAATTTCACTTTGCCATGGTTGTCTGTTGAAACGAAGCCCTCGGAAAGTCCATTCTGCAGCAGATTGCCCAGAAAAACTTTGTCAATATCTATATTACTAAAACTCTTAGTTGTTTTGGGTTGACCAAGCTGGTCAAACCAGCAATTCACCTGCGATCTTCCAAGGTAGTTGTCCAGAACTCCCTCCAACCCGAGAGCTGTGTCACATTCGGAGACAAAAAGCTCGCGCATCAGTTCGGCAACCTCCGTGGGAGGGTCAGTAATCAGCATATTCGCTACAAAAGCCGCATCCAAACCCGAAGCAAACCTTGCTATTATGTGATGCATGTTTCGGCGCACCGCTGCCACGGCAGCCATGGAGAATGCGGGAAGCAGGCCGTTGGCAAGCTTCGTCATCCCTTCCAGAAGCTTAGCTGGCAACTGCTCGGTACCAATCTCTTGTTTGTTGAGCACCATCAGGCAGTGATAAGTTCCATGTGCAGAGCATACACCATCGCACTGCCCAAAGGATAAACCTCCTTCCTCCAGGCAGCGTTTGGCGAGGCGGAGAATCTCCGCTGTTAGCGGTTGCCCAGTGTAAATGCATATCAAGCGCATGCGGCCCCTCTCAGCCACATCATTTTCCGCAATTGCTCGCAGAATTCTTTGTGATGGACCCGGATCTTTATCACGAAGGTACCAGTCTAGGACCAGCATATCCGAAGGTATGGCGGCAACCAGGGATCGTTTGACGATTGCATCGTCGTCGTTGGTTTCATCGGGCAACACAAATGCACATGAAATTTCCTCTTGCGCGAACGCATCGGAGATTCCACGAATGTCCAGATCCTGCAAGCGTGGGTGAACTTCGTCATTCGCGCTTGTCGGGTCACCGTTAGTGGTCACCCGAATGTCATCAATATCGGTATCAGTACCGTTCAACTCCATACCATCTTCAGTGGCGACGGCAGTCTGTGGAACGGTGGTATCTGCGGCATCCCTCGTGTCCAGTCTTGGTTGATTGTCGATAACAACCGCATTCATCACAAATCTGCGCACCGCACCTAAACAATGTTTGCGCCAAGCATCGCCCACGTCGGTTGACTGTGGGGCATCACTACTCGTCATCTTCTTCCTCCACCTCTTTGATGGCCGTCCTGATACGAAAAACGGGTTCAACATTGGTTCCAGCCCGGATCAACTCAAGGTCAAAACCTTCCCTCCGTAACGCATCCCTGGAAATGGACAACCCCATACCGCGTCCACCGGGTTTGGTTGTCTCTCCGAATTCGAAAATCCGTTCTCGCATGCGTTCTTCAATGCCCGGACCGGTGTTTGAAATCAGAAGTCCCTCACCATCTGCGTCCAGGCGGATAGCCTTCTCACGTTTCGCACCGTTGACGACCCAGTAAATGGCGTTATCCACAACATTGATGAAGGCTCCCAGCAAGGCTGAGGAGTGGCATTTTACGCTCCTATTAATAAATCCGTTAGTGGCTGTCAGATCAATACCAGACTCATCGAGTTCCTTACCAAAAATCCGCAACAAGTGCATTCGGATCTCGTCACCAGAGATACTCACGCTCGATCGGTAGAGCCGACGTCCGAGCGGGTCGAGTACTTTCAGGTAACCATCAAGATGATCAAAAGATTTTCGCAGACGTTTATAAATTGTATTGAGTGCAGGCGTTCCGTCGGCCCATGGCTTTATATCCCGCATGGCCGTGCGCATATCCCTGGCGGTCTTCTCGAATTCATGCTGTAAAATGCCTACGGCCATGCCCATTTGGGCGAAATCGGAATAGAATTCCAGTTGCTCTTCCAACCGCTGTGTTTGCTGTTCAAGAGCACCAACACGATCATCCACCGTTTCACGCTCTTTCAAGCTTTCAGCAAAATCGGTCATCTGTCGTTTAATGGCCTCGAGAAGCGATGTCTCTCGCTCGCGGATTTTCAGTAATTCACTTTCAAACTCACCACGGGCTTCTTCCAATGCATCAGGGTCTTGTGCTGTCCGCCTGGTGAAATCAACCAGCAGTCTCTCAACCGTCTGCCGGAATTGACTGAATTCTTCGCGAAGTACCGTTTTCAGCGTCTGTCTCATCTTTTCATGTGCGGCATGGGCGTCGTTGCGTAAACCGGATACCTCGCGCACCAGAGAGACTTTCTGCTTCTCCAGGAGTGACATAACTGATTCTCTACGCTGGGCTTCCGTTATACGGTTTCCGGTAGCCTCACGAATCCTGCAATCGATCTCCTTACGCAGGGGATCGATGACGTTACCACGAATATCAGTAGATATCCGTTGATAAGCGGCCCAATCTTTTTCCAGCTTTTTAGACAGAGACAATCCCCGGGGTTTGGTGATCGTTATATCCATTTCGAATTTTTGAAGCCGGACCTGAAGGGACGCCTCCAGTTGACGCGCACCCAATGCAAAGTCGCCGTCATCTTCAACGGTCAGAAGTCTTTTTAGCTTTTCGTCGGTTTGTTGTTGGATCTCTTCTACGTATAGATCATACTTTCTCGTTTCATACGTTTCAAAGAAAGCATCCAATTGCTTTCCAAAGCTCTTCCGACGCTCTTCCGCTTTTTTTCTCTGTTTAGCGAGCAATGCCGCTTCAGCTGTAATCTGCTGACGCTGTTCCCAATAGGCCTCCGACTGAGGTGCATCCTCCCTAAAAAATTCTTTCGCCAACCTCTCGAACAGGTTGATTAGAACAGCACGAAAGTCCCGGTACGCCTGGTTCTGCCTGAAGCCTTCCCGCCCGGCTTTTTCATTCAAAGTATGGTTTTCTTCATGAGTAATGGCTATATGGCCCATCATACGCCGATGAGAAAAAAACCAATCGTGTGCGCTTTTCGTCCTTCTTTTTTCAATCTCCAAGAAATCATAATCCGTGTTGCCATATGGAAGTATTCGTATGCCATTACGGTAGATGTATAAGCCGCCGATCCGCTCTAGTTTATCAATTATAGCCTTGTGATCTTCTGAGTTGAGCCGCGATTCATTGAGCCTGCCCATGACATAGGCAAAGTCGAGTGAAAAAGGGCCGCATTTGATGGGTCGGCCTTTCCCCTCCGCCCAATTGCAGACGAACGGGTGCACTTTATCGTAAACACGGACCGTACCATTGAACTGGCCGTAATCGTCGATATTGCCCTTGATATGATGATCTGCTCTCTCATACTCCTCGGGAAGGAAAAAATTGGCCGGACCTATCAACTCCCGTGGGTACTCATCCAGGTGGTGATCTCTGAACTCGGTTTGAATAATGGCTTGGCCACCCCCCATGGTGTTGGAAAATCCCAGGAGAAATCTCTCCAGGTTTGTGGCATCCCCACCCGCCCCGCCATCGATATCATCATCCAATTCGGGAGCAGTGGGCAACAGAATGAAATGGGTCCCGTATCCGTCACCGGAAAGCGTCAGTGGCGCATCACCTTTCTTGACAAACTTGTATAGAGTTTGATCCAGCTTATCCGGTGCGATGATCTTCACTTTATCGAGTTCGCTGTTTAAACGTTCGAACTCTTTCTGTTCAAGTTGATCCTCCAACTCTTCTATATTTTTCCGCACCCGATGCACGAGTTGGTGCACATCCTCACGCGTGGGCAGAGTGCCCCCTGGGAATTCGACTATGGGTACATCGATCATCCCGATGTCCAGTCCAGGCTGTTCAAATAATCCCCAGTGGACCAAAACGGCAATGAGATCGTGAAGACCATCCGCGCGTACGGCCCGCGTCAGTAGCAGGGTGATGGGTGCAATAACGGCGATGGCCAGACGGCCGATGCCCTTTTCTCCCATAATCATACGACGCGGAAGACTCTTCGGACCGGTCCAATTCTCTGTGGAGTCGGGGCGGTTGGATTTCAAGCGACTTTCAGTCCCAAGGGTCAGCCATCGATTTTCCACATCACTGCGCGTCATGCCGTACCCATCGTCGCGAATGACCATAACCTTCGTGCGACGGAAGTAGTCGACCTCGGCTCGTTCGGCATATGCATCATGAGCATTCTTGAACAATTCGTGAATAGCGGTTGGAATGCCGGCGATTTGCTGTCGTCCCAACATATCGACTGCACGTGCCCTGACCCGCAATTTAGCCATTGGGTTCCTCTAAGTTCTCAGCTGGGTCTAAATGGCCACTGAGCGACCGGCGACCAGTCTCACTCACCACTTTTGCTATGTACTTTGCAATGGATTTCGGATTTTCATGAGTCCAAAAACGCAAGACCGTCCATCCGTTCTCTTTTAGAGCCGTGGTAACGCGTAAGTCGCTGGTTTTATTTTCGGAGAGCTTGTTCGACCACCATTCCGAGTTTGCTTTTGGGATGGCCCCGTGTACGGGGCAGCCGTGCCAAAAGCAACCATCGATGAAAACGGCTATGCGGCAGCCTGGAAATGCAATGTCGATACTGGAGCGCCCGATATCGGGGCATCTGGGCCGGTACTGGACTCGATAGCGGTAGCCCATTTGGTACAACAGTCTGCGCACAGCCAACTCATCTTCGGTGTCGCGCACCCTGACTTTTTTCATGTTGCGTGAAACCAGAGGAGAGGATGCTACTGGCTTCTTAGACATGGTCACACGTATTCACTTGATCCGGATTTCGGTCCGATAGAGCGGAGTATAAGGCACGAGCAATTCCAGCCATCATTTCAGGCGGTACAGCGTTTCCGATCTGTGTGGCGATTTGTGCAGCATTTCCCTGAAATACAAAGCTATCCGGAAAGCTCTGGAGTCGAGCCGCTTCACGGAGCGTAATGGAACGATCCTGCTCGGGGTGAGCATAACGTCCCTTGGTAATGTCAGTGCATCCGGTTGTTAGCGTCGGTGCTATATCACGCCATCTCAAGCGCCCATAAGAATCGGGATGCGAGTGTCTTTTCTTTTTCAGTCTCTTATGACATGCCAGTTGCAGGTGATCCGGCAGAGCAAAACGACTCCCCCCATCTTTGGGAATGTGGCGCAATCGCTCAATGTTCAATGGTGAGTGTCGTCGTGCAAAATGCAGTGGATCACCACTATCTTGTGGTCTTCCCACGGGAGGGGTCGGAAGCGCACCGATGGCATCCAATACTGTTCTTGGCATGTAAGTGTGGATTTTTTCCGCTTCCGGAAGAAGCTGAGGGGCTTGGGTTCCAACCAATATCATACGCTGCCGCCGTTGAGGCACTCCCAAATCAACTGCGTCGATGCGGCGTGCTTTGATCGCGGAGTATCCTATTTCAATCAGGCGTGAAGTCAGTTCCTGAAAAACGGGTTTTTTGCCAAGCCCTGGTACATTCTCGAAAAAGACCATTCTGGGCCGCAATGCTTCTATGAAGCGTAAAGACTCGAGTACGAGGCCGACGCGGTCATCCCGGTTGGACCGCTTACGATTTCGGTTGCTGAAAGGCTGGCAGGGGGCACATACAACGAGCAAATCCAAGCCTCTGGGAAGTGCATTCTCGAAGCAAAGGGGATCGACCATCCTAATATCTTGTTCTATGAGTTGCACCTCCGGGTGATTTGTTCGGAAGGTGGAACAAGCAATCGGGTCGAAATCCACTGCCCCGACAACATGGAATCCAGCAGACTTCAAACCCAAGGTTGCAGCACCACAACCACAAAACAGGTCAATCGCAGTCTTCATAGTCCGATCCGAGTATAAGCAGCCAACTTTAGTGAGAAACACCATTTATTAAATCATATTCCGGCCCCTTTACAACCCATTTGTCATCCTTGTTTTCGAGCATAGAGGGTCAAAGGGGGTAAGCACTTTCCCCTTGGCCATCTCAAGGGGCTGATGGCGCTGCAACATCTCGACCCTTTTTGTGCTTCAGAATAGAGACAGGACTCTCATCCTCCCCAGTGTTTGGGGCTGTTCACTCCACCCGATGTGCAAGGCGTTCTCTGAGCACTTCGCATGCCATCTCCCAAGGAGACCGCTGCTTCTGCTTCCGTAATTCTCGCTTCTTTATATATGCACCCGTCAGGAATCCGTGTAGGGTGGGCACAGGCCTTATCGTGCCCACCGTTCCCCAGGACCGGCATGAATGGTGGAAAATAAAGACGTGCTCACCCTACCTGGCCAGCTTACGGGGAGCGAGGTCTGTTCTTGACGGCCTTGCTACCTCTTCCGTTGAATACTTTTAGCCTGACTTACGTACTCATCCTCTGTGATGGCGCCGTCATGGTCGGCATCCCAGAAGGTGCAGTTCTTCTCTCCCGTGGCCGGATCCTTCCACATGGCCTTACATTCTGCGAGGGAAAGGTTTCCGTCTTTGTCTTTGTCCGCCTCAGCAAGAATCTGTTTGTACGCATTCATTGCGAATTCATCCGATGAGGGACGTGTAGCATGGGCAAGAGAGGCGATACCGATAGCGACAACCAATACAAGAACAACAATATCGACGACTTTCATATTTCCTCCTTTATTTTAGCCTTTTCTTGTTGCTCCAATTCATTTGTCCAACGCCGCCGATAACCGGCAAACAACCACGCAGAACCAACTTCAAAGCACCCATAAAATTGCCGCGTGGTTGCTTGTCCGGTGCATTGGCTTCTTTGCTGTCTATCGTCCTTTCAAATAGGACTTCAAATCACGGTAGTAGTTCTCATGGGGACCAATCATTATGAGTTCAATATCTTCTCCAACCATACGATAAGACGTCAAATAGAGTGTATTTTGGATCTTGAATTTATACACAAATACTCCCCTCAAATCACCCTTCTTTTCAGAACCGATTGATGGGTCTTCAATGACCTTCCTGATTTCAGCATCCAATTCTAGCTTTTGGTTTTTTTCAAATTTCTTAACCGTTTTTGCGAAGGAACTTGATTGGTAGACTTTCATAATTCCCTCAACCAAAATCGTATTCTGTTTTCTCGCCCTGATCGAGTTCTGCCATTCCTATTAAGATCTCCTTTATCAAATCATAGGTAAGATCAGGGTTCTCCTCTGCGCACTTGCCAACTCTAGCCCAGTGCTCGATCTGACCTGTTAGTGATCTGTGATCAATTTTGCTGAATTTTTTGGCTTCATTAAGTAATTCGTCTGAAATTCTTACCGCAGTTGGCATTTTGCGACCTCCATACTTGTTGTTGTGTTTGCATACAATATACTTAATAGAATAGCAAAATGCAATAATTTGGATTCGTGTTGCTCTTCGTGTGAATGGCATACGGATTGAGACGGGACGGCAGCGAACGCCTTGCCGATAAGCGGCGAGGTCGCCGCCGAGTCGGTGTCTCGATGTTACTCCTGAAGTCCCTGCGGCGACATCGGCCGCTTCATCGGCTCGTTGGGCCTTCACGCATTAAGATGGCTGAGGCTTCTTCAGGTTTCATCGGGTTTAGGTACCGTGTCGTCTACAACAAAATCCTGAGGTTCGCATTCCAAGATGATGCGTCGAATCTCTGCTGGTGTGATATCCGATTGTTCTGTCTTGGAATAGAGATGGTTATCAGCATGATTGGACCACTGCTGGGCCGATAGTAGATGATCCTGTAACCACCCCTCTTGCCTTTCGCTGAATCTGAGTTCTTGGCTCTGACCTTGAAGACCTCGTATTGGATACCTGGAATTTGATCTCCAGGAGTTCTTCCTTCGATGAGATCCTGGATGATCGGTTGCACATCTGATTTTATGTGCCGGTACTTCTTGGCCAACTGCCGAAGATTACGCTTCAACTCTGGAGTGTAGACGATCTCAGGCGCCTGGGGATTATTGGGCATCAATACCATCCCATAAGGTTTCAATTGGGGAGGTCATGCCAGCTTGGGCTTCACACCAGCCCTGCCGGAAGCTTTCTGCAGCCGACTTCAAAGTGACACTCTCTCGGAAAGCGCGCATCATCTGAAGCAGGAAAGGCAAGTATTCTTCGGGTAACGCATCGATTTCCGCAAGTACTTTATCTCGGCATATTTTGGTCGTAGCATTCATATGAAGTCTCCTTTATATGCTACTATAGCACGGTAGAATCCATTGTGGTACCTCGATTGGCAAGTAGAACAGATCTACAGGGCTGCTGGCCCAACGAGTAGTTGAGCGAATTCGCATATCATTGCGTATGTGGTGATATGCGAATCACCCATACGGCTGGCGCGGTATCAGCCGTGTAGGGTAGGCACAGGCCTTATCGTGCCCACCGTTCCCCAGAACCGGCATGAATGGTGGGAACATAAAGACTTGCTCACCCTGCCTGGCTCGTCCGACTCCAACGAAAGATGGCAGAGACATTGACCTAGCAAATGGTATACGCATTTTTATGCAGCAAAGTTGAGCATTTCCAGAACTACGCCCCGTCGCAACTCCTCCCGGGCACGACTAAGAAGTACTTTGTTGACCTCTGCAGAAATGTATTCTTCACCGCAATTATCGCAGATCTGAGCTGGGACACGCTTGAAAACCAATGTCGTCTGATCCCTTTCCAAAACGATGGTTACGTATCCTTCCGCAGTTACACCATTTTGGCAAATTGCACACTTCATCAGAGCCTCCTCGAAAAACCATCTGTCCATTTGAGAGAATCAGGTTCATAAGTTGTGATGATGACCAGTCTTCTCTCGGAGGAGTTTGCCGCCACAACTACATGCCGTTGCCTGCCATTAGATACTCGACCGTTCAGTAACAGGCTTGGCAACGGGTAGTCTTCATCATATCGTTCAATAATACTCCCTTTCCTCAAAATAAACTCAACATCATCTTCAAGAATGTCTCGTTGGAACATTCGTCGAGTTGCGTGAACTCGATATTCTATAGCGTAATCGGCTAATTCACCTTCCATGGCATTTGCCGGAATCATGCCCCTCCTCTCATGCTGTGCATTGTGAGATGCGGTATGATGTGTCTGCTATCGTATGCTCAGGGCCTGCGAACGCCGGTCATCACGGGCACGCAACCACGCCGCCAAGAAACATCAGGAAACGCCGAAAAATAATCCCGGCGTGGTTGCGTGTCCGGCTGCATGGCGTTGTTAGGATAAACTTCCTGCAGTTTAAATTGTTAATATTATTCATATTCCATAAATTCTACACCATAAGCATTTGACGTCAACACTGCAGAAAAAATCCTTGCAGGCTGTTTCCTCAGCTTATTCCAATGCTCCACACACCTCTTGACCCTTTCTGGTGTTTTGCAGCCAAGTATCAAACCCGTAAGAGCATCTTCTGGGATTACTCTCTCATTGGGAGGCGCCTTAACGAAAAGCCGCCATTCACGCTCATAGTCCCAGCAGCTATGCTTGCGGCAGTAGAAAAGTTTAGAAAGACCTACTCCATCTTGCCGTATAAGTAAAGGCAGGCATTGCGCTATTGTGGGGAGTTGATCTTTATAAGACATACGAAATACTTTATCCGTTCCGCTGGCTTCATGTAGCTTCGCTTTCTCGAACTGGAGCACGATACCTGTATGTGAGGCGGCATAGTGGGATATCCTTGCGCTATGCCATATTCCGCCTCTTGCCGAATATCGTCATCACTGCGATGCCTATCCTTGAACCTCATTATGAAATGATGGTATTCACGCAATGTTTGTTCATCTGCACCAGAGAAGTCCACGGCCGTTGCGCAATCGAAAGGGTCGTTGAATACCGAAGGGGGTGTAAAGTAGAGCCGATTTAGAGTCATAATTGGCTCTATCCTATCTAACTTTGGTGGCATATACTTGTACAAGAAGTTTGGGTTTTCGTTTTCAGTAGCGAGCATAAACCTATAAACCTCAATCAAACTTACAGGGTCCTAACAGATAAACATTGAGGAGATGAGGGAAGGATACGCCTTGACAAGAAACAAGGGCGAAAATGATGCGAAGCCCCTGATACACCGAGGTAACACCGAATAGCCCACCACCAAACATCCAAACCACTGAATAATAATATAAAAACTAATGCGGAGGGCGGGAATCGAACCCGCACGGGCATTCACCCAGGAGATTTTAAGTCTCCAGTGTCTACCGTTCCACCACCCCCGCAAAATCGAAACGCATTCTAGCTGCTGCGATCCTTTGTGTCAAATGAATCGTCGTAAGATCAGCAGCTTCCATAATTGGCATTGAAAATGGAAGCTTCATGACGGCAGCTCCGTTATCCCCCTTCAACTGGTGAAGAACCGTTGCTGAGACTTTATTCCTTACATCTGCGTGCTTAATCTTGCTCATTGAGTTTTGTTGACCGGAGTAATGCGGGCCCATTGCGGCTGCTTCTGAAGAATGCTTTATTCTGAAAAACAGGTGTGGACGATGCTTGACTGGGGCGAGTATCTGAAGATCTTTATTGCTGTTGTCGTGATTGTGAATCCTATTGGAGCCATCCCGTTTTTTGTCACCATCGCGGGCAGTCAAACATTACAGGAGCGGAGGCGAACCGCGCTCATGAGCGCTCTTGCGGTGGGAGTGGTGTTGTGCTCAGCCTCCGTGCTGGGCGATTCTCTGCTCTCGTTCTTCGGCATAAGCATTCCTTCCTTTCGAGTAGGGGGAGGAATTCTTCTACTGCTTCTGGCCGTTTCCATGTTTCATGCGCAGCAAAGCCCGAGCAAGCAGATTCCGGAGGAAGCTACAGAAGCGGAGCATAAGACCGATGTCGCCGTGGTTCCGCTTGCAATACCTCTCCTCTCGGGACCGGGAGCCATAAGCACCGTCATCATCTATAGCCACCAGACGCCGGAGCCTCTTCACAGGGGGATGATGATCCTGATTTGTGCGGGAATTTCTCTGCTGGCCTGGATCACGTTGAGAACGGCCGTCCCGGTCGGGACTGCGCTCGGAAAAACCGGAATCAACATCGTGACGCGTCTCATGGGGCTGATACTGGCGGCTGTCGCCGTGGAGTTCATCGTGAAAGGATTGATTGAGCTGCTTCCGGGATTGGCGTAGGGGAAGGGATGATGGCAACAAAAAGCTTCTACAAAGCCATGATGGCTGTTCGTATTCGTCATCATCCCGGCTTTCTTTCCCTCTCGAGATAAGAGAGCCGGGGCGAAGGCTTTTCTCAGCCGATTCCTTACTGACTCATGGCAACCAACTGGTATTGGAGCATTCCTTCCTCATCACCTTTCTGTACGGTTACCTGGATTACCTGACTTTCTTTTGTGAAGTGGATGACCGCACTATCTTCCTGCTCGGCTTGAAAGGTTACTTTCCATCCTTTGTCTTTCATGCTTTTCTTATAGAAGCCGAGAAGCTCATCGCGGTCGGCCTTGACGGTCATCATGGCCATGGCGTTGTTTTCCATGTCCATGACCTGCACGATTTTGGAACCGGAATAAAGGGGCGCTTCTTTTAGCTTTTCCGGAATCTCCATGGCGGCGAAAGCCGCTCCCGCTCCAATGTAAAAACAGAAAACCAGCAACAACGCTGCTTTTAACCATGTGCTCTTTGTCGCCATACAGCCTTTCTCCTCGAAATGTTTTGATCGTTGACATTGATGAATCCCATCAAACAAGCCAGCCTTGTTGTTTAGCACAGCCGGCGAACATAAACAAACGGTCTCGACGCATGCGCAATCAACTGCAGAGCTAAGGCGGAGAACCGTCCTGCTTGCTTCTTTCCCGGATCACTTCTTTCCGAGGATCTTCTGTATCACCCTGGAAATCTCTCGTTTATCGAAGGGCTTTGCGAGAAATCCTTCGATGTCGAACAGGGAGGCTGTCGTTTCGTTGATGCTGTCATTGTGACCGCTGCAAATGAGAACCGGCATGTCGGGACGGATCTTTTTCACTTCTTTCGCGAGATCCAGGCCCGTCATGCTGGGCATGGTGTAATCCGTTATGAGAAGGTCAAAGCGGTCGGGCATGGATTTAAAAGTCTCCAGAGCTTCCAGGCTGCTCGTTTTGACTGTGACGCTGTAGCCCAACTGCCCGAGCATTCTTTTTCCAAGCTCAGTCAGCAGTTCTTCATCATCGACGAAGAGTATCCTCCCTGTCCCGGCATGCGCGTCTTTCGATTCTTTGCTCTGGCCGAGACTTTCCAGCGTCACTTTTGGCAGGTAGGCGCAAAAGACGGAACCGTTGCCGGGGCTGCTTTCGACTGTTATGGCCCCGTTGCAGTTCTTTATAATCCCATGCGTCACGGAAAGCCCCATTCCGGTTCCTTCCCCTTTGGGCTTTGTTGTGAAAAATGGATCGAAAATCTTGGCGGCTATTTCCTCCTCTATTCCGTGGCCCGTGTCGCTGACCCTGAGCTTTATGTAATCCCCGGGCGTGAGATCCGGATGGGGCAGAGGCTCCCCTTTGGCAAAAGAGATCTCTGTGAGCTCCACGTCGAGATTTCCCCCTTTTTCCCTCATGGCGTGGGCCGCATTGGCGCCAAGGTTCATCATAATCTGATGGATTTCGGTCGGGTCCGCCATGATTCGGCTATTCTTGGAGATGGCGACCTTGTGCGTTATGGCGATTGTTGAAGGCAGAATCGCCCGGAGCATCTTGATAGTCTCCTTGACTATGTAAACAATCTCGACGGGGCTTGGCTCTCTGGAAGTCTGACGGCTGAAGGTGAGGATCTGTTTGACAAGATCTCTAGCCCTGTAGCCCGCATTGAGAACCTGCTGGACGTATTTCCGGAGGTTGGTTTCATCCGGAGCGTCGTGGAGCGCCATTTCCCCATATCCGAGTATGGCGCTCAGGATGTTGTTGAAATCATGAGCGATGCCTCCCGCCAGAAGACCTATGGCCTCCATTTTCTGCGCCTGCCGGAGCTGGATTGCGGCGCGGGAGCGTTCTTCTTCTATTTGCTTGCGCTCTGTGACATCTTCGCTGAAGATTACGACTCCAGCGACTTCTCCCGTTCTGTCTCGCCACGGACGCACTTCCCAGTGGAGCCATTGCACGGAACCGTCGGCCCGTTCGAATCTATCGCTTTCCGCCTGGGCCACTTCGCCCGATAGCGCTCGTCTGTGAGCCGCTTTCCAATATTCCGGGATCTCCGGGAAAACTTCGTAATGAGAGAGCCCCGTGAGGTCTCGGTCGCCGAGATTGAAGTCGCTCAACCAACGGCGGCTGAAGTACAGATATCGCATCTGACGGTCCAGCATCGCCAACGCCACTGGTGTGTGACCGATGAAAAGGCGCAGTCGCTCCTCACTCTCCCGCAAAGCTTCCTCCACCCGCTCCCGCTTGGCTTCAGAATCGATCTTATCGAGCGCAAAGGAAACGTTGAGCGCCACTTCTTCGAGAAGTCCGACCTCACGCTCTCGAAAAAAAACCGGCTCCCTTACCCAAATATTCAAAACTCCCAAGATTTGTCCATGGGACCTCAGCGGGAAGGAGGCGCAGGACTGAAAGCCATACTCTCGAATCGATTGTTTCCGGGGATAGAGATCGGGATCTTTTCCGCACTTGTTGCAGATATAAGGTCTGTCCTCCAGGATGGCTTTTCCAGGGTCTTCCTCTCCTTCAAGCTGTTCGTCGCAGTAGAAGATCTCCTCGGTCAAGATTTCATGCCCGCTTCCATAATGAGCTGCAGGAACGATTCGGGACGTCTCCGCATCAAGGAGGCCTATCCAGGCTAAATCGACGGCCCCACGCTCGACCAGAAGGCGGCAGACGGATGGGAGCAGGTCGTCTCGGGATTTCACGTGGACGATCGTTTGGCTCACCTGACTCAAGACGTCGTAGATCCGGTTCAACCGCCGGATTTCCTTTTCAGCGCCGTGCTTATAGAGAGCGATTTCGATAGCTGATCTCAGCTCGAGGTCGTGAAAGGGTTTGAGGATATACCCGTAGGGCTCTGCGAGCTTGGCGCGCTCCAGAGTATCGTCTTCGGAATAAGCGGTCAGAAAGATGACCGGAGTGTGAAATCGTCGTCGTATTACTTCCGCTGCGGCGATCCCGTCCATGGGGCCTCTGAGGCGTATATCCATCAGGACGAGGTCCGGACGCAGCGAATCAGCCATAGCTATAGCCTGATCGCCGGTTGACGCGCGTCCTGCCGGCTCGTAGCCGAGGGCCGACAAACGCTGAACGATCTCCATCGAGACAATGGCCTCATCTTCCACAACGAGAATCCGGGAAGCGCTCACGATTCCCCCACCTCCTTTATCACGAATTTACATGAGCTGGGAACGTTACCTGAAAAACAGCGCCGCCTTCCATGCCGTTTTCCACGTCCACGCGCCCGCCTAGTACTACTGTGTCACAAAAGCGGCGCGACTCGTCATTCCGGCATGACGCCTCTTCGTCATTCCGGCAGGTTTTAAGCCGGAATCCAGCCACATGGGAGAGCGCCGGGCTGGATTCCGGCTCAAAAGATTGCCGGAATGACGAGATGAGCTGTGCTCTCAATAGAATCGCATTCCAACAGCATCATGCTGATTTGTGACACAGTAGCACTAGTGGATCGTCAACTTTGAATGTTCAGGCAGCAGTCTTTTCCCTCTCCCTTGAGGAAAAGGGGGCCTGCTCCCACCCGAAGAAACGATGTTGACAAACCGCCTAACTGGCCGGCGAGCTCGAACGCCAGGCGTGAAGGCATGCTGAAAAGCAGCTCCATTGTCTTATTGGATAGAAGCACCCAGAGCGAGGCGAAAGCAGCATACAACAAAACGATTGTCGGAACGCGCGCTTGGGATCGGAAATCATTTGCGCCTGCCTTGAATGGTTGAGTGCGTGTGTCTCGGGGCATAGGGTTATCGGCCTCTCCGTGGTGTCAGAAATATACGGCCTTCCCGAAAAGGCTGCGGCGGAATCCGTTACACGATGCTCTGTTCTTTTTGCTCAAAAAGATTCTACAAGAAACCAAACCTCTTATCACTCAATTTTGACGCCTTGTCACAGATTTTCACAGAAATGTAACGTGAAATTCGTATGTCCGTAACACAGCTGTAACATATGGGGTCTAATATTGCCTCACGTGTAAGCTCATGAGCGTTTTGGTTATGGAAGGGTATTTGGATCGAAAGAATCGTAATGAGTATAAGGAGGAATGGAATGGCTGGCAGGAAATTGTTACCGATAATCGCTTTGGGCTTGGTGTGCTTTGCGGGCAACGCCGTATTCGCCGGGTCGCTCAAGATGGATGGCTCCACAACCGTGCTTCCCATCGCGCAGAAGGTTACCGAAGCGTACATGAAAGAATTCCCTGATGTGAGCATTTCAGTTTCGGGCGGCGGCTCCGGAAACGGCATCAAGGCTCTTATCGACTCGACGGCCGATATCGCCAACAGCTCCCGGTTCATCAAGGACGAAGAGGTTAAGCTTGCCGTGGAGAAGGGCGCTTACCTGGCGCCCTTTGCCGTTGCCTATGACTGCATCGTTCCGGTGGTCAATCCCGCTAACCCGGTGGCGGACATCAGCCTGGAGCAGCTAAAGGACATCTACATGGGAAAGATCACGAACTGGAAGGATCTCGGAGGTCCTGGAGGCGAGATCGTCGTCATTTCCCGAGACACCTCCTCGGGAACCTATGAGGTATGGGAAGAGAAGGTCATGAAGAAGGAGCGCGTTTTTCCCGGAGCGCTTCTTCAGGCTTCGAGCGGCGCCATAGCTCAGGCCGTATCGAAGAACAAGAACGCCATAGGCTACCTCGGGATCGGCTATGTTGACAAGAGCGTAAAAGCCCTCACGATTGGTGGAATTCCCGGCAATGAGGAGACCACGCTAAACGGAAAGTTCCCCGTCTCTCGCCCTCTTTTTATGTTCACCAGGGGCTGGCCGAGTGGGGACGCCCTCAAATTCATAAACTATGTTCTCAACCCGCAAAAAGGCCAGAAGTTCGTCAAAGAGGCCGGGTTCGTTCCCTTGTATTGATTCGAAATCCGGTGAGGGAATGCGGATATCCCAGCGGGTGAATCGGAGCCATCGGGAAAGGCTCCGCCTCATCCGCAATCCCTTGCCGGGAATGAGGAAGCAATGATCAAAAACCGAAAGTCAAAAGAGAAGCTTATTCGCTTCGTCTTTTTTGTGACCGCATCTGTCTCCATCCTGGCGCTTTCCATGATTCTTCTCTTCCTCTTCATGGAAGGCATTCCTATTTTCAGCAAAGTTTCCGTAACGGAATTTCTCTTCGGCAAAGAGTGGTATCCCACGGCTTCTCCAGCCGATTTCGGGATTTTTCCCCTTCTTGCGGCATCGATAGCCGTAACCGTGCTTTCTGCTCTCGTCTCCATTCCTCTTGGCGTTATGACCGCGGTCTACCTCGCTGAGATCGCATCGAAGCGGGTGCGCGAGATCGCCAAGCCCGTCGTCGAGCTCCTCGCGGCGTTGCCATCTGTTGTGATCGGCTTTTTTGGAATGGTGGTGGTTGCGCCTTTCCTGCAGGATGCCTTCGAGCTTGCAACCGGCCTCAATCTTCTCAATGCGTCCCTCATGCTCGCTTTCATGTCGGTCCCAACCATCTGCAGCATATCCGAGGACGCCATCTACAGCGTGCCGAAGGATCTCAAGGAAGCTTCTCTCGCCCTCGGGGCGACTCAGTGGGAGACGATCCTGCGGGTCATCCTGCCCGCATCGCTTTCCGGGATCAGCACCGCGATCATCTTGGGCATGTCCCGCGCCATTGGCGAGACCATGGTGGTGCTCATGGTGGCGGGCGGAGCCGCCATGGTTCCGTATTCGATCTTCAAGCCGGTGAGGCCCATGCCCGCCAGCATCGCAGCCGAGATGGCCGAAGCCCCTTTCAGGAGCGATCATTATTACGCTCTTTTCGCTACCGGCATGGTGCTCTTTGTCTTCACGTTGGCTTTCAATCTCATAGCCGATCACATAGCTCAGAAGCATAAGCAGGTAGGGGCTGCGACGCTTTAGGAAGGAGTGGAGATGCAACTCACCGATTCAGATATGTGCAGCCGGGACGCCATCAAGGATGATTGCTCCGGGGAATCTGAAGACAGTCGTCCTTCGAGAGCCCCCCTGGCTACGCCTCGATATGGCTCCATAAGCCGTCGCAGATGGCTCCAGAAAGGAATGTTCCAGATGCTTCGGACCGCGGCTCTCATCAATGGGGCAGCCCTGGCCGTCATCATTTCCTTTCTTCTTTTCAACGGTTGGGGCGCTATAAACTGGAGCTTTTTGACCGAGGCTCCTTATGACTCCATGACTAAAGGGGGCATTTTCCCCTGTATCGTGGGGACTTTTCTGTTGAGTTTCGGCGCCATGCTTGCCGCCTTCCCGCTGGGCGTCGCCTCGGCCATCTACCTGCATGAATACGCGCGCCCCGGATTGATGTTGCGCATTATCCGCCTTGGGATAAACAATCTTGCGGGAGTCCCCTCCGTTGTCTTCGGCCTCTTCGGGCTCGCCTTCTTCGTTACCTGGTGTAAGCTCGGAGTGAGCATCCTCTCGGGAATCCTCACCCTCGCCGTCCTGATCCTTCCCGTAATCATCGGAACCGCCGAGGAGGCTCTGCGCAGCGTCCCCGCAACGTACCGGGAAGCATCTCTTGGACTCGGGGCGACAAAGTGGCAGACGATCTATCGGGTGGTTCTCCCCGCGGCGTTTCCGGGCATGCTTACGGGCTCCATCCTGGGAATCAGCCGTGCGGCGGGAGAAACCGCCGCCATCATGTTCACCGCGGCGGTTTTCTTCACCCGACATCTTCCCGCTTCGATTTTCGATCCCGTAATGGCTCTTCCTTACCACGTCTATGTGCTCGCCACCGCAGGGGCTCAAATCGAGGCGACAAGGCCCCTGCAATATGGAACGGCCCTTGTGCTCATCGCCCTCGTGTTCGGGATGAACCTCATAGCCATCGTCTTCCGGGCGAGGCTTCAGAGGAGTTAGGCGTGATGCTGTTGGTTTAGGCAACTCACAACAAATAACCTACCAGGAAGAGGGGTTCTGTCATTCCGGCATGGTTTTGGCCGGAATCCAGCCCCGCGAAAAAACGGGATTCCGGCTTGAAGACTGCCGGAATGACGGTGGGTGTTTCTGAACCAATTTTGGTAGGTTATTTGTTGTGAGCTGCCTTAGATGAGAGTTGGTCATAATAAGAATGGCTTCCACGGGCGCATTTGTAAAAAAGGGATGAAACGCAAGCCCCGAAGGGGCGCAATATCATAGCCCAGGGCAACGCCCTGGGGTGCTGGAGCATACAAAGAGAATGGAAGCCCTGAAGGGGCGGCATATCCAGAGAATGATTACCCCGCCCTTTCAGGGCTCTAAAATGAGGGTGATCTTCTCTCACCCAGGGCGATGCCCTGGGCTATGATATTGCGCCCCTTCGGGGCTTCGCACTTGCCCGCTTTGCCTCCTCTTTACTAATGCGCCCGTGGATATCTTCGTCAGCTCTCGCAGTGGTGCTTGATGTTGACTCCCTGGACGATGAAGATGATGCTCTCGCCTATGTTGGTGGCCTGATCGGCTACTCTTTCCAGGCATCGGGATGCGATGATGGTCTGAACGGATCTCTCGATAGCGGGGACCTCGTTGACCATGTAGTCTAGAAGGCTCTTTAGGACCGTAACATTGAGCTCATCGGCCGTATCGTCCATCTGGCAGACATCCCGGGCTCGCTCGACGCTCTCCCGGATGAAGGCCTCGATCACCGTGTGGAGCATATCCATGGCGGTTTCGGCGAGCTGCTCAAGGGCCGGATTGGGAGGCAGGGGAGGCCGCTCGCTCAGGAAAACCGCCCTTTCAGCCACATTGACCGCCTGATCCGCAATCCTCTCGAGATCGATGGCTATGCGCATGCATCCGACAATGAAGCGAAGATCGCGCGCCATGGGCTGGTCGAGCGCAAGGAGCCTCAAACAATACCTGTCCACTTCCACCTCGAGCAGATTCACCTCTTGGTCTCCCCGGATCACCCGGTTTGCAAGATCCTCATCCCTCTCAAAGAGCGCCTTCAAAGCATCGGCCATCGCCTTCTCGGCAAGGGCAGCCATTTCAATGATGGTCAGTTTGAGCTTCTCGAGCTCAGAGACAAAACGACTCTCCATATGCTAAATTCTCTCCAGGCTGTAATCTGAATTCAAAATCATCCGCCGCCAATCCTCTTCCCATGCTCTGGATCAGCCGAACCTGCCCGTAATGTAATCTTCCGTCTGACGATTCTTTGGCCGCGTGAAAAGAACTTCTGTCGCGTCCACTTCGATGAGGCTTCCCATGTAGAAAAAAGCGGTGAAGTCCGAAACACGGGCCGCCTGCTGCATGTTGTGGGTCACAATGACTATGGTGTACTCTGTTTTCAACTTGTGGATCAGCTCTTCTATTTTTTGAGTGGCGATAGGGTCGAGGGCGGATGCCGGCTCGTCCATGAGCAACACTTCGGGCTCAACGGCTAGGGCGCGAGCTATGCAGAGCCTTTGCTGCTGGCCGCCCGATAATCCCAGAGCCGACTGGTGCAGCCTTTCTTTAACCTCTTCCCAGAGAGCCGCCTGCTTCAGACTCAACTCTACCCTTTCTTCAATAAAGGACTTGTCCTTCACTCCGTTTACCCGCAGCCCGTAGGCCACGTTCTCAAAAATGGTTTTGGGAAAGGGATTGGGTTTTTGGAACACCATGCCGACCCTTCTCCGGAGCGTCACCACATCAACCCCGGCATCGTAGATATTCTCCCCATCGAGGAGAATTTCCCCCTCCACCCGGGCGATCGGGATGAGATCGTTCATTCGGTTCAGGCAGCGCAGGAAGGTGCTCTTTCCGCAGCCGGAAGGGCCTATGAGAGCCATCACGCAGTTTTGCGGGATCTCGAGACAAATGCTCGTTAGCGCCTTGAAATCGCCATAGAAGAAGTCCAGGTTCTTTGAGATTATTTTGTCAGTTTTCATAAGCCTTTTTCGTCTGTGTCATTGGCGCTGGTCAAGACTTCGCGCGAAGCCTTGGGAATTATGAATGAAAGGGTCGTTCCTTGGTTTTTGCCCCTGTTGGGGCTTTCGACCCAGATCGCGCCCCCATGGTTTCGGATGATGTGCCGGCAGATGGCGAGCCCCAGGCCCGTGCTTCCCCAGCGGTCGCTCCTGTGCTTTTCGATGCGGTAGAATCGTTCGAAAATTCTCTGTTGATGCTGCTTTGGAATGCCAGGGCCTTCATCCCGCACACTGAAGATGGCCTGCTCTTCCCGAGACTCGAAGGATACTGCTATGGCCTCCCCCTCGGGACTGTAGCGGATGGCGTTCTCGATCAGATTTCTGAAGACCTGAACGAGTTGATCGAAATCGGCCTGCACCCAGACGCCTTCTTTAGGAAGCTCGTTTTGCAGCCTCAGACCCTTTGCTTCACCGTGATGGACGCAGGCTTTCCATGCCGTGGCCACGGCAGCGGCGGCATTGATGGGCGAGGCCTTTATCGCGCCCTGGTGAGCCTCGAGACGGGCGAGCTGCAGGAGGTCTTCGACTATTCTTACCATATGGTTGGTATTTCTAAGTATTACCTGCAGGAAATTGGTCGCCGTGTCCGGGTCGGGTTGCGATTCGCTGAGGAGCGTTTCGGTATACCCCTTGATGGAAGTGAGCGGGGTCCGGAGCTCATGAGAGACATTTGCGACAAAATCTTGCCTTACCCGCTCCAAGCGCTTGAGCTCGGTAATATCGTGCAAAACTACGACTGCTCCCGCTTCCTTTTGCTGCGACGTAAGACGCACGATGTTGACGTCATACGCGCGATCGTTTCCAAGATCAATTTGCCCGCTCAATGGAAAGGAGGCGCTCTCTCCCGGATCTGTTTCGAGCGCCCGGTCGCAGAGCTTTTGGATCTCCAGGTTGATAATCACCTCGAGGGGGCGGCGCCCAAGGATTTCCTTCCCGCGCGGCGTCAAGGCTGTGAATGTCCGATTGGCGCTTTCGATCCTGCCCTTGGAGTCCAGCACCATGACAGCTTCCTGCATGGCGTTGAACACACCCTCGAGCTTCTGCTTCTGGGCGGTGATTGTGCGGATATGGCTTTCGATGTTCTCCGCCATCCGGTTTATGGAATCGATGAGAGGTTGGAACTCGTGGCTGGGACTCGATCGAATGCGTCTCCTGTAGTCCCTCGTGCTGATAGCTTCGGCCGCCTCGATCATCGCCTGGATGGGGCGGTTGAGCCTGCGGATGAGGGCTCCGGTCAGGAGGGACGTCGCCACGAAGACCAGCACTGCAAAGAAGATAAGGCTGTTCTTGAGTCTTTCGAGCGGCTCCTTCGCGCTCGAGAGGGGGGCTGCCAGGCGGAGCGCTCCGGCCGGTATCGCTCCATTTGCCGGGAGCCTTTTCGCCACATAGATGAGACTCCTTTCGCTCGTTCTGCTGTAGCGAACCGACGCCCCGATATGGGATCCCATGGCTTCGCTGATCTCGGGTCGATCCGCATGATTATCGAGGTTTGGAATCTCGGTGAGGGGAACATCTGAATCGGCAATCACTTTTCCGCCTTCCGCGACGTAAGTAATGCGAAGTCCCGGATGCATGCGGGCTTCTCCGATCCATATCTGAAGACTATCTGTGTCGGGCAGGATCTTCTCGCGAGCAAGCATCCAGTGCAAAAGGTTTAGCTGTTGAATGGCGTTATTTCTTGCATCATCGAGGACTTTCTGGTTGAGAATGCGGTAGTAGTACCAGGGGGGCAAAAGGAGAGCCAGCAGCAAAACGATCCAGAAAGAGAGAAGTATCCGAGTGCTCAAAGTGAAATGCCTTGGCATGGTCTTATCCTTTGAAGCGGTACCCGACGCCGCGAACCGTCTCAACCCAATCCGAATAATTTCCAAGCTTCTGACGCAGTCGCCTCACATGAGTATCCACAGTGCGGGCGTACCCATCGAACTGATAAGCCCAGACCGATTCCAGGAGTTGATCGCGCGTTCTGACTTTGCCCGGGCTTCTTATCAGCTCCGATAAAAGCTTGAACTCGAGGGCTGTGAGGGCTACCTCCTCACCGTCCACGGTCAGCTTATGAGCGTCGAAATCCACCTTGAGCCCTTCATGCTGCCATGTCTTCTCTTGATTTGCATCCGCAGGGGCCCTCCTGAGCACGGCTCGTATGCGGAGTATAAGCTCTCGAGGGCTGAAGGGCTTCACTACATAATCATCCGCCCCGAGCTCCAGTCCGACGATCCGGTCAACTTCTTCGCCTCTTGCCGTGAGCATGATGACGGGAATGTTGCGAGTGTCTGTCGAGCGTTTGAGCTCTTTGCACACTTCAAAGCCATCTATCCCGGGAATCATGAGATCGAGGACGACAAGGTCGGGGCGGTGATTCCTGACAGCGGCCAGCGCGGCATAACCGTCTTTTGCCGTCACAACCTCAAAGCCTGCTGAAGACAAGTTATAAGTGAGGAGCTCGAGGATGTCATCATCATCTTCAACTACGAGAATCTCAGTCTTCATTATTTCTCACTCCTTTCAGCAACAGGATGAGTAAAACATACGCGTGTGAAGATATTGTGACCTGTATGTTACGATCTTGTGACATTTTCGAAGGATACGGTCAGAATGGCTGAAAGCAATGGACAAATGAGATTTCCTCAGCCCCATAAGGAGGTGACGCCGTCACGAACGCCGGCGGCGCAACTCCCTTGAAAGCCATCAGATTGTAACAAACCTGTCACGATTCCTACACACAATTGATGTTGAATCTTCCAGACTTGGTTGTGATTACAAACTTGATGACCGGAGAGGATTGTAGCCTTGATCGGCTGGCGCCTCTCGAGCGTCCTTCCGGCAGTCTTCAAGCCGGAACCCAGTTTATTAAAGCTCTTTTGGACCCCGGCTTTCGCCGGGTCGACGGTGCAGGCGGACCAATCTTTTCCAATTCAACAGCATTGACTCGGGCGCTCAGCCGGGGAGATACACTTGCGAGTCAGTCGTTGACTATCAAATCATAAAAGTTCATCTTTCCGCCGAGCAGCGCAGAGCCCTCGAAGGATAAATGCTCGCGGTCTCTGTACATGAATACACCGTCGGAACTTGCCTTGCAGACGCCGTCTTCGCACATGCTTTTCTCAAGGGAAACGATTTTATGAGTCTTTGAAACGATGCGTAGAAAGTCATACGCTTTTTGGGAGGTTTCCGAGACGTGGTCGCGAGAGAAGCTGCAATTGCTCAAGTCTTTGCCGAAAAACTCCGCCCTGGCGAGGCACTCTCCAATATTCTCTCCATTATTGGGGGGAGGGGAGAATACTACAGGGGTTATGCCCATGTTCTTTATTTCATCGAGCGTGGCGAGAAAATGCTCAAGGGCCAATTCATGCCCGGCATCGCATACTTTGTCTTTGATAAGCAATTGCTTATTTCCCAGGTACTGCTTGAAAGAAGATGAAAGGACGACGTATTTTACCGTGCTGTTGGATTTGAGCCAGTCATGGACGCTGTTATTGAAATCCAGACATTCTTCAGCCCAATTGACCGAGCGTTTTGCCGCTATTGGAGCGACATCGAAAAACGGTCCACAGACGCTTTTGGTCATTTGTATGATTTTGGCTGATTGATTGGACGCTTTGATGCCTTCGACCAGGTGCATTGCGAAAGAATCGCCCCATACCAGGATCTCGGGCTCTTCGCTGGTCTTGCAGTCTGGAGACAAAGGAAAAGCCTCACAGTCCTTGCTTAATCCGACGTTGGCTTTTAGCTTCTCCGTCAGGTCGCTGATTGTCACGCCATTAGCGCTCTTTCTATTGCTGAACCCATCCTTGACGTAGCCTGTAACGCCCGCGACTGCAAAAAATACGGAGCCGGCGACGGCAAATGCTAAGATGCCGCCTTTGCTGACCGACTTCCTGTCCCTGAAAGGCCTTTCAATGAAGCGCCAGCTAAAGCAGGCAAATATGATCGACAAAGCAGATAATCCCAGAAGCAAAGAAATGCTCGGTTCTTCCATGCTTCTATGCCTTGCAAAAGCAAAAAGCGGCTGATGCCACAAATAAGTGCTGTAACTTATCAGACCGGCTCCGACCAATGCCTTTGTCCCAAGTATGCGGCCAACAGTCGTGTCGGGTGACGAGAAGACGATGACCAGCCCCGCGCCAACCGTTGGCAATAAGGCGTACAAACTGGGGAAAGGCGTATGCTTGTCGAATTCGACTATGGAAAAAATAATGAGAGCTAACCCGAGCCAACCGAGGACTTCGCTTATGACTTTGTTTGTTCTAACGATCTCGCTCTGTTCTCGCTTATATAACAGGTAAAATGCAATCAGCGCCCCTATTGCCAGTTCCCAGAAGCGCGTTGGCAGAAGAAAAAAAGTCTCCGATGGCTTGTTGTGAGCCCCCCATTGAGCCAGGAGAAGACTCAGGCAGGCGACTGCCGCCAGGGAGCCGGATATCCAGCGCTTGCGCAGCTTCCACAACAGCATCAGGAATAGCGGGAATAATACGTAATACTGCTCTTCAACAGCCAGGCTCCAGGTATGCAGCAACGGCTTCAGTTCCGCTGCCGTCTCGAAATAACCGCTCTGCTGCCAGAACAAAATATTCGATGAGAAAAGCGTAACAGAGATAAGGCTCTTGCAAAAGTCTTCCAAATGCTTCGGGAAGAGGCAGAGCCAGGCAAGCGGCAAACAGCAGAGCATCACGAAGAACAGCGCAGGCAGTATCCGTCGCGCTCTACGCTCATAGAAACCGATGATGGAGAAACTCCCTTTGTTCATATCGGTGAGTATGATCGACGTTATCAGATATCCGCTGATAACAAAAAAAACATCAACTCCGACAAAACCGCCTTCAAAAGCCTTGATGCCGGCGTGGAACAGAACCACCGGCAGAATGGCTACCGCTCGTAGCCCATCAATTTCTCTACGATACTCCATCGACTGCCCCCAAAAGCTCCTCTCCCTGCGCGAAGCGGGAATAATGAAAGCAACGTCCTGACCCATCCGCATCGCCGCCCAACGGTGTATTACCAGTTTGTCAGGAGAAAAACCACCCAATCGTCGCGAACTCTCAGCATATCGAGCCGGAGAGCTTACTAAAAACGAGTTCAATGGCTGGATCGCGCCAAGCCGCGCTTTCTTTCTCGTGGGGTGTGAAGACATTCTGGGGGAAAGTGAGCTGGATGCCGCTCGCTCGAGCGGCATCCGCAAACGGATAGAACGCTAGCGCTCCATGAAGGGCTGCGCTACGGGAGAGAACCGATCGTGGAAAAGCGGGATAGTGGGGCTCGGGAAAAAAGGCGCCGAGATGGCTGCCGGCGCTGCAACGCCGTAGAAGCCCGGCTTTCCCGTAAGCTCTTTGAGAAAACGGTTGTGCAGGCCATGCCCCGCCTTGTGCACCTCGAAGCGTCCGCAAACGGGCATTCCAGCCAGGGCGAGGTCTCCGATGAAATCGAGGATCTTGTGTCGCACGCACTCGTCTGCATAGCGGAAGCCATCGGGGTTGAGAATGCCATACTCATCGAAGACAACCGCATTGGCCAAAGACCCTCCCCGGGCAAGCCCCATGCTCTGAAGCTTTTGAACATCTTTCAAGAACCCGAAGGTCCTGGCCCTGGCGATGTCCCGGCAAAAGCCCCTGCCGCTAAAAGACCATGCAAATTCCTGTTTTCCCACCAACGGGTGGGGGAAGTCTATTGAATACCGGACCGAGAAAGAATCCGAGGGAGCAGCCTTTATGTAGGCGTCGCCTTCCCTGACGAGAAGCGGTCTTTCAACCCGGATGTATTTCCTAGGGGCGCTCTGCTGGGAAAGTCCCGCCTCCTGGAGAAGCTCGACGTACTCGGCTGCGCTCCCATCGAAGATGGGAAGCTCGGGCCCATCGACTTCCACCAGCGCGTTGTCAACCCCGCTGCCCGCCAAGGCCGCCATCAGGTGCTCGACCGTGGAGATGACTACCCCGTTTGAGCCAAGGCTGGTGGCGAGAAGGGTGTCGACCACCTGATGGTGGTCCGCTCTGATGATGGGCTTCCCCGGAATGTCCGAGCGCTGGAACCTCACTCCGAAATCAATCGGAGCAGGCTTTAGCCTCATCGAAACCCTGGCTCCCGAGTGAAGCCCGACCCCCTCGCACCGCACCTCTCGCTCGAGAGTGCTCTGATATAGAAATCCTGTGTTTATATTCAAGCCCCTGTCCTCCTCGTCCGACCGATATTTGCACCGGGCGTGCCAGCGAGTGTTTGAGTGGGGAGTAGGGGTTATTGAATTAGCTTCAACAGGCTGGAATGGAAATTAAAAATGGAAATTAAAACGTGTCTGAATCGAGCTCGAATGCGCGTCAGGAGAGTATGAGAAGCGGATGAAAGTGGTAGAAAGCACACACTCGAAACTATTTTGTGTTGCATAAATGCAACAGGTCTTTTTCCTCTCGGCTGCAGAGATTCAAGGCCGATAAGGCAGCGCCCGGAGAAAGCCTATTCGGCTTTCTCCGGGCGCTGAAGCTATGAACTAAAGGGGGACAAATCCAACTCGCTGAATCACCACCTTTCCTTCCGAACCGGTTATGAAATCAATAAATTGCTGAACTGCGCCCGATGATTTTCCGAGTGTGCATATGAGAAGCTTGCGGGAAAACGGATGAAACTCGTTGGGCTGTCCAGACATGTCGATGCCGGTGATGGGCAGGATTCTGAGCTGTGAGCCTACACGCCCGTAGTTAGTATAACCGATGGCTGAGGGATCGTCGGCAACCGCTTTAATGACATCGGAATTGGACCGCTGGACTATAGCGCCCGGCAGTATCGTTTCTGAGGACATGACTTTGTAATTCCAGAATTCATCCGTAGCAGAGCCGTCTTCAAGTTTGACGATCCCATGTTGAGTCGAGTGCGGCGAGAAGTAACTTTGCATCCATTAGAAACAGCCTTTCTTCTGCAAGCTCTATAATTGGAAAAGGACGATCCCGTCACATGCGCGCATGCTTTGACGGAATGAGAATAGCTGCGCTTCCCCACTTCAGGTCGTAACGGCTTTGAGGTGTGAACATGGCAAGCTCAACAGGGAAGAAAAGCTATGTCGTGAAAATGGCGCAGATTGGATTTCATAAGTCATACTTCTGTCTGTTATGAAAAGATAACCGGCAGACAGCGATAGTGCTTCCCCATAGAGATGAAAGCTTTAAGTGAAGAGATAAATAGGCTTTTTAGGAGAAGCTATCTTGAATGAACGCTTTCCTCGTTCTGTTGATATAGCACTGTCCGAGGGCTGCTACTTGGGGCAGGACATTCGGTACGGATATTGCTTCGAATAGCGCGGGACTGTCTTTCAAAAGCTAATTGCTTATTGTGATTTGATTTTTGGGTTCGGGGGACCAAGAATCTCTACCGGTGCTAGGTTCTGTCGACGTTTGCCTGCACGACTAGAGGGGATCATTCGAATCAACCGGGCAAACAGCCTTTGCCAGTGTGATTCTATGCAGTTGCGTATGCGCCTCAAGGGGGGAGGATAGTATTGTCTAGCGCGGCCTTGGATATTAAGTTCATGGGAGGCTTTTCTGTTTTATTCGACAACAAACCGGTTGCGTCATTCCGATCTACAAAGGTCAAGGCGCTATTCGCTTATCTAACCATCGAGCTTCACACTTCTCACGATCGAGGCTTTCTTGCCTATCTGTTGTGGCCGGATCGTCCGGAGTCCGTCTCGCGGCAGAATCTTCGCCAGTCGTTGTATGTTCTGACGCGTGCGCTTTCCACGGAGAAGAATCAGAAGGACTCATTTCTGCATTGTTCTGCGGCTTCCGTTCGATTCAACACAGAGATGCGATATCGATTCGACGTCGGCGACCTCACTGCTGCCTTTGCGAAAGCCGATTTGGAGAAAGTCGCTGCTGTCTTCCGCGGCGATCTTCTGGCCGGCTTCCCCTCCACTGATAGCGAGCCCTTTGAAGCTTGGCTGGACCAGAAGCGAAAACAACTGCGGGGCATGGCTCTCAATGGATTTGAGCGACTTGTCGGACGAGCGATAGAGCTTGACGATCTCTCTCTTGCTCAGCAATATGCCGCTCGAGCTATCGAGCTTGACCCATGGCGCGAAGAAGCGCACCGTCAGCTGATGTCTGTGCTCGCAGTCCGAGGAGAAGGTGGGGCGGCTCTGGATCACTTTGAAAAGCTGCGCCGGATTATGGACGAAGATTTGTCCGTGGCGCCAGATCCGGCAACGTTTTCACTATACGAACAGATTAAAGACTCGCTATCTTGCCCGCCTTTACCCCTCTCTGCGCCACCGGCCGCCTCCTCAATTCCCTTTCCGGCGTCGCCCTTCGTCGGACGCGCCAAAGAATTGTCGATACTTATCCGGAAGCTTGCTTCACCTGAATGCCGCCTTTTGACCGTGACAGGGCTCGGAGGGGCTGGAAAATCGCGTCTAGCTCTCCAGCTTCTTCACACCATTCCGGATGCCGGACTCTCCTTTCCAGATGGCCTTCGGTTCGCGCCTCTCGATGGGGTTTACGCGGGCAAGGATCTTCCTGAGGCCATTTTGAATGCTGTCAATCTTGTAGCAAAAGGGGAGGGCTCTGCGCGATCCGAATTGCTCAGGTACTTGCGCGGAAGGGAAATGCTTTTGGTCCTCGACAACTATGAGCAGATACTTCCGGATGTAATGCTGATTGTCGACATTTTAAGAACTGCTCCTCGCGTTCGTCTCCTTATCACTTCCCGCGAACCGCTTTCAATATACGGCGAGACCGTTCTGGATCTGGGTGGGATGAAGGTTCCCCCTGAATGGTTTCCTTTGACGGTCAAGAATGCAGGAAAGTTCAGCGCACTGAGCTTCTTCTCGAAATGCGCAAAACGCGCTCTCCCTGGATTCAGTCTCAGCGCGGAGACTCTCCCGTACGTGGTGCGCATTGTCAGACAGGTGGGTGGGCTGCCGCTTGCGATCGAGCATGCCGCAGCGTGGGTGCGTAATCTTCCGATCTCAGAGATCGCGGATGAAATCGAACGCAGCTTCGGGCTTCTTTCCCAATTCCTCACTGGGCTGCCAGAGCGCCATCATAGTGTGGAGGGGATAATCGCAGAAGCATGGAACCGGTTGTCAGGCAAGGAGCAGGATGTTGGGACTGCTCTGGCGGTTCTTGGCGGCGAATTCTCGAGGCAGGCCTCCAGAACGTTTGCCAACGCCACTCCAGCCGTTCTTGCGTCCTTGATTGGTCGTTCTTTGATCCGATTGCTCCCTTCCGGCCGCTACGAAATGCATCCATTAGCGCGCCGTTTCGCCATGGCCCGAATGCAGGCCGATCCAGGGCTTGCCTGCTCCAGCCGCCATAGCCACAGCATTTACTTCATTCATTAGCTTGCTGCTATCGAAGAGAAGATGAAAGGGGCTTGCCGGGCGACAGTGATTGACCAGATCGGGGCTGAGACAGCCAACACCCGACAGGCCTGGACCTAGGCGGGACAGAACCGAGGCATTTCGAAGCCGTTGCTTTGTACTACTGTGTCACAATGTCGACTCTGTTCGTCATACCGGCATGTTTTTAGCCGGTATCCAGCCCAGCGCAAAACCTGGATTCCGGCTTGAAGACTGCCGGAATGACAAGCAGAGCGATTGTCTCGGCATGGTAGGCGCGATAAAGCTTGCCCCCACCCTACGTCTCTATGAATCACATATCTTGTGATACAGTAGTATTAGAAGCCTTGCCCATATGGAAATTTGTCCGACAGTCTCTCACGGGGTTAACTGTGACACGGCCCAACGGAGATTATTTTGAGCGATCTTGAAATCGGGCTTTAGCTCCAGGGCTTTGCGACAAGCTTCCATTCCCTTCTGTGGCTCATTCAAGGAATTATAGGCCGCACAGATATTGTTATAGGCTTCCGCAAAGCGTGGATTGATTCTCAACGCCTCTTGCGCAGCTTCTATGGCCTTACCGTAATCTTTGTTGGCGTAATGAAGCAGGCTCAGGCTCAGGCAGTTGCCCGCCTTTCCGTCCATGCGGCAGAGGATTTCCTGAACGGTCCCTGCGGGATTGTTCTCCAGGTCTATTGCGGCATATGCCCGGACTTTCACGTCGTTGGGAGTATAGGGGAGGGTCTCGGCGGCAGCCTTTCGCAACCCTGCCCAATCTCCACAGTTCAAACAGATTTCCATGAGAAGGTTGCGGGAATTGACGGAGCCGGGCGCCAGGGCTATAGCCTTCTTCAGTAGTTCGATTGCCACGTTTTTTTGCCCATGTTTATTCAGAAATCGCGCATAGTAATGATAGCAGGCCGCCAGGTTGGGGCTGAGCGCGATTGCTTTCTTGAAATGCTCTTCCGCTTTTTCCTTCTCTCCCATGGCGTCTTTGACGATCCCGAGGTTTATCTGAAGGTTGGGATAATTAGGAGTATAGGCCGACGCTTTTTCGAAATAATAGAGAGCCTCCTGGTAGCGACCCCGCGCCATGAGAGTCAGACCATAGTTCATGAGTCCTCTGCCGTTGTGAGGGCGCTTGAGGGTGACGTCATGCCAAAGGGAGCTTCCATCTTTCCACACTATGTTCCGTTGATAGACACCAAAAGCGTGTGCGACGAACACGAACGCGACGCATGCCGCCACGGTGGATCTGAATAAACCGGGGCGAAGCAGCCGTTCTCGCCTCTGGGTCAAATAGAGCGCCACCGCCCAGCCTATGGTCAGGTTCAGCCCCAAAAAGGGGAAGAACATCCGGTGATCGTTCATCGATTCGGCCAGGGGCACTATGCCGCACGATGTGGGGAAGGAAGCCGTGAGGAACCAGATGATTCCGTAAGACAGAGGCCGGGTCTCCGTCTTGCGGGACCAGCGCACAGCTGCGGTAATCAAAATAGCTAAAAAGGCGACGCCGGCCAGAAATCGGTCGTCGAACCAGCCGTTCATAGCTTCAAATTCCGCATCGGCTGTCAATTCAAAAGGCAGGAAATAGCTCTTGAAATAGTGGAAGAGCACGAAGGGTTGTGTCAGTGCGTATTCCCAACGCGTGAGCGTGCTCGGAGTGAAGGTCTTGGGAAGCATCTTCCCCGAGAGGGCGAACATGACGACCACAACGATGAGCGAAGGAAGGATCGCGCGCAAGGCAGTTCTTATCGCTTCTTTTTCCTTTCGGAAAGATGCCTCGGGTTGTGCTGCTCGCTGTTCAAAGAAGAGGATGTAGAAAAATAGCAGGATTGGAAATACGGCAATGGTGGGCTTAACGAGCATGCCAAGGATGAGCGGAGCCAGATAAAGGCCTCTGGGGAGCTTCTCTCGAAGGCAGAAAAGGACCAGAGAGGCGACGACGCCCAAGGCGGAAAGGGAATCGGAGCGTGCGGAGATATAGTTGATGGTTTCCGCATTGACTACATGGATTCCGAAAAGTCCTGCGATGAGTAATGCGATGACTCGGTCCCGGGAAGGAAGCGACACGGATGAGATGATTCGGCGAACCAGAAAATAATAGCAGAAGCAGAGCAATAGATAGAAAAAGAACGACGAGAGATGAAAATAGAAGACGTCTCCGTTTCCCATCCAGTACTCAATGGCGTTCAGTGTGGTGAGCAGGGGGCGGTAAGCCTGATTAGCCGGAAAGCTGCTGAAAGTGGAAGCGTCCGTGAAGAACTTCGGTATATTCTTCAAGCTCCTGATATGGATGTTGTTTTCAATGGTGTGGCTTAGGGCGTCCAAATGCAGCTTATCCCATTTCCTGGTTTCCGGCTCCAGGCATTGGAAACGAGCACCGGTACGTCCTCGTGATACAGAGCTTTCAA
>CAZOEL010000023.1:0-84278 GCA_964578835.1 uncultured Syntrophobacteraceae bacterium | reverse complement strand
GAGAGCCTCTTCCTTCTCTGGTGCATTAGTTTTGACTACCCCTCTGAACGGTTACGAAATGTATGACTCAGTCGCAAAATCCTATTCGGAGCCGGCCGATATCAAGAAGGTGGATGCAGGTGGAGGAATGATTCACGGAAATGCCGAAGATTTCAAAGCCGATATTTCAAAAAGAGTAATCCTCTCCCACATGTCTCACGATCTTTCCTGGGATCAGAAACAGATTGGCTCCGCTGTCCAGTTCGGGACTGTCGATATTCTCATCCCGGCTTCCGAAGACTACCTCCGCGCACACGCATTTCGATACCTGCAAAGTTATTCGCCGAACTTCTCCCCAAACCAAATCAAGCTTCTCACAAACTGCCCGATCCGGTCCTTTAGCCCCCAGACTATCATATACAAGGCGGGAGAGATGGCGGAATCGGTCTTCATGATTGTGTCAGGCGAGGTGGAATTCGTGGACCCTGTTTCAGGCGATTCCGGCTCGATCTCTCCCGGCATGTTCATGGGTCACATTTCGGCCATCAGGCAGACCCCTGTTATCGAGTCCTTCACGGCAGTCACATTCGTACGGGCGCTTGAGCTTCCACTGAATATCTTTCGCTATTTTGCGGATATAGTCGATCTTAAGAAAGAGCAGGAGCCTCTGTACGAAAAGCGCAAATTTCTCAAAAAAACCCAGCTCTTCATGGGTTCAATCTCTATGCCGGTTCTCAACCAAATTGTCAGCGCCATTGGCGAGACGAGGGCTAATGCCGGCGAGGAGATCCATATTGACAGCGCCCCCGATATTTTCATTGTCATGGAGGGCAAGCTCAACCTCTGCCTCGATAGTCAAATGATTGAAACGCTTCAGCCTGGCGACTTTTTTTGTGAACAAGGTGTTCTGTTCAAGATGAAAAACCTCTTCAGACCCCAGGTGGTGGAAGACTCTCTCCTTTTCAGGATTCCCGGGGATCTGCTGCTCAATATTCCAGCAGTCAGATGGAAGCTCCTCGAAACCCATAACATTCGGATGCAATTCCTGTTGAATCCTGATCTCTCAACCTCATCGATATTCGAATGGAGAGACGAGTACAGGACCAACATTCAGAGCCTGGATGACGATCACAGGAAACTCTTCGCATCTGCCGACGCCCTTTACAGAAGGCTTTCACTCAAGGAAGACGTCGACTTGGATGGATTGTTCAGCTTTCTCGCGAATTATGCCGAACGCCATTTCAACGATGAGGAGATCTTGATGGGCCGATATTTCTTTCCCGGTCTAGAGCGACATCAGGTCGAACATCGGCAGTTTTTCAGGGACATTGCCGAAGTGAGAAATCGGTTCCGGACCAGCCCCGCTCGTTCGGGCATGGAGTGCATCAAGTTCTTGAGAGACTGGGTTATCCGGCACATACTTACAACTGACCGGCAATATGGAACGTTTCTAAACGAGAAAGGAGTCTTTTGATGACAAGCGCATTGTGAAAATAAAAAGAATTCATTTGACGAACAATCGTATTTCTTTCATAGTTGAAGAGGCTTTAAATAGCTGATCACTTTACACAAAAGGAGGGGAACTTATGAAAAGATCATTTTGGTTAGTACTTACGCTTCTCGTTGGAATAGGGCTGACTGGTTGCGCATGTGGTCCCAAGCCGGTAGAGGAACAGCCTCCACCACCACCTGCCATTGTTAAACCTGCTCCTCAGCCGCCTCCGCCTGCGCCGGTTCCTCCGCCCAAAAAGGACCGTAACTAAACCGAAAAAGTGCCTTGCCTCCTTGAACTGTGAGGAGGCAAGGCTTCCAAGAATGAACTCCAGTTTATGCGCCTTCCTGTCTGGCGAGAGCAACCTGATTTTTTCTTCTTCTATTCCCCCGACAACTTCTGTCGGGTTTGCCGAATGCGAAATATTCATTATCTCTGATCATAAAATCGAAACGTTTCATCCAATTGGTTGGCATGTAATGCAGAAAGACGGCTTATAACGGTTAAGGAGAGATCATGTTCCATAAAGTGATTACATATACGCTCCTGCTACTTCTAATTGCGCTGGGATGCGCCAGCGGAGAAGATGCGAAAAAGCAAGTAAGTGCTGGAGAGCCTATTTTGGCGGTTTCTGAATGGTATTTTGATTTCGGGGAGGTATATGAGGGAGAAGAATACCAGCATGAATTCACAATCGAGAATCACGGAACGGGGACTTTGGAAATAACAAAAATCACCCCGGGTTGAGGAACTTCAGTGGCTGATTATGATAAGGCCATTTCCCCCGGGGCGGTGGGAAAGATAATTCTCAATCTGAATCCGAAAAACTGTGCAGGCGGTAAAAGAAAAGTCACTACTGTTTTAACCAACGATCCCAAAGGATCAAGATTTACCTTGGTGCTACAGGGAAATTTAAAAGAAGAGTAGGGCGACTCACAACAAATAACCTCCCAGGCTCAGAATCGCAGTAGGATCGGCTTCCAGCCGCGACATGAGCTCATGTCGCGGCTGGAAGCCGATCCTACAAAGAAAGCCCCACTCTGGTAGGATTATTCTTGGGATTTGCCTTATTGAAATGCGCTTGTGCAAATATCGATTTCCTACCACATAGTTTTGACATCGACGAGAGTAGAACTATTGTCAATAACTGCTCCTTCCGCCATCTCGATGGATAGCTCGCCAGTAGTTTGAGACAGAGTATTGGACCAAAGTCCAATAGCTCATATCCATGTCGTTTTCCTATAATCTTCACCGATTAAAGCATTTCTATCTGCTGCAAAGCCTGTTAGTATGAAAAGCAAGGCATCTGAAAACACTATGAAAAAAAGGAGAGGGTAAATGACGAAGGCATGCAGAATGGTTTTAGGCGTTTTGTTTTTGGCGACGATAACTTTTAGCGCCGCTCCAGCGCCCGCCCAGGATCAATCGGCGGACAAAATGAAGATCCTCGTTGAGAAGGTGCGCGCAGATAAGAAGCTTTTGGTTTCAGAAAACATGAAGCTTACTGATGCCGAAGGAAAAGGCTTTTGGCCCGTGTATGACCGCTATCAGGATGAGCTCTTTCTTATTCGAGCTCGAACACTCAAGCTGATCGGGGATTACACTGAGTCCTATGAGAAACTGACAAATGAGAACGCCAAAAAGTTGCTCAAAGAGTCTATGACTATTGAGAGCCTTCGGGTGAAGCTGAATCAGACCTACTTGCCCAAGTTTGAAAAAGTTCTGCCCGCTTCTAAAGTGGTTCGGTATTTCCAAATCGAAAATAAGATCAATGCCGCATTGATGTATGAGATTGCTTCAACGATTCCACTTGCAGGAATAAAAGAATAGCTCCGACGCCGCCACCATGATTATGCGAGTAAAAAAGTGAGCCGTTCGCAAAGTTTTGTTCTCCGTTCTTTTTCCGGCGCTGCAACAAGCGCTGGAAAGATGGCCAATTACAGGATGAGGATATGAAAATGAAATATATGCGACTGACGCTGGCAATCTTGCTTGTTCTATTTGTAGGAAACGCGCTCGTCACCCCGAATCCCGCTTCGGGAGCATCCGCAGCGGAGCTTGAACGCACAGCCTGGAAGGCTCTGCAGGATTTGTACGCTAGATCAGATTCGTCCAGAGCGATGGGGGACAGAGCCAAAGCCGTCCTTGTCTTTCCGAGCATCGTAAAGGGAGGCTTCATCGTCGGAGGACAATATGGCGAAGGCGCTCTGTTCAGGAAGGCGAATAGCAACGCAGAAGCCTTCTACAACACCATTCAAGCTTCTTATGGGCTGCAGGCGGGACTGCAAAAGTATGGATATGCGCTGTTCTTGATGAACGATGAAGCCGTCAATTGGGTCAACAAAACCGACGGATGGGAAATCGGCGTCGGCCCCAGCATTGTTATAGTGGATATAGGTAAAGCCGGCTCGATGACTACGACAACCCTGCATTCAGACATCTACGCCTTCTTCTTCGACCAAAAAGGACTGATGGCCGGACTTGGGCTGCAGGGGACAAAAATCAGCAGGATCAGCAAATAAGGCTACAGCGTTGTCTCATCTGTTTTCCCCCGGCAAAGCCGGGGGTTGCAGTCCCACGGCCGTCTTGGCCGGCGTCCAAGCGACATGCCTCTTAATCCTCATTGTCATTTCGCGCTTCGCGATCTCATCGTCACACGGAATCCTGCTATTGGACCAAAGTCCAATAGCTTAGCGCCTCTCCTTTCTATATGATTTCTTATGGAATCCTGGGAGAGGATGAAATTGTTCTCCCCTTTTACGAACCCGTTCAAAGAGGACCAGCTTCACCGTTTTTCCGCCCGATCCCGTTGAGCGCAAATCATTGTCGATTTTCGACCGCGCGAAGAGAAGCCGGGCTGTTTTGGTCGTTGGAGCTATTGTGACATCTAACCGGCTATAAATGGCGCGTTGAGGAGGCATCTCAGTGGCATACGAAATCATGAGAATGGATGAAGACGATATTTCCTTGAGAATTTCAGGCGTTATGAAGCTCTTAGAGCAGCAATCCCTTCAGAATGTCGGCGCTGAGTTGATCGCGCAGGGCAAGAAATTGCGGATGCTGGTCACTCTTGAAGGCTTCGAGGGATGGGAGAAGGGGGTGGATTGGGGCGACGTCGGTTTTCTCATGACTTATGGCGATGATATCGCAAGGATTGCTGTTGTGGGCGAAGAGCGTTGGAAGGACCAGATCTATGCCTTTCTTGGAAAGGGCCTCAGGACCACCGAAATTGAGTTTTTTCCGCCATCTTTGGCGAAGGAAGCCGAAGAATGGCTACGTCAGTAAACCAGGGGATGGTTCGTTTCCGATAAGGAGGGAAGGAGCTCCGTGAAAAATAGTCCAATCCTATTCATCGTGATGATCCTTGTATTGTCTGTCACGCTGCTTCACTCCCCCGCGCAAGGCGGAGACACTCTCGCCCGCATCAAGGCCAGAGGGAAATTGCGCTGCGGCGTCAGCGACGGAGTCCTCGGCTTTTCATACAAAGGTTCCGATGGGCGCTGGTCGGGGATGGATGCTGATTTTTGCCGCGCCCTGGCTGCAGCCATTCTGGAGGACCCGGGGAAGGTGGAGTTTGTCTCTCTGGCCACTTTTGCACGATTCCCTTCTCTCAAAGCTGGTGAGATTGACGTCCTGGCCCGAAACACCACCTGGACGCTGGAGCGCGAAGCCGCCCTGGAGGTGATGTTTCCGGGGGTGATCTTCTACGATGAGCAGCGCTTTCTGGTAGCCGCAGAGATGAAGGTGAGCAACATCTCTCAGCTCGATGGCGCCGCCATTTGTGTTCTCAAAGCGACAACGCATGAAGCCAACTTGATCGATTATTTCCGCGCCCGGAACTGGACTTTTCAACCTCTTGTCGTTGAAAGCCAGGACAAGGCGGCTGAGGCATTGTTTGCCGGGCAATGCCAGGCCTTCACTTCGGAACGACCTCAATTGACGGCCGTCCGCCTGAAAGCGCCTGGCGGTCATGAACAATATATTCTTCTACCCGAGTCCATTTCCAAGGAACCGCTGGGTCCGGTGGTGCGTCGCGGCGATGATGAATGGTTTACGATCGTTCGATGGGTGCTTTTTGCGCTCATCCGGGCAGAGGAGATCAACATGACTCAGTCCAACGCGCGTTCGATGCTGACGACCTCGACAGATCCGGCTGCGCGTCGCTGGCTCGATCTCGACGGGATCATCTCCAAGTCATTGGCGCTTTCACCCGGATGGGCCACGCGCGCCGTGGAAGTAGCCGGCAACTATGGAGAGTTGTTCGAGCGCAATGTAGGGGAGCAGAGCGGCCTCAAGCTTGAACGGGGCCTGAATAATCTGTGGACGCATGGCGGTTTGATGTATTCGCCTCCCTTTCAATAAAGGCAAGCGGCGCCGAAAGATCTTTCTCAAGAGAGCAGAGAACCTACTTCAAACCGTGAGGAGTTATGAGCGATCTGCAGGTTATCCTTACACTTATCATTTTCGCCGGCGTCATTCTGACAATAGCGTTCAATGTCCTCGACATTGCTGTCGCCGCTCTGCTGAGAGTGAGCGCCATGCTCGTTTTTGGAGCTTTCACCCGGCAGGAATTCATAAACGCTGCGCAGACGGCTGGTGGATCCGTCTCCCTGTTGTTCGGCGGGATGGTTGTGGCGCGCACCCTGGTTCCAACCGGAATATTCGAACTGGTTGGCGTCCGTTTTCTCCGCGCGACGCAGGGAAGCGGCAAACGATTCCTTCTGGGGTTGATCGTTCTGGTGGCGCCGCTATGCGCTATTCTTCCCAATGCGACTACCGTGATTCTACTCGCTCCCGTTATCATTCGCGTCGCCCAGGCGCTCAAAGTGGACTTTGTCGGACCGCTTGTCCTGACTGCCATTATAAGCAACTCAGCCGGTTTGCTGACTCTTGTGGGCGACCCGGCCACTTTCCTGGTGGGAAGCTCCATTGGCATGAGCTTCGGTCAATACTTGAAGAAGGTGAGCTTGGGCGGGCTGATGTCCGTTCTGACGCTGATTCCGCTTCTTCCTCTGGTCATGCGCGATATCTGGCGGGTCACTGAGACCCTTCCCGTGGAGCTTCCCGAACGACGCCTTGAGCGACCCTTGTTTTGTGTGCTGGCTCTTCTTGTGCTGGTGGTCATGATCCTCCTTTTTCTTTTCGGAGAACTGCTTCCATTTCAGCTGGTCCCTCCGGCTGTGTCCATCGTAGGAGCATCCCTCGCGCTGCTAATCATCTACAGCGTCAAAGTGGAGCCGGTGGACAAAGTGTTAAAAGACGTCGACTGGAAGACGCTTCTCTTTCTCACCTGCATGTTTCTCATGGTCGAAGCGTTCACGCGAACGGGAATTCTGCACAGTCTCTCGAAAAACATGGCGGCGTGGTTCGGAAAAGATGTGCTCATGGTCGGAATGGCGATGCTCGCTGGAGTCGGGATCGCGTCGAGCGTGCTTGCCAATATACCGGTGGTTGCGGCGATGATATTGCTCGTCAAAGGTTATTTCGTGGCCGCGGAACTGGCGCCCGAGATGGCGCTCGCTCCCTCGTTTACGGATTGGCCCGCTTTGACCTTGCCCGTTTTCGTCGCCATGATGTTCGGAGCGACCCTCGGAGGGAACGCCACTCTCATCGGGGCTGCCGCTAACGTGGTGAGCGCGGGCATATCAGCCTCTCACGGCAGGCCGATGTCCTTTGGAGCCTTTGCGCGCTACGGGATTCCACTGACGCTGTGCCAGCTCACCCTCTCAGCCGTTTATGTGGTAATCATGCATTGGATGATGGGGCGTTGAAGCTCAGTTGGCGCTGTGCATCCAGATGGTGATTACGAGTAGTGGACGCAGACAGAAGGAGCGACGTAATGAAAGTGGCCGTCATCAACTGTGGGAGCTCGTCGATCAAGTATCAGGTTTTCGGACTGCCCGACTATGTCGTAGTCGCAATAGGGCTCATCGAAAAGATCGGCGCCGGTGAGAGTCGTTTGCGTCAGCGCAGACGCGGCGAAGATGGGAAATTCCACGAGCAGATCCATTCGAAGCCGCTTTTGAATCACAGCGATGCGTTTGACTTCCTGGCGGACGTGAATCGTGAAGACAGAATTATTCGGGACGATTCCGAGCTCTTCGGCATTGGCCATCGGGTGGGCCACGGAGGGGAAGACTTTCGGGAGCCGACCTTGATCGACGATGAAGTAATTTCCGCAATCAGAAGGATCACACCTCTGGCGCCGCTTCACAACCCCTCCAATCTGCTCGGCATGGAAGCCGCCAAAAACCGGTTCCAAGGCATCCCACAGGTGGCGGTCTTCGACACGGCGTTTCACCAAAGCCTGCCTCCCCATGCCTTTCATTACGCGACTCCCTATGATTGGTATGAAAAGCATCAAATCAGAAGATACGGATTCCACGGCTCATCCCACCGCTTCGTATCGAGAGAGGCGGCAAAGCATCTGGGCAAAGCGCCTGAGAGCGTCAATTGCATAACGCTCCACCTGGGCAATGGCGCGAGCGCCGCTGCTGTCAGAGGAGGCGTGAGCATAGACACTTCCATGGGGCTGACCCCTCTTGAAGGCTTGATCATGGGCACGAGGTCCGGAGACATCGATCCAGCGCTTCCCTTCTTCATGATGAGAGAGACGGGCATGTCCGCCGAGGAGCTGGAAAAAGCGCTCAATTCACAGGGCGGCCTCAAGGGGATCTGCGGGCTGAGCGACATGCGGGAAATCATCGAGCAGGCGCGGATGGGAAATGATCGCGCCGGACTGGCTATGGAGATGTTCTGCTACCGGATCAAGAAATACATCGGCGCGTATATGGCCGTGCTTGGCGGCGTTGACGCCGTTGTCTTCACAGGCGGCATTGGTGAGAACGCTAGCCTCGTGAGGGAGCGCGCATGCGAAGGTCTGGAGCATATGGGAATCGCAGTCGATGGAGCAAAGAACGAAGCGGCTGAAGGGAAAATCGCCGAAATACAAAAAGAGGGATCGCCGGTGAAGATACTGGTGGTGAAGACGGATGAAGAACGCGAAATAGCTCTGCAGACTGTCAACGCAATCGAAAAGGCTGGGCGCGCCCCAAAAGTCGCTTTTCCACCATTTACCCACTATTGAACCGGAAAAGGTGCGGCCTGCGCCGCAGTCACTGAGAATGCGGGTGATGGCGGAAGCTGTTCCCATTCTCTCGTCGGTTTTTTAAGAAAGGAGCGCCTGTCATGATAGATGCGCAAAACTACCACTTTTCGGACAAACTCAAAAACGGCGCAGAAATAACCATCAGAGCCGTCCGTCCTGACGACAAAATTGGATTTGCTAAGGCCTTCAGTGGCCTGGCGTCTGAATCCATCTACACTCGCTTCTTCCGCTTCAAAAACGAGCTGACCGAGGAAGAGCTTAAAATCGCCACAGAAGTGGATTTTGAAAGCGTTGTTGCGCTTGTGGTTACGATTTCAGACGGTGCGGGAGAAGAGACCATCATCGGAGGCGGGCGATACGTTCTGTACGATTCCCCTAACGATTCGCGCAGCGCCGAAGTCGCCTTCATGGTGGAGGAAGACTATCAGGGACAGGGAATCGCAAGCCGCATATTCAGACATCTCCTTCTCATCGCCAGGGAAAAAGGAGTGTCACAGTTCGAGGCTGAGGTGCTTTCTGAAAACCGGGCGATGCTTGCCGTCTTCTCCCGTATGGGACTTCCCATGAAAACAACGCAAGAGGACGGCGTCGTGCATGTGACGCTTTCTCTGATCCAGGCTGAATGAAAATTGACTGGTAATCGGTTAAGAAGGAGGAAACGGATGAACATGGAAGCTCCTCGCCCTGTGCTAAAAGGTAAGAAGGCGCTGGTGGTTGGCGTCGCCAACGAACAATCTATCGCCTACGGTTGCGCCAGAGCGTTCCGTGAGGTGGGCGCCGAGCTTGCGGTGACCTATCTCAATGAAAAAGCCAAGCCTCATGTGGAGGCTTTGGCTGCCGAGCTGGAAGCATCGATCTTCATGCCTCTGGATGTATCGAAGCCAGGAGAGCTGGAATCCGTCTTCGCCCGCATAGAACGCGAATGGAATAGCCTGGACATCTTGGTGCATTCCATCGCTTTTGCGCCCAAAGAGGATCTGCAGGGCGGGCTGCTGAACTGCTCTTCGGATGGCTTCTCTGTCGCCATGGACATCTCCTGCCATTCCTTCATCCGTATGGCGCGCCTTGCTGCGCCGCTTATGAAAGATGGCGGAACGATGTTCGCCATGAGCTACCACGGGGCTCAAAAGGTGGTTCCCAACTACAATGTCATGGGGCCGGTCAAGGCCGCGCTGGAGGCGGCCTGCCGCTATCTGGCCTATGAGCTTGGCTCTCGCAAGATCAGGGTGCACGCGATCTCCCCTGGTCCTCTCAAGACCCGGGCCGCAGGCGGGCTCAAAGACTTTGACCGGATGTTGAATGAAGCCGTTGAGCGCTCGCCGGTCGGAGAACTGGTGGACATCATGGATGTCGGTTTCGCCTGCGCCTTCCTGGCGGCGCCGTACGGGCGTCGCCTCACCGGCCAGACCCTATATGTGGACGGCGGCGTCAGCATTATGGCGTGAAGCAAAAGAAAGAGGATAGGAGAACCAGATGATGAAAACCGAAAGCATCAATCCAACAGTCGCTTACAAAGAGATGATGGAATATCTGATCGACGCGGGGCAGCGAACAATGCTCTACTGGGATGTCATGCGCCAGAGGGGGAATCAGTACCTGGAGCACATGGCTGAAACTGTTCCCCACGTGCTTCAATTCAAGCACAAGTTGGTCTTGGATGGAAGAACGCTGCCTCACCCGGTCAACTATGGCATCGTCAAAATAGAACCTCCCAAAGGGACAACCATCGACAATCTCAAGAGACCTTTCGTCGTTATCGATCCGCGCGCCGGGCATGGACCGGGCATCGGCGGATTCAAGGCCGAAAGCGAGATCGGCGAGGCGCTCAGGGCGGGGCACCCTTCATATTTCGTGGGGTTTTCTCCTAATCCCGAGCCCGGTCAGACCATCGACGCAGTGATCGAGGCATGGGCTATTTTCCTCGAACGAGTAGTCGAGATGCACTCCAAAGCCGAGGGAAAACCGGTTGTGATCGGGAACTGCCAGGCGGGGTGGGCTCTAATGATGCTGGCGGCGAAGCATCCGGAGCTTTGCGGTCCCATCATTGTTGTCGGATCGCCGGTCTCTTACTGGGCGGGCGTGCGCGGCGTCAACCCGATGCGGTACACTGGCGGCATACTGGGGGGGAGCTGGTTGACCACGCTGATGAGCGATATGGGGCATGGAATATTCGACGGCGCATGGCTGGTGCAGAACTTCGAGAATCTCAACCCGGCCAATACCTACTGGTCAAAGCAGTATAACCTCTACGCCAATATCGATGCCGAGGCGTCCCGATATCTCGGCTTCGAGCGCTGGTGGGGAGGTCATGTGCTCCTGACCGGCGAGGAGATACAGTTTATCGTAGATAATCTCTTTGTAGGCAACAAGCTCAGCGTCTGCGAGATGCTGACTGCAGACGGCGTGCGTCTGGACCTGAGAAAGATCCGCTCTCCCATCGTCTGCTTGTGCTCCAAAGGAGACAACATCACCCCGCCGCAACAGGCGCTCGGCTGGATACTCGATTTGTACCGAAATGAGGAGGACATTCTCGCAGCGGGCCAGACCATTGTTTATGCCGTTCACGAAAATATCGGCCATCTGGGAATCTTTGTCTCGGGCAGCGTCGCCAAGAAAGAACATCAAGAGCTCGCCAGCAATATCGATTTCATCGACTGCCTGCCTCCCGGTCTTTACGAGGCTGTCTTCAACAAGAAGACGTCGGACGCAGCGAGTCCAGATCTGGTGACGGGAGAGTACATCTCCCGTTTCGAGAGGCGTACGCTTGAGGATATTCGCGCTCTGGGATGCAACAGCCTCGAGGATGAGCGTTGCTTTGCAGCCGTGGCGCGGCTATCGGAGATTACCCAAGGGCTCTACCGCACAGCGGCGCAGCCGATCGTGCGCGCCATGACCACCGAGAAGAGCGCCGAAGGGATGCGTCGGACGCATCCGCTGCGCCTGGGGTACGAGATGCTCTCGGATCGCAATCCGGCGATGAAGCCGGTGGCCTTGGCGGCCCAAAAGGTCAAGGAGAACCGGAAGCCTGTTGCAAAGGACAATCTCTTCCTCCAATGGGAGAAGCTCTTCTCCGACTGGGTGGCGATGGGGCTCAACGCCTTCGGGAGCTGGCGGGACATGATGACGGAGCAGATGTTCTTTGGCGTTTACACCCAAAACTGGCTGCAGGCCGTGCTGGGCTTGCGCGCCACGGATGCTCCGCCCAGGAAGCGCCCCGGAGGGGATCCCGAGCACAGAGCCTTTGTGAAAGGTCGCATCGAGGAGCTCAAAGCCAAAATGGACAAGGGCGGGCCGCATGAGGCGGCGATTCGCGCTCTGCTCTACATCCGGCTGGCGGATAACGCAGCCGATGAACGCGGCTTCGAGATGCTTCGCCGCATTCGTGCGGAACGTGGCTTCCAGAAAACGCTCTCGGAATTCAAGCAGGAAGTCCGCGAGCAATATTTGATGCTCCTGCTGGACGAGTCGCGAGCTTTGGAGACCATCCCCTTGATGCTTGGAGGCCGAGAAAACGAAGCGAAGCAACTGCTGGAGTACGTCCGAAAGGTGATTGTCGCTAGCGGCTCTTTGAATGAGGAGTCGCAAAAGCGGTTGGCGCGGGTGGAGCGACTTTTCGGAGCTTCAGCGCTGGGGGGGATTCCATCGCCTGATGAGCCTCCGAATCCCTCGCCAGTGAGAGCAAAGGCGTGATGTGTGGCAATGGAAAGCGGAAGCCTGCCGAGCGCACATGCATCGGCAGGCTCGTGGATCGTCAAGTTTGAATGTTCAGGTTGCAGGTTTTCGAATGTTTAGATTGCGGTTTTTCAAATGTTTGGGTTGCAGTCTTTTCCCTCTCCCTCAGGGAGAGGGCAGGGTGAGGGGAGAACCTCTTTCAAAAGAATACTTCCCTCACCCCGACCCTCTCCCTGAGGGAGAGGGGGCCCGCTCGCACCGGAAGAAGCGATGTTGACGACCCACTCGGGCAATTCTTGAAACCCTTTCTGTGCCTGGTGCAATGCCTGTGAAAAACGGCCCAAAGGAGGTTCGTGAATATGATTTCCAACCGTACTTTTGATGAAATCCAAATTGGCGACGCAGCCCGTATGGAGCGAACTCTGACCAAACAGGATATCGACATATTCGGTTTGCTGTGCGGCGACATGAACCCGACGCATTTTAGCGACGAGTACGCCCTGATGCTGCTGGAGCGCCGCAAAGTGGTCGGACACAGCATGTGGGGCGGCGCTCTGCTCTCGAGTCTTTTGGGAAATGATTTGCCCGGCCCGGGCACGGTCTATCAATCCCAGAACCTTGAATTCCACGGTGCGGTGGAGCTTGGCGATACGCTCACCCTTTCTGTAACGGCGAAGTCCAAGAACGCGGCTGACGGCAGCGTGGTCTTTGATTGCCTGGCGGTCAACCAACGCAATGAGAGGATCATCACGGGCGAGGCGAAGGTCAAGGCTCCAACCAAAAAGCCGACCGAAGCCGGTTCACCCTACGCCGCCATGCAGCTCCGCCTTAAAACCGCTTTCAAACGGCTTATCGATCATGTCAAAGGCTGGGATCCCATTCCGACAGCCGTGTGTCATCCTTGTGGAAAAGAAGCCCTGCAGGGGGCGATCGATGCGGCGCAAACCAATCTCATTGAGCCTATTCTCGTAGGGCCAGAAGAGAAGATCCGCGATCTGGCCGAAAGCCTGGGACTGGATATAAGTCCGTATCGTTTAGTGAATACCCTCCACAGTCACGAATCGGCGGTTCGCGCCGTGGCGTTGTGCCGTTCAGGAGAAGCCGAAGCCCTCATGAAGGGAAGCCTGCACACAGACGAATTGATGAGCGCGGTTGTTCCTTCCGCCACCGGGCTGCGCACCGAACGGCGCATCAGCCATGTTTTCGTCCTGGATGTGCCCACTTACCCCAGGCCTTTGTTCATAACGGATGCGGCGATCAACATCTACCCGACTTTGGAAGACAAAGTCCATATCCTGAAAAACGCGATTCAGCTGGCTCACGCCTTGAACATCAAGCAGCCCAAGGTGGCCATCCTCTCGGCAGTGGAAACGGTGAACCCGAAGATTCCCGCAACCATCGAAGCCGCGGCGCTGTGTAAGATGGCGGAGCGCGGACAAATCGAGGGCGCCGTCATCGACGGTCCTCTGGCCTTTGACAACGCCATCAGCAAGGAAGCCGCTCTGATCAAGGGCATCAATTCTCCGGTGGCTGGCGAAGCGGACATTTTTCTGGCCCCTGACCTCGAAGCCGGCAACATGCTGGCCAAACAGCTTTCCTATCTAGCCAGAGCCGATTCGGCCGGTCTCGTACTCGGCGCGCGCGTTCCCATCATTCTCACCAGCCGCTCCGATTCGGCGGAAGCTCGTCTTGCTTCATGCGCCGTTGCGGCGGCTTTTGCTCACTGGGTGCGCGGAGACCAGCACGTGGTCAGTAGCGCCAAAGCGTGACAGGCCCAGATAGATGAGCAAGCAATGGGCGAAGCCGGCCATTAAGAAAGGAGCGCCAAAATGGGCGATTTTGCAAATTACGCTTTACAGGCTCTTGGGATCAAAGTACCTGAAGACTACGCCGGGTTCATGGAAATGCATGGGAAGAAGCTGGTGGAAGATCCCGTCAAGAAAGAGGGCTGGATCATCGGGCTGGGCTCCCCTGATTTCGTTATCGGGACAACGCTCGCTTTCCGCTCCACTGTGCCTCATTTTCGCTCAGATTTTCTGGTGATTGGCTATCTTGGAATCAAGACCATCATAGTCAACAAGGCCTATGAGGATTTGGATGAATACCTCCTGCTGGACGCCAGGGATGGAGGCGTCCTTGTGGTCGATTCTCTTGGCGTCGTCAAAAAGATCGCAGCGAGCTTCGAGGAGTGGATTACTCCGGAGCTTTTGAGGGCAACGCTCAGAGAAAAATACATGAGCAATCTCACCGTCATCATCTTCGATGATGAGTTGATCGCTGAGGAGGCGCGCCTAAAGCTACTCAAGCTGCAGCGCGAGGGCTTTGTTGAATTGGAGGACGCCGTGGTGGTGGTGAAGGAGCAGGATGGCAAGGCGCGCTTCCACCAGATGCATAGACCGGCGCGCAAAGGGGGGATTGCCGGAAGCATCACGGGGCTCATTGTGGGCAGCATTCTTTTGAATCCCCTCATTGGCGCCGCTTTTGGAGCGGTAACGGGCGCCCTTTCCGCGGCTCTTACCGACATAGGAGTTGACGACCAGTTCATGAAGGATTTGTCGCAGAAGTTCAACCCGGGATGCTCCGCCCTGTTCACTTTGGTGCGGAGGGCCGACCCGGAAAAAGTGGGAGAGGCGTTTCTTGGCTTTGGCGGCAAAGTTCTGGTCAACTCCGTGAGTAAGGAGAGGGAGGCCGCGATACAGGCGTTTCTCGATGGAGCTGTGGAAAGCATCGAGTAGAGAAAGCGCTTGTTTTACTCGAATGCTTTACTCGGTCCATCCAAGGAGGTATCTGTGCGGATAGCAGGCGGCAAAACAACTCAATGCGTTGTCCTGATGCTGATTCTTACCGGCTTCTATTGAATGCAGCCGCCGGGCTTACGGATTTCATCTGAATTGAAGATTACCTCTCAAGGAAAAAGACCTTGGACGCCGGGAAAATATTGAATATTATCGCGCTCGTTACGCTCATCGAGATGATGTTCTACATTGGCCTGAGTGTTTCATTGGCTGAGATCTGGGGCGCTGTGCGGAATTGGAGGCTTGTTGCGCGAGGCGTCCTCGCCAATTATATACTTTTTCCCATGGCGACCATTGGGTTGCTGCTGTTTTTTGATGCGCAACCTTTGGTTGCCGTAGGGTTCATGATTCTTGCCGTCTGCCCTGCCGGTCCCTACGGTCCGCCATTCACCGTCGTCGCCAAAGGAAACGTTGGGGCTGCAACGGGGTTGATGATCATCTTGACTGGAATGTCCCCGTTTCTGTCGCCGGTTTTGTTGGATGCTCTGACGCCTCTGGTGTCGGAAACCAATTCTATCGAGATAGATGTGGCGGAGATTGTTATCACCCTTCTTTTTGGACAGCTGATACCCTTGCTGGCGGGACTGGCGACGCATCAAAGGCTCCCACAACTGGCTGCAAGGATGAGGGCTCCCGCCAGGAAGGGCGCCAAAATCCTCAACGCCGTGTTTCTCTGTCTTGTTGTATACTTTCAATTCGAAACTTTTTTATCTGTCAGATCGATCGCTTTGCTGGGCATACTCATTCTGATAGCCACAGGCGTCGCCATCGGCTGGTTGGCTGGCGGACCCGGCGGAGAGGAGCGCAAGGCTATGGCTCTAACAACAGCCATTCGCAACAATGGCGTCGCCATGGTCATTGCTACGGGCTCCTTTTCGGGAACGCCGACAGTGATGGCGGTGGTGATCTGTGGCCTCATTGGATTGCTGGTAGCGCTGGCGGCAGCTTTGAGATGGGGCCGGCTCGCGAATGCGTAGACCGCCGTTGCGGGGGAACACAACCATAGGGTGGAGGAGTCGGAGCATGGGCCTCAAAGGGCGCATCCAAATCGCTAGCTCTTTTGTTATTGCATGCATTCTTCTGTTGAGCCCCACTCCGGGGCAATCGCAAAAATTCGATCCCTCCAAAGCTAAAGCCCAGTCAAAGGAAGAGAAGATTCCGGCTGATCTCGCTCCGGAAAAGGTCGACAGCTTCCTAGCGGGACTCAGTGACGAGCAGGCGAGACGTCTGCTAGCCTCTGAGCTCAAAGCGAAGGCCGTCGCGAAATCCGAAAAGGACGCAAAAGATTTGGTCGGAGGCTCGGATCCAGCCATCGTTCAGGGCTTTTTTGCAGCGCAGACGGCTCTTTCCTCACTCTCCGATCAACTTTCCCGAAGTTTTGCCGGAGCGCATACATCAGCAGAAACCGACATATGGGAAAGACTGGTTGGTGGAAAAGGAGTGAGCCAGTTCCTTATAGCCATCGGCTTACTCGTCTTGATCATTCTCATGGGCGTGGCTGCAGAGCGTCTTCTGCTGCGCGCAACCGAGAAGATCAGGATGAAGCTGCTCGATGAGATTCCGCGCGGCGGATGGGAAAAGGCGGGCGTCTTCCTCTCGAAGTTGATTCTGGACGCCTTTGGGCTCCTAGTCTACGTGTTGATCACCTTCCTCGCTTATTTCGTCATCTACGGGCAAAGCCATCCTGCATTCCTTGTTTCAAGCGCCGTCATTTTGACCTATTACTTCCGGCTCTTTCAGATGGGCGCCCGACTGATCATTTCTCCCAAGGCTCCCGAACTGCGGCTGGCCCCCATGTCCGATTCCGACGCCAGGACGCTCTATAACGGAATAATATGGATCGCGGCATCGGTCCTGCCCGTGTCTACTCTTGCTCTGGCTCTGCGAAAATCGGAAGCAAGCCATGAGCTGTTCCTGTTCGTTTACTCCACTGCGGGTCCCATCGTGAGCGTCCTTCTCGCTATAATGATCTGGAGAGTCAGGCATCGCGTGGCGCAGGCGTTTTGTCCGCTTGAGAGCTCGAACCCGATGGGCGCTATGAGTCTTCGACGCAGGTGCGCCGATTACTGGCATATTCCTGCTATCCTCTTTGCGCTCATGGTGGGCGGCTACTGGTGGGCGAGGGCTCTCACTCATGCCGATGTTACGATTGCTAGGCTAATCCTGAGCCTTTTTCTCGTCCCCCTTTGTGTTGGGGCGGATCAGTGGCTGCAACAGATGTTTAAGCGGCTATCCAGGAAAGCTCATGAGATAATCGATTTTTCTGCTCAGCACGAAATTATCGACTTTTCTACGCCAGACGAGGAAGCCGTTACGAGCTCAGATAAGTCTGAGGAAGAACCCTCACCCAAGGGGAGCAAAGCGACCGGGAAGGACATGAGCCTATACTTCCCGTTGATTCGCAAGACTTTTCGCATAGTGCTGCTGCTATTTGTTTTCTTTGCAGTTCTCGAGCTCTGGGGCATCGAGTTCGATGTTGGGTGGATTTTTGCCAGGAGCGTCCTCGGCGTCATCCTTGCGCTTGTTCTTGGCATTATTTTCTGGGAAGTCGTTAAGGTCCGCATCGACCAGAGAATAGCAGAGGAGATGCCCCTTGGCAGCGAGGAAGCGGAGGAGGGCGGCTCCGGGGGATCGCGCAGCGGAACCCTCCTTTTGCTGCTTCGAAAGTTCATCATGGTTTTTCTCTTTATAGTGGTCGGATTCAGCATTCTTTCCTCCCTCGGGGTGAACATTGCGCCGCTTCTTGCAGGCGCGGGCGTGGTGGGTCTAGCCATAGGCTTTGGATCCCAGACGCTGGTGAAAGACATCATTTCCGGGGTCTTTTTTCTCATTGACGATGCATTCCGGGTGGGGGATTATGTAGAGGCGGGGACAGCCAAAGGCACCGTTGAGCAAATATCCTTGCGATCTTTGAGACTACGCCATCCCCGAGGCCAGATCTTCGTGGTGCCCTTCGGAGATCTAAAAATGGTGCAAAACTTCACTCGCGACTACATCATCGAAAAACTTGATATTCGGGTCCGCTACGACACCGACCCGGATGAAATACGAAAAATCGTCAAGAAGATCAACAAAGAGATCAAAGGCGATGAAGAGATGGCAAGATTCCTTCTTAGCGATGTCAAGTCGGTTGGGGTGCGCGCAATGGATGACTCTGCGATGATCATGCGTGTGAAGTTCAAATGCATCCCGGGAGAGCAGTTCATCATCCGCCGTCAGGTTTTCCACCGGCTTCAGAAAGCATTCAAAGAAAAAGGCATCGAGTTTGCCCATAGAAACGTGACAGTTTACCTGCCGCCTCAGCCTGGCCCCGTCGGTTCGGCATCCCAGGGAGGGGAGCAGAGCATTCCTGCCGCGGCGGCTGGAGCTGCCGCTGCCGCCGCCATTGCTCAGGCTGAGGCGGAGGCTCTCGCGAAATTGGCTCCCAAGGACAAGCCCGAATAGCCCGGTCATTATACAGGTTCGTGATCAGCTAACCTATCACGCTTACAGGAGGATGCGCCATGACCGCAGAAAACAAAAGGCTTGAAGAGGCTCGTAATCAAAAGATTTTATGGAAGAAATGGGGCCCGTACCTGAGTGAGCGGCAATGGGGCACGGTGCGCGAAGACTACAGCGACAATGGGAACGCCTGGGACTATTTCAGCCACGATCAGGCCCGCTCCCGCGCCTATCGTTGGGGTGAGGATGGGCTGGGGGGAATTTGCGACGATCACCAGGTGCTCTGTTTCTCCCTCGCCCTATGGAACGAGAAGGATCCCATCATAAAGGAGCGCATCTTCGGGCTCACCAACAGCGAAGGCAATCACGGCGAAGATGTCAAGGAATACTACTTCTACCTCGACAGCACGCCTACGCACTCCTACATGAAATTTCTCTATAAATATCCGCAGAAAGCTTATCCCTATTCCGACCTGGTGGAGACCAACCAAAGACGCTCCCGCCATGAAATGGAGTATGAGCTTCTCGATACGGGAGTTTTTGAAGACGATCGTTATTTCGATGTCTTTGTGGAGTACGCGAAGGCAGAGCCTGAGGACATGCTGATCAAGATCACCATCTTCAATCGCGGGCCGGATGCAGCCCCTGTCCACGTACTGCCCACCCTCTGGTTCCGAAACACCTGGTCCTGGACCAGCGGCGGCTCCAAGCCCATCCTCTGGTCTCTTGCAGATGCGAAGCATAAGACCATTCGGGGCCATCACACGGACCCCCTCTTTCAGGAGTCTCTTCAGGATTATATCCTTGCTTGTGAAGGCGAGCCGACGCTCCTTTTTGTGGAAAACGAGACAAACTCGGAACGTCTGTTCGGTTCCCCCAACATCAGTCCGTTCGTTAAGGACGGGATCAATGATTACCTCACACATAGAAAGCTTACGGCAGTTAATCCCGAGCTCAAGGGGACAAAAGCATCCGCTCATCACCGGTTCACTATAGACGCCGGTGAGAGCGTGGTTGTGAGATTGAGGCTCTCCGGGCTCTCCACACATCCCAAAGAAAATCCCTTTGGGAAGGACTTCGAGGAGGTATTTGCCGCCAGACAGAGCGAAGCCGACGAATTCTACCGGTCAGTGACTCCGCCATCCGTCAAGGAAGACGAAGCAAACGTCATGCGCCAGGCCCTGGCCGGCATGCTCTGGACGAAACAATACTATTACTTTGACGCAGACACATGGCTCGAGGAGCACCACGCGCATCCGCTGCACGGTCATACTCGCCAGCTCCGCAACCGGGAATGGTTCCACATGGTGAACGACCATATCATCTCCATGCCCGACAAGTGGGAGTATCCCTGGTACGCCGCCTGGGACCTGGCGTTTCACACGATCGCTCTATCCGTTGTGGACCCGGATTTCGCCAAAAAGCAGCTGGAGCTCATGCTCCGCGAGATCTATCTCCACCCGAGCGGGCAGATTCCCGCCTATGAATGGAACTTCAGCGACGTGAATCCGCCGGTTCACGCGTGGGCGACACTCTTCCTCCATCAGACCGAGCTGGGGCTCCGAGGCGAGGCGGACATCGACTTTCTGAAGCGCTCTTTTTCCAAGCTCATGCTCAACTTCACATGGTGGGTGAACCGCAAAGACCGTTTTGGAAAAAACGTGTTCGAAGGCGGCTTCCTTGGGCTCGATAATATCGGCGTCTTCGACCGGAGCGCGCCTCTGCCCACGGGCGGCTATCTCGAACAGGCCGATGGCACCGCCTGGATGGCTCTCTTCTGTCAAAACATGCTTGAGCTGAGCATCGAGCTTGCCTCACACGATCCGAGCTATGAAGATCTCTGCTCCAAATTCGTCGAACATTTCCTCTGGATAGCATCCGGTATGAATCGCGTCGGTCATGATGGCATGTGGGATGAGGAAGACGGATTTTATTACGACATCCTGAGGCTTCCCGACGGAAGCGCTCAGCGGCTCAAGGTGCGCTCCATGGTGGGGCTGCTCCCACTTTGCGCCACGTCGGTCATCGAAGCGTGGCAACGGGAGAAGCTGCCACACGTTATGAATAACTTTATCCAGCGCCTAAAGCGCATGCCGGAGCTCCTCGATAGCGTGCATGCCACTGGTCCAGGCCATATGGGCGTTGAAAATCGCGGCATTATGGCGCTGGTGAACCAGGAGCGATTGCGAAGAATCCTCACGCGCATGCTTGATGAAAATGAATTCTTGAGCCCCTTCGGCATACGGGCGCTCTCTCGCTATCATCTCGAACATCCCTACGTCTTCCATGTGCATGGTGAGGAATACCGGGTCCAGTATCTGCCGGCGGAATCCGATAGCGGCATGTTCGGCGGAAATTCAAACTGGCGCGGTCCCATCTGGATGCCGGTCAATACGCTCATAATCCGAGCGCTTCTCTCTTACTATCTCTATTACGGCGACAGCTTCAAGATAGAGTGTCCCACGGGCTCAGGGAAGATGATGGATCTTTTCGAGGTCAGCAGAGAGATCGCAAGCCGGCTTACGCGAATTTTTCTTAAGGACGAAAAGGGAAAACGGCCGGTGTACGGGGGAACGGAAAAGTTCCAGAACGATCCCCAATGGCGGGACAATATCCTTTTCTATGAGTATTTCCACGGCGACAACGGAGCGGGACTTGGAGCAAGCCACCAGACAGGCTGGACGGGGCTGGTGGCCAAGATGATCGAGCTTTTTGGAAAGCTCGATCGGGAAAAGCTCTTAAAAGGCGGGAAACGCGCCGGTTTTACGAGCGCTAAATAGCCTTGAGCGAATGTTGAAAGGACCTCCCCATGAATGACGCGCAACGCGACATCACCCGCACTTTTCTAGCGGTCCTCTTCATCGGAGCGCTGATCGGCGCATCTATTTGGATACTCCAGCCGTTCCTCGGCGCCGCGATTTGGGCGGTCACGATCGTGACGGCGACCTGGCCGTTGATGGTCTCAATACAAGAGAGGCTCTGGGGACGCCGATCCCTTGCCGTCGCGGTGATGACCGTAATCTTGCTTTGCATCCTTATCGTGCCGCTCTGGCTGGCGATCGGCGCCATTGTCTCGAACGCCGATCGTTTAACCGACTGGATCAGAACGCTTTCCAGTTTCGAGTTTCCGCCTCCGCCTTCCTGGCTTGTCCGCGTGCCTTTGCTCGGAAACGACCTTGCCTTGGCGTGGGAAAAGACCGCGGTGGCGGGGATTGAGGATTTCGTGAAAAAGCTGGCTCCCTATGGCGGCGACGCCATTCGATGGTTCATCACGGAAGTGGGCGGCTTCGGGGTCCTGGTTCTGCAGTTCCTGTTGACTGTGCTGTTTTCGGCAATTCTTTACGCTAAAGGCGAGCATGCGGGAGCGAGGGTAAAGCGATTCGGACGTCGACTGGCGGGATCGCGGGGAGAGTATTCTGTCCTGTTGGCTGGCCAGGCGGTGAGAGGCGTGGCTCTCGGCGTGGTGGTGACGGCCCTGGCTCAATCAGCCCTGGCCGGTCTCGGCCTTGCCATAGCCGGAGTGCCCTTCGCCGGCATGCTGACGGCCTTGGTGTTTATCTTGGCGATTGCCCAGCTAGGTCCTGCCCTAGTTCTACTTCCTGCTGTCATCTGGCTCTACATGACGAGCAGCGCAACCTGGGGAACTTTCCTGCTCATCTGGGCCTTGACGGTCGGCATGATGGACAACTTTCTGCGCCCCGTTTTGATCAGAAGGGGCGCAGATCTTCCTTTACTGCTCATCTTCTCTGGAGTGGTGGGAGGCCTGATCGCATTCGGCCTGATAGGCATTTTCGTGGGACCGGTCGTGCTGGCGGTCGCCCACAGATTGCTGACGGCATGGATCGATGAGGAAATCGATGAAGTTGGCGCTCAGCTCCAGAAAGAAGGAGGCGCATGATGCAATCCTGGCCGAAGCATCCGCTCATTTACGAGATCAATACATGGGTTTGGCTTGACGAGTTGAGTCGAAAGGGGCAACGAGCCCTCACGCTCGCTACGGTTCCCGATGCCGAATGGGATCATATAGCATCTCTCGGTTTCGACGCCGTCTGGCTCATGGGGGTATGGGAGCGCAGCCCCGAGGGCATACGCATTTCAATGACAAATTATGGGCTTGTGGCTGACTTTCACCGCGCTCTGCCTGATTTTACCGAAGGAGACAATGTCGGCTCTCCTTATTGTGTACGTCGCTATTCAGTCGATGACCATCTGGGCGGCCCCGAGGCTTTGGCGACGGCCAGAAGCAAGCTCGCTCAAAGGGGCGTGCGCCTCATCCTCGATTTCGTTCCCAACCATGTGGCGCCGGATCATCCGGGAGTGGTGGAGCGCCCCGACTATTTCATCCAGGGCAGCGAGGAAGATCTGAAAGCTGAACCGCAATCTTTTATGGCTATCGGGGAGAGGGTATTTGCCTGCGGCCGCGATCCTTACTTTCCCGCCTGGCCGGATGTGCTTCAGCTGAATGCGTTCAACAAGGGGCTGCGCTCCGCCGTGATCGGGACACTTTCTCAGATCGCCGAGCAGTGCGACGGGGTGCGCTGCGACATGGCCATGCTCTTGATGAACGCAATTTTTGAAAGAACCTGGGGAGGCAAGGCGGGATCGAAACCGGAGTCCGGCTACTGGTCTGAGATCATCCCCGCCGTCAAGAGCAAGCATCCGGAGTTTCGCTTCATTGCCGAAGCCTACTGGGACCTCGAGTGGGAGCTGCAGCAGCAGGGCTTTGACTACTGCTACGACAAGCGTCTCTATGATCGCCTGGAGCACGATCCGGCCGAGACCGTCAGGCTCCACCTGTGTGCAGACTTGGCCTATCAGGAAAAACTGGTGCGTTTCATTGAAAACCATGACGAGCCGCGAGCCGCCGCCGCATTCACGCCTGAAAAGCATCGGACTGCGGCCGTGACGGCCTTGACGCTCCCCGGCGCCCGCTTGATCCATGAAGGCCAGATGGAGGGGAGACGTGTCCGACTGCCGGTTTTTCTGGCCAGGCGACCCGAGGAGTCGCCGGACTTTGAGCTGATGGCGTTCTATCAACACTTGCTCGATGGGCTGCGCAATCGAGACTTCATGCAGGGCGACTGGCGGCTCTGTGAGAGAACGGGCTGGCCGGACAACGCGAGCTATCTCAATCTAGTCGCCTGGTGCTGGCGGAAAGATAATTCGCGCTGCCTCATAATAGTGAACCTCTCTGATTTGCCCGCGCAAGGCCTCGTGAAGGTTCCGTGGGACGATCTCAAAGGCTTCTCATGTCGATTGAAAGACGTTTTCACAGCAGAAATCTACGAGCGGGATGGGGATCAAATGTTCAATGAAGGGCTTTATGTGGACCTTCCCTCATGGGGATATCATTTTCTAGAATGGCTGTAGCAGGTCGTCAACATCGCTTCTTCCGGTGGAAGCGGGCCCCCTCACCCTCAGGGAGAGGGTCGGGGTGAGGGAAGTATTCTGTTAAAGAAGATGTTGATGCGAAAGGAAGATCGGCAATGAAGCTAGAGAGAGGCTTCCGTGCGGTTGTCTACACCTGCTTTCTTTTGATTCTCACGGCTTGCATGGGCATAGGGCCGCATTCCGTCGCCCGCGACCGGTTCGATTACACTTCCGCTATTTCCGATTCCTGGAAAGCCCAAATGCTTGTCAACATGGTCAAGCTGCGCTACGGGGATGCGCCTACTTTCCTCGATGTCGCCTCAGTCATCAATCAATATTCCGTAGAGAGCCAGCTTGACCTGCGGCTTTCCTGGGCGGACCCGCTCACTTCCGTTGTGACCAACACCCAGTCTGCAGGAGGCGCTGCTCGCTTCATTGACCGACCGACCATCACCTACAATCCGCTTACGGGAGAGAAGTTCGCCAGGAGCTTCATGACGCCTATCCCGCCATCAGCTATCCTGAGCCTCATCCAGGCGAATTACCCGGTCGATCTGGTTCTCAGGCTCTGTGTCCATTCCGTAAACGGGATCCGAAATCGGTACGGGGGAGCAGCGCGCGCCCGCGCGGCGGATCCCGATTTCTATCCCTTAGTCGAGAGGCTGCGGCGGCTCCAGGCCTCGGGGGCCATCGGCCTGCGCGTCCAGAAGACAAACGAAAAGGACGCCACGCTCATGACCTTTCGCGGCAAGGTGGATGAAGCTACAGCTGAAGACAGCCTTGCCGTGCGCAAGATGCTCGGTCTCGACCCCTCTGCTCAGGAATTCTCCGTCGCATATGCATCGATTGCGAAGAACGACCGTGAGGTGGCTATTCTTAGCCGCTCCATTCTGGAGATCATCGTCGATCTCGCCTCCTATATAGAGGTCCCTAATGTCCATGTGGATGAAAAGCGAGTCAATCCAACGCATATTGAAGAAGCCTCCCCTGGAGTTTCGCTGAACCCCCTGATACGCGTTCACTGCACTGGAGAAAGGCCTGTCGACGCCTTCGTCGGGGTTCCTTACCGCAGCTACTGGTTCTGGATCGATGATCGCGACCTGCCTTCGAAGCGCATGTTTTCATTCCTCATGTTCATATTTACTCTGGTGGAAACGGGCGGAAAAGAAGGCGCCCCGATTGTGACGATCCCGGCGGGGTAAGGTTCGGAAGCGGCAGCATCAAACCACGAGCGAACTTTGTAAGAGAAATGGGCTTCCTTGCAAGGCGAGGAGCGAGAGGAAAGGCTGGAGAAACGAAGAATGAGCGTGGCAGCCAATCTGATGGCGAGTTACAGTCGGCGGCGTTTCGCCTGCCTTTTCTTCTCGCTCATCATGACCATGGCCGCCGCGCCGGTTTTTGGGGCTTTAGGATTCGGCGGCAAATTCATTGAGATTCTCCTGGGCATGAATATTCTTGCGGCGACTTTGATCACGCTGCACAGTCACAGATTGTATGCGGGGCTGGGCCTTTTCGTCCTCTTTCTTGGATTGAGAATTTTACACACGATACAGGGCTCTGGAGCGCTCCTCCTGACCGGTCATGGGATTGGAGTCGTAATATGTCTGGTATCCGTTTCCACTATAATCCGGCACATTCTGCGCGAAAAAAGCGTGGACTCTGAGCATATTTTTGCTGCTCTCGATGTCTATCTGCTGATAGGCATCATTTGTGGACTTCTCTTTTTCATCTTCGAGGAGAAATGGCCCGGATCGATCTCCTTCCATGGCTTGGTTTCCATCGGCAAAGATGCGCAGCTCGAATACACCATTTACTTCAGCTTCGTTACGCTTGGAACGTTGGGCTATGGGGACATGCTCCCTATCAGCGGTCCTGCTCGAGCGCTCGCGGTGACTGAGGCTCTCGTCGGGCAGATGTATCTTGTCGTCGTCGTGGCGCGTCTGGTCAGTCTCTATAAGGGAGGATCAGAATGCAATGAAGGCGATCGAGATAAGCCGGCCAACCGTGCAGACGACTTTGAACAACTATGAAGAACGCGTTCACTTCTATTCGGATTTCAGCAGGGAACATTGTCATAGCGCCCCGCAAGGGTGTGGGTAATCATACATTCAGATCCAGGCATATTAGACCAAAGTCCAATACCGCTTTTAAGACGTTCCAGGTAATATCGCCAGCTGTCAGCTGAAAAGCGACAATCACATTTTGTAACCGCCAAGCGTGCTGCGCGGGTGCGGCGTTGGGCCTGATTGATAGCTTCAATCTACGCTATTGTGCGCAAAGGATATAGCCTGTTCTCTTCTTTCTATGCTTGTCGGCTTCTTACCCTAAATTGAGATTGTTCAGGAGTGATCTTATGCAAGGTGAAAAACGATCTGCAGTGTTGACTTGGTGGAGTGTGCAGGGGCTGTTCCAACGGTTTCTCGCTGGGCGCGTCCTTGGCCGTCTGATTGCTATTGCAGCGCTGCTCCTGCTCGCCGCCGGCCCGGAGAAGAATGTTTTAGCACAGGCAACGCCAGCGCCAGAAGTTGAGGTCATGACCGTAACGCAAAAGGACGTGCCCGTCTATTCCGAATGGGTCGGCACCACCGAAGGGCTTGTGAACGCCACCATCCGCGCTCAGGTCACGGGGTACCTCTCCAGACAAGCTTATAAAGAAGGCGCATCGGTGAAAAAGGGCGATCTTTTGTTCGAGATCGATCCAAGGACCTTTAAGGCGGCGCTAGACCAGGCCCAAGCCCAGTTGGCGATAGCCAAGGCAAGGCTTGGAAAGACCGAAATGGACGTAAAGCGCTACAGGCCGCTTGCCAAGGAGAGCGCTATCAGCCAACAGGAGCTCGATGACGCGATACAGGCGAATCTTGCGGCCAAGGGCGGGGTTCAAGCCGCAGAGGCTGCTGTCGAACAGGCCAAGCTAAGTCTTGGCTTCACGAAGATCACCTCGCCCATTGACGGCATTGCCGGCGGCGCAAACGCCCAGATCGGCGACCTCGTCGGCCCGACCCAGACGGGAGAGCTCACGGTAGTTTCCTCTGTTGATCCCATCAAAGTCTATTTCCCCATCAGCGAGCAGCAATATATGTCGCTCGCTCGCGATATTGCCAAGACAGGAGACAGACCGGAAAACGCCCGGGTCAAGCTGGATCTTATCCTCGCGGACGGAAGCGTCCACCCGGAGAAGGGCGAGTTCTCTTTTGCCGAGCGGCAGGTGGACGTGAAGACCGGCACGATTCGTATTGCGGTCCTTTTCCCAAATCCCGGGGATCTCCTCCGCCCCGGGCAGTTCGGTCGGGTGCGCGCCGTTACCTCCAGTAAGACGGGCGCAATCATGGTCCCGCAAAGAGCTGTGATGGAGCTCCAGGGGAGCTACCAGGTTGCAGTGGTGGGCGCTGATAACAAGGTCGATATTCGGCCCGTGAAGACCGCCGAGCGCATAGACAATATGTGGGTCATCTCAAGCGGACTGCAGGCGGGAGACCGTGTCGTCGTGGAGGGACTCCAGAAGGTCAGGGACGGTATGCAGGTCAACCCGAAAATGGTGGAGTCTGAATCCAGGGCGCAGTCGGGCTCGGCCTCCAATCCCGAGACTAAGCCTGCCTCAACCCAGGCTCCCAAAAAGGATTAAGACCCATGGCCAGATTCTTTATCAATCGTCCTATCGTGGCCATGGTGATCTCCATCCTGATGGTCATCATCGGCGTCGTGGCGATGTTGGGCCTGCCCATCGCGCAATTCCCCAACATCGTCCCACCTGAAATCCAGATCAAGACCACTTACACCGGAGCCGACGCCCTTACCGTCGAACAGTCCGTGGCTACTCCCATAGAGCAACAGATGTCCGGCGTGGACAACATGAACTACATGTACTCCCTTAATTCCAACGACGGACAGATGACTCTGCGAGTCAACTTCGACGTCAAAACCGATCCGAACACCGATCAGATCCTGGCGCAGATGCGTCAGGGCCAGGCCGACTCCCAAATGCCTTCGGACGTCCGCGACTTCGGCGTCACGGTGCAGAAGTCCACGTCGGCGCCGCTCATCATGTTCGCGCTCTATTCGCCCAACGGCGCCTATGACGGCATCTTTCTCGCCAATTATTCCTACATCAACATCAACGACCAGATGACTCGCGTGCCCGGGATCGCCAGCATCACGATCTTTGGCGCCGGCCAGTACTCGATGCGCTTTTGGGTGCAGCCCGACCAACTCGCCAAGCTCAATATCACCATTCCCGAAATCGTCAACGCTATCAAGACACAAAACACCGTGAACCCAGCCGGGCAGATCGGCGCGGAGCCTGTTCCCCCGGGGCAGGAGTTCACCTATGCGGTCCGCGCCCAGGGCCGTTTGCAGACCGAGCAGGAATTCGGCGAAATCATCGTTCGAGCCCAACCGGACGGCTCCTTCGTGCGCCTTAGAGATGTCGCCCGCATTGAGCTTGGATCTCAGACTTACAACCTCATTGGCCGCCTCAACGGGAAGCCCGCAGCCCTGATCGCACTCTACCAGTTGCCCGGCTCCAACGCCATTGAAGCCGCAGACGGCGCCAAGAAGCTCATGGCCCGGCTCAAAGAGAGCTTCCCGGAGGATCTCGATTACGCGATCGCCCTTGACACCACCTTAGCAGTTACCGAAGGCATGAAAGAGATCCAGAAGACTCTAGTGGAAGCGCTTGTGCTGGTCATCATAGTGGTGTTCCTCTTCCTGCAGGGCTGGCGGGCGACCTTGATTCCGCTCCTTGCCGTGCCCGTCTCCCTGGTGGGGACCTTCGCTCTGTTTCCTCTTTTTGGTTTTTCCATCAATACTCTCTCTCTCTTCGGTTTGGTGTTAGCCATAGGACTGGTGGTGGATGACGCGATAGTCGTGGTCGAAGCTGTGGAGCATCACATCGAGCACGGCATGTCGCCAAAGGAGGCGACCTTCAAGGCCATGGAGGAAGTATCCGGTCCGGTCATCGCCATCGCCATCATTCTTGCGGCGGTTTTCGTGCCGACTGCCTTCATCCCCGGCATTACGGGGCGCCTTTACCAGCAGTTTGCGGTCACCATCGCCGTATCGGTTGTCATCTCCGCCTTCAATGCCCTTACCCTCAGCCCTGCGCTCTCTTCGCTTTTGCTTAGACCGAAAAAGCAGTCGCGCGGGCCTCTGGCAGTCTTCTTTCGATGGTTCAACAAGACGTTCGACCGCGCCACTTCCGGCTATGTCAGCACATGCGCTCTGCTCATCCGAAAGAGCGCCGTATCGCTGTTGCTTCTTTTGGGCATAACGGTTTTTACGGGTTTTCTCGGCGGGAAGATACCGATGAGCTTCCTGCCCGAGGAGGATCAGGGCTACATGTATGCAGGCGTGCAGTTGCCCGATGCAGCCTCGCTTCAGCGAACAGACGAGATAATGAAGCAAGCGGAGGAGATTCTGAGCAAGACTCCGGGGGTGAAATACTACTCATCAATTGTTGGCTACAGCATGCTGAGCCAGGTGCAGAACACCTACAGCGGCTTTTTCTTCATCACTCTGGAGGACTGGGCCGTGCGTAAGAAGCCAGAAGAAAAGTACGAAGCCATCATGGCTCACTTGAATAAGGAGCTCAAGAATATCACCGGCGCTATCGGCTTCGCCTTCTCGCCTCCGGCCATTCCCGGCATCGGCGCTGCCGGCGGAGTGACCTTCATCCTGGAGGATCGCGCGGGTAAAGACATTACTTTTCTGTCCGAAAACGTGCAGAAGTTTCTAGCCGCCGCACGCGAGCGGCCGGAGCTTGCAAGCGTCACTTCAACCTTTCGCCCCGTTGTGCCCCAGGTTTCCGTAGACGTAGACCGCGATAAGGTTCTCAAACAGGGCGTACCGCTCAAGGATGTCTACCAGACGCTCCAATGCTTCATGGGAGGAATTTTTGTAAACTATTTCAACCGTTTTGGGCGTCAGTGGCAAATTTACGTGCAGGCGGAAGGCGACTACCGCACACGAGCCGATGACATGGGCCAGTTCTTTGTGCGCAACGGCGACGGAAATATGGTGCCGTTATCAGCCCTTGCAGGCGTCCATCCAACGGCGGGTCCTGAATTCACCATGCGCTACAACCTCTATCGTTCGGCGCAGATCAACGCCTCCGCCAAACCCGGCTACAGCTCCGCTCAGGCCATGAAAGCGATGGAGGAAGTCTTCGCGCAGAGTATGCCGCGCGAGATGGGCTTCGACTATCTCGGTATGAGCTACCAGGAGAAAAAGGCTCAGGAGGGCGTATCTCCGGCTGTCATCTTCGGCTTTTCGCTGCTTTGCGTCTTTCTCATTCTAGCCGCTCAATACGAAAGCTGGACTCTGCCCTTCAGCGTTCTGCTCGGCACTCCAGTCGCCATTGCAGGGGCATTCATGGGGCTTTGGGTAGGTCACTATGAAAACAATGTGTACGCCCAGATCGGTCTTGTAATGCTCATAGGGCTTGCGGCAAAGAACGCCATCCTCATCGTGGAGTTCGCCAAGATGGGAGTCGAAGAGGGCAAACCTCTCATGGAAGCCGCCCTGGAAGGCGCACGCCTGCGCCTTCGGCCGATTCTCATGACCTCTTTCGCCTTCATCCTCGGCTGCGTTCCACTGGCCAAAGCCAGCGGGGCCGGGGCGCTTTCCCGCCAGGTCATGGGCTTCGCCGTCATCGGCGGGATGATGATGGCGAGCTTTATCGCCATCTTTCTCATCCCTGTGACCTTTTACGTCGTCGAGAAGCTGTCTCATCGTGGAGCAAAGCCCCCACTGCCACAAGTGGAAAAACCGATAACCGATGTCTCCGGCGGAGGACACTAGCAATGGAAAGACTTCCAAAGCAATTGCTCCTATTGGCTCTCCTGGCACTATTTTCTTTCGGGTGCGCGCTCGGTCCCAACTATAAACGGCCCGCAGTCAATGCGCCCGAGGATTACCGGAGCGCACAGACCCCTGCAGACCAGGCTTCTCTCGCAGATCTACCGTGGTGGATGATTTTTGAAGATGAGACGCTGCAAGGACTCATCACGGAGGCGCTCGAAAGCAACTACGATCTTCGGGTGGCTGTGACGCGCGTCGAACAGGCGCGCCAGATCGCAGCCCAGGCGCGGGGACAGTTTTTCCCGCAAATCAACTATGAGGGAGCCATCTCAAGGGGCAGGAACAGTTTTCTAACCAGCCCCAGTCCCAGCAGGGGCGTTACTGGCGATGCCGCTCTTCTGGATTTGAGCGTCTTTTGGGAGATAGATTTCTGGGGTAGAATCCGACGCCTCAATGAGGCTGCTCAGGCTCAATATCTGGCCACCGAAGAAGGGCGTCGAGGCGTTGTGGTTTCTCTCGTGAGCGCTGTGGCTCAGGCATACTTCGAGTTACTGGAGCTCGATCTTCAGCTCGAGATTTCCAAGAAAAACACAGAGTCTTTCGAGGGCACCCTGAAGATATTCACCCAGCGCCTGGAAGGGGGGGCGGCTTCCAAGCTGGAGACCTCGAGCGCCGAGGCGCTGCTGGGAACTGTCGCCGCCAATATTCCGGAACTGGAGCGCCAGATCGTCCTCAAAGAAAATCAGATCAACGTTCTTTTAGGACGAAATCCAGGTCCGATCGAGCGCAACGCCTCTCTGCTCGAGCAGAAGAGTCCACCCGAAATCCCGGCCGGCCTGCCTTCAGCCCTGTTGGAGCGGCGTCCGGACATTCGGCAGGCGGAACAAAATATGCGCGCAGCCAATGCCCAGGTAGGCGTCGCCACGGCCAATTTTTTTCCCCAAATCGGTCTCACCACTCTGCTCGGAAGAGTCAGCCCCGAGCTTTCCGCCTTTACCTCGGGGGCTTCCAATATGTGGGCAGTCGCCGGCACAATGACCGGGCCTCTCTTCCGGGGCGGTACGCTGCTTGCCGAATATCGGCAGGCGAAAGCTTTCTGGGAAGAATCAAAGCTAACCTACGAACAAACGGCTCTCAACGCTTTCCAGGAAGTTTCCAACGCACTCATCTCCCGGGAGAAGCTTGCAGAAACGCGCGCTCAGCAGGCGAGGGCCGTGAGAGCCTATGAGGACGCGGTGCAGGTTTCCCTAAAGCGCTATGTGGCTGGAAAAGCCAGTTATTACGAGGTGCTTCAGAATCAGCAAGAGCTTTTCCCCGCAGAGACCACCCTTGCGCGGACCGAGCTCAACCAGCTGCTCACGATAGTTCAACTCTATAGGGCTCTTGGCGGCGGCTGGCGGGAGGCCGAGACATTTACGGCTACAAAACATGAGATCAGATAGGTGAAAGATCTATGAGCTCGATACTCCATATCACGAGCGGCGACATTGCCGGAAGCGCTCTTGCGCAATCCGGCATTCCCGGGGAAATACTGATATGGCATGATGTTCTCTACGATGGTCCCCGAGAGCCGGGTTGGCCGGATGAGCAAACACTCCGTTTACGGGCGCGATTTCTTGAGCGACTCACGGGTGGCGGATTGAGTGCTGAACATATCCTCAAGACGCTTAAAACACAATACCAGAGACTTGAAGCCGCCAATGATTACGAGCTACAGGTCCTATGGTTCGATGCATGTCTGTTCGATCAGTCGATGCTTTCGCATATTCTTGCGTGCTTACGCCTTCTTGGAAAGGAACGGGCCGAGCTCATCTGTGTGGATTCGTTTCCTGGAATCGAGCCGTTTCACGGACTTGGTCAGCTCGATCCGGAACAGCTCGCATCGCTCTGTGACACGCGTAAGCCTGTAACAGTCTCACAATTCCAATTCGCCGAGAAGGTGGATGAAGCCTTCGCCCGGCAAGATAAGAGCATGTTCATGGAATTGTCTCTTTTGAAGGATGCTCCTTTACCCCGGGTTCCTGCCGCTGTCACGCGCTGGCTGCAGGAATTTCCGGACGAAGCTGCCGGTTTGGGTCTCCTTGAGCAACTCGCATTGGATGCAATACGTTCCGGTTGCCATACTCCGGAAGAGATCTTCATCCGAGTGTCCGCCACTGACACGCCGCCGCAGTTTTGGGGAGACATCACTCTCTGGGCGAAGATCAACTCATTGGCTGACCGTAAGCTGGTCCGGGTTGAAGGTCCTGCTCAGAAGCTGCCTCAGTGGGAGGGGCTCTTTGATTTGAAGTTGTTTCGAATCTGCCCGATGGAATAGGTCGATTGATCCTCCCTGGCATTTGCTTTGGAGGAACCGTTTTTCTCTCTCATGCGCGACAATCCGGATCGACATCAAAAGCGAAGCCATTAGAGAACTATATGCTATTGATTTTGCTTCAGCCTGCTCTTAATCTATCAATTGCTCACACGCTTTCCAGTCGCCCAAAAACTACCCTTTACTTGACTGGATTATATTTGATCGGCGTGCTTACACTTGATGCATGACAACCGATTGAAAAGCGTCTCAACAAGCTTATATTTCTAAAACTTCGGGAGAGACGAGCATGGCGAACGATACAAACGAGCTACTGGATATGTTCTGTACCGCGGTAGAAATGAAGGAAAGAAAGAAGACTCTGTATGAAGACGCGATGAAGGCATGCCCCGATCAAGTCGGAATAGAGACTTTCCGTATGCTCAAAGAAGCTGAAGACGAACATGTGAAACGGCTCCAGTTGCTTTATGACGCCTTACGGCAAGGCAAAGACTGGACCAATACCTGCCGGCTGCACGACTTCGAAAGCGACGACAAGAAGGTGCTGTTGAGAAAGATTGCCGACGAGCACGGCAAAGCGCCCAAAGCATGCGTAGATGATGTCGTTGCAATTGAAACGGGCATGAAGCTGGAGGATGCGAGCATTCTGTTTTTCGAGCAGCGCCTGGTCAAAACACAAAACGACTTGGAGCGGGAGTTTCTGCAGAGCATGATCGCTGAAGAACGCGAGCACTTCATTCTATTGGCGGACCTCAAATATTATTACACCGATCCCGAATCATGGTTCCTGGAAAAGAGCAGAGCAAGATTAGATGGAGCGGGAGCAATGACTTGAGAAGATTCATGGGGCCTCATGATCTGATGAAGGGTTCTTTTTTGATAAAGAAGAAGCTGTACAGCCTTCAATCGCTTATGATAGGAAATAGAGAATCGTCTATACGGGCGATGGTGTAACGATCAGAGAGCCGGAGAGAAGAGATTCTTTTGCAAGGCTGCAATGATCTTGATGAGGAAGCGATGACATGTAGTTCTTAGAGCCTTAACTTGATGGAGGTGAAAAATGGCAAAGAAGCAAAGACACATAGTCAGGGGAGAATGTCCTCAATGCGCCTGTGGCGATATTTCCTTCATTCCCTCTGAAGAGGTTAAAGCTAAGTACATTGGGCCCGAGAAAGAAATTGAAATCCTTTGCCCAAGCTGCGGAACCAAACACAAGGGTAAATTGGAAGTGGAAGAGGAGAAGTAGTCAGAGGGGTGCTTCATTCAATGCTTGAGGTTTGCTTTTTTACAGACAGTTGACCGGTTAAGATGAGCAATAATTTTACCCAAAAGCGGGAGGGGAGTTATGGCTACAACACCTGCACATTGTCCTGGCCTCGAAAGACACAAGAACCTGAGCTCTTTTGTATGCAAGTGCCCTGAATGCGGCAAGGAGAAGGAGATCTTCTCCGACGAGTTCGACAAGCCGCATATCTGTCCGTCATGTAAGAAGGAAATCGATTTTACAAAATGCACTATTGAGGGAGCGGCAGGCACGAGCGATGCCCGTTAACCCATTTTGGTGCTCATGTTTTTAGTACGATGAAGCGCCCCCTTCATTGAAAGATTGCTTTCAATTCCAACCTCTGCCCTCGAAAAAGGGGGAGATGCGCGCATCTCTCCCTTCCATTCCCGCATCTTGGCTCCTATAAAGGAGCGATGACCATGTCAAACCGCCTGATTAAAGAGAAAAGCCCATATCTTCTGCAGCATGCTGAAAACCCTGTCGATTGGCATCCATGGGGTGAGGAAGCCTTTCGGAAGGCGAAGGAAGAGGATAAGCTCGTTTTTTTGTCCGTAGGCTACGCCACCTGTCACTGGTGCCATGTGATGGAGCATGAGTCTTTCGAAGACGAAGCTGTGGCGAGGCTCATGAATGAGCGCATGATTTCCATCAAAGTGGACCGTGAAGAACGGCCGGATATCGATGATGTCTATATGACGGTATGCCAGGCGCTGACAGGGCAGGGAGGCTGGCCTTTGTCCGTGTTCATGACTCCCGAGCGAAAGCCTTTCTACGCCGGGACTTACTTTCCCAAGCAAAGCCGCCTGGGGATGCCGGGATTTGTCGATATCATCACGCAGCTCTCCAATCTTTGGGAAAAAGACAGAAATAAAATATTCACTGCAAGCGAGCAGATAACGAGCTCGCTTCAGCCGAAGAAGGGCGGCCAAGATTGGGCGGCGCTCGATATCGAGACGCTACGGAAAGCCTATAACCAGCTCAACAGAGTATACGATCATTCGTTTGGCGGCTTCGGGGAGGCGCCTAAATTTCCGACTCCTCATCATCTTACTTTTCTTTTGAGATGGCACAGGAGGCATCCCGAATCGGAGGCTCTGTCGATTGTCGAGAAGACCCTCGATTCCATGCGCGACGGCGGCATATTCGATCAGGTGGGGTACGGCTTTCACCGCTACTCGGTAGACCAAAGATGGCTCGTCCCTCACTTCGAAAAGATGCTCTACGATCAGGCAATGCTCGCCATGGCGTACGCCGAAGCGTTTCAGCTAACCGGAAACAGCCGACACGCCAAGGTTTGCCGGGAAATATTCGAATATGTGCTTAGAGACATGACCGACCCTCAAGGCGGTTTCTATTCCGCCGAGGACGCGGACAGTGAAGGTAAAGAGGGACTCTTCTATGTCTGGACTCCACGGGAGATCAGGGAAATCCTTGGCGAGCAGGAAGGCGATCTGTTCAGCCGCTTTTATGACATTACCGATGGCGGCAACTTTGAAGATGGTCAAAGCATTCCGCATGTGCTGAAATCCGTTGAAGTCTTTTCGAAAATGGTGGGCATAGGCGCAGACCAAGTTGGCGCGCTTCTGGCTGACGCAGAGAGGAAGCTTTTCGCCGTACGAGAAAAGAGGATTCATCCATTGAAAGATGACAAAATCCTCACCTCCTGGAACGGGCTGATGATTGCGGCGCTGGCAAAAGGGTATCAAGCGCTGGGCGATAAGATATACCTCGATGCGGCGACCAAAGCCGCAGACTTTGTGCTTCGAACGCTCAGGCAGGATTCGGGCAGGCTTTGCAGACGCTATAGAGATGGAGAAACCGCATTTCTTGGATTCCTCGAGGACTATACTTTTTTTGGATGGGGACTTATCGAGCTTTATGAGTCCTCGTTCGAGCTGCGCTTCCTCGAGGAAGCGATAAAAATAAATCGGCAGATGCTCGACCTCTTCTGGGACGATCTCGATGGAGGCTTCTTCTTTACAGCGGAAGACAACGAGAGACTCATTATGCGGGATAAGCCGGTCTATGACGGCGCCATTCCTTCAGGAAACTCCGTGGCGCTTCTAAATCTTCTCAGGCTATCCCGGATTACCGGCGCCACGGAGTGGGAAGACAAAGCAGAGCGCATGCTGAGATATTTTTCAGGGATGGTTGGCGATTACCCGTCAGGCTACACTCAATTTCTCAATGCGCTTGACTTTGCGCTCGGACCGAGCTCCGAGGTCGTTATCGTGGGAGACCCCGAGCTGGAAAGCACGCGCACGATGCTCGAACTGCTGCATAGGAAATTTTACCCGAACCGGGTTTTGATGCTCAAAAGGGATGGCGATGAAGGGGAGAAATTGTCTTCACTCGCAGCTTTTACAGCGGAATTGAAGCCCTTGGATTCCAAGGCGACCGCCTATGTCTGCGAGAACTTCGCCTGCAAGCGTCCCATAACCGATCCCGAGGCGTTGGCGGAAAGCATCTCATAAGCTTCGTGGACAACGGTCGGATCTCCGACCGTTGTCTTCTCATGGGGAGAGCTTGCAGTTTCATGCATCCTGATACTGAAGAAAGGAAAGGAGAGGATTCAAGGAGATATGGAAAAGGGATCTCGCATCAGCGAGCTATTTCAGCAGGATAAGGAAAACATAGGCAAAAGCGTCATCATACAGGGCTGGGTGCGGACCAAAAGGGATTCCAAAGCGGGCGTGAGCTTCATCGAGATCAATGACGGCTCGTGTCTGAAGAACCTACAAGTCGTGGCCGAGCAGGATCATCCCGACTACGGGGAGCTTCTTGGCAAGATCACCAACGGATGCAGCCTGATGGTAGAAGGCGTGGTCAGTCAGTCGCCGGGCAAAGAGCAGTCCATTGAGGTCCAGGCCCGGCGAATCAAGATTTATGGTTCCGCTGACCCCGCTTCTTACCCTCTGCAGAAAAAAAGGCACTCCTTCGAGTTCTTGAGGGAAATAGCTCACTTGCGGCCAAGAACCAATACAATCGGAGCCGTCGCGCGAGTTCGCAACCAGTTGAGCTACGCCATTCATAAATTCTTTGAGGAAAGAGGATTCTACTACATTCACACGCCTATCATCACCGCGAGCGACTGTGAGGGCGCAGGCGATGTGTTTCGAGTCACCTCTCTCGACCCCGCCGCCATGGGTGCGGCGAAAGAAGAGGACCTTTTCCGGAGCGATTTTTTCCAGAAGCCGGCCTATCTTACCGTGAGCGGACAGCTTCAGGCGGAGATTTACGCTCTGGCTCTTGGAAAAGTATACACCTTCGGCCCCACCTTTCGTGCGGAGAACTCCAATACGAGCAGGCATCTGGCCGAGTTCTGGATGATCGAGCCAGAGATGGCCTTCTATGATTTGGAAGACGACTTGGCGTTGGCTCAGGAGATGATCAAAAGCCTTGTGGAGGGAGCTCTCTCCCGGTGCGATGAAGACTTGAGCTTCTTCACCCGCTTCATGGATTCGTCGCTGAAGGAGACCCTGGAGGCGCTTGTCAAGACTCCTTTCGAGATAATCTCGTACACGGAAGCTGTTGAGATACTGAAGAATTCTCGAGAGCCCTTTTCATTTCCCGTCGAATGGGGATCGGATCTTCAAGCCGAGCACGAGCGCCATCTTACGGAAAAACACTTCAAAAAGCCCGTCGCCATTATCGATTTCCCACGCTCCTTGAAGCCTTTCTACATGAGAGTGAACGATGACGAAAAGACCGTCGCCGCCATGGATATTCTCGTTCCTCGCATCGGCGAGATCATCGGTGGTTCTCAAAGAGAGGAGCGGCTCGATGTTTTGCTCGAGCAGATGAAGCTAAAGGGCGTTTCAGCGGAGGATTATCGCTGGTACGTTGAGCTGAGAGAGTACGGTTCAGTCCCTCATGCCGGTTTCGGGTTGGGACTCGAGAGAATGGTTCAGTTTGTTACCGCAGTCGCCAATATCAGGGAGGCTATTCCTTTTCCGAGAGCCCCCGGCCATGCCGAGTTTTGATGCGCAAGGCGCCCGCAACCAGGATCGCTGCGGTTGCAGGCGCTGCGCTCTTCGATCTTCCTGGCTCAATATTCCCCTCTTGTGATATCATCCGTCGTTGTGTATGCGGGCGAACCGCACGGGCGCCCATTGCAGGCGCTTTTCTTTGTTTTCAAGCATATTCGATTGTGCTATGCGGTTCATTTTTCAGATATGGAGCGCTTATTTACCGTATGCGAAAGAGAGGGTATGAGCTTACCGGATCTTGAAGTCAAATGCTGGAAGTGTTGGGGTGGGGGATTGATTGCCCTGGAAGATCATGGCGAAATGATCGAATGTCCGGAATGCGGTGGAGTCGGTTGGATTCCCACCGAAGACGGCAAGCGGCTCTTAAGCTTTTTACAGAGGCATCTTACAGTCGACCTCGGTGAAGAAGAATAGATTGGTGCAGCAGGAAATAAGGAGCAGGCGGGATAATATGGCTTTATACAAAAAAGCGGCGCTGGGGTTTGGATGGATATTGGGAATCGCGGCTTTAGGCGTAGTCATTTATAGCTATGTGGCTGATATGGAGCATGCGCCTGAAGGGTTCGGCGGAATCCCATGGGCAAGCAACATCCGCGATCTTCCGGAAATGAAGCTTCTTGCGGAAGATGGTCATTTCGGATTCTATACCCGGGAAAACGAGGCCGAGAAATTCGAAGGCGTTGATATCGACAAGATTGTTTACGGCTTCTATAAAGGCAGATTCTACAATGCTGTCGTTTACTATCGTTCACCGGGAAGCTTTTCGGCCCTCAAGGAGAGCTTCGAGAAGCTAAACGGGAGCCCTTATCAACCCGATCCGGCGCAAAAAAAGTATTTCTGGTCCGGCAACGTCACCACTTTGCTCCTGACCTATGACGATGCGGCCAATCAAGGCAGGGTCTCTTATTTGTTTCAGGAAATAGAAAACGAGATCGAGGCTAACGAGAAAGCAGCTGGCGCTCAGACGGAAAAAGGCCCTTGAGATCAGCCCATATCTCCAAAGGAGGCAAGCTCTCTCAACAGCCGTAATGATTCTTCGGCTTCACCCGGATCTATTTTGTGTAACGCGAAACCGGCATGCACGATAAGATAATCGCCGATTTCCGCCTTCTCGGGCAGAAGCATGAGCGAGGCCTTGCGAATGGCCTCTCCGACCTTGATCGTGGCCATATCCTCTTCAATGCGAATCACTTCCGCAGGAATGGCTAAGCACATGGAGGATCTTCCTTTCTCTGAACGAGGGCCATAATGTTATGCTTTTTTCTCCCAGTAAAGGCCGCCGGAATTTTCGACCTCGGAAAGCACTCTGGAGCACATTTCCGGCAACCGGGCTTGAACGATGTCGGTCAATTCGACGCCCCACGGGGAGATATCCGCGGGCTCTATGCCTATGATGACCGCAGAAGGCCTGTGACCCATTACTTCCGCATAGGCAAGAGCTTCCACCAGATCCAGTTGATGGAGAGAATTCTTGAAAGTAACTCTTTTTTCAAGCTCTTCAGCCCCAAATCGATAAAGAGAGCCGGGCGGCTGCCCGTTCTGCACGGCATCGACAACGATAACGCAATCTGAAGAGACAATCGGATCCAGGAGCCGCAGTCCCAGTACGCCGCCATCCATGAGCTCGACATTGTCCGAGAAGTCGTAGAGGGATTCCAGCCGCTCGATTACTTTTACTCCGACGCCTTCATCCCTGAGAAGGATGTTGCCGACTCCCAGGACCAGTATGCGCTTTCTCTTCATTGGCAATCTCGGCAAACAATGGCTTTTAGCAAACAACGCAACAGGCGCGAATGCCCCAGCCGTTTCAAAAGCTCTTTTTCGAATCCATCCTTTTTCGGAAAAGGGCCTAGGATAAGCAAGAGCCCGGCAAGGCCATCCACCGGGCTCTCAAGGCTAATACGTATCCGATAAAAGGATCTTAGACAACTTTAAACTTGTACACTTCATTGCTGCGCGGGTCTATCACATGCACAGCGCAAGCAATGCACGGATCGAAGGAGTGCACTGTTCGGAGGATTTCAACCGGCTTTTTGGGATCGGCCACAGGCGTTCCCATCAGGGCTGTCTCAAGCGGACCGGGCTGATCTTTGGCGCATCTCGGTCCAAGGTTCCAGGTCGAAGGCACAACCATCTGGTAGTTGGCGATTTTTCCTTCCTTGATGTCCACCCAGTGTCCGAGAGCCCCTCGGGGCACATCGTTCAAACCCGCGCCCATACCGTCTTTCATTTCATAGGGCTGATAAGTCTTGGTGTTGCCGCTCTTGAGATTATCCACCAAGTTGTTTATCCAGCCTTCCATTGCCGCTCCGATGATCTGGGTTTCCAGCGCCCTCGCCGCGGTCCTTCCCAGAGTCGAGAAGAGCGCCTGTGGTGGAAGTTGAAGCTTTTTGAGAAGGCCGTCCACAGCTTTCTTCGTTTGTTCGTGGCCTTTACCGTAAGCAATCAGCACGCGGGCAAGCGGTCCGACTTCCATCGGAGCGTCTTTGTACCTCGGGGCTTTCATCCAGCTGTAACGCTTGCTCATATCGAGCGAATCGTATTTGGGCTTGGTCTCTCCCTTGGAAGGATGAAGCGCCCCTTCGCCTTCATACCAGCTGTGCTTTACGTGCTCGGTAATGAGGTTCAGGTCTACGGATTGAACCTGGTCGAACTGCCGGTTGAAAATGGCTCCTCGTGGGAAGACCATGCTTTCAGGTTCTTTTTCACTTTGAGGGAATTCGCCGTAGGCAAGGAAGTTGGCGGTCCCGCCAATCTTTGACCAATCCTTGTAGGATGAGGCCACCGCAACAACGTCCGGGATATAAACGTTATTGACAAAATCCATCGTTTCCTGCCAGAGGTACTTGAATTCCGCGATGCGGTCCGGCGTAAGATCGGCCACCGAAGTCACGCCTCCAACGACCAGACTTTGGAGGTGTGGATTCTTGCCTCCGAAGATGGCGTGCATGCGAGCGGTGCGAGCTTGTTGACGAAGCGCCTGCAGATAATGCGAAACGGCTATCAGATTGACTTCAGGAGAAAGTTTGTAAGCAGGATGCCCCCAATAGCCGTTGGCGAAAAGGCCAAGCTGGCCGCTTTCGACAAATTTCTTCACGCGAGCCTGAACTTCCTTGAAATCGCTTACGCCGCTGTTGCCGGCGGGCGATACCTGGTTGGCCAGATCGGACGTTTTCTTCGGGTCCGCCTTGAGCGCGCTGATGACATCCACCCAATCGAGCGCGTGAAGATGGTAGAAATGGACCAGATGGTCGTGCAGGAACTGGGCGCCCATGAGCAAATTGCGTATGATTCTAGCATTGTCCGGGATATTGACGCCGACCGCATTGTCGACGGAACGAACGGAGGCGAGGGCGTGAACATAAGTGCAGACGCCGCAGGCTCGTTGCGTGAAGAGCCACGCGTCGCGAGGATCTCGGCCCTGCACGATGAGCTCGAGGCCGCGAAAAAGCGTTGCGGTGCTCCATGCATTCGTCACTTTTCCGCCCGCTACTTCCACTTCTATACGTAAATGCCCCTCTATGCGAGTTATCGGGTCAACAACAATTCTTTCCGCCATGTGCACAACTCCTCTATTTATAAAGACCGGTGATTCGGAATATCGCTTCGCCAGGCGCCAGGTTCTATTCTGTAGCGCTTTCCCAGCAGGGAGCGAAATAAAGATTCCTGACGCCAACTACAGAGATTTGTAAAACGGGCTCATTTTGTCCCAGAAATCGGGCTCGCTGCAGCCGATGCACGGGTGACCGGCCTGTATCGGCCAGCTCGTTCCATCGTTCCATTTGACTGTGGAGCAGTTGTTGTACGTCTCAGGTCCCTTGCATCCCACCTGGAAAAGACAGTAGCCCAATTGAGCCTCTTTTGATCCGAATTCGGTCACGAATTCACCCATTTCATAGTGAGATCTTCGTGGACAGGTGTCATGGATGGTCTTCCCATAGGCGAATACCGGTCGCTTTTTGTCGTCCAGATCCGGAAGCTTGCCGAAAAGCAGGTAATTGACTATCACGCCGACCAGGTTGATCGGATTGGGAGGGCACCCGGGAATCTTCACCACCGGGGTCTTCAATGCTTCCCCGAGAGCCGCTTCGAGATCTTTCGCTCCCGTCGGGTTGGGGGCGGCGGCGGGAATGCCGCCATAAGAGGAGCAAGTCCCCATGCAGATATTCGCCAGCGCCTTCGGACACACCTCACCGGCTATTTGAAGCATCGTCTTGCCGCCTATCATGCCGTAGACGCCATTTTCAGCCGTTGGTATCGCTCCATCCACGATACAGATAAATTTGCCGGGATATTTCTGCACGGTCGAGCTCAGAATATCCTCCGCCTGATGTCCGGAGGCGGCCATTATAGTCTCGTGGTAGTCCAGGGAAACGATGTCCAGCACCAATTGATCGACCCAGGGGTAACTCGTCCTTAGCAATGATTCGGCGCAACCGGTGCATTCGGCGAATGCAAGCCACACAACCGGCGGGCGCTGTGGCGAAGCCAGGGCCTCGGCAATTTTTGGAGCAAAAGAAGGAGCCAACCCCATTGTGGCGGAAACCACGCCACAGAACTTCATAAAATCTCTTCGAGATATTCCCTTCTTATCCATACGCGCGCCAAAACCTTTGTCTAATTGCATAGGAGATCCTCTTGACTGAAAGTATTTGAAAAATTTGAATCCCGATGCTGGCAGCACCCTTAAACCAAAAGGAGAACATCGGATGACGTAAAAACACAACTCAGGCCCTGTTCAGGCTGCTTCTTTCCCTTTAGAGTGTGAAAATAAGTGCGATGCATTCGAGCTGGTGAAATAGTTGCGAAGTATTTGTAGAAGCGCCGAAATTAGAGCTAACATCAATGCAATCCCATGTCAAGATTATCATAAGACCGTGAAAAAAAGCTTAATTCGGGCAAAGGAATTGTGCAATTTGGCGAAGTGGACTCCTGTATTCAGAAAAGCAGGAGGCAAAGTGGTATTGTACGAAATGGAATAAGCTTATGACAGGCAAAAAGAAGAACAGGGCAGGGGGCAATGCTACAGATCAGCTAAATGGGGAAAGCTCTTTCCTTATGAAGCGCTCTATAGCGGAGGAGCTCTTTTTACCGAGCAGTTTATAAAGGTTCTCCATGGGCACTTCCGCTCGAGCCATGGCTCGATGTCCACCGGCGCACCCGATCGATCCGAAAGCGCGTCGCATGATCTTTCCAGCATCTTTCCTATAGCCATCGTTTCGAACAACGACGATGAGGTTATCCTCATAAACGCCGGATATGATGCTCCAGGAAATATCATGTATTTTTAAAAAGAATTCGGCTATTTCGACCAGAATATCGGCAGTAGTGACTTCATCGAGGTGCGCAAAGATGCGGTCCTTGATCACATGCTTTCTCTCAACGGCTTTGTGAAAGAATCTCAGATCCTTAAGAGAGAGATCAGATATCTCGATCTTTCTCAATACGTTATGGTTGACCAGAGGAAAAAGATATCTGAAAGCTTCGATATCGTCGACGATAGTATGACGTTCGAAGCTGCGCGTATCCGTCTTGATGCCGTAGAGCAGGGCGGTGGCCAGCGTTTGTGAGGGTTTGATGTTGGCGGCCTTGAGGTATTCGACAAAAATGCTGGAGGTTGCGCCATAATGGGGACGCACGTCCACGAATTCCGCCCCGGGCTCTTCATTCAGCGGATGATGATCCACAACGCCCGTGTAGGCAAACTGGCCGAAGAAGTTGTTGTGAGAAGGCTGACCGTCGACCAGGAAATACTTGTCGTAGGGCTCGAGCTGATCTTTTTTCAACAATACCAGGGGCAGTTTGAGCAGCCTCACCATCGTAAGATTGTTGAGACGTCTAATGGGACGTATCATGCCGATAGTGGTGGACTGGACCTTGTGCCATAAAAGCCGTTTCAGGGCTAGAGCGGAGCCTATGGCGTCGGGGTCGGGGTCAATAGTTATCAGCACATGGTCTTTGGAGCTGAAATGGGAATAGAGATCCTTGAGAGCGTCCTTTCGGGAACGTCGTTTGCTGGGAGCTTTATGGGCATGGTTGGGATCTTGGTTATTATTCATTCATTGCCAGGAAGCTTGGTGAGACGGAATAATAAAAAAAAGGGTGGTTTGAGAACCACCCTGGGATTTCTTATGGAGCGGGAAACGGGATTTGAACCCGCGACTTCAACCTTGGCAAGGTTGCACTCTACCGCTGAGTTATTCCCGCTCAGTTGCGAGTTGGATATATAGAAGAGAGAGGGCAGGAAGTCAAGCGCAAAAATAAAAAAAAGATCGATTATCATAAAACGTCTGATAATATATATTATGTAAACTAACACATCTGGCTTGTCGGCTCCCGGCTTCGTGACCGGTTGTTGCTGATTACTTGCTGCAAGAATCATCAGAGAAGCTTGCTCCTTCTGGAAAAAAGCGTCTTCAAACCGCCGAAAGTGCTTCGAAGACTCATGAGAACGTAAAGCGCGACGTATGAAGTAGATATGGCCATGAGCACTGGGCTCCTTTCAGGGTATGCCCAGAGCAACCCGATCGATGAGGCTCCCCACAAAATCGTCGCCCCGACTACGGCGACTCTCAGCCAAGGATTTCGACTGACATTGTCGGGTCGAGACGGATAAACATATTTGATCGGGACAAATACCAGAGCCGCCAGAATCAAGATGATGGCAAGGTTCACCCAAGGCGACGATCGCCAGAGGAACAAATAAAAGATAAGAATATTCCAAAAGCTTGGGAAACCTTTAAAAAAATAATCGTCCGTCTTTGCGTCCGTCTGGCTGAACTGATAGGCCGAAGCCAGCACAATCATGCTGGAAGCGATAAATCTCCAATCCTGCGGAACGAGCCCACTTTCTAAAACGAAAAAAGCCGGCGCAACGGCATAAGTCAGATAATCGACCACATTATCCAACAGAGCGCCATCTATCTTCGGCGCCGCGACTTTTGTCATGGCTCGCCGCGCAAGAACGCCATCCACAGCGTCGATAAAAATGGACGCAGCCATGAGCCAGAAGAATCTCGGAAAGCGCTGATGATGAACCGCGCTCAGCATGAGCAGTCCCAAAACGGCTCCTGAAGCCGTAAAGAGATGGACCAGCCAGGCGGCAAATCGCCTGCCGCGGCTTACGCAAATCTCATCCCCGGCGGATGGAGGGTATTCACGCGTGGTCTTCATAGAATCATAGCCGAATCTTCCAACTCCTCTCTTTTCGCATTTATCAATCTAACTTAATGCTCGCTCACAAACATTTCCATCGTCTGTTCCGCAAACCTTCCCTTTGATTGAAATTATGTCAATCTTTAGATATTCTTCGATCGAGAGAGTTTGAACGGAAACAACGACGCCTTTACCGGAGGAACTACTTCATGGCGGCGCATTACAATCCTAAAATATTGGCCAAGACCCTTTCCTACATTGCCTTCCATTCCCCTGGCGAATACGGACTCTTTTGGGATTCCAACGGAACAATGCCATGGAAGGAATTCCACTGGGCGCTTCAAGAGGATGAGACTCTGCGGTTTGTTCGCGAGTCTCATCTCAAAGAAATAGCCTACCTGGGCATAGACATGCCGGTGGTTCTCGATGGCGCCATGCTGCGACTGAAAGATAACGCTGCCGCGCCACCCTATTATGAAGAAACGCCCCCTGAGCGGTGTTACTATGCGTGCAGGCGGAAGCGATACGCGTCGATCAAAGAGGATGGTCTTTCCGCCTCCAATCGCGCTTTTTTCCCGGTATCCACAAACAAAGATCTTGCCATTCGCATCGCCAAGAGACGCGATCCCGATCCGTTGTTGATAGAGATTCGCGCAAGAAAAGCTTCCGAGATGGGCGTGAAGTTCCTGAAAGCGGGTCCTGAGCTCTATCTCGTTGAATTCATCGCCACCGAATTTCTGATGCTTCCAGTTCTGCGCGATGATGAGCTTTCCAAATTGTCTGAGCCTAAGAAGAAAGAGAAAACTGAATCAAAGGCCAAAGTCCCCTACTCTCCCGGCTCGTTTTTGATGGACCCTAAAAGACTCGAAGGCGCGCCTCAAGACAAGTCGGCATCGGAAAAGAAGAAAGGCAGACGTGGGGCGGAATGGAAGCGTGAAGCCAGAAAAGAGCGGCATAAAAGGAACGTCTGAAATAGCGCCGAATGGGCATTCCGTTGCATTTCTGAAAGATCGCATATTGCGCCAAAGGCTGCTATTGTATTTCAAACGATGCAACCTTAATAAGAAACAGTGCGCCACCCGGCAATACCACGCATCGTCCGTCGGAGGAAGTAACTTGCCATGGGAAATGATATCGAAAGCAAAATCCGAGAGACTGGGCTCCGCCTCTTCCAGCTTCTTGAGGAAGAATCGCCTTCGCTCTTCCGAAAGGAGTTCTGGACTGGAAAGATGCTCGACTGGTGTATGCAAGACGAATCTTTTAAGGTGGATTTATTTCGGTTTGTGGATGTCTTTCCGTACCTCACGACCTCGGAGTCCGTCCTAAGGCACATACGGGAATACTTTTCCGGTTCCATGTCCAAATTCCCTGTTCCAGTGCAATGGGGAATGAAATACCTGCCGCCCAATTCCATCGCCTCTAAGCTGCTGGCCAAGAGCATCTCCGGAAACATAGCTTCTATGGCGAAAAATTATCTCTTGGGGAGCAATCCCCATGAGGCGCTTCCACGCATTGAAGATCTGAGATCCCAAGGAATAGCCGTCACCATCGATATGCTTGGAGAATCGGTCGTATCGGAAAAAGAAGCGGATGAATATCTCCACAGCTATTTCGATCTTTTCGATCTTCTCGAGACTGCTCAAAAGCATTGGCGACCGCTCGGCGTTGGAGGTGATGAGCTTGACTGGGGACATTCGCCCAAGATCAATGTCTCTCTCAAAGCTTCCGCCATGTACTCTCAGATGAACGCCGCCGCTTTCAGCAATTCCGTAAGCATGGCCAAGGAGCGTTTGCGTCCTATCTTCAGGAGAGCTATGCAGGCGAATGCGTTCGTGATCCTGGACATGGAGCACTATGAGCTGAAGCGCCTCACTCAGACTCTATACAGAAGCCTCATGGAAGAACCGGAATTCAAAGGCTATCCGCACACGGGCATAGTCTTGCAGGCCTATCTCAAGGAGAGCGAACCGGACTTGCAGGATATGCTGAAATGGGCTCAAAAGAACGACGTGCGCTTTACCATACGCCTGGTCAAGGGCGCCTATTGGGATTCCGAAGTGATCTGGGCGCGTCAGAAAGAATGGCCCGTGCCCGTATTTACACAGAAGCACGCAACAGATGCGAATTTTGAAAGACTGGCTACAATTATTCTCGAGCATCATCAATACACTGCTCTCGCCTGTGCGTCTCATAATATCCGCTCCATTGCCTACGTTCATGAAGCGGCAAAGGCATTGAGAATACCCCGTGACGCCCTTGAGTATCAGGTGCTTTATGGCATGGGAGAGCCCGTGAGGAATGCGCTGGTAAAAGCGGGGCTCCCTCTTCGGGTTTATGCGCCGATAGGGGAAATGATTCAGGGAATGGCTTACCTGGTGCGGAGGCTGCTCGAAAACACCGCCAATGAGTCCTTCCTGCGCAAGAGCTTCTCAGAGGGAGTGTCCAAGGAAGAATTGCTTGGAAATCCAGTCGATTTACTTCCCGAAACGGTTGAGCTCGAGAGTAATGGATCGTTCCACAACGAGCCCCTTTTGGATTGGACTCAGGCCGGCAATCGAGACCGCTTTGAAGCCGCTCTGAAGTGGGTTCGCACGTCCATGCCTTTTCAGGTCCGGCTCGTGATTGGAGGAAGGAATGTCGGCGCAGTCAGAGAGCTTCTTTCGACTAACCCGAACGATCCCGAAGAGATTGTCGGATCGGTAGCCTCGGCGGGAATCAAAGAGGCGGAAGTTGCGATCGATAGCGCACGGCGCGCCTTGCCCGGTTGGCGCGATACGCCTCCAGAAAAACGAGCCGAGTACTTGTTCAAGGCCGCAGCTTCCGCCCGCAAGCTGCGATTCGAGTTGGCGGCCCTTCAAGTCATCGAAGTGGGGAAAAGCTGGGGCGAGGCGGATGCCGATGTTTGCGAAGCAATCGACTTTCTAGAATATTACGGCCGCGAAATGATCCGTCTCGGTTCCCCCATTCGTATGGGGCGCTATCCTGGAGAAATCAGCCATCTTTTCTATCAGCCGCGTGGCGTTTGCGCAGTCATAGCGCCATGGAACTTCCCCATGGCCATATCCACGGGAATGGCCTCGGCCGCCATCGTCACGGGAAATACGGTGGTGTACAAGCCCGCATCTCAATCTCCCGTGGTTGGATACATGGTTCACAGGATATTTGAAGAAGCGAAATTGCCTGCCGGAGTACTCAACTATTTACCCGGCTCCGGAAGCGAGATAGGAGATTGCCTTGTTTCGCATCCCGACGTAGCCATGATTGCCTTCACCGGGAGTAAGAATGTTGGACTTCACCTTCTGGAGCTTGCTTCCAAGACTCCACCGGGGGCTACAACCGTCAAAAACGTTATTGCGGAAATGGGAGGCAAGAACGCCATCATCGTTGACGACGATGCCGATCTGGATGAAGCCGTGCGTCATATCATCCATGCCGCATTCAGCTATCAAGGGCAAAAATGCTCCGCATGTTCACGGCTGATTGTGCTCGAAGGCATTTACGACAGGCTTTTGGAGAGGCTCAAAGCCGCCGCTGAAAGCCTCGCTCTGGGGCCGCCCGAAGATCCGAAAAATTTCATGGGGGCCGTCATAGAAGCTTCCGCAGCAAAGAAGATCGCCGACTACATCGCGTTAGGAAAACAAGAAGGAAATTTGCTTATCGAGCGAAATCAACCCGGCGCCAAAGGCCATTTCGTCCCTCTCAGCATTTTTGTCGATATAAAGCCGGAACATCGTCTGGCGCAGGAGGAAATCTTCGGACCCGTCCTCTCGATCATGAAGGCTGCAAGCTTCGATGAAGCCATCGAGATGGCCAATGCAACCCAATACGCGCTCACAGGCGGCCTGTTCTCGAGGAGTCCCGAGCACATAGCCAAAGCGAAGAGAGAATTCCGCACGGGAAATCTCTACATCAACCGGGGATGCACCGGCGCCATTGTCGGCCGCCACCCATTCGGGGGCTTCAAGATGTCGGGAATTGGCTCCAAAACGGGTGGTCCGGATTACCTGCTTCAATTCATGGTTCCCGTGAATGTGGTTGAAAACACTCTCAGGAGAGGTTTTGCGCCGGCGGATGAGTAGCGCCGCTCATGAGCCTTCCCCATGAAGCATCTCGAAAGCATTCCCGAAAAGCTCATTCTCCGACGCGCCGCAAGATGCGGTGCGAGCCCTCTTCGTTCAGGGTATACTTTTTTCCAGCAAAGTCGAACTCGCTTTGATAAGCAAACGGTAACCGGAAGTCCTGAGCCGCCGACATGCTCTCAAAGAGAAATGAGAGCACTTCTGCAAATTCCGGGAGCGACTCCAAAACGTTTCTGGACTCCACAGCTATTTCTTTCACTCCAAATAGCTCTTTCAGTCCCTGGGTCGTGAATTTGCCGCCGCCCGCCCGGTCAATCACAAAATAAACAACCTGATCGGGCTTGTTCGAGTTCTGAAGCTTCATTAAGATGTGTTTGTCGTCAGCTATCGGATTCAGTTCCATTTTTACACCTTGGATTCAAGTTTGCGTGATTTCGAGGTCTGCTTCTGCTCCGTCAGACATGAGGAGCGAAATGCGCATTCCTCCTGGTCGCAATAATCTGTGGCCGTACCGTAGCATTCAAAATTCCCCTCCGCGCGCTGAATCGCTCGAATAAGCTCCACTTTTGTCTTTGCAAAAGAATTGATCCCGAGATTCTTAGCTTTCAAGCGAAGTTCCTGTATTTTCATGGAAGCCCCTCCATTCTCCGGTTTTAGAATTTCATGCTTGCGCTCAATCCGGACTCACCGATGGCCAAAGCCGTCTCCAGCCTATTATAGTAACGGCGGCAGCCATTTTCATCAGCTCCGCCTTTAAGAAGAGCGACTTTTTCGCCATCATCGAAAACATACTCTTATCATTTCCCCCATGACGGAAGAAGGGATTGTCCCTGCCACTGTCCAATTTGAATTCGAAAGGAAACCCCGTCAGGTCGGGAGACGGGCTGCAATGTAAGAGCGCCGGTCACGTCTCTGATTGAGAGTATCTGTTGGCCGTTTTGTTCCGCCATGACTGCGCCGGAAACGATTTTTATTCGAGGCCAAGGAAAAAGAAGTAACGAAGACGTGGACTTTGGGGAAGAAGTGTCAAAGCTCGAGCCAGACAGACCTCTTGCGCTTTTTTCGCGTCTAGGGACTACCCAGCGCCCTTCCCTGTCCCTTTCCAGTCGAAGGGTCGGCTTCTCCAAGCGGAGCTCCCGTGGACAAAGATATGGCCATTTAACCGACAATACATAGCTTAGGCGCGCTCTTTCGCAGCGGAGTATCTCCTTGCCTTCAAACTGCACGGCGAGATCGTTCAATTGCAATCCGGCACACGGCCTCCAGCTGTAGCCTCCAAGCTTTATCGAAAAAGGTGTGGCTGCGTCTATCCGATGAGCGAGAGCTTCGATCACGGCGGTCTGCGCGGCCGGGAAATGCAAAACAAGGATTAGCAGGAGAGGGATAGCAATGACGAGCAGCGTCGAAAGGACAAGCAGCCGCAGGAGGAAGCGTTTCGCCTGCCGAGCTGTATTTCCGGCTTTCTCCATCCTTTTCAGCGGCTCCTTTCCGTTGATTTATTGTATTTTGCGACTCTATTATGAGAAAATAAGCTCAACAAATCAACCGCGAACACTCGAGACGATTGAGGAGATTCTATGAAAGCCATGGTTCTCAAACAATGCGCTCCCATTGATGCGGCGCCCTTGGATTGGACCGACGTTCCCACACCCGACCCGGGCCCGGAAGAAGTGCGAGTGCGAGTGAAAGCGTGCGGTATCTGTCGGACGGACCTGCATGTGATAGAGGGAGAGCTTCCCCCGTTGGGTCGTGCTGTAATACCCGGTCATCAAATAGTCGGGATAGTGGACAAGGCAGGCGCCAACGCCTCCAGATTCAAGCCCGGAGATCGCATCGGAATCGCATGGCTTCATCATACATGCGGCCGTTGCGTTTATTGTCGCGCCGGACAGGAAAACCTGTGTGAGTCATCCATCTTTACCGGATATCACGTTCCAGGAGGTTATGCGGAGTATGCCGTTGCGCCTGAAGCTTTCGCTTACCCGATACCGGCAATCTTCAACGACTATGACGCGCCTCCGCTTTTATGCGCCGGGATCATCGGATATCGAAGCCTCAAAAGAAGCCTCCTGAAGCCGGGGCAGTCGATAGCGCTCTACGGTTTTGGCTCGTCTGCGCATATTGTCATTCAGATCGCTGTTCATTGGGGGTGCAAGGTTTATGCGTGCAGTCGAACTGAAAGGCATCAAAAACTTGCCCTCGAGCTTGGAGCTGTGTGGGCGGGCTCCGACGCATCGAGAATGCCTGCTCTCGTCGACAGCGCCATTATTTTCGCTCCTGCGGGAGAGCTTGTCCCACAAGCTTTGCGCTCCCTGAGAAAAGGAGGAGTTCTTGCTTTGGCGGGAATTTACATGTCCGATATTCCTGCAATGGATTACGAAAGGCATTTATTCTATGAAAAGAATGTACACAGTGTTACGGCGAATACTCGCGAGGATGGAATCGAGCTATTGGAAACCGCCTCCGAAATACCCATTCGCCCTCAGATCCAGCTCTTCCCCATGAAAGACGCCAACTCGGCGCTGTTAAAACTGAAGCAAGACAGAATAGAGGGGTCGGGCGTGTTAGTCTTTGAAGAGTAACGCCTCTTTTTTGTGACGCGTCAACGCGCCGAAGGTTACTTCAAAGAGTAAAGAGAGTCCTGGATCATTGGTCTTTCGCTTAAAGATAGGGACGAAAGCCTTCGAGCGGATGATGATGAGGTGTAGAAAATCAACAACGCGAAAGGAGTTGAGAAAGATGCAAAAACTCAAGTCGGCGGCAGCCTTGGCGATTTGTCTGGCATTGCTTTCGGGAGTATTGAGCTGCAGGACGCCTGCCGGGAGAACGGCTGGACAGGTGATGGATGATACGGTCATCAGCACTACATTGAAGAGCAGGCTTTTTCAGGATCCATATTTGAGTGGATTCGCCGTCTCCGTCGAGACCTTTGAAGGGCAAGTGACGCTCATGGGCGCAGTGAATTCCGACTTTGCCAAAGACCGGGCGACGGCTATCGCGCAGACTGTGGACGGGGTGAAGAATATCCACAATTTATTGGTGGTCAAACCCTGACATATGAGTTGCGAAGGAACTAGATTGGCTTTAGATTTGGGTGTAGCTTTTAAGGTTGTTTTTGAGCGATGGGTCAGAGAGTGTTTTGCAGTATGGAGGAGTTACAATCATTTTACAATTTGAGGGTCGCTAAAAGGAGAAGTTGAATGAAGAAAAACTACTTATGTATTTTACTAATCATGTCCTTGATCGTATCCGGTTGCGCCACTCCCATGACGAATACTGAAAAGGGCACGGCAGTCGGCATGGGAGTAGGAGCAGCCACAGGCGCCCTGCTTGGTCAGGCTATCGGCCATAGCACCGGCTCCACGTTGCTTGGAGCTGCTGCCGGAGCGGCCGTTGGCGGCATTGCCGGCAACATGATCGGCAGCTACATGGACAGGCAGGAACGCGAGCTTCAACAGGCTCTGGCGCGTAGCGAAGCCGCTAGAATCGAGCGACAGAGAGACAATCTTCAGGTAACCTTGAAATCCGATGTCATGTTCGATGTCAATTCGGCTCGCCTGAAGCCCGGCGGGTTGGACGAAATCGACCGCCTGGCCGATATCCTCATGAGATACCCTGAAACTCAGGTGAACGTAACCGGACACACCGACAGTATGGGCTCGGAGCAGCACAACTACGATCTTTCCGACAGGCGCGCTCTGTCTGTCAAGGATGCCCTGATCGACCGAGGCGTCGACCCGAGACGCGTGTCTGCAAGAGGCTACGGAGAAGAAAGGCCGATTGCGACCAATGCCACCGAAGCCGGACGGCAGCTCAACAGGCGTGTTGTGATAGAAATAATTCCAATCCGCGCATAACGTTTCATCATCGAGGCTCCTGTCCGATTGACGCCTGCATCGGCGCTCTCGGTTAAGAGCCTCAAGGCTTCACTTCTTTCCGCCAACGGAACGAGACCAGACAAAAAGAGCTATTGCAGCGGCTGTTGCAGCATTGAGCGACTCCACATCCTTTTCGATAGGAATGCCGACGGCGCCTCTCCTCCAGCGCTCGGGCAATCCCGGTCCTTCAATGCCCGCAAGCAAGCCGAACGAAGCTGGAAAACTGAACTGCTCAATATCTGCGCCCTCTTTCGATAGCGCAACAAGAGGCAGTCCTTCGGGTAAATCGGCCAGAAACGGTCCGTTATAGAATTTTGCTCGGAGCACGGCGCCGCCGGATGCCCTCAGAGCTTTGGGGTGATAGGGATGCGCGCTTTCAGCAAGCAAAATGATCCGGCTCACGCCGAAGGCGACGGCTGAGCGAATGACGGTTCCGACATTTTCCGGATCCTGAAACGGAACGAGCAGACTGCAGCCTTCGGGAAACCCCTCCGAGGGCTCCCATGCGGGGATCTCCGGAATGCGAACGACAAGAAGCGGGCTGTTGGAGCCGAACTGGTCGAGGACGCGAAACAAGGGAGCGGAAAGCTGAAGCCAGGAAAGATTGCTCAAGGCGGCGGGAGGCGGCGGAGTGTGGTCTCCGCTGCTGATCCAGGCTTCGCAACGATCCGGAAAGTCGACAAGGGTCTCATTCACCTGCTTCGATCCCGAAATCAGGGCTCTTTTCTGTTTCTTCACACCACGACTGGAGAGAAGCTTCTTTAGATCCGTAAAGATTTCATTGCGCTCGCTCTCGATCTGCTTCACTGTATGTCGTCTCATCGCCTGCGCCTTTATTGCTCCGGTCGGCTCATCTATTCGCTCGAAGACCACCAGACGCCTTTCATGCGGCGTGTGTGGAATGCTGTATGTCTTATCTTCCAGCAGCCTGTAAGAGCGACTGAATTTTTGGACAGCTTCTTCGACTTCCGAATCGCAGTGCGGCCCCTTCATGAAAATGGCGAGCCCCTTCCTTTGAAGACATCCGCGGATGCGCTCCAGGGTCAAGCCAATGCTTTCGACAGCGCGCGTTATCACACCGGCCACACTCTGCTCGAAATCAGGTCCTATCCCCTCCCCTATTATCTGGATTCCGGATAGATTAAGGTGATCCGTTACGGATCGGAGAAAATCAACCCGTTTTTGACGGCTTTCCGCCAGCCAGATTTCAAGGTGAGGATGGGCGATTTTGAGTGGAATGCCGGGCATTCCCGGTCCGCTCCCCACGTCCATCAAAGGAGAAGGAAGATCGATCAGCTTGCCGGGCAGCAGCGAATCAACGTACAGCTTCAGCACCATATTGGCGAAGTTGTGAATTCGCGTGAGGTTCAATTCCAGGTTGTGCTCTCTCAGGTATTGGTGATAATTCCAGAGCTGCTCAACTTGATCCGGGGAGAGCAGAATCCCGGAGCGCTCCAGAAGCGCAGCCATATCTTTCTTAAAATAACGGACTGAGCCGTCGATTGATTTGTGCTCTTTTTGCCGCATGTTCTAACGAGGCCCTGTTCTATTGTTGAAGTTTTCAATCATGAGAGGTCGATTCAAATCATCATGGACAGCAACTATTTCTTTCATCCCGATTGGCCGCTCCTATACCAGGACAACCACCTGCTCGTTCTATATAAACCAGCAGGCCTTCTGGTTCAAGGAGACGAGACCAATGAGATATCGCTTCTCGAGCTGGGTAAGGAGTGGATAAAGCAAACGCGCCAGAAGCCCGGGCAGGCGTTTCTTGGAATGGTGCATCGCCTGGATCGCCCGGTTGCGGGTGTGGTGCTGTTCTGCCGCACGTCAAAAGCTGCAGCCAGGATTAGTGAGCAGTTCCGCTCCGGCGCGACCGAAAAGCTCTACCTTGCTATCGTAGAAGGAAAGCCTCCTTCAGATTCGGGCCGCCTGGTCAATCAGATGGAAAGAGTCGAAAACCGCTCCAGCCGCATCGTATCCAAACCCACAACGACCAGTCGCGAAGCCAGGCTTTCCTACAAGCTTCTGGAAACCATCGGGTCTCGGAGCCTGATGCAAATCCGCCTCGAAACCGGGAGACGCCATCAGATAAGACTGCAAATGGCTCATATGGGCTGTCCCATTGTTGGAGACTTGCGCTATGGGGCCTCGGCGCCTCTTCCTCAAGCCCAGATAGCGCTTCTCGCTCATGAGCTCATGGTGGAGCACCCTACACGCAAAGAGAAGCTGAGCTTCAAAGCCCCCCTGCCCCGCGGATGGCCGTGGCCATCTTCGATTGCAGACGCTTCGCGGCCCCTTTGGAACTGGAGGGATATCTCTTGCCTCATCTGCTCTGAGGATGTTCCATCTAGCTCTTGTTCAATATCACAGTTTGTGAAAAAATAGAGCAAATAGCATTGCAGAGATAATCACCATTTCAGAGCTCTTTTGCAGAGGAGGAACGGCATGGGCGATTTTATGGATATCATCAAAGAAAGACGAAGCGTTCGAAGCTTTGAAGAAAAGGACGTTCCGGACGAATTGCTCCGGCAGGCGCTCGAAGCTGTGCGTTGGTCTCCATCCTGGGCCAATACTCAGTGTTGGGAGATCGTGATCGTAAAAGATCAAGGAATGAAGCAGAAGCTCCAGGATGCGCTGGCCAAGGGAAATCCGGCGACAAAAGCGATGGAGCAAGCTCCTGTGATATTGAGCATCTGCGGAAAAACGCAGAGCGCCGGTTATTACAAAGGCGAGGCCGCTACGAAATTTGGCGACTGGATGCTTTTTGATCTCGGCATCGCAACGCAAAGCCTCTGCCTTGCCGCGCATGACCTGGGCCTTGGCTCCGTCGTGGTGGGAATGTTCGACCACGATAAGGTCAAGGAAGTCCTTGGATTGCCTGCCGGCTATGAGTCGGTGGCCCTTATTCCGATAGGTTATCCGGCCAAAACGCCCTCCCCTCCCAAAAGAAAAGACGTCAACGAATTCGTTCATTACGAGAAGTTTTGATACATGGATATCTTTGACTTGCATGAATCTCTTATCTGGTTGGGGAAGTTGACGCTGGCCACTCTCCTTGGCGGAGCTATAGGCTTCGAGCGTGAGTCCCACGGCCAATCCGCCGGTTTCAGGACCAATATTCTGGTAGCCTTGGGCTCATGCCTGATGATGATGCTATCTCTTCATTTGGAGGCTATATTCCACGATCTGAGCGTAAGATCCGTGGTGCGACTCGACCCTGGCCGAATTGCATCCTACGCCATAGCGAGTATGGGCTTTCTCGGCGCGGGGGCGATTATCAAAGGAAAAGGCTCCGTGCGGGGATTGACCACTGCGGCGGGACTGTGGCTCGTGACCGGCATAGGATTGGCCGTCGGGGCGGGATATTTGCTCCCGGCCGTTTACACATCTCTCATAAGCCTTCTTATTCTTTACAATTTAAGGCGCTTGAAATTCTTCTTCGCGCACGATGTGTACACGATGCTCACGATTACGTGCGTCAACTCCGGAAGACAACTGGAGCGTATCAAAACCGTTTTGAAAGATTACAAACACCTTGATCTGAAGTTTGTGAACTACAGCGAGAACATCCCTGAGAAGATCGTCACCTACCGCTTGCGTCTTTGCGGTAAGGAGCACTATCCCTATGGCGAGATCATCCAAAGACTGTTGAGCGAGGTCAGCAACATAAGAGATATCAAATGGGAAGAAAGCGATGTTCCTTGATGTTTTTTTGCCGCATGAGCAGAAACATTGCTCATGCGGCGATGCAATCGATTCGGTCCGGACTGGGTTGCGCTGCAAAGGAACAAAGCAGCAGCGTTTAGTCAAAAAACAATGCTCAGGAGCGCATCACACTCCGGTATGCCTTTGATAGACCGCGCTTCCTATGAAATGCGGCGCGATAGGATAATTGAAACGCCTCGCAAGCGTTTTTTCTTGTATGCGGCCTAAAAGGACACGCATTCGTCTCTCTTACGCTATCGGAATCTATGCTTGTCCGGCTTCATACTTGAAGGAGACTTTCACCTTCGCTCGGTAAGCGGTTACCTTGCCGTTTTCCAGCTTTACGTCCATTTCACTGACTTCAGCAACGCGTAAATCACGAAGGGACTGGGCTGCTGTTTCAACCGCCATCTTAACGGCGTCTTCCCATGAGGTCTCACTCGATCCAACCAGTTCGACAACTTTATACACACTGCCCATAATCATCCTCCTTCATTGTATTGTAAAAGCGCCATCATTCTTCCTGCCAGTGCCGCTTTGCTCCTCCGCTATCTGCAGATATTCCTCTCACCCGGCAACCTCACAAGGGCACTGAAGCCGGAGTGAAGAAGAGTTCAATGAAATCTAGGGCTTGTGTAAACAAAAAAGCGAGATGAACCTCCTTCTGTGAGGCGCCGCCTCACCAGTTGTCAATCGAGAAAATCCGTGCAACCAAAAACGATCACAAGTAAGGTCAACACAAAAAAGATTGAGAATATGCCCGCACAATACCAGACGGCGCTCATCAGGTCAAGAATGCCGATTCGAGCAACCCTCGATTGAAAGCATCTGTTGCAGAAAAGCTGCTCCTATTTGTTCAAAACTCTTCTTATTTCAAGAAAGCGGAGCAAACCTGTCTTGGTAATCATTCCGATAAGACGATCTCCTTCGACGACCAGCAGTCGTCCGATATTCTCCTCTGTCATCCTTTGCATAGCCTCAGCAAGAGATTGCCCGGGCTCCATGCTGATTCCGGGCGTCATGGGAGTCATCATCTGCTCGACGGTTTTACTCTTTTGCTCCTCCTCGGAAAGGTCCTTTATGTTGGATAAGGAGACGATACCGAGGGGACGTCCGTTGCGAACAACCGGAAACCCCTGATATCCGTGCCGAAGAAAGTAATCTACTATGAGCGTCGAGACAGGAAGGTCCGGGGGAACGCCGATAACGTCCTCGATCATAACCTCCTCTACTCGCATTCCCTCGAAAGCTTGCCTCACCATCACTTCCTGGTAGCCGCTCTCCGCCACGCCGCGCAGAAACACCCCGATCAGAAAGAGCCATATTCCACCGACTATGGCGCCGCCGAAAAGCTGAAAACCGCCAAGAACCATTAGCGCCACAGCAAACCCTTTCCCAACATCGGAGGCCCATCTGGTCGCCTTCGGCAGAGATCCCGTCTTAAGCCAGACCGCGGCTCTCAAAATCCTTCCTCCATCGAGCGGGAAGCCGGGAATCAGGTTGAAAACGCCCAAAGCTATATTGATCCAGGCAAGGTACCCGAATATCGCAGCCAAAAGAGGAATGCCGGAAGGCTTGAAGGCAATCTCGAGCACCCAAAAAGCAAGGGCGAGAACAAAACTGCTCAAAGGCCCCACTATGGCAATTCTAAATTCCGTCAAAGGATCTCTGGCTTCCTCTCCAAGTCTGGAAACTCCCCCGAAGATAAAGAGGGTGATCTCCGGGATGTTGATCCCGGATCGAATAGCCATGAGGGAATGTGACAGTTCGTGAAGAATTACGGATACGAAGAAAAAAATCGTTGCGATGAGCCCTGCGAGCCAATAAGAACCAAACCCCATGCCTGGATATTCCCGGGGAAAATAGCCGGCCGAAAGACTCCACAGAATGAGAGCAAAAATTATGAACCATGAATAATCAATGCTGATCTGGATCCCGGCGATCCTAAAAAGTTCAATGCTGCGTTTCGTTTGCTTCGGCTTTTGATATTCGGGCATGGCAAGCTCCGTTCAGCGATTGGCTATCTCTCGACCACGAATTTTGCGCTCACTTCATTGGTTTTCCTAGGCTCTCCATTACCTCTATATTCAATATAGCACTCGAGACGGTTGTATTCGGGCTTGAGCCCTCCAGCTTTGAACTTGACGATCAGGATGTCATCGCCGCCGTCTCTTATGGCGTCGGAATCGACGCAAAAAGTGCCGGACATGTCCATATAGGGTCCTTCTGCAAGCCACCGGGCTTTCGCCGAGCCTATGGGCTGATCTGTCTGCACCTCATGCGTGTACCAGTAAAGAGAAGGTTTAGCCACCGAGGGCGTGTCCGCAATCCATCGGAAACAGGCTTTTTCGATTTCAGGCTCTCCATCGGCCGCATATTTGATTATGACGTCATAGGGCAAGTTCTCCGCCATGATTTCAGGAAGCTCGATTCTCATTAGCCTCATCTCTCCCGGCGAAAGCTCACGATATCTCGACATTGGTCCGCATGATGAAAGAAATGGAAGAACAGCAGCAAAGATCAGCACTAGTCTAACAGCACACCTCATGATTACTTCCCCTCCTGAAACTATTCGCAGCAGATGCGCCCTCAATTTTGCGCTGATATGGATGACGGGAGCCCAGGACGCGATCAAAGGCTGCGCAATAATCTTCTGAAAACAGTGACTTCAAATACGGCCCGAATCTTTTCACTAAGAAAATCACCCCGATACTATCAGTCAATCAGCCAAACATGAGCCCCGATTTGAGTATAGGACTTTATTTACAATTTACAATCCTCTATTCTTCAAAGCCTCAAAGAGCCGCGGTTGCATCGGGCAGAGAATGGCTGCGCTCAAAGAGCGCCATTATTGCCTAAGAGCGGTGAAGGGGTTACCATTCTACTTCTATGTCGAATTCTGCTATTTGCGCAGCTCTAATTCTCTGGAAAGTGGAAAGGCTCTATGCGGATTCTCTTGACGAATGACGACGGTATTTATTCAAAAGGCATCGAAGCTCTTTTTATCGGGCTCAAGAAGGAGCACGATGTTACGGTAGTCGCTCCGGAAACCGAGCAAAGCGCGGTCGGTCACGCCATCACATTTCTCAATCCTCTTCGCGTAAAGGTTGTGTCCAGAAACGGAGAGGCGTTCGGTTACGCTCTGACGGGAACTCCGGCCGATTGTGTGAAGATCGCGGTGACCGAGCTTGTAAAACCGCCTCCGCAACTGGTGGTTTCCGGCATCAACATGGGCGCCAACGTCGGCGTGAATGTTATTTACTCCGGAACGGTCTCCGCCGCTACGGAAGCCGCAGTACTGGGGCTGCCGTCCATCGCGGTGTCTATAAACTCTTTCATTACGAAAGACTTCAGCGCAGCAACCAGCTTCATCCCGAAGCTGATTCGCAAGATAGAAAAGCACGGGCTGCCTCAGGGCGTCTCCCTCAACGTGAACGTCCCGGACGTCCCGGCCGAAGAGGTAAAGGGCGTTCGCGTCACTCATCAGGGAGTCATGAGATGCGTGGAGAAGTATGACCGGCGCATCGATCCTCGAAGTCACGTATATTATTGGCTATGCAACAGCGCTGTGCTTCCCGATATGAATCCTTCGGCTGACTCCCTCGCCATCGCCGAGAAGTATATTTCCGTCACTCCCATCCACCATGATCTTACACATTACAAGATGATGGACGCACTGAAGGAATGGAATCTCTAGATTCCGTTTGCCGTCGCCTCATTGCGTCAGGCATCATTTCGGAGGATTACAAGTTGGGAGAAAGTGAAACGGTCAACTGCCGCTTCCATCCGGACCGGGAAGGAAGAATACGGTGCAACAAACACGAACACAATTACTGCGAAGAATGCGTGAGCTCGTGCTCCGCCTGCGCAGACCCGGCGCTCTACTGCAGGCATAGAGATCAATGCATTATCTGGGAGTTATGCAGAAAGGAGATCAAGAGGCGAAAGCGCGAAGCGGAAAACACGGAACATTCCGAATGAGTCGATTCCTTTTCCGAGAGACAAAAGTCTTTGGCTCATCGGGCGCTTACATTATATCGCAAACGACTCTGTAGCTTGGACCGGCGTCATCTCAAACGAAGGTGAGAGATGGCGCCGGTTTAGATCCAACCCGTTTGTGCGAAAGATGTCGGGCCCGTTATGACCGAATGCCGTTCATCTCTTTTATTTATATGTTTAATCGCCGGAGTTTAGCTTCAAAAGAACCGGCTGAACTCTCGCCTCTTGCTTTATTTGAGCCATAAGCGTGCTTGCTTTTCTCACATCGTTCACCGGCTGCAGCTGAACCACATATAATTGCCCGAGGGAGGGATGATTGGTCGATTTGACCACAACCCCGTAACCGCGTTTTGCTAAATTCTGTTGAAGCTCTTCGGCATTTTGCTTTTCTTTGAATGAACCGACTTGCACCGTAAAAAGCGTGTTGCCGGTTTTAGCCGCAGGCTTCTGCGCATCCGCGGGTTGTGGCGCAGAAGGATCGGTAACCGCGTTCTTCTTCATTTGCTTCTTGATGGAAGTCGCTGTGGCTGAAGCATCTTTTGCTTTCGAATCCGTGGGGACGGGCGGCGCCGAGGCCTGTGGGCCGAATGAGGCGAGAGCCTGATTCGCGCTCGGCGGCGTTGGAGTCCCTTCGGATGGCGCCTGGCCGGCATGGCCGGCTGGAATATCCTTTTTAAGTGGGCTCTGCCCCACATGTTGCTGCTCATGCGCTGCAGGCATTTGCTCATTTACCGGCGGCGAACCGACAGCAGTTCCCGATTGCGCCGTGGTCCCGGGCGGAGATGGAGACGGCGAGCTCTGATCGCCGTCCGGAAAGCTTTTCATCTCAGGTATGGCGGTAAGCTTGGGCAGCCCGTCCTTTTTAGCTTCGCTGGGCATCGCCTCCGGTTCCGAAGCGCGCTCGGGAAAGGCGGCAAGAGGCCGTGGAATCTCTTTCAATACGGTTCCACCCTTTTCAGCGGGCGGCTTCTGGTCGCCCTGCTTTTGCTCCTTTCCGGTAAAGAGAGGCGCAACGATAATGAGAAAGATAAGACCGACAGCACACCACAAGAGAGTCTTCACATAGGAACTTTTCCCCGTTGAAGGCAAGCTGCCTTTCTTCTGCAAAAAGAGCTTGTTCTGCATGGGCTTTCTCCTAAAGTGCGGTCCGGGCGCGCTCCATAGCTCGTTTGAATCCCGGCAAGGAGCCTTCGATGGTTGAATCGTCTACGCAATAGGCGATGCGAAAGTGGCCCGGTCCCCCGAAACCGCTTCCCGGCACAGCCAGAATATTTTCTTCGAGAAGCATTTTCACAAACAGCACATCGTCGGCTATGGGGCTTCTCGGGAAGAGATAAAAGGCGCCTCTGGGAACCGTGAGATCATATCCGGCGGCTTTCAAGCCTTCAACCAACCAATCTCTTTTGCGTCGGTAGATGCTCACGTCCACGCATACGCCCTGAAGCTCGATGATAAGCCTCTGCATGAGTCCAGGAGCATTGACAAAGCCCAGAATGCGGTTGGCGAGCGTCAGCGAGGACATAAGCTCATCGATTTGCTCCGCCTGCGGATGAACGGCCACAAAGCCGATTCTCTCACCAGGCAAAGAAAGGTCCTTGGAGTAGGAGGAGCCGACCAGGCTGTTTGGATAATGGCTGAAAACGCAAGGTACGGAGCAATCGTCATAGACGATTTTTCTATAGGGCTCATCGGATACCAGATAAATGACCCGGTTATACTCCCTGCTCTTCTGTTCCAGCAGCTTTCCAAGCTCCATGAGCTCAGCATCGGAATAGATCTGCCCAGTGGGGTTGTTGGGGGAGTTGATTAAGACGATCTTTGTCTTGGGCCCGATGGCCTGTTCCATCTGGTCAATATTGAGAGAGAAGTCGTCGTTCGTTGGAACCGTCTTGAGCACGCCGCCGTGATTGTCGGCATAGAAGGCGTATTCGACAAAGTAGGGGCGAGGAACAAGCACTTCATCTCCAGGATCGAGCAGAGCCTTAAAAATAATATTGAGCGCTCCGGCCGCTCCGCATGTCGCTATGATATGATCCGCAGCAACCGAGATGCAGTAATCTTCGCAGAGGAACGAAGAAAGCGCGCAGCGAGTCTCATAAAGGCCCGCATTCGGCATGTAGCTGTGAATGCCGGGCTCATCTTTTTCCACCAGTTCCAGCAGCTTTTGCTTGACTATTTCAGGTGGAGGCACATTGGGGTTGCCCAGGCTAAAGTCGAAGACCTTATCGGCCCCGTGAATTTGTTTTAGACGCGCTCCCTCTTCAAACATTTTTCGTATCCAGGACGAGCTCTCCATGAAGTGGAGCATCTTCTTAGCTACCGCCATATTTTCCTCCGCTCTAAAGTGCACATACGATATGAATTCAGCATTGGTCGGACATTATATTCCTCTTTTTACTTTTTGGCGATGACTATTGTTGGCACGCGGCTCCGCCAAAGAGCATAAGAAAAAGCCTGAAGTCAGTTAGAATCCTGCTCGAAGGGGAGGCGTTACGGCTCGAGGAGGGGCCGGTGGGAAAAAGGTCTGCAATCCTGCTTCTTCATGCTCTAAATCACTGATAAACTGAAAAATATGGAATGATGTTCGCTTGACAACGAGCCCGTGTTGAGGTTATACAAAAGGTCTGCTTATGTGATCTTAATTACAAACTTGTAGGGGGCTCCGAAGAGCGAGTGTCTTTTTCGATTTTTCCGCCCCCTCTACAAAAGATCCTCCGCGTACAGTGAGATTGCCTTCAGGAGTGAGTATGACGACTAACGGATTCGGTAACGGGACCATCGGGTCAGTTTTGGTGATCGGCGGAGGAATCGCCGGCATGCAAGCTGCCCTCGATCTGGCCAACTCAGGCTACTACGTGCACCTCGTGGAAAAAGGTCCGGCCATCGGCGGCGGCATGGCCCAGCTGGACAAGACCTTTCCGACAAACGAATGCGCAATGTGAATCATTTCCCCCAAGCTGGTCGAGGTCGGCCGGCATCTCAATATCAATCTCCTCACCAACTCAGAACTTGACAGCATCAGCGGCGCAGAAGGTAACTTTCAGGTAAAGGTCATCAATAAACCGCGTTACGTAGACCTTGACAAATGCATCTCCTGCGGCGCGTGCGCGGAAAAATGCCCCACGGTCGTGATCGACGCCTACAATGCGGGGCTTGGTAAAAGAAAGGCCGTCTTCAAGTATTACGCACAGGCCATTCCCTCCGCTTACGCCATCGATGCGGAAAACTGCCGTCAGTTGGGCCAGGGAAAGAAATGCGGCGTTTGCGCCAAAGTCTGTCCCGCCGACGCCATCAATTACGAGCAAAAAGAACAGATTCTCGATCTCAACGTGGGGGCGGTCATCGTCTCGACCGGATTCCACACTTTCGACCCGAGTCGCTTCGACGCTTATAATTACGCCAACCACCCCAATGTTGTCACGGCGATGGAATTCGAGCGTCTTTTGAGCGCAGGCGGTCCTACGACCGGTCATCTCGTTCAGCCTTCCCTTCTGGCTCTCCATGAAGAGATAGCGGATGGAGAAAAAGAGCTCGGCAAGCTGGCTCGTCAGGTGAAACAACTCGAAGAAAAACACGGCAAGAGCACCGATTACATCCAGGTAGTCGTCAACGCGGGATCAGACGTTGATGACGAAACCAAGCGATGGGCTGCGCTCGGCTCACGCGTCGCCGAGCTTCAAGCGAAGCTCGATGCGCTGAAGGCAAAAGAGGCGTCCGCTCACGAACCCAAGAAGATCGCCTGGCTCCAGTGCGTCGGCTCGCGCGACATCAATCGCTGCGATAACGGCTACTGTTCGGGCGTCTGCTGCATGTACGCCATTAAGGAAGCGGTAATAGCGAAAGAGCACGCCAAAGGCGATCTCGACGCCGCCATTTTTTTCATGGATATGCGCACGTACGGCAAGGAGTTCGAGCAATATTACAACCGCGCCAAAGACAGCGGCATTCGCTTCGTGCGCTCGAGAATTCATACTCTCGACAGCATCCACGGCGCAGACGGCCTGCGTCTCAGTTATGTCAGCGAAGAAGGTGAGATGCTTAGCGAAGACTTCGATTTGGTTGTGCTTTCGGTAGGCCTCGAAGCTTCCGTCGAAGTCCAGGAACTGGCGCACAAACTTGGAATCGAGCTGGATCATTACAACTTCGCTTCAACGAGCAGCTTTTCTCCGGTGTCCACTTCCAAGCCCGGTGTTTACGTCTGCGGAGTCCTTCAGGGTCCCAAGGATATTCCCCTTTCGGTTATGGAAGCTTCGGCAGCGGCCGGCGCTGCGGCGAGCAGACTGGCCGCTTCACGCCATACGCTCGTTCAGGAGAAGACCTTCCCCGAAGAGCGGGATGTCGCTGGAGAACCGCAGAGAATCGGAGTTTTCGTCTGCAACTGCGGCATAAACATATCCAGCGTCGTTCGTGTAGCCGAAGTGGTGGAATATGCGAAAACGCTTCCAAATGTCGCTTATGTTCAGGAAAACCTCTTTTCCTGCTCTCAGGATGCGCAGGATAAGCTCGTAAGCGTGATCAAGGAGCAGAATCTGAATCGCGTGGTCGTGGCGGCATGCTCGCCCCGTACGCATGAGCCGCTTTTCCAGGAAACTCTGAGAAATAGCGGACTCAATAAGTACCTCTACGAGCAGGCCAATATCCGCGATCAATGCTCCTGGGTGCATGCATCCGATCCCGATTCCGCAACCGAGAAGGCCAAGGACCTCGTGAGGATGGCTGTCGCCAAGGCTTCTCTCATCGAGCCTCTCGGCATGCCGTCAGTTCCCGTAACTCCCGCCGCAATGGTCGTGGGAGGCGGAGTGGCCGGCATGGTGAGCGCGCTCACCCTGGCGAAGCAGGGATTCAAGGCCCATATCGTAGAGGAGAAAGATCAGCTGGGCGGCCATGCTCTGAAGCTCAAGAAGACTTGGAAAGGCGAAAGCGTTCCCGACTTCCTGGCGGATCTTATCGAAGAGGTGAAGAAGAACCGGAATGTCGAGGTTCACCTCGGCTCCAAGGTGACGAACACCTCCGGCTATATCGGCAACTTCAAGTCGATGGTGACGGCAAACGGCTCTGACGGCGCGCTCGAAATCGAGCATGGGGCGACGATTCTTGCAACCGGAGCCCATTCCATTACTCCAGACGATTATCTCTATGGAAAAAACGATCGCGTCTTCCGCTGGCACGAGCTTGACGAGGCGTGGGATAGCGATGTCGTAAAAAAAGCTTCAAGCGCCGTATTCATCCAATGCGTGGGATCCCGCGAGCCGGATCGGCCACACTGCAGCAAGATCTGCTGCACTTTCTCCGTTCAGAAGGCAGTGGAGCTCAAAGAGCGCAACCCGGATATGGACGTCTACATCCTCTATCGGGATATCCGCACCTATGGCGAGAGAGAAGATCTCTATAAGGAAGCTCGAAGGCTCGGCGTCGTCTTCGTTCGTTTCGACTCCGATCATAAGCCGGTAGTCGAGCAGAAAAGCGACGGATCTCTCGAAGTCACTTTGCTCGATCACATCTTGAGGCGTCCGATTACTTTAAAGCCCGACTTCATAACTCTTGCAAGCGCTATCCAGACCAAAGGCGCTGAAGATCTGGGCCAGCTTTTCAAGGTGCCGCTCAGCCAGGATAAGTTCTTCCTCGAGGTGCACATGAAGCTGCGTCCGGTGGACTTTGCCTCAGACGGCGTCTTTGTGTGCGGCCTCGCCCATTATCCGAAGCCGATCGATGAGAGCATCGCCCAGGCTCAGGCGGCCGCGGCGCGCGCTGCAACCATCCTGTCGCAGAAGAGCATCGAGGTCGAAGGGATTGTCTCCGCTGTTGACGCCGGCCTCTGTCGAGGCTGCGGCAAGTGCGTCGAGGCTTGCCCGTATGGCGCTCCGCGACTGGTCGAAGTGAGTGACGGCGTCCTGATCTCCGAGATCCAGGAAGCGCTCTGCAAAGGGTGCGGCGCATGCGCTGTGGCGTGCCCGACAGGCGCAGCCGCCATTCGCCACTTCAACGACAAGGAAGTGCTCACGATGGTTGAAGCCGCCTTGTGCAAATAAGGTCGGTGTGACGGGAAAAGCCTGCGAGCCTTGCATTCTATTAAGGCAAAGGCTTCGGGCTTTTCCCGATAAACGATTGTGGATGTATTTGCTGAAAGTGTGCTCAATAGAGAAGGAATATATATAATGACTGCGGAGTTCGAGCCCAAGATCATTGCTTTTTGCTGCAACTGGTGCGCTTATGCCGGTGCGGATCTGGCCGGAGTCAGCCGCCTGCAATATCCTCCGAATATTCGTGTGATCCGGGTGATGTGCTCAGGCCGCGTTTCGCCGGACTTCATTCTCAAAGCGTTTCAACTCGGGGCCGACGGCGTCCTGGTGAGCGGCTGACACTTCGGTGACTGCCATTACCTGGACGGTAATGAAAAGGCCGACAAAATCATAAACATGACAGGTGAACTGCTCGGACTGATGGGGATCGACACCGAGCGCCTGGCTCTGGAATGGGTCTCCTCCGCCGAGGGCGCCCGCTTTGCCGGGATAGTCACTGCGTTTACGGAAAAGATTAAGAAGCTTGGAAAGTCTCCCCTGGGAGTAGCTGCATGAATATCGAAGAAGCCGTAAAAACTTATCAAACCTATGCCTGTCTCGATTGCGGCGTTTGCACCGGAAGCTGCCCCGTCTCCAGGGTTCAGCCGAGCTTTTCGCCGCGCATCATCGTGGAAAAGGCCTTGCTAGAGCTTGGCGACGAACTGCTGAACGACCGCGAGCTCTGGTCATGCCTCACCTGCAGCCGCTGCTTCGAGCGTTGCCCCACGAAGATCAATTTTCCGGAATTCATGCGCGCTCTGAGGGAAGAGGCTTTGAAGCGCGGCACAAGTCCGGTTCTTGCCCACCACGGCATGCTGCAGATCATCATGGAGATGCAGACTCAGGGACTGAAGCAGAACAAGACCGCCTGGGCCAAAGAAGCCGGGAAGATCGCCGAAACCGGCGATACATATTTCTTCGTCGGCTGCATGCCCTATTTTGACGTTATCTTCCGGGACATGGGCGTTGACAGCCTCTCCACCAGCCGGAACGTGATCAAGATACTGAACGCCGGAGGAATCGAGCCGGTAGTGAGCGACGAGGAAGCCTGTTGCGGTCATGACATGCTCTGGAACGGAAAGGTCGATACTTTCAAGAAGCTGGCCCAGCGCAACGTCGAGCTCATCCGGAGATCCGGCGCCAAACGGGTGGTGTTCAACTGCCCCGAAGGCTACTATACCTTCAAGCATCATTATCCCGAATATCTGGGCGATCTGGGCTTCGAAGTCGTTCATTTCTACGATCTGGTTCAGCAGATGCTGGCAGACGGTAGACTGAGCCTTCGAAATGGAAACGGAACCTACACTTTCCATGATCCATGCCGACTCGGCAGAATGGCCGGAATTTATGACGGTCCCCGCAACATCCTGAAAAATATGCAGGACTCCCGGTTCGTCGAGATGCAAAGGAACAGGGAAAATGCAGTTTGCTGCGGAACCAGCGGCTGGGCCAACTGTTCGACCGGCTCCAAGCAGATCCAGGTCGAGCGCATCAAGGAAGCCCAGGCGACGGGCGCAGGTACCCTGGTAACGGCCTGTCCCAAATGTCAGATTCATCTGAGCTGCGCGCTGACCAGCATGGATGCGGATATCCAGATAAAAGACCTTACGACTTTAATTGCCGAAGGCATGTAGAACTGAGCGCTCAACCCGCAAAGCGAATGAGGTGTGATGTGAGCAACGATGTATTGGTAATCGGCGGTGGAATCGCCGGTATACAAGCTTCCCTGGATTTGGCGGAGATGGGCATCCAGGTCCATATGGTGGAAAAGCTTCCCAGTATTGGCGGAAAGATGGCCCAACTGGACAAGACGTTTCCCACCAACGACTGCGCCATCTGAATTCTTTCCCCGAAACTATTGGATGTCGGTCGACATCCCCGAATCAATCTTCTTGCCTACAGCGAAGTGGAAGAAGTGAGCGGCGAAGTTGGAGCCTTCAAGATCCGTGTGAAGAAGAAGGCCCGGTACGTCAACGAAGACCTGTGCACCGGGTGCGGATCGTGTGCGGAAAAGTGTCCGACCTCGGTCTCGGACGCCTACAATGAAGGGCTCGGAACCCGCAAGGCGATCTATAAGTACTTCCCGCAAGGCATCCCTTCCGTGTTCACGATCGACGCCCCCGCCTGCCGTCAGCTCGGCCAGGGAAAAAAATGCGGCGTCTGCGCCAAGGTCTGCCAGGCTAAAGCCATCGATTTCGAGCAAAAAGATAAGATGATCGATATCGAAGCCGGAGCGATCATTCTCGCCAGTGGCTATGACGCTTTTAATCCTTCGGTCGTTCCCGAGTATGGCTACGATAACATCGCCAATGTGGTCACGGCCTTGGAATTCGAACGGCTTTTGAGCGCAAGCGGGCCGACTGCGGGTCACCTCGACAGGCCTTCCGATATCGCTATCGAAAAAGAGCTCGAAGAGCTTGAAAAGGAGCACAAGAAGGCTGACCGGCAGGTCAAGCAGCTTGAGGAGAAGCACGGCAAATCATCAGCCGAAGTCATCGAAATGGCCAAATCGGGAGCTTCTCTCGAGGGCGTTGACATTCCCGCTTGGGCCGCCGCCGCTGAAAAGGCCCTGAGCCTCAAGGCCAAGGTTGCAAGTCTCGAGGCGAAGAAGGCGACGGCTCATCTCGCCAAGAAGCTTGCATTCATTCAGTGCGTCGGATCGAGAGATTTCAGGTTCAACCGCTTCTGCTCCTCCTACTGCTGCATGCACTCGGTCAAGGAAGCCATGATAGCCTTCGAGCATGACAACGATGTCAACTCATCCATTTTTTGCATGGATCTTCGGGCGGTGGGCAGAGGCTTTGAAGAATACAAGCTGCGCGGCGGGCTTCAGGCCAATATCCGCTATGTTCGCGGGCGCGTTGCTGAGATAACCGAAGATGAGGCGCGCAATCCGGTCGTCTGGTATGAATCGACCACGAGCAGGCAGGTAGTGCACGAAACCTTCGATATGGTTGTGCTGGCGACGGCGTGCGTTCCTGCCAGCAGCACGAAGATTCTTGCCGAGCTGTTCGGTGTGGAGCTTGACGCCAACGGCTTCTTCAAGACATACCCGCTGGCTCCTCTGAACTCGACGCGACCCGGTATTTTCGTTTGCGGTTGCGCTCAGGGGCCCATGGATATCCCCGAATCGGTAGCTCAGGCGAGCAGCGCCGCTGCGCGAGCCGCAGAGGTAGTCGCGCCGGCGAAGCAGGCCGTGGCGGTAAAATAAAGGCGAGAGGTGCAAATTGGCTGAAGATATTCGCATAGGTGTGTTTGTTTGCGACTGTGGCAGCAACATCGCCGGCTACCTGAACGTGAAGGAGCTGGCTGAATACGCCAAGACGCTGCCCAAGGTCGTCTTTGTAAAAGAAAATCTCTATACCTGCTCCGAGAGCGGGATAAACGAAATAAAAGCCGCCATTAAAGAAGAGAATCTAAACCGGGTGGTCGTGGCGTCCTGTACGCCGCGAACGCATGAACCCCTCTTCCGAGGCACGTGCGAGGAAGCCGGGCTCAACCCCTATCTCTTCGAGATGGTCAATATACGCGATCAATGCTCCTGGGTGCACATGCAGGAGCGCGAGGACGGAACCGGAAAAGCCAAAGACCTCATTCGGATGGGCGTCGCCAAGGCTGCGCTTCTTGCTCCTCAGGAGGCGATCCAGTCGGATGTGGATCCGCGCGCGATGGTTATAGGGGGCGGCATCAGCGGCATGACTGCTGCGCTGGCTCTCGCCAACCGCGGCTACCATGTGACGCTGGTAGAAAAGTCTCCGGAGCTCGGCGGTTTGCTTCGAACGATCGACAAGCTTGCTCCTTCGGGCCTCACTGCCTCCGAGCTTGTCGCTCAGCAGACGAAGCTTGTAAACAGCAATCCGAACCTCCGCGTTCTCACCGCGACAAACGTTGAGCAGGTGAACGGCTACATCGGTCACTTCGACGTCACCGTCAGCAAAGAGGGCGCAAAGGAAGAGTTCGGAGTCGGGGTCATCATTGTCGCAATCGGCGCCCAGGTGCTCAAGCCCGTCGGCCTTTATGGCTATGACGGCGATAAGGTGATCAATCAGCTCGAGCTCGAAGAGCGGTTCAAATCCGGAAGCTTTTCCGCTTCGAAAGTGGTGATGATTCAGTGCGCCGGAGCAAGAATCGAAGAGCGCAAGTATTGCTCCCGCATCTGCTGCATGGTCGCCATCAAGAACGCCATCGCCATCAAAGAGCGCAACCCGCTGGCCAAAGTCTCCATTCTCTATAGAGACATTCAGGCTTATGGAACTGAAAACGAAGAGCTCTACCAGAAAGCCAAAGAGCTCGGAGTGCTCTTCATCAAGTACGATCCCGCCAATCCTCCGAAAGTCGAGCCCGGAAAGGTGACGGTTTTCCATCACCTTCTGGGTAGAGATATCGAGCTTGCGCAGGATTTGGTCGTTCTCTCCACGCCTCTCATCGCGGGCGAAGACAACGAAAGCGTATCGAAGCTCTTGCGCGTTTCCATCGATGGAAACAAGTTTTTCCTCGAAGGACACGTGAAGCTGAAACCCCTGGACTTCGCTACGGACGGCATCTACCTCTGCGGGAACGCACACTATCCCGCAACGGTGCGCGAGGCGATTTCCCAGGCGCTCGGAGCTGCGTCGCGAGCCTCCATACCGCTCGCAAAAGGCGTGATGACGGTTGAGCCGATCGTCTCGACGCTTGTGGACGAAGACGCCTGCCGCGGCTGTGGTCTGTGCGTCGCGCTCTGTCCCTATGGAGCGCTCGAGATCGAACGGACCGAGAAGGGGCGTAAGGTAAAGGTCATCCCGGTAGCGTGCAAAGGCTGCGGCGTCTGTGCGGCCACCTGCTATCAGCATGCCCTTACCATCAACTCCTACACGGACGAGCAAGTGGGAGAACAGATCAGGGCTTTCTTGAGCGCCTAAATTTTGTGCGCTTGAAAGCTTTGCGATCGAGTTTGGAGAAATAAGCGATGAACCGCTTCGGAAGTTTTTCTGCCGAAACGGTTCATTTTACCGGATATAGCTGGTCAACTCATACTATTGGAGGTTCCAATGTCTGAATTCACCCCGAAAATCCTGGTTCTCTGCTGCACGTGGTGAGGCTACGCCGCTGCTGACTTCGCTGGAGTTTCCAGGATGCAATATACGACGGATGTCAGAATCATCCGTCTCATGTGTACAGGCAGAGTAGACCCCACCATGATAGCCGAAGCCTTCCTCAACGGCGCTGACGGGATCATGGTGATTGGCTGTCATTTTGGCGATTGCCACTACATCACGGGCAATTATCAGGGCAAGATCAAGGTCGGCCTCGCAACCCGAGCCCTTGACTACGTCGGGCTCAATCCAAAGCGCATCTCCTTCAATCAGTGCTCCGGAGCGGAAGGCGATCGCTTCGTGAGCCTGGTGACCGCTTTCGACAAAGAGATTACCGAGCTGGGTCCTTTGGGCTCTGCCGACAGGCTGCCTCTGGACGAGCTGAAGCAAAAGGTCGAGATTGCCAAGACGGCGCTTGCTAAAGAAAAACTGCGCTGGGTCGTGGGCAAATTCACTGAATTCGCCACCATCGGCAACAAGTACGGCGAACGCTTCACCGATCATGAGATGTGGCGGACGCTCGATACGATCGTAATGGATGAAATGGCGACTTTCGAGATTCTGCGCGAATTGGGCAAAGGTCCCGCCGCGGTGAAGGAGCTCTCAGAACGGCTTCAGCTTCCGCCTCCCATCGTGCTGCGGTATGTTCTCGCTCTTCAGAGACGAGACATTCTTGGCCTTGCCGATATCTCGGGCAGCTCGCCACGGTATCGGATTGTCGATCAAGCGGCGGCAAGCGCCGCATAGGATATCTAATTGGCTTGCTCCCATAATTCCTGGAGGATGCAACTGTGTCAGAAAAGCGAGTGATTATTTTTGGGGGCGACCCGGCCGGTGTCGCAGCTGCCGTTGAGCAGGCTAAGGCCGGTGTGCAGGTGACTCTGATCGAGCCTTCTCCGAGCCTCGGCGGTTCAAGAATCCCTCAGACCGGAATCATCACCGACAGCTCGCCCTCTATAGATGCAAATATTGAGGCGCTCAGACGTTTTCCCAATGTCCGAGTAATTACCAATGCCGATGTGGAGAAAGTGGCCTCTCAGAATGGCGGCTACAAATTCCGCGTCAGGCGGCAAACGCCCAGAGTGGACCGCGACAAGTGCAACGACTGCAAGGCGTGCATCAAGGTCTGCCCGATCCATATGTACGACGATTTCAACGAGGGGATGGGATTCCGCACGGCTGTCGACTTTTTCCGCCCTGGAGAATACAACATCTTCAAGGAAGACATGCCGATATGTCAGGCGACCTGCCCCGCCAACCTCGACATCCGCTCCTACGTCGGGTTGATCGCAGACGGCAAGTATGCCGACTCTTTGGCTAAGATCCGAGAAAGCCTTCCCTTTCCGCTCTCAATCGGAAGAGTCTGCCCGCATCCCTGTGAAACCGCCTGCAACCGCGGCTACATGGATGAGCCGATCTCCATCTGCACGCTGAAAAGGTTTGTGGCCGACTGGGAGATGCATAACGACATCCCGGCCCCCGTGGAAGTTCCCGACGAATTCCACAAGGAGCGCGTGGCGATTATCGGCGCAGGCCCAGCAGGCTTGACCGCAGGCTACTATCTCGCCAAAGCCGGATACAAATCGGTTTGCTTCGAGGCTCTTCCCGAGCCCGGCGGCATGTTCCGCTACGGCATTCCCGAGTACCGGCTTCCGACCCCGACGCTCATGAGGGAAATCAACTGGATACTCTCACATGGGGTCGAGCTCCGCTGCAACACAAGAATCGGCAAGGATATTACTTTCGAAGAGATCCAGCGCGAATTCGATGCGGTCTTCATCGGAGTCGGCGCCCATGCCGGAATGAAGCTTGGCATAAAGGGCGAAGACCTTGAAGGCGTGGTGGACGGAGTCGACTTCCTGCGTGAAGTGAACCTTGGCAATAAATGGCCCGCCAAAGGCAAGGTAATCGTCGTCGGCGGCGGCAACGTGGCCATGGATGCGGCGAGAGTGAGCTGGCGCGAGGGCTTTGATGAGGTTCACGTCGTATACCGGCGGACCAGAAAAGAAATGCCTGCAAGCCCATGGGAAGTCGATGCGGCCGAGCACGAAGGCGTAAAATTCCAGTTCCTGGTGGCTCCTATCGAGGTGGTGGGCGAGAATGGCAAGATGACGGGCTTGAAGGCGCTGCGCATGGAGCTTGGAGAACCTGACGCCAGCGGCAGACGCCGTCCAGTGCCTGTAGAAGGATCGGAATTCATTCTTGAAGCTGAGACATTGATCCCAGCCATTGGCCAAAGGCCTGATCTTGCCTTCGTTCCCGAAGCGAGTGGGCTCGATATCACGCGTTGGAACACCTTCGCAGTGGATCAGGAAAGCTTTATGACCAATGTGCCTGGCGTTTTCTCGGCCGGCGACGTGGAAACCGGACCCGATATCGCTATTCGCGCCTGTGCAGGCGGCAGAAAGGCGGCCGCGGGCATCATCCGTTATATTGAACAAAAACGGAGAAGCTAAAGAGAGGTCACCCAATGATGTATGAGAAAAAGGGACGTTACATCGTCGAGTTCCAGGATATCCCGAAGGCTCGCCAGCATCACATAGAAATCGGGGTCGACGAGCGACGCAACAATTATACGGAAGTCGAGCTGGGCTTCAACGAGGAGAGAGCCCTCGAGGAAGCTAAACGCTGCCTGAGCTGCCGCCGCTGCCTCGGTTGCGCCCTGTGCTGGGCGGAATGCAAGCCGGAAGCGATCATCTTCGAGATGGAGGACGAGATCATCGAGCTCGAGGCCGATGAAGTCATCATTTCCGGAGGCGTGGAAAGACCGCATGACCGGCTAGACAAACGCTTCGGCTTCGGAAAGAACCTCAATGTAATAACCGACCTTCAGATGGAGCGCATGCTGAGCGACTCGGGACCAAGCGCAGGAGTTCTCATCCGTCCCTATGATGGTGAAATCCCGGCAAGCATCGCTTTCGTACAAAGCTACGCTTCAGCCTCTCCGCAGATGCATAAAGCGGCTCTCTGCCTGGGCGTCAATGAGGCCATTCTGGCTCAACGCAAGCTCCCGCAGGCTAAAATCGAGCTCTTTGCATCGGATCTGGAAGCTTTTTCCAAAGAGCATGAAGCCGCGCTCAAAGGAATCAAAGGCGTCGAGATCAAAGAAGCCGTCGTAAGCGCTTTGGAGGCGCAGGATGACCAGAGCCTCAATCTGACAATCGAGAGCAATGGGTCGAAGGAAACCAGATCCTTCGATTTGGTGGTGCTCCTCACTCAGCCTCAGATTTCAAAAGATGTGAAAGACCTGAGCAAAAGGCTCGGCCTAAGCTTAGGCTACGCGAGCTTCCTCACGGAAGGCGCCGAGCTTATCAGCACGGACAAAGAATTGGTCAAACTGGCCCACGCCTGATTCTACGCTGTCAGCTCACCCGAAAAGCTTTTTCATCTTCGGGTGAGCCGACGGTTGCAGATCCTTCTTCCAACCCTACCCTTTTCCCAGCCCCCTGCCCTCCTTCCCTTATCAATTAGAAGATGATTACGCATGCATCGACCCGATCAGACTCGGCTCGCAAGCCTTGAGCCGACTGAGGAACGAAGCGTTATGTCGGAGCTCCGACATAGATTAACAGATTGATATTATAATATATTAATCGGTGCCCAAAAAGTTTTCTTCTATTAATCTGGATCTGCTCGCGGAGCTGAAGGCAGACATTACTTCCCTGTCTGAACCATGAATTTGGTTTGACAGAGGCGGGAATCTCATTTAATGTTTTTGCAATATCCAGAGCCACAGATAAGCATCAATAGATTCAGAGCCAAAACGCCACATATTGAAGCTGTTTTTCCGATCAAAATTGGAACTAAGCTTATTCTGGAGCTGTCAGCGCTAGACATGGCAACGAGTAAGCGACCAAGCTCAAAACTGAAACGAGCGCCATTGAAAGATCGCCGTGGAAGGAACACCGAAGATAGTTCCGACTGAGAGGATTCGCTGGGTTCCAATCGAGCATGGAGAGACGGATTCGGGCAAGAAAAATATGGGAGCGTCCGTTGTGGCGTCAGGACTGGCAGTCAGGGTTTTTGCACAGCATGAATGAGACAGGCAATGTTTCTAATACTGGACATTTGTTTCTAATAATAGAAACTTTTCAGCGCGAGAGATGAAGGAGTCTGTTCGGATAACACCGCAAATGTGGAGTTATGCGAACTCGCTCAATTACTTGTTAGATGAATAGAGGTGCGGAGAACACGATGCGAGAAAAAGATATCAAAATCCTCTGGGGTCGTTCTGGGAACCGTTGTGCTATTTGCAAATTAGAACTGACACCAGACGGAACCCGAGAAACCCTTGGAGAAATGGCACATATCATTGCCAGATCTATCGACGGACCGAGGGGTAATGCCGCCACGCCAGCAGACGACCTCGACAGCTATGACAATCTTATACTCCTTTGTCCAACGCATCATACGGAAGTTGACAAAGACCCCTGTGCATGGCCTGTAGCGCGCCTACGTGCTGTCAAGGCAGACCACGAGCGTTGGGTTTCTGAGCAGCTTAGCACTGGCGGAATCCATATCGCTCAAATAGATAACACAGTCTTTCTTAGCCAGCGAGAGGCTTTCTGGTTTGAGGCTAGCCGTGGGCATATTGCCATGGTTCTTAATCTCACTCCCTTGAGGGTATCTGGGGATGCATTGGACCCACTGAGCGATCAAATCATTGAGGTGCTGGAGCAGGCACGTGTGCCTATGAATTCCCGAGATGGACAGCAGGTAAATCGATATAGAACTCGACCGACTGAGTACGGTATCGCCAATGAGGACTTTCCTGACACTACAAACAGTGATGGTCATTCTATTCAAATATTCAGAACCGGCCATTGTGAGTACTTCTGCGAGCTTGGTGCTGGCGTGGATCAGATCACAAGCTATGCAAAAGAGCAAGCAGCCGATATGAAAGATGCAACGCGCGTTCTGCGATATACGGACATAGCTGCGGTTGCAGATCACGGTTTGGCTTGGCTGCAAATGGTGTGGGAAAGACTCTTGCCGTTCAACTACATGACTTTCTGCGGTAGCATCATCAATACTCAATTGACGATCATGTATTCGCGTGAGGGTAACTGGCGACGGAATGCATTCGCCTTCGTCGTACGTTCTCCTATCTTAAGATACTCAGAGGTTATCCCCAGAGCTTTCAATAAAACCGATCTCCTAATGAACCTCTTGTCGCGGATAGTCAACAGCTACGGTTTGGTACTTCCCAAAGTCTTTGATGAAAAAGGGGATTATTTCAGGCCAGTTAAGATGCGATAGCCTCATCTAACAAGGTCATGCACGCGGACACCAAACCACGCCGGGCTTATTCCGTGGCGCTCTCCGAAGTTCTTTGGCGGCGTGGTTTGGTGCCGGTGATGACCGGCGTTCGCCTTCGATAAGTATGAGAAGAGTTATGATACAATTTGAATGGGATCCGGCTAAGGCGAGGATGAACCTTCGAAAGCATGGAGTTGCTTTCAAGGAGGCTGCCACAGTCTTCAGGGATCCATTGAGCATCACTACCTACGATCCCGATCATTCCGAAGACGAAGAACGTTCCATCATCTTCGGATCATCGGCCGCCGGTCGACTTTTGATGGTCGCACATACTGACCGGGGAGACCGAATCCGTATCATCAGTGCACGGGAGCTTACCCGTCGAGAGAGAAGAGCATATGAAGAGGAAATCCAGAGACGAAAAAGCTGATGAGCTTAGGGAAGAATACGACCTTGATGAACTACTCAAAACTGGGGTCCAGGGCAAATACTCAGACAGGTTCCACGAGGGCACCAATCTGGTTTTGCTGGACGAGGATATAGCCCAAGCTTTCCCAACGGACCAGGCCGTAAATGAAGCTCTCCGTTTGGTTATACAGCTTAGGAATTTGCCGAAATCTGGAAGCAAAACAAAGACAAAAAGAGTGGACTCATCGGCATAGGCCGGCGAACCTAGGACTGCAGCGACTGTGGACCACATCGGATTCTGGGACAATCCTTGGCCGCTGTGTATAAGCCCTGATGTTCGCAAGAGGGCAAGTTTATGCCTGAAAGCAGCATTTCAGTGATTGACCTTGCCGCCCAGCACGGCATGCGTAAGCAAACCGTATTTAAGGTCCTCGCTCGGCTTGGGATTGAAACTGTAAAGCGACCGGGGAACAGCAAAACAAACCGTGGGCAAGTCATCGCATACATATCGAGTGATGACGCTCAGCGATTTGCCGAAGAAATCCGCTTGACGGCTGTTGCGAACCGAAGTGTGGCTGACGAAAATGGCCTCGTCACCGCCATAGCGGAACAGGGCGTCTTTTACCTCCTTCAATTAGAACCCGATCACGATCCTGGCCGTTTCAAAGTTGGCTTCGCCACCAGTCTTCCTGAGCGCCTGCGCACACTGAAGTGTTCAGCACCTTTCCTAAAGGTTCTCGCCACATGGCCATGCAGGAACCTTTGGGAGAAGACGGCCATTGACTGCGTCACCCAAGGTTGTGAGCGCCTACATACCGAAGTATTCAGGACAGAATCCACTGATGATGTCTGGCAAAGGTGCGAGCGCTTCTTCCAAATGATGCCAAAAGACAAGGACGGCTGAGCCGAACCAAAGGCTCAAGCGGACGGCGCGGCCACGTGATGTCGTCACATCCAGTGCCTTTTTTGGGTAGTCCATACCATTCTCGCGCCGCCGCTTAGCCTCAATGTTATCTCCACGAGGCAAAACATGACAAAAGAGGAAAAAGCGGTTGATGTCCTGCAAACCACTATTTTGTGGTTACAGGCATCGGCGAAAGCCCTGGAAAAGCTCGGAACCGAGGAGGCGCAGAAGCATGCGTTGGAAATGCGAGGGGCCTCCGTAATTACTGATCAATGGATAGCTGAGATTGAAGAGATAACCAGGTGATTGAGCGGATGAACCGCTCATCACCGCGTTAGCGTGCGATCTTGACAAACGTAAGAGGAAAGCTTACCAAGAGGAGGTATTTATGGCTATGGACGCTACAAAGAAGGAGGGTCAAAATGGCCAGAATCGTTCTGATGTTGATGAGAATCTTCACGGCTCCGAGAGATCTTTAGGTCAACAAGAAGAGCGGCCACCCGAAGGTCGCTCTTCCTTCCGTGAGTTCTATAGAAATCTTAAGATTAAGACCGAAATTGATCCTGTTGCTATAATTGCTCTCCTTTTGTCTGTTTTTTCTATAGTCACTTCCATATACCGCCACTTCTCACCAGAGAGCATATCGCTATTCATTCCCGAGGAATCCACTTTTTACGTTGATGAATATGTATTTTCTCAAAAAGAAAAACAATTAGTAGTCCGAGTCACTATTCCACTCCAGTTCAAGAACGAAAATTCTGATAAGACATCGATTGTTGAACGGGTTGAACTCAGCCTCGCCCTTGGGAAAGCAAAAAAAGCTGAATTCTATTGGGAAGACTTTGTTCATACGCAAAAGGATAGAAAAGACCCAACGAAGTTGAATTTTACTTTTGTCGGAGATGCATGTGCATTCACAGTTCCACCAAATGGAGTAGAACACAAAGAAATAGCTTTTGCGCCAAGGCAGGGAGAACCTTCAAATGCAATGGCTTACGCTATCTCAAAGGGTGAGTTCCTTGACCTGATAGGAAAGGGCGAGAAAGTGGAAATTACCCTCACAATTAAGGCTGCAGGGAAGTCAGCTAAATACAGGTTTTCACCTAAGTCACCGACAAAAGTTGCTCAATATATAAACGTCAAAGGCTGGACTGTTTGTGAAATTGAATTATTGAAAGATTAAGAGCATTAGTTTGCATAAGACATTGATTCTTAAGGTAAAATATCCGCTAACAAGCGGTTCGAGCCGGACACCAAATCACGCGGAGCGCATTGGTCGGCGTTTTCTATAGCTCATTGGCCGCGTGGTTTGGTGCCGCTCAACCGCAGCGTTATGCTGGTGAGATAAGTAAGGCCATGTTATGGACGAAAAACTAGACGACAATGATCTTATTGACTTCTTCGAGTATCAGCTTCCAATATTCGACGAAATTCTGGCACAGACAAAGACACCGTTGAGGGAAAGGCCCCTCCATGCGACCCTCGATTTCGTCGAGTATTGCATTGTGGAGATACGAAACGAAAGCAAGGAGGACATGCTTGAAAAACCTTGGTTCAAGTTCTTTTACCAGAAAGTGTCTGAATGGTATTATCGAAGATACGGCGATGCCATGAAAGCAAAGAACGAGAACTGTGCTGCCAGTGTTGTCCTCGTTTACGGCACCCCATTCGAGGTTCGAATTCCGATGTCTGTCGATGGTGAATGGAAGTCTCCAACCGAGCGATGGTTTTGCTGGCCGAATGAAGTGCTTGAGCCAGGTAGGGTGGGCACGTCTTTTTGTGCCCACCAATCTTGTCTTTGAACAAGCACGATAATGCAGCTACTCACAAGCCGAGCAAAGGGATGTCAAAGTATCGTCGGGCCAAACACCCTGGAGGAACATTCTTTTTCACAGTTGTGACCTACCGGCGCAGGCTCCTGTTTGATCAACCCGAAAGCAGGCAGATGCTTCGGGAGGTGGTAAAGGAGGTTCGACGAAGACACCCCTTCACCATTGATGCCTGGGTGCTGCTCCCCGAGCATATGCACTGTATCTGGACTCTGCCTGGGGATAGCTTTGATTTTTCAATGCGCTGGAGCCTGATCAAATCGGGGTTCTCCAAGCGGGCAAAGTCCCTTTACCACATGCAGGAATGGATGAACGATTCAAAGCTCAAGCACAGGGAAACAACGATCTGGCAGAGAAGATACTGGGAGCATCAGATTCGAAGTGAGGAGGAATACCAGGTTTACATGGATTACACGCACTTCAATCCAGTCAAGCACGGACTGGTCAGAAGAGTAGTCGATTGGCCCTATTCCACCTTTCATCGATATGTCAGGATGGGCGTTTACCCGAAAGAGTGGGGCGGTGAAATGGATAGGATAGCTGAGTACGGATTCGGAGAATGAGCACTGGTGGGCACAAAAGGCCGTGCCCACCCTACATGGCTCAGGGTTAGGTTCCACGTATAGGGGGAATAGATGTCACATGACATAGACAAAGCGAAGGCAATCGTTGCGCAGAGCGGAAACACATTCCATTGCAAGGTATTAAAATATCTACAATCCAAAGGCTGGACCGTTTTAATAAGCCCGTATTATAATGACAACATATCAAATAAGCCGAGAGAGATAGACTTAATTGCTGAGAAAGCCTTTGAAGCAAAGGACACTTGGGGAAAGTTCTGCGGAACAGTCAATGTAAAGTTGTTCATCGAATGTAAATACATATCACAGAAATCCGTGTTTTGGTTCCATGACAAGGACAAGAAAGCGGCAGAAGATCTCGTTACGTCCACAACTCCATTGAGAAAAGACAACACTTATACCGAAAAACACCACTATATTGAAGGCAGTGATAGAATAGCCAAACTATTTGCAGAAGAAGGCAAGAAATCCTCAGACAACGAAGTATTTTATAAGGCACTAAACCAAAGCCTGAATGCGATGGTGTATTACCGTGACAAAGGGTCAATAATCAAGGTTCCAAGCGGTAGAAGGAGCTACATTCTCAGTTCCGTAAGCTACCCAATCATTGTCTGCAATAGCTTTGAAAATCTATACAGAGTTGAAGTTGACTTCGATTCTGACCCATTGAAGATCCTAGAAAACTTTCAACTTGAGGTCAACTATGCCTACATGGCCTCCAATGGCAGCAATAGGAACGAGTACTTTTTGATTGATATCTTAAATTTCGATTTCTTTGATACATTCCTGGAGAAGATGAAAGTTGATGCAGACTTAGTCAGCTTCTTTCTTCAATTATAATACAGAACCCAACATGCCCATCACCGACCCGCAACCACGCGGTGACAATCAGCAGGCGCTTTCTCAAGCTCCTTTGCCGCGTGGTTGGGGGTCGGTGATGGGCGTCGTTAGCTTGCGATCCTCATCAGAATTGGAGACTCTCAATGCACGAGACACAGGTTCTTGGGATAGGAATATCTGCTTGGCTCACAATCCTCGCGGTTATCGCAGGTCCAATTCTTGCCGTGCAGATTCAGAAGTATCTTGAAGGGCTCAAGGAAAACAAAGCACGAAAAGTGCAGGTCTTCAAAGATCTGATGGCTACCCGTGCAGCTACGTTGGCATATCAACATGTTGTGGCTCTGAATATGGTTGGCCTGGAGTTCCAAGGCAAACACTACACCAAAGTCGTCAACGCGTGGAAGACATATCTTGATCATCTTGCGTCTTTTCCTAAAGATGATGAACCCATGGCCAAAGTCTGGGTGGAGAAGAAGAACGATCTCCTTTCCGATCTTCTTTACGAAATGGGAGTCTCTTTGGGATTCGATTTCGATAAGGTCCACATCAAGAAGGCAGGCTACATTCCAAAAGCCTACTCAGACCAAGAGGACGAACAGAACTTTATTCGCAAATGCTTCGTTGAGATGTTTTTGGAACAAAGGGCTATTCCGCTTAACATCGTGTCATTCCCAGTCGATCCTGAAACTTTGGAAACTCAGAAACAGCTACAGAAGTGTATGGCAGATTGCTATCAAGGTGGTAAACCATTTCCTGTCAAGATTATCCAAGAGTAGAGCTAACGAATAAGGATAGATCGTGAGAGCGCAGCGACCCACGATCTTATCCTGTCGTTGGACGAGCCCGCTGGAGGAGGTCTTCCTTATATAGGCAAATATCTTTTTTGGGATGTGATGCGGTCTGATCCCGGATTGGGCCAGTACTTTTTTCAGGGCGAGCGATATCGTTTAGCTTCCAGAGAAGCTATGAGAATGGTCCTCTCATGTCATAAGGGTGATCAAATCCTCCTCTATTATTGCGTCAATGCCAGGTTTTAGCCGTTTGGGCATCTCATCCCGATGAGCAGGGCCTGGTACCCAGGACAGAGGGAAACAGGGGACGCCCATGAAATTATGCGTTTCTTCGCCTTTCCGTTTGTGCTATGGTCTTTTTCATGACACGACAAGCTCGCATTGATGTGCCGGGTGCATTGCACCACATCGTATGCCGTGGAATCGAGCGGGGGCAGATCTTCTTCGATGACACCGACCGGGACCATTTTGTCGAACGTCTCGCTGCTCTTTTCTCTGAGACCTCCACGAGCTGTTTTGCTTGGGCACTCATTCCCAACCATTTCCATTTGCTCGTTCGAACCGGTTGCGTGCCGGTTTCGACCGTCATGCGTCGCCTTCTGACAAGCTATGCGGTTCACTTCAACCGCCGTCATCACCGATCGGGGCACGTCTTCCAGAACCGCTACAAATCCATCTTGTGCCAGCAAGATCCTTATCTGCTCGAACTGGTGCGCTACATTCACCTGAATCCTCTGCGAGCGGGAATCGTTTCCAAACTGTGCGAACTTGATCGGTATCCTTATAGCGGGCACGGCCGGCTGGTGGGTGCTCTTGACGATGGCTGGCAGGACACGGAATCGGTGTGGGTCCTTTTTGCTGAAAGAAAGCAGGAGGCTCGCATCAGGTATCGAGATTTCGTTCAAAGTGGGTTATCCATGGGGAAAAGGCCGGAGCTGACCGGGGGTGGCTTGGTTCGAAGTGCGGGAGGATGGAGCGGTGTGCAGGCGCTTCGCGGGATAAAGGACCACATGAAAAGCGATGAAAGGATACTGGGAGACGGCGGTTTTGTGGAATCCGCTCTAGCCGATGCCCGAGAGGCTATGGAGCGCAAATACCGTCTCAGGAATCAAGGCTACGATTTAGCGGCGATTCTCACTCGGGTTTCTCGGATCTTCAACATCCCCGAAGCTCGAATCAAGTCTTCGGGCAAAGAGCCCGAGCGTGTGAGAGCCAAAAGTGTCGCGGCCTACTGGGCAGTCAAGGAACTGGGACTTGTGGGAACGGAGGTCGGCAGCGCGCTCAACTTGACCCAGTCCGCCGTGAGCAGAGCCGTGAGAAGGGGGGAGGAGATTGTGAAAGAGCTCGACCTTTCCTTGGTTGACGAGGGAAACGCATAATTTCATGGGCGTCCCTTAATGCCCTCTGACACGGATAAAGATCACTGGAGAGCCGCTTGACATCGAAAGAGTCACGAGCGGTTCGGAAGGGGGT